>CAMAUX010000065.1 GCA_945861435.1 Chthoniobacter flavus | reverse complement strand
GCGCGCTTCTCCCGCCGGCTCTGCCCGCGGACGAACTGGCACTGCGTCCCTCCCTCGCAGATGAACAACAGCACCAAGCCGACGCGATCCTGTTTTTTGACGGTGCCGACAGGCTCTATTTCGAGCGGCCCGGGAAACACAATGAACCGTTTCCAATCACGGCACTTGCCGAGCGCGTGACAGCCGCCACGACGCGGCGGGCGATGATCGTCGTCATCATGAGCAAGCCGACTCGAATGTGGCCGGACGACAAATTCAAGACTGCCGTTGACGACTTGGAGGAGCGTCTCCGAACGACTGGCTTCAAGAAAGTGATCTTCCATCTCGCCAGTGGAGGGCTTGCGACTCCCATTTACCGCGAATGAATCGAGCCAACCTCACCATGGGCGGCACCGAACGGCGGCGGGCCGTCACGGGTGCCATCACCGACGCACGCCTGTCCCTATCGGCGAATCCTCACGGAGCCGATGGACGCACGACTCACGCAGGAGCGCGCCCTTTGCAAAAAGGGGTTCCCCTCAGAAAGTGATCCCGCGGAGTCCGGGCCGCTGCCGCCCCCTTCCGGCCACGGACGACTACGGACTACTGCTTCGCGAAGAAGTCGACGACGAAGGCGGCTTCGAGCACGGGCTTGAGGAGAGCGACGAAGGCCTTGTGATCGGGATGCACGAGATAAGCGTCGCGATCTTTGGCGTCCTTGAAGGTGACGATCCAGCAGTGCGTGAACCCGTTGTCGAGGCCTTCGGGGCTGACATTGGTCCCGTACTCAACAGAGCTGACCTCCTTGATCTTGCCCTTCAGAGCGGCGAATTCTTCAACGACCTTCTGGATCTGGGTCTGATCCGCGTCGGCCTTGAACTTGAAGTGGACGACATGGCGGAGCGGGGCGTCGGCAGCGAGGACGGAAGAGGTGAGCATGACGGCAAGAAGGAGTGTGGAGAGGAGTTTCATGGGGGCTGGCGCCCGCACTCTGTGCCGCCGGGCGCGCGGATTGGCAAGGGGATTCCCCTGCGGAGATTTCCCAAAATGCCGGATCCCAAATTCGTTCGGAGGATGCGGGCGGGATTGGGGATTGAGGATTGGAAAACGAAGGGCGCGCACCGAGGATCGTGAGATGAAGCATCTGTGCGAAGTGCCCGCGACCGATCCCTTGGAAATTTACCGGGCCCGTGATGGGATTTACGGCGTGGACTTGCTGGCAGCAGGGGTGGCGCATCTGGATTTCTTCACATGGCTGGCGGAGAATCCCTCCACGCTGGGAGCGGTGTGCGCGCACTTTGCAATTCACCCGCGGCCGGCGGATGTGATGCTGACGCTGTTCGCCGCCATGGGGTTGGTGACGGAGTCGGGCGGCTGCTATCATGCGACGCTGCGTGCGCGGGAACATTTGGTACGGAGTTCGCAGTGGTATCTGGCGCCGTATTACGCGGCTCTCAAGGACCGTCCGCAGACTCTCGACATGCTCAAGGTGCTGCGCACGGGGAAGCCTGCCAACTGGGGAAGCTACGATGCGGAGGCGTGGGCGCAGGCAATGGAACGACCCGAGTTCGCAACGCAGTTCACAGCGGCGATGGATTGTCGCGGGGTGTATCTGGGGCAGGCGCTCGCGAAGAAGGTGAATCTTTCCGGAGCGCGCCGATTGTTGGACATCGCGGGCGGCTCGGGGATTTATGCGTGCAGCATGGTGGCGCACCACGCGGAGTTGAGCGCCGCCGTTTTCGAGAAGCCCCCCGTGGACCGGATCGCACGGGAGGCTGTGGAGCGGCAGGGATGCAGTGGGCGGGTGGAGGTGATTGCAGGGGATATGTTTGCGGGCGAACTCCCGGGCGGCTTCGACGTGCATCTGATTTCGAACGTGCTGCACGATTGGGATGAGCCCGTGGTGCTCGAACTGCTGGCCAAGTCCCACAGGGCACTCGCTCCCGGCGGACTGTTGGTGGTTCACGATTGCCATCTCAACGTGAAGAAGACCGGGCCCCTTCCTGTCGCCCAGTATTCCGCGCTGCTGATGCATTCCACGGAAGGCCGGTGCTACTCACTGGGCGAGATGCGTCGGTATCTGGACGGGATTGGCTTTGAATGGGTGGAGAGCCAGCCGACCGCCGCCGACCGCAGCTACATGGCGGCACGAAAACTTTAAGCGCTTCCCCTGTCTTCAACCGCCGTCTGTGGTTGCTCCCCAGATCGCAGTGGCCCCCATCGTGTGACGGGGGCTGGTCTTGAACTTGGGGGGGAAGCGGATAGGGTTGCGCGTGTGAAGCCCCTGCCCCTCCTCCGCGCTGCGTTGTTGCTCCTCGTCGTCGGTGCCTTTCAGACCGCTCCCGCGGTGATCAAGGCGGTGGTTCCAGATCATCTGGCGGAAGCGAGGGCCGCGATGGGGCGCCAGGACTACGACGGAGCGTTGCAGGCCCTCGACAGCCTGCTCAAGGAGAAGCCGGATCATCCGGAGGCGCGTCTTTGGCGCGGACGTCTGCGCGCGGACCGAGGCGCATACGATCGTGCACTGGAGGACTTGGACGAGGCGGTACGCCTTGCTCCTGAAAACGCGGAGGCGCTCGCGGTGCGCGGATATATCCGGCACAAGAAGAAGGAGTTCGACCCCGCGCTGGCGGATTTCAACACGGCGCTGCGGCTGGATCCGCTCAACGAACTGGCACTGTACTGCCGAGGGTTGCTTAACGGAGGTGCGGGGAATTTCCTGTCGTCGCTGGCCGACTTGGATGGAGCGATTCAGGTGAACCCGAAGAATGTTCCGGCACTTCAGGCGCGCGGACAGACACGGCTGCTGCGGCGGGAATGGAAGGAAGCGGAAGCCGACTTCGGCCAATGCATCGAGTTGGAGCCGAAGGATCCCATTTCCTACACAGGCCGCGCCTCGGCTCGGATGGGCCTGCAAGAGATGGAGGGTGCCGTGGCGGATTTGTCGAAGGCGGTTCAGCTGAGCCCCGGAGAGACGCGCCCCCTCGTCCAGCGGGGATATGTGTATGCTGGCATGGGGAAAAAGGCGGAAGCGCTGGCGGATTTTGAGGAAGTCCTGAAGCAGGATCCCAAGGACGAGACGGCGCTGATCGGGCGCGCTGAGATCCGGCGGGCAGATCGGAAATTCGAAGAAGCATTGGCCGATTACTCGAAGGTGCTGAAGGAACAACCCGGCATGATCGAGGCGCTGCTGGGACGTGCGTCGGTGTATTATGTCGGCGGGCAAATTGAAAAGGCGCTGGCTGACTACGGGACACTGACCAAGCGGCACACAGGATTTGCGCAAGGCTGGAATGATTACGCATGGCTGCTGAGCACAGGACCTGCCGATGGGCTGCGTGATGGCAAGAGGGCGGTGGAACTGGCGACCCGGGCCTGCGAACTCACGGAGTGGGCCAATGGCGCATACCTCGACACCCTCGCCGCCTCGTACGCGGAGGCGGGTAACTTCGAGGTGGCTGTAAAGATGCAGCGCAGAGCGGTGGAATTCAGTGACAAGGAGAGTCAGGAGACGCAGGAGGAGATCAAGTCGCGCGTGGCGCTTTATCTGGACAAGAAGGCTTACCGGGAAACCCCGCCGCAAAAAGACGCGCCCGCGGCGAAAAAGCCCTGATCACTCGGCAGAGAGCGGGCTCCAAGGGCTGGCTGGGCGGCGCTTCAGCGGAAACGGCCTTGGTGGAGACGAGGCACGCGATGGAAGCGGCGGAGGGGTTTGTGGTGCGGCAAAGGCAATCCAAAATGCGATTCACGGAACTTTTTTGATCCGACCCTTGCGGGGGCCTCAGGGCAGGGCATTCTGTGGCGCGCGCTGCCATGTCCTCCCTTCGCCTTTTTGAACTCAACCCCGAACAGGAAAAAGCGGTGCGTGCCACGGATGGGCCGCTGCTGATTCTCGCAGGAGCCGGGACGGGAAAGACCAAGGTGATCACGACGCGGGTGGCGTTCCTGATTTGTTCGGGAGTGGATCCGTCGCAGATCCTTGCGGTGACGTTCACGAACAAGGCGGCCAATGAAATGCGCGAGCGGCTCCGGCGCCTGATCGAGCCCGAAAAGGCCAAGGAGGTGACGATGTCCACGTTCCATGCGCTCTGCATGAGACTCCTGCGCCAGGACATCGAGAAACTGGGGTACAAACGCAACTTCTCCATCTACGACGAGGGGGACACAACGGGGCTGATCAAGAAGATCATCACCCGCACGGCCGCCAAGGATGAGAAGCTGGATCCCGGCGTGGCCAAAAGCCTGATTTCCAAGGCCAAGAACAACGGATGGAGCGCGCCGGAGGATGAGCAGAGCCTGCTGGGTGCGGTGTTCGCTCGCTATCAGGCGGAGCTCAAGACGCTCAACGCCGTGGACTTCGACGATTTGCTTTTGCTCGCAGTGAAGCTGCTCCAGGAGTTCCCCGAAGTGCGCGCCCGTTGGAACCGGCGGTTCCAGTATCTGATGGTGGACGAGTTTCAGGACACGAACCGGCTCCAGCTCGATCTGGTGTCGCTCCTGGCCAAGGCGGTGGATGCGCCGCCGGGCACGCGCCCGAATGTGGCGGTGGTGGGCGACGACGACCAGTCGATCTACGGATGGCGGGGAGCGGAGGTGTCGAACATTCTGGAGTTTGAGGAGCATTTCCCGGGACCGACGGTCATCAAGCTCGAGCAGAATTACCGGTCGACGAATGCGATCCTGAACACGGCCAACACGCTCATTAAGAACAACCCACGCCGCCGGCCCAAGCAGCTTTGGAGCGCGGTGGAGGGAGGCGACAAGGTGAATGTGGTGATGGCGCCCGACGACCGGCAGGAGGCGGAGTACGTGGCCAGCCAGATCGCACAACGCACGTTCAACGAGGGCCTCAAACACGAGGACTTTGCGGTGTTGTACCGGATGAACGCCCAGAGCCGCTCCGTCGAGCAGCACCTGCGTGAGATGAAGATCCCGTACCGGGTGGTGGGCGGGAAGAGTTTCTTCGACGCGCGGGAGATCAAGGATCTGCTGGCCTATGCGAGCTGTCTGGTGAATGCGGACGATGATGTGTCGCTGCTGCGGATCATCAACACGCCGGCGCGCGGGATTGGGGACACCCTCGTGGAGCGCGCGGTGGAGGCGAGCATCAAGGCGCGTTGCAGCGTGTTCAAGGTGCTGCAGGATGAGGCATTCCGGGGGGAACTCACCACCCGGGCGCGCAATGCCATCGATACGTTTGTGGAATTGCTGGACCGTTACGAGACGAAGCTCAACGAGCCGCTTGCCGATCAGGCGGGCGTGCTCCGCGCGTTCATCGATGAAACAGGGTACATCGCCGACCTGCGGCGCACCTGCAAGACGCCGGAGGAAGGGGTCAAGCGCGAGAGCAAGCTGCTGGAGGTGATCCGCTGGTTTGATGAGAACCAGAAGAAATCGCCCGACGGTCTGCAGAAATTCATCGGCGACATGATGCTGCGCCAGGAGCAGGAGAAGGAAGACGACAAGGAGGAGGGACGCGGGGTGACACTCATCACGCTGCATGCAGCCAAGGGGCTGGAATTTCCGCACGTGTACCTGATCGGGCTCGAGGAGGGGCTGCTGCCTCATGAACAGTCGAAGATGGCTGGAACAGTGGATGAGGAGCGCCGCCTGCTTTACGTGGGAATCACCCGGGCCATGCGGACGCTGACCATGACGTGGTGCAACCAGCGCATCCGCTACGGAAGCACGATGCCATGCACGCGCAGCTCCTTTGTGAAGGAGTTTCCAGCGGAATGGGTGGAGCACCGCAACTTGGTCGACATCCAGAGCGCGCCGGTGGATCACTCCACGGCGAAGAACCGCTTTGAGCAGATGCTGGCTTTCCTCGACCAGATTCCGGATTAGCGCTGGAGCCCGCCGCGGATGGCATGAGGCGGCGGCCCCGCACCCACGCAAAGGAGGGATCCGGCAGGAGCGGAGAAAGACAGACCCCATGGGGCCTACGAAGTCCGCCGCCTTTCTCCCCTGCTTTGTGCCGTTATGCCGTTGTGCCGTTGCGTGAAAACCCTCTCCGGCACGGACCGATGCCAATGGGCAGACCTGCCTCGCGCCCCATTCCAAAGAGATCGAAGACGCCCACTGCGCCAAGGGTCCGCGCCCGCGGATCATCGAGGGCGTCAGGATATCAGGAAATATCAGATGCAGAGCCCCTTCCGCCCCGCGGCACTCGCCCTACCGCAGCCCGCGCGCATCCACCTTCAGCGCGTAGAGTGATTTGCGGGCGGTGATGAAGAGCGTCCCCATATCCTCCCCGCCAAATGCAAGATTCGCCGGACTCTCCGGCACGAGGACCTTCCCGAGCAACTCGCCCGACGGCGCAAACACATGCACGCCGTCCCCCGCACTCGACCACACACGCCCCTCCCGGTCGCAACGGATCCCGTCCGGGCCGCCCTTGTCGATCTGGCAGAACACGCGGCCGTTCTCGAGACGACCGCCCGTCCCCACGTCAAACACGCGGATGTGACGCGGCCCCCCTGAATCCGCGACGTAAAGCCGGCGTCCGTCCGGCGAGAAACAAAGGCCGTTGGGTTTTACAAAATCGCCCGCCACCTTCTCCACCGTGCCGCGCTCGGGATCGCACCGGTAGACGAAGTCGCCCGCTTGCTCCTTGCCGGTGCGCTGCTTGGTGGCGGGATCCGTGGGCAGCCCGTAATCAGGATCGGTGAAGTACACGGCGCCATCGGCCGCCACCACCACGTCGTTGGGCGAATTGAGTTTCCGCCCTTCAAACTGGTCGGCCACGGTCGTCACGCTTCCATCGGCCTCCGTGCGCGAGATGCGACGCCCTCCGTGCTCCGCCGTCAGGACGCGTCCGCGGCTGTCCACCGTGTTCCCGTTCGCGTTGCCACTGGGTTCCCGCCACACGGTGACCCCCTCCTTCTCCGTCCAGCGTTGGATGCGGTTGGAGGGGATGTCGCTAAATACGAGATACCCGCCGGCTGCGGCAGGCACCCACTGGGGCCCCTCGAGAAAACGCATGTCCGTCCCGAGACGCCGCAACTCCGAGGCGGGGGACGCGCATTTGGCAAACTCCGCCGCATTGCGGACGTCGAGTTCCACAGCGAGCGCATGGCTGCAGATCAGCAGGGTAACCAGCAGGGGGGTGGTCTTCATGGAATCCATCCTTCCACGCCAATCGCCCCGCTGGCACGCGAATTTGCCGCCACAAAAGAGCCGGCTCCGGATTGGCGGGGCAATGGGGCGGCAAGAGCAAGAGCGAGCGCACAGACCGCCGCCCTCATCCCCCCTCACTCCAGATCTGCCAGCTGCGCCTTCACCTCGCGGCAGTAGCCCACCACGTCCGATGCCTGAAGGATCCCGGAGACAATCACCACCCGCCGCGCACCCGCAGCAAGCACCGCCCCAAGATTCTCCCGCTTGATCCCCCCAATGCAGAACACAGGGATGCGCACCTGCGCCATCACCGCCGCGATATCCGCCATCCCGACCGCGGGGCGACCGGGCTTCGTGGGCGTTGCAAAAAGCGGCCCGAACCCGATGTAATCCGCCCCCTCCGCCTCGGCAGCAAGGGCCTGCGCGATGCTATGGGTGGATTTGCCAATCCATGGGCGATCCACCTCGCCAGCCAGCGATCGTCCCGCACGCCAACGGGCGTCTTCGACCGCAAAATCGTCCTGCCCCACGTGGGCGCCGCGTGCTCCGATGGAGGGCACCAATTGCGGATAATCGTTGATGATCAGGGGCACCCCGGCGGACTCCGTCACTTCCAGAACCTGGTTTCCGAGCACCTCGACCTCCTCCTCGGCCGCGCCTTTTCCCCGGAGTTGGAGAATATCCACACCACCCTCGATCATGCGCGCCGCCATGCCAGGCATGTCAGCACCGCGCACGTAGCCGAGGTCCAAGATTCCGTAGAGACGGCAGTCGGCGATCGGCTTCACTTCGTCGGAGGCGGAGGCAGGCGGGTTGCGGACAACGGGAGCCCTACTTGGGGCGCATCCGGGCCATGCCAGACTCGATGATTCTGGCGACAAAACTGGTGTCGTAGACTCCGCGCACGAAGTTCGGATCGTACATGATGGCCTGCTGGAAGGGGATCGTGGTCTTGATCCCCCTCACGATGTACTCGCCCAGTGCGCGGCGCATCCGGTCGATGGCATTGCTGCGGGTCGTGCCCATGGCGATGACCTTGGCGATCATCGAATCGTAATGCGGCGGCACGCTGTAACCCGCGTAGGCGTGGGAATCGATGCGGATGCCGCGTCCGCCCGGTGCGTAATAGAGATCGATGCGCCCGGGGCTGGGCTGGAAGTTGTTGAAGGGATCCTCGGCGTTCACCCGGCATTCGATGGCGTGATACTTCAGCTTCGCATTGCGCACGAAGTGGGAGAGAGGCTCGCCCATGGCGACCTTGATCTGCTCCTTCACCAAGTCGATGCCGTAGGCTTCCTCGGTGATGGTGTGCTCCACCTGGATGCGGGTGTTCATCTCCATGAAGTAGAAGTTCCCCTTTTCATCGACCAGGAACTCCATCGTGCCCGCCCCGACGTAATCCACCGCCCGCGCCAGCTTCACCGCCGCATCCCCCATGCGCTGACGCAGATCGTCGGTCATCAGCGGCGAGGGACATTCCTCGATGATCTTCTGGTTGCGGCGCTGCATCGAGCAGTCCCGCTCACCGATGTGCACCACTTCCCCGTGCGTGTCGGCCATGATCTGAAATTCGATGTGGTGCGGGTTCTCGATGAGTTTCTCGATGTAAACCCCCGCATTACCAAACGCCTTCTCCGCCTCCATCCGCGCCCCGTGGAACCCTTGAACCAGCGAGACATCGTTGTGCGCAGGACGCATCCCCTTCCCTCCGCCCCCCGCCACCGCCTTGATCATCACCGGATAACCGATCTTTTTGGCCACCTTCAACGCCTCCTGCTCCGTCTCCACCAAGCCGTCCGAGCCGGGAGTCACGGGCACACCGGCGGCACGCGCAGTCGCACGCGCGGTGTTTTTGTCGCCCATCGCCCGGATGGCATCGGACGGTGGCCCGATGAACTTGATGTTGCAGCTGGCACAGACATCCGCGAAGTGGGCGTTCTCGGCAAGGAACCCGTAGCCGGGATGGATCGCGTCCACGTCGCCAATCTCCGCGGCGCTGATGATCCGGTCGATCTTCAGGTAGCTCTGGGAACTGAGGGCCGGCCCGATGCAGATCGCCTCGTCAGCGAGCTGGACGTGGAGCGAATCCACATCGGCCTCCGAATAGACCGCGAGGGTCTTGATTCCGAGCTCCTTGCATGCGCGGATCACCCGGAGGGCAATCTCACCGCGGTTGGCGATCAGGACTTTGTTGAACATCGGGTCAGGGACTTTGCGCGGGCCACCTCACGAACGGGACGGCTCACTGTGGAGGTCGGAAAACGGATAGGCGGCTGGCCCTCGAACGAACCAGCGGCGACTTTAACGGAGGCGGAACAGGGGCTGCCCGAACTGGACCGGCTTGCCGCTCTGACCGAGGATTTCCACGATCACCCCACGGCACTCCGCCTTGATCTCATTCATCACCTTCATGGCCTCCAAGATGCATACCGTGGTTTCTTCCGTAACCTCCTGGCCAACGGTTACAAACGGGCCCGCCTCAGGGGACGGCGCGCTGTAGAAAGTCCCCACCATCGGCGAGGTGATCTCCTTCAATTTCTCCGCGCCCCCCCCCGCCGGAGCGGAAGCGGCCGCAGGAGCTGCAGGAGCCGCGACAGGCACGGACATCTGCGTCGGCAGCGCCGTGGAAATGACGGGCTGGAAATCGTTCCCCCTTTTCAGGGAAATCTTGAAGCCTTCCTGCTCGAGTTTGAATGCCGAGAGGTCGTTCTTCCTCATCAGCGCGATTAGTTCTTTGATGTCTTTGAGGTCCAAAGTGGGTGACTCCTGTTTACCGAACGCCGCGGATGCTACGCGCCGGGTTTCCCTGAGGTCAAGCCCCCCCTCCCCCCTCATCCCGCGGAAAAGCACAAAAAAGCCGCAAAAAGGCCTGAAAAATCGGTTTTTTGGCCGCTTTTCATGGTGTTTTCAGCAAAATTCCCGCTGCCTCCTCCCCCCAAATGCCGGAACCAATCCCCCGCCGTACCCGATGGCACCCCATCCACAGGCGACGCGGTTCGCGTTTCCTGAAACCCGTCTGTCCCGCTAGTCTCCACCAGCCCCGGAAAGCGCCTTCCCCAACAGCGCGGCCACCCGCCCAAGTTCCTCCTCCGTATTGTAAAAATGAGGACTCAGGCGCAGGTACTCCCGCCCCCCGCGGTCTCTCCTCAGGGAACACACCACCCCAGCCGCCTCCAAAACGGCGAAAAGGGCGCTACTCTCCGCCCGGGGATGTCGGAAGGTGGTGGTGCTCGCAGCCGTTTCCCCCGCCCGAGGGCCGAGAACCTCGAACCCCAGAGGGTCGAGGAGGTCCAGGAGGTGCCCCTTCAACTCCATGAGTCGGTCCGCAACGCGGCTCATGCCATGCCCACCAATCAACTCCAGCGCCGCGCGCATCCCGTAAATCCCGGCCACGTTGAGCACCCCCGGCTCATAACGTTGGGCCGTTGGCACAAATTCCACAGTGTCCTGCGCGAGGAAATGCGGCGAACGCACGTTCCACGCCCCGAGGAGCGTCGGCCGCAGGAGATCCAGATGCGCTTTCGCCACATACACGATCCCGATCGCGAGTGGCCCCAGCATCCACTTGTGCGCGTCCGCACTCAGAAAATCCACGTGCTCAACACTCAACGGAAACGCCCCAAGGGTCTGAATCGCATCCAGACAAAACAAAACCCCGCGCGCCCTCAGCAAGCGGCCGATGGCATCCACATCAATCCGATAGCCGGTCAGAAAATGACCACTCGCCAGCGCCACGAGGCGGGTGCGGCTGGTCAGCGCGGCTTCCACTAATTCCACAGTGATCTCCCCGGGACGCTCCGGCTCCAGATAACGCACCTGCACGCCGCGCCGCCCCAGCTCCATCCACGGATACACGTTGGCGGGGTAGTCTCCCTTGTAACAAAGCACCTCATCCCCCTCCTCCCATGGAAGGCCATTGGCCACAAGGCTCAGCCCCAGCGAGGTCGGTCCCAGCAGGGCAATCTCCTCCGGGTGCGCCCCAATGAACTGCGCGCACACCCGCCGGGTGTCCTTGATGTCGGCCAGCACCTCCCCAAACTCCTGCGGGTTTTCCGCCGAACGCTGCGTGTGCGCGCACACCGCGTCCGCAACACACTGCGGCAGCGCAGTCACCCCGGCATGGGCCAGAAAAATCTTCGACCGGCACACCGGAAACTTCTCCCGGCGCTCGTCTTCGGAGGGGTAAAAATTCACGGAGTGGGTGGAATGATGGGTTCAGGCGGTGGCCCCCCTGCTCGCACGCCGCCCTTTCCTCCCCTGCCGCCGCCCCCTTGGGCGCCCTGCTCGACGAGCTTCGTTGTTACGGTGATCTCCCGGTACACACTCTTCTCACCCGTGTCGGTATCGACGCTCTCCTCCACATACGCCCCGAAGTTGGGCCGCATCGGGCGCTCGGTGATTTTGTGCTTGGTGAAACTGGGCTTGAGACTGCTCAACCAAAAAAAGATCCCAAGCACCGCCACCACCACGCACGCCACAATGCGCAGGTTCATTCCTTCCGGCGGCTTTTTTCGGCCTCCTCGATCAACTTCCAAAAGCCCCGCTGACCCGCAAGCTCCTCGTCCTCCGCTGGCATCGGCAGGCGCGCCCGGAACAAAAAGTCCCTCAGCGTATTCTTGTGCAGCACCCGATGCACCACCACCCCCTCCGCCCCTTGCGCGAAGTAAATCCGGTAGTCCTTGGCGCGGTACCGCAGCAGCCGCTTTCCGTCGCGTTCAATCACCCCAAACTTCTCCGGATCGAGCTTTTCGAAATCGTTCGGCAGCAACTCGAACTCCGCGAGCAAATCCAGTTGCAGGTCCTTGGGAAGCGCAGCCATCTCGGCAGCGCTGATTTCGTTGAAAACAATCTGAAACATGGCGCGGGGCGTCGGCGTTAGCCTGCCCACACCGAAGGCATTGCTGTGCCCCTTGGCAATGGAAAAGAGCACGCACCAACCGCTTGCCAGCCCGCCTCCAAGCCGCCAATTTGGTCCCCCACCCCGCCCCGTCGGCACCACCCCGCCTCCTGATGTCTTGGTTCAACTTCAGCTTCCACGACTTTGCCGTCTCCTTTCTGAGCGTGCTCTTGGAGGGCGTCCCCTTCCTCCTCCTCGGCTCCCTCCTCTCCGGCCTCGTCGACGTGTTCGTCTCACCAGAGCGGATCACACGGATGCTCCCGTCCCGCCCGGGCGCCGCCATCTGCTTTGTCGGACTGCTCGGCTTGATCTTTCCCATGTGCGAATGCGGGAGCGTCGTGGTCATCCGCCGCTTCCTCAAAAAGGGGCTCCCGCTCTCCTACGCCACCACCTACATGCTGGGCGCACCGATCGTCAGCCCGATCGTGGCCTTGAGCACATGGCAGGCCTTCAGCCAGAGCACCCAGCCCGAACCCGCCGTCATGACCGCCCTGCGTCTCGGCATCGGCTACCTCCTCGCCGTCGGCGTCGGCTTCATCGTCCAGACCCTCCCAAGAGAACGCCTCCTGAGCGCCGCCATGCTCAGCGAGTCCTCCACAAACCGTCGACAGGGCCTCAGCATCGCCGCCGCCCCAGACCAAACCCCGCAACCCGCCAACCTCGGCTTCGGCGGCAAGCTGCTCATGGCCGTCCAGTCAGCCACCTCGGACTTCCTCGATGTCGGATTCTTCTTCGTCATCGGCACAGCCATCACCTCCGTTTTTAACACCGGTATCCGTCAGGAAGTGCTCACCGTATTCGCAGGCTCCCCGCTGGCTTCCATCGCCGCCCTCATGGTCCTCGCCGCGCTCCTCGCCCTCTGCAGCTCCACCGACGCCTTCGTCGCATGGACCTTCACCGCCTTTTCCCCCGCCGCCAAACTCGGCTTCCTTCTCTTCGGTCCCATGTTCGATCTCAAACTCTTCTGGCTCTACGGTCTCGTCTTCAACAAACGCGCCGTCGCTTGCCTTGGCCTCGGCCTCTTCGCCCTGATCGCACTCCTCTGCTGGCGCCTCGACGCGTTGCAGATCTTCGGCGGCGGCGCTAATGTCGGAGGCGGATTATGAACAGGCTCTTCTCACGCTGGCTCCCGGGCGCAACCCTCCTCACTTGGAGCGGCGTCCTCCTCCTCTTCTTCTTCAGCGGCCGCGTCAACGCCCTCCTCACCCCCACCTTCCGCCCCCATGTCCTCTGGGCCGGCATCGGCCTCGCCCTCATGGCCGCCGCCTATCTCCTCACCCCGGCATCCATCGCCTGCTGCGCCGACGAGACCTGCGGCCACACCTTCTCCCGCAAACCTTTCGCAAAAATCCTCACCTTCCTCGTCCTCCTCCTCCCCATCACCCTCTGCGCTGTCGTCTCACCGGACGGCTTCAGCATCAAGGCCATGGAAAACCGCGGCATCGACACCGACGGCTCCACCCTCCGCGGCCGCAAACCCCCGGCAGCACTCGCCGCCGCCCAAACCCCTCCCGCCGCCGCACCAACACCGTCCCCTGCCCAGCCAACCGCTCCAGCCGCAGCCGCCCCCAACACAACCAATCCTTCCGCAGCACCCTCCGATCTTCCCGCAGGACAGGATGCCGCCACCCCCGATTACCTCCAACGCACCGCAGACGGAACAATCATCGCCGAAGTGCTCGACCTGCTCTACGCAGCCCAGGACAGCGCCCTGCGCAAAGATTTCGAGGACAAGCGCATCGAACTCGTGGGTCAGCTCATGCCCGAAAAGACCGGCCCGGACTCCGCACAAAAGCGCTTCAAGGCCGTCCGCATGTTCATGACCTGCTGCGCCGCAGATGCACGCCCGGTGGCCACACTGGTCGAGGCCGACGAACTCCCCAACCTTCCGGAAATGACATGGATCAAGATCGTGGGCACCTCCACCTTCCCCATCGTAAACGGTCGCAGAACAGCCATCATCAAGGCAGAAAAAGTGTCCAAGACGGAGCCCCCCACCGAGACCCTCCTCTACTGAGGACGGACGAACTCACGTCCCACCCCCCTTCACCCCTCACCCAACATTTCCCATGCTCAAAGCCATCGAACAGCTTCTCGTACTCCAAGACCGCGACCGCAAAATCCGTGCGCTCAAAGCGGAACTCAAGGTGACCCCTCTGGAGAAGAAGAACCTCGATGAAGCACTCGTACGCAGCACCGCCCACCGCGATGCGCAGAAGCTCAAGGGGCAGGAACTCGAGATCGCACGCAAGAAGATGGAAATGGAGGTCGACTCCAAGCGCGCCACCATCACCAAGCTCAACCAGCAAAAGTTCGAGACCCGGAAGAACGAGGAATACCAAGCCTACACCGAGGAGATTAAGCGCTTCGAAGCGGAGATCCGCGCCATCGAAGACCGCGAACTCGAAGTCATGGAATCCGCGGAATCCCAGCGTGCACTGATCGCCCAAGCCGAAAAGGACCTCACCGAGGCGCAGGCTCTCAACGCCCGCCAGAACAAGAACATCGAGGAGAAAGTCCAAGCCATCGGCGTCCAGCTCACGGAGATCGAAGCCGAGCGCTCACGCCTCGCCACCGAAGTCGAAGAGGACCTCCTCGACACCTACAACCGCCTCTTCGCCAGCAAAAACGACTCCGCTGTCGTCGCCCTCGAACACGAGGTCTGCACCGGCTGCCACATGAAGCTCACGCCCTCGACCGCCGCCAAAACCAAGGCCGGCCGCGAGATCCCCCACTGCGAGCAGTGCGGCCGCATCCTCTACGCAGGAAGCTGAGCGCCCCCGCCTGCGCCTGCCACTGCAGGCTCCGTGAACCGCGGCGACAACAGGCTTGCGCAACGGGGGCGTGTGGTTGGATTGTTTAACCAATGATTCCCCCGCCCCTCCCATCGCCCATCTCCGACAAGGACAAAACCTGGGCGCTGGTCGCCCACCTGAGCGCCTTCAGCGGGCATGTCGTCCCCTTCGGCCATCTGATCGGGCCGCTGATCATCTGGCAGGTGCACAAAAACGAACTGCCCTTCGCCGCCGATCAAGCCAAGGAGGCGCTGAACTTCCAGATCACGATGACCATCGCCTTTCTCGTGGCCGGCGTTCTTGCCTTCCTCTTGATCGGACTCCTGATCCTCCCCGTCGTGTGGGGCTTCGATATCATCATCACCATCATCGCCGCAGTGAAAGCCGGCGAGGGCGTCCCGTTTCGCTATCCCTGCACCCTGCGCCTCCTCTGATCGAGACGGCCAAGCCGCAATATCACTCTGCGTCCCGACGCTCCCGAGACTCCGAAGGCGGGGCAGTACGAGGACCATCCGCATTCAGAACAAGAACAGTCCCTTGCGTGGCCTGTTCGGTCGTCCTTCTCGGCCCCGGGAAAAGAACGGCCATCCCTGCTGCCGTGTCCCCTTCAGAAGGCCACTAATCCTCATCTCAACCGGGGCAAGGTCTCGATCCAATCCAGCCCAGTTCAACGCCCTGGGGTGGCCGTACCACACCAACAAGCCGCGGACTGAAGGCCCAACCGAACCTCTTTGCGTTCACTCAGAGGCTGGATGGCGGTCTTCCGGAGCACGGTTGTATTTCCGGTCCGGACTCCTTCGTCGCCCCCGCCATAACCGGCTTTCTTTTTGTAGAACTCTTGGGACACTCCAAACCGGCAAACTGTTTCGTATGCCCAACCCCATGAATCCTATGCGCCACGCACTGTGCACCGTGCCTCCGCGCGTTCGCATGGGGAATGACAGCCACTGCGTTAAAATGCGAAAAGGATCAACCGTCCTCGCGACCGCCGCGCTGATCTTCGCGTTGACCGCGAGCGCGTTTGCAGAGGTGAAGTTCAACCGCGATGTGCGGCCGATCTTGTCGGACAATTGCTTTGCCTGTCACGGGCCGGATGCGAAGCAACGCAAGGCGAAGCTGCGGTTGGATGAGCGCGAGGATGCTTTGAAACCCTCGGAATCAGGCGACGTGCCGATTGTGCCGGGCAAGCCTGAGCAGAGTGCGCTGGTGACAAGAATCGAGACGACCGATCGCGATGAGACCATGCCGCCGCCGAAATCGCACAAGCAACTCACCGCTGCGCAGAAGGAAATGTTGAAGCGATGGATCGTTGAGGGCGCAAGGTATGAGGCGCACTGGGCCTATACACCGCCCAACCGCCCTGCGCTGCCAACCGTGAGAAACACTTCGTGGCCGCGCAATCCGATCGATTACTTCATTCTCGAACGCTTGGAGCAGCAGGGTCTCGCCCCGGCACCGCCAGCGTCTCCCGCAGCGCTCTTGCGACGGGTGAGTTTCGGCGTCCAAGGGCTGCCGCCGTCGCCTGAGGAAATGACGGCGTTCACCGCAAAGCCTCATGATGCAGGCTATACCACGCTGCTCGAGCGCCTGCTTTCCTCGAAGCAGTATGGCGAACACTGGGCACGCCACTGGATGGATCTCGTTCGCTACGCAGACAGCGCGGGCTATGAGTTGGATTATCTCTTCACGCACGCCTGGCAGTATCGGGATTGGCTGACGAAATCCTTCGCGGCGAACAAGCGGATGGATCGTTTCATCCAAGAGCAGATCGCCGGCGACGAACTCTGGACGGACGCAAAGGAAGCAGGAGACGGCGTTCTGTTCCTGACCATCGGGCCAATGCGTTTCGAGGGCGGGATTCAGCGAAGCAAGGAGGTCCAAAACGCGTGGCTCACCGATCTCGCCGACACCACAGGCGCGGCCTTTCTCGGCCTCACGATGGGTTGCGCGCGCTGCCATGACCACAAGTTCGATCCGCTCACGCAGAACGATTACTACGGCCTGCAGGCGATCTTTGCCGATAGCGACCTGAAGGAGGAGCGCGAGGGCAAGGGCGGCGGTGCGAACGATAAGCGCCCAGCTTTCATCAAGGTGGCGGTGCGCGAAACGCCGGGTGTCGTGCAAGTGCTGCGGCGCGGCGAGGTCGAGATGCCGGTGCGCCAGGCCCCGCCAGCCCTGCCTGCCGTTCTCCCCGGCGGTGGACCGCTCTCGGTGGAGAAACATCCCCGCGCCTCGCTCGCAAAATGGCTCACCGCACCGAATAATCCCCTGACTGCCCGCGTGCTGGTGAACCGCGTCTGGCAATGGCATTTCGGCAAGGGATTGGTCCGCACGGCGAATGACTTTGGTCATCAAGGCGAAGCGCCCTCGCATTCCGAGTTGCTGGACTGGCTCGCCAGCGAGTTGGTCTCCAGCGGCTGGAACTTGCGTCACCTCCAGCGACTGATCTTGGAATCTGCGACTTATCGTCAATCCAGCCTGCGCTCCCAAGAAGCCCTCAAGGTCGATCCCGACAACCGCCTGCTCGCTGGTTTTCCTCGGCGACGGCTGGAGTCCGAGGAGTTGCGCGATGCCATGCTCAGAGCAACTGGCGAGCTGAACCCGGAATCGTTCGGCCCACCGGTGGTTCCGGTTGTGGAGCCTTGGGCGCTGGCCGCCCTGCGCAATACCAACTGGAGCCCCACCAAAGACGAGGCACAGCTTCGTCGAAGGAGCCTCTACACCGTGGTGCGGCGCTCCGTGAAGCTGCCGTTCTTCGATGCCTTCAACAGCCCCGATAACATGGGGAGTTGCGCCGGCCGCGACTGCACTATCGTGGCCTCGCAGGCGCTTGCCCTGCTCAATAGCGGCGACACGCTCACCCATGCGCGTGCGCTTGCGGGCCGCTTGTGGAGGGAGGGAGCGGGCGATGCTTCCAAGGCCGCCGGCATCGCCTGGCCGCTCGTCTTTGGCCGACCAATCGAACCTGCGGAACACGACAGCGCACTTCTCTTTTTACAAGCCCGCGAGGAGGAATGGAAAAAATCCCCACCTGCTCCGACGGCACTCCCCACCGGCATCGCGGATGAAACGCCGATGCCACCAGCACGCGGCGCGGCTTGGGTCGAGTGGTGCATCGCTTTGCTCAACGCGAACGAGTTCGTTTATGTGGACTAAACCGACATCCTCCCTGCTCAGTCGCCGAGATTGGTTGCGCCACACAGGCGGCGGGCTCGGCGGCATCGCACTCACTTCGCTGTTAGCCCGTGATGGCTGGTTGGAAGCGGGGGAACCGTCCGCACAGGCGAACCCACTCGCGCCGCGTCCCCCGCATTTCCCGGCCAAGGCAAAAGCGGTGATCTACCTTTTCATGCACGGTGGACCCAGCCACGTCGACACGTTCGACCCAAAGCCGGCTCTCACCCAATTCGACGGCCAGCCGGCCCCGGAAGAATACCATCAGCTCAAGCTCCAGTTCACCGATGTGAGGAAGCAGAAGCTGATGGGGAGCCAGCAGACCTTCACGCGCTGCGGCCAGGGCGGCATGGAGATTTGTGATGCGCTGCCGCATTTGCAGCAGTGCGCCGATCAGCTCTGCGTCATCCGCAGCATGCATCACGAGGTCTTCAATCACACCCCTGCGATCTGGCTCCTCAACACGGGATCGAGCCTCCCCGGGCGCGCCTCGCTCGGAGCCTGGCTCTCCTACGGACTCGGCAGCGAGGCCAGCAATCTACCCGCGTTCGTGGTGATGCATTCGCGCCCGCTCAAGCCCGGACCGGGGGTCTGGGGCAGCGGCTTTCTCCCCGCAGTCTTTCAGGGAACACGTGTCGGTACCGGGGCCACGCCGATTCCCTACCTCGCGCCGCCTGCCGAGCTCAAAGGAGGCAATCAGCGCGCCGTGTTGGATTACATGCAGGAGATGAACCGACGACACGCCGCCGGGCGCTTTGACAGCGCACTCGACGCCCGTATCGCCTCCTACGAGCTCGCATTCCGGATGCAAAGCGCAGCGCCCGAGGCCGTGGACCTCAGCCGCGAATCCGCCACCACGCGCGCTTCCTATGGCACGGGTTTTGGGGAGCAATGCCTGATCGCCCGCCGCCTCGTGGAACACGGCGTGCGCTTCATCCAAATCTATCACGGCGGCGACAACGACGATTGGGATACCCACGGCGACAACCACAACGGCCAGGCCAAGCGTTTGCGCGAAGTCGATCAAGGCTGCGCCGCCCTGCTCAAGGATCTCGCCAATCGAGGCCTTCTGGAGGACACGCTTGTCGTCTGGACGGGCGAATTCGGCCGCACGCCGACCACCGAAGGAAAGAACGGACGCGACCACAATCCCTACGGCTATTCCATGTGGCTCGCCGGAGGCGGAGTCAAGGGAGGCAGCGTCTACGGCAGCACCGACGACCTCGGCTTCCGCGCCGCAGAGAACCCCGTGCATGTCCACGACCTCAACGCGACCCTGCTCCATCAACTGGGCCTCAATCACGAACGCCTCACGTGGCGGCACGAAGGCCGGGACTTCCGTTTGACGGACGTCTTCGGAAACGTGGTGAAAGACATTCTGGCCTGAGTGCATTGCGTCCGCTTTTGAACTGCGCGCACCCGCGGCTTCCTTGCTGCCCTGGTGCCTTCGGGTGGCCCTTCAGCCGCAGGTTCTCACACCACGGCACCAAGACACCAAGGGGCGGAATGGCGAGGCGGATACGAATCCCACCAGCCCTCACCGCTTCGACCTTCTCTCCTGACGCCTCCCTGCTCACCCGTGCACCGACGGCACACCCAGAGATGCCAGCAACTCACTGGCGCAAGCCCTCGCAAACACGGCTCATCGAAGCAGATAGGGACAGGCAATATCTGCTCTCTCACACCCAGCTCACAAAGATCCCAAGGGGCGGAATGGCGAGGCGGATACGAATCCCACCAACCCTCACCGCTTCGACCTTCTCTCCTGACGCCTCACTGCTCACCCGCCCACCGACGGCACACCCAGAGATGCCAGCAACTCACTGGCGCAAGCCCTCGCAAACACGGCTCATCGAAGCAAATAGGGACAGGCAATATCTGCTCTCTGGCAATATCTGCTCTCTCACACCCAGCTCACAAAGATCCCAAGGGGCGGAATGGCGAGGCGGATACGAACCCCGCCAGCCCTCACCGCTTCGACCTTCTATCCTGACGCCTCCCTGCTCACCCGCCCACCGACGGCACACCCAGAGACGCCAGCAACTCACCGGCGCAAGCCCTCGCAAACACGGGGTCATTGATCGCGCAGTCGTACTCCCTCAGCGGAATGCCGGGCCGGAGATGGGAGCGGATCGCTTCGAAAAGCGCGGCATCGGCCGCGGGATCGTGGAAGGGCTGGCCGGGAGCGCTGATCAAGCTGATGGCCCGGGTGGGTAGCAGCACGCTGACAGGGCCCGTGTACCGATTCACTTTTCCCGCAAGGATCCGCCCGAGCTCCGCGCACTCGGCTTCATTGGTCCGCATCAGCGTCGCCTGCGCGTTGTGATGGTAAAATCTACGCCCGGAAAAACGTTCGGGCACCGTGCGCGGCTCGCCAAAGTTCACCATGTCGAGACAACCCGGCACAACCACCGCAGGTACTCCCGCCATGCCCGCGGCATCGAGGCGGTCCGGCCCGGCTCCTAGAATGCCGCCCACCAGTTCATCCGCCCATTCGGTGGTGGTGATGTCCAGCACCCCGGCCACCATCCCGCTGGTGATCAACGTTTCCATCGCGCGCCCACCCTGGCCGGTGGCATGAAACACCAGCACTTCAAACCCGGCCTCCTCCATCTGCCGGCGCGCCGCCCCCACACAGTCGGTGGTGTTGCCAAACATGCTCGCCACCACAAGCGGACGATCCGTCGCCGATTCAGAACGCCGGGTTTCCGCGGCCCCGACCATTCCGCAAATGGCTCCGGCGGCGTTCTCAAAAATGGCACGCGAGATCCGGTTAAGACCCGCCACATCCACAATGGCCGGCATCATCACGATATCGACCGTCCCCACGTAAGGCGCCACATTGCCGCTCGCAAGGGTCGACACCATCACCTTCGGAAAACCCACCGGCAGCGCGCGCATTGCGGCCGTCGCAATGGCAGTCCCACCACCGCCACCGAGCGAGATCACGCCGTGCACCACACCAGCCCGCACAAGGCCTGCAAGGTGACGCGCCGCGGCACGTGCCATGAGGGCCACGGACTCCCCGCGGTCGCACCGCGCAAACACCGTACGCCAGTCCTCACCGCCCGCCTCAGCCACCTCGCTCGCGCTCACATCCGGGGCGACCGTCGGCTCCCCAAGACTGCCAACATTGATGAGCAGCACGCCAAACCCCCGCCGACGGATCATTTCCGCAAGGGCCGCGTGTTCCTGCCCCTTCGTGTCGAGTGTTCCGAGGACGGCGACGGTGGGCGTCATGACGCGGCAGGAGAGCGTTCAGCGGGCCGGAAGACGGTCGTGGAAGTAATCGTCGAGCGCCTTGTTGTAATACAGCCATCCCTCGTCGGAGAGGTGGTCGAAGAAATCCACCGTGAATCCGTCATTCGCCGAGTGTTCGCGGAAATCCATCAGGATGCACTTGTTCCGGTTGGCGAGTTCCGTGAGGCGGCCGAGGTAGAACTCCCGCGAGGGCTGGCTGATGCCGTAGGCAGCCAGACGCATGTCATCGATGGGAACGCTGAGCAGGAGCGGCTGGACGCCCAGTTCACGAAAAGTACGGAGGCAGAGCCCGAGGTCGATCCACTCCTGCGCGGAGCCCAGCGTCTGGATGAACACCTTGTCCCGCGAGGCCGGGGCGTGGCCGCGCCTCTGAATCTCGTTGCGCTTGTTCTGAATCGCGGTGGCATTGGCGAACTTGGCCGCTTTTTTCAAAAGCTCGTTCCAGTTCAGCCCACGGAAACGCGAGGGCCTGCTGGGATGCAACTGCTCCTCACGCTCCGTAATGTCCAGCGCCACCTCCATGTGGTCCTGCAGCCGGAATATCGCACAATGCAGCCGACCCAGAGGTTGGAGCAGCGACGTCACCGCGCGGTCGCTCCAGCCTCCACCCGCAAGCCGCTCCACGGTGAAACGCAGAAAGGGCCGACCATCCAGCGTCTTCGGATGACGCAGCATCCGTTCGGCGATGTCATGTTTAAGCCCAGCACTCAACCTCGTGCTAAACACCGTTTCATAAGCCTGCATCTCGGAGAAATTGCCCTCGTAAAAGGAGGAGTCGAAAAACTCGCTCCAGAACCAGCCGGGCGACACCGAAAACGCGGCCTTCCTGCCATGGGCCGACGAACCGACGGCGGCCACCTTGTGCAGAACGTTCAGCGGGGTGCACCCCTCCTTGCCCACCGGAAACACTCGAAACCCGGTGGGATAGTCGCTGAAGAAATTAGCCGCCTTGTTCGGCATCTCCTTCACCAATTCCGAGCTGCCGTAAAGCACCAGCAGGTAGGGATCCACAAACGCCTGCTTCTGCAACGCAGTACCCTGCAGCTTCTCCTGCGAAAGCTCCGGCGCCACGGCATGAATATGCTCCCGCTCAAGACTGCGCGCCCATCCCACGGCGCACAGCGCACCAATCGCCGCAAGCGCCAGCGCTAGCAGCCCTGCGTACAGGTGGGGACTCGGCGGAGAAACGGATGGGGGTGGATTGCTGGCGCTCACAGGGGATCGGGGGTCAAGTCCTAACACAGTCGATCCCTCAGGGCGAGTGCTGCAGTCTGCCCATTGCAACACGCCAGCTTCCCCGCGCAAACGCAGGCCCCCGGGGGCGCCGCCTCCGAAAAGCCGCCCCCACTCGCCCCGCAGGCGATCCACGCCCTTTGCATGCACGCCCGCCCGCAACCGCGCGTTCGATTAAAAGAGTGAGCGCCCAGCGTCTCAGCCCAATGAAGTCCCAGGCTTCCAAAACTCACCAGCGTCCGTCCCTTCCATGAATTCAACCGCGTCCACCGCGTCCATCGCGTCCACCGCGTCCATCGCGTCCACCGCGTCCATCGCGTCCATCGCGTCCACCGCGTCCACCGCGTCCATCGAGTGCACGCTGTCCATGCATCCCCTTCCCAGCGCCACCACGGCGCAGAGGGGTGCCAACCCCGCTTGCGCACCCACTCCACACACTCCAAGATGAAACAACCTCCCTCCAAGACCCACGCGCAATGACAGGCTCCGACGCATCCGAACACCAGCGCCCGCTCACTTACCTCCGCGGCTACCCCGTCTACGCCAGCACCGCGCTCGTCGCCGCCTATGTCGCGGCTCTGCTCCTCGGCGTCGCTCTCGGCACCGCCGGCATGGGCGGCATCTTCCACGCCCTCGGATTCTCCAGCGCCGACGTCCTCCAAAGCGGACGCGTCTGGCAGCTGTTCACCTACCCCCTCGTCAACCGACCCGGCTTCGGCCTCCTGTGGTTCGTCCTCGAGATGTTCCTTCTCCACCGCTTCGGCCGTGAAATCGAACTCGTCCTCGGCCGCCCCGCATTCCTCCGACTCTACCTCCTCCTTATCCTCGCCGCCCCCGGCGTGCTGAGCCTCCTCGCCCTCGCAGCGCCAGACTCCGGCCCCAGAGCCCTCTCCGGCTCAAGCAACCTCCACTTCTCCCTCTTCCTCGCATTCGCCACCCTCTACCCGGGAATGCCCACCTTCTTCGGCCTCACTGCCCGATGGCTCGCCGCCATCCTGATGACCGTCTACACCCTCCAGGAAATCGCCGCCGGCCAGTACGCCTTCGCCTTGGCTCTCTGGTGCTCCGCCGCCGTGGCCGTCGCCTTCGTCGCCCACCAACGCGGCTCCTTCAACCTCCCAAACTGGACCGCCTGGCGTCCATGGCGCTCCACTCCAAAGTTCCGCGTCGTCCGCGATCCATGGGACGTTTCCGGAGCCGGCCCGGAAGGCGCGGGCGAAGAAGTCCTCCGATCCATCGACCCGCTTCTCGAGAAAATCTCAAGAACCGGCCTCTCAAGCCTCACCCAGAAGGAGCGGGACCAACTCGAAGCCGCACGCGAGACGCTCATCCGCAAGGACGGCGAGCACCCGCACTAAGACACCACCCACCCAGCAGAGAAAAACCGCAGGACTGCGCCCCAACAGCCACGCGGCGAAAACGTCGACGCGTGCATGAATTCCCGGGAGCAGACAGGGGTCCAAAAAGAAGCCGCCACCGGCTGCACCACCCCGCCGGAAATCGGCGGGGATCCGGCTGCCGCGCAGGGCCATCCCCCCCAGATCGATGCCCTCTACGTCACGGCCATGTCCCATTTTTACCGGGGCGAAATCGGCCGCATCATGGCGTGGCGCGCGCGACTCGACAACACCACCAACTGGGCCATCACCACCTCCAGCACCATCATCACCGTCGCCTTCTCCCTCGAGGCCGTCCCCCACATCCTCTTCTTCTTCAACATCGCCATCGTCGGCATCCTCCTCTGGATCGAGGCGCGCCGTTACAGGTTCTACGATGCTTTCCGCGCACGCGTCCGCATGCTTGAGGCGCACTTCCTCGTCCCCATCGTTGCCCGGAACGATCAACTCCTCCAAGGCGATTGGCAGAAGCTGGTCTGCGAAGACCTGCTGCTCCCCAGCTTCAAAATCGGCCGCTTCGAAGCCATCGGCCGCCGACTCAAACGCAACTACGGCTACCTCTATCTCACCATCCTTTCGGCATGGATCACCAAGCTGTTCCTCCATGCCAAACAACCCATCACCGACCTCCCCTCCTTCTACGCCGCACTCCAAGTGGGCACCTCCATCCCCAGCTGGCTCGTCGCATTCGTCCTCACAGGCACCTTCCTCTTCGTCATCTCCATGCTCGCTTATTTCGGCACCAGATCCTCCGGCGAAATCTCCGAGTTCGGAACCCATCGCGCCCTCTGGCATATCTGAGGCATTGCGGTTCATCCCCGTTTGCCCGAATCAAGAACGCCATGTCCACCCCTGCCCTCCCTCCCCTCGAACACCTGCGCCAGGTCGTCTCCCGCCTCAGGGCTCCCGATGGATGCCCGTGGGACCGCGAGCAAACCCACCATTCCATCCGCGGCGACCTTCTCGAGGAGGCCTATGAAGTCCTCCAGGCCATCAACTCCCGTGACGACGCCAACCTTTGCGAGGAACTCGGCGACCTCCTCCTCCAAGTCGTCTTCCACTCCCAAATCGCCAGCGAGCAAGACCGCTTCAACTTCGACCAAGTCGCGGCAGGCATCACGGAAAAGCTCATTCGCCGTCACCCCCACGTTTTCGGAGACGCCAACTGCTCCACCACCGAGGAAGTCCTTGTCCGGTGGGAACAGATCAAGCAGCAGGAAAAGGGCGGCGAATCCTCCTCCCTCCTCGATTCCATCAACGAAGCCCTCCCCGCACTCATGCGCGCCGAGAAAATCCAGAAGAAGGTCGCCAAGGTCGGCTTCGACTGGACAAGCCCGCTGCCCGTCCTCGCCAAAGTGCGCGAGGAACTCGCCGAACTCGAAGCGGAACTTCAGGGCGACCCCTCCCGCCTCGAGGATGAACTCGGCGACGTCCTCTTCTCCGTCGTCAATCTCTCACGCAAACTCAAGATCCAGCCCGA
Source organism: Chthoniobacter flavus (assembly GCA_945861435.1). Taxonomy (GTDB): domain Bacteria; phylum Verrucomicrobiota; class Verrucomicrobiia; order Chthoniobacterales; family Chthoniobacteraceae; genus CAIURC01. The sequence continues at coordinate 1,204 of CAMAUX010000065.1, read as the reverse complement.
GGTCGCACTCCATCGCGCCAGCGACAAGTTCTCCACAAGATTCAAGGCTCTGGAATCCCTCGCTCAAGAGCGCGGCGTAAAACTGGATGGAGCCGACCTCTCCCTCCTCGACCCGCTCTGGGACGAGGTCAAGCGGCGCGAGGCCGCAGACAATCGATAGCCCCACGCCCGGCCCCTGAGCGTGGCGCGTCACCCTATTGCGCTATCCTCGATAATGAAGGGCATTGGTCATCGGTCATCCCTCATTGAGGGAGTCAGAGCAAGGCGGAGATAATACCGGTCCATTGCAGCCATCTTTCAACCCAACGGCCCGGCTCTTCTACTTGGTGCCCTGATGCCCTGGTGCCTTGGCGCGCCATTCATTCCCACTTCCTCACACACCAAGACACAAACGGACACAGGACATAATGTAGATTAGGGGGCGCCGCGTATTATCGAAGCGCCCGATTTTCCCGCACACGGCTTTCCGAATATTCTTTAGTCTGAAAACGTGCATGGACGGCCCACGGAATCACACGGACCGCACGGAAGGAAGGGGGGGAATGAAGGGAATGAGGAGGCTGAGTCTGTTGCGTGGTCCGTGCATTCAGTGCGTTCCGTGGGCCATTGGAAACTCTCCGGGTTCAGGTGACTACTGAGTCCTATCAGTGCCTGGGTAATTGAGGTTAACAGCCCTGCCGTTACAGACTTTGAAGATCGCTCAAGCTCACTCACCCAACGGGTGAGACTGAAACGGGATGGTTTTAAGCTGCAAATTCCGTTACCACAGAAACTCACATCAGATCCGACGAGTTTTCCTCGCCGCATTTAGGTTGAATACAAGCACTGCCGCTTCGCTCCTCGTGGGTTGTACTGTCCCACAGATCAACGCTCCTACCAGCAGCTCCGACTTCTGACACTCCGGCCCGCTCTTTGTCAGCTCTTACCTGCGTACAGGCTTGAAGCGGCGGTTGAGGCATCTTCCCCGCCCGACCAGATCTCCCGGTTTATCTCAGTGTCATTTCCAACCATGCCGTCCACGAATAAGCCCTCAGAGGTTGCGTCAGCCGGACTGTTGCTCTTGGGCTGACTTCGCTGGCGTTGATGCTTCGCACCCTACGGGCTGCCTGCGGCAGTCTGTCTCACTGCGTTCGGCTCACCGACAGGCATCGGTTCGGCTGGCTCTGAGAGGAAGTTTTCGACGCTCATCTGTGGTTCATTTTCA
>CAMAUX010000064.1 GCA_945861435.1 Chthoniobacter flavus | reverse complement strand
TTACACCAAGCGTGCCGGCGACTGCTGCGCGGCTTTTGCCCGCCTCAAAGAGTGAGGCTGCTTGCATCCGCCGCTTCTCTTGGCGCTCACGGCGTCCTGTGATTGTCTTTGCGCTCTTTCTTGCCATCGACCCTCGATGGCATCATTTGTAATAAATGTGAAGCTATTTTGGATTGCTCAGTAAGGTCTTCTTCCGCACTTACTCCAACAGCGGGAACTAGCCCTGCGCTTCAGCTCGCCGCACTCGCCGCCGGGTGCTGGTGGGCCCCGGTGGCTAATGGAGCCATGGGCCCGCGGGAGTGAGCTTTGGATAGGCAGAGGCAGTGGTTTTCATTAGATAGAGCCCTGCCCAGCGGACTAGCCTGAGAAACCTCGACCTGCGCCAATGCCCCTCACTTCCTCGCTGCCTTCGCCAGATGATGATCTGACGGTCAGCGTGTTGATCCCGCGCAAACTCAGCTTCTGGCCTCTGCACCTCGCGGGCTGGGGATTGTTCAGCTTGGTCCCCATTGCAATCCTCCTCACGGGGAGCGTTCAGGAACCGCTCATCCTCGCTCTCGCCCTCGCGCGCCCCGTCACGGGCTTCCTCCTCACCACCGCGATCCGGCCGTTGTGCAGGAATCTGCAAAAACGGGTCCCGGGTCATCCCATCGCCTTCGCTTGCTCCGTGGGCGCCGGCTCCCTCAGCCTCGCGTGGCTCGAGCTTGTCGCTTCCGAATGGATCCTGCGCATCTGCGGCGTGGGAGGCGCAACCGATTATTCCACCACGCATTTTGCGGGACTCTTCCTGCTCCGTGCGCTGGTGCTCGGTGTCTGGATCCTCCTTTATTTCGGAATCAAACTCAGCCAGCGCGCCGCCGCCATGGCTGGCAACCGCCGGAACGCGGAGCTGCACCGGCTGCGCAGCCAGATCCACCCGCACTTCCTCTTCAACGCACTCAACTCCATCGTCGCCGAGGCGCGCGATCCCGCCAAGGTGCGCGATATCACCCTGGCCCTCTCGGAATCCCTGCGCTTCTCGCTGATGGAGCGCGGATCGTTCTGCCTCCTCAGCCAGGAACTCGCTGCAATCGAGAATTACCTCCATCTCGAGAAGATCCGTTTTGAGGAGAAACTGGAGTACGCCGTGGACTGTGACGCTTCGGTGTCCGGATCCAGCCTGCCGCCCTTCTCCCTCCTCACCCTTGTCGAGAACGCCGTCAAATACGGTCAGCGTACGAGCCCCCTGCCTCTGCGGGTTTTCGTCGCCGCCAGCCTGCGCCGCGGCCGTCTGCATCTGGTCGTCAAAAACACCGGCGCATGGGTCCCGCCCGATTCCGCCGGATCCCTCGGCACGGGGCTTGTGGATCTCCGCCGCCGGCTGGAGCTTCTGTATTTCGGCGTCGCCACCTTCTCCATTGATGCGACAGACGAGGGGGTCGTGGCCTCACTCCTGCTCCCACTGAACCCATGACGACGACCCTGCGCGCACTGCTGGTGGATGACGAACGTCTCGCCCGCCGTTCCCTCCGCGAACTCCTGGAGGAAAGCCATCCCGGGGTCGCGGTGGTCGGTGAGGCGGACTCCGTGGAATCCGCCGCCGCCCTCGCCCAAGAGCAGCGTCCGGACGTGATCTTTTTGGATATCCAGATGCCGCCGGACAACGGATTCGCCCTGCTGCCCCATCTGGCCGGACTGGAGCCCGCGCCTGCCATCGTGTTTGTCACCGCGCACAGTGCCCACGCGGTACAGGCGTTCGAGGTGGACGCCTTGGATTATTTGTTGAAGCCCGTCTCGCCGTCTCGCCTCGCCGCCATGGTAAAGCGCATCGAAAGCCACCGGCCTGCCGCGCCGGAAGAGCCGCTGCTCACGGAAACCCAAAGGGTCAGCGAATTGCAATTGGACGGGGCCGATGTCCTCGCCCTTTCGGACCCCGTGGCCCTCCGCGATGGAGCGGTGGTGCGCCGCGTGACGGCAGGGCAGATTCTGGCGGTCCAAGCCGAGGGCTCCTACACCCGGGTCCTCCTCGACAAGGACCATGCCGTGATGATGAAGCTCCCGCTATCCCATTGGGAGAAGCGTCTGCCCTGCGATCACTTCTCCAAAACCAGCCGCAGCCTGCTGTTGCAGCACAAGCGCATCGCCCACTGGATCGCGCTTTCCCGCGATCGGACAGAGGTTTTCCTCCATGGACGCACCGAACCCCTGATCCTGAGCCGGTTGGAGATTCAGAGGCTCAAGGGCGGCCTTGAATAAGGCATTGGTCACCTCTTGGTCGCGCAGGCGCAACGTTTCTCTTTCCCCAGCGGTCAGACCTGGTGGCCTACGCGGAACTGGCGCGGGGTCATTCCCATGCGTTTGCGGAAGTGCTGGGTAAAGGTGCTCTGATCACAAAAGCCATGCGCGATCGCAATGTCGTGGACCTTCGCTGAAGTCTGTAGAAGCGCCTCCGCCGCCTTCTGAATCCGAATCCGGATCATCAATTCATACGGAGTGACGCCAAACACCTGGTTCACCTTCCGGTTGAGCGTGCGTTCGGACATCCCGCATTGGCTCGCGAGTTCCGCATTAGTCACAATCCGGTCCGTGTGTTCCTCCAGATAACTTGTCACCGAAGCGAGATCGGTCTCCGGCTTGTAAGTGGCGCGGTTCAGGTCGTGCCGGGTTGTTCCCATGAGGCCGACGACTTCGCCGTTCTTGCCAAACAGCGGGACCTTCGTGGTCTGGAACCAGTCGAGTTCGCCGCTCTCCGTCAGCCAGACTTCCAACCGGTTGATGAGTGGTTCCCGCGTAGTGAACACGCGCTCGTCGTCCACGCGGAATGCCCGCGCGAGCTTCTCCGGAACAAACCGCTCGTCCATCTGCCCCACCACGTCCGCCTCGCATGCCAGGCCCAGTCGCTCGATCAGCACGCGGTTGCCGCCCACCAGCCGACTCTGGCGATCCTTGATGAAAAAGACGACGTCTGGGAGTTGGTCAAACATCGCCCGCAAGCTCAGGGGATCCGCCAAGCTCGCGAAAAAGTCCGCCTGCATCAGGGCGTTAGACATAGGGAGGATTCTTGCCAAAAACCCGCACCCCGATCGAGCGCGGATTCGTGAAAGGCAAATTCGAGCGATCGTCGAGCGCGTCATGGTCCGGCCAATCAAGCGCCACTCGGCCCCGCCACGGCCCGCCCGCGCATACGCTCCGGAGTCGGTGCCAGCGCGCAGGTTCTCAGCGCTCTGGTAAGAGCAGCTGCAGATAGGCTTCCACAATCCGCGGCCCGTCGATGATCCACGCAATCGCGCCCCCCGTGAGATAAGGCGCAAACGGAAGCGGGGGCCATTTGCGTTTGCCCATCAGCAGTGTCACGAGCCCGTAACCGGTTCCCAGACAGGAGGCGGCGGCCACGGTGAATACCGTCGCCTCCCACCCAAGAAAGGCGCCGATGGCCGCCAGAAACTTCACATCCCCAAATCCCATGACTTCTCTGGGAGATAACATCCACTGGGCCCGCAGAGTAATCTCGTTCACCCGATCCAACTCGACGGCCTTTTCCCCGACCCCCGCCGGCGTGGAAATGCGCATGTGATTCAGGGTCCAGAGAATCCCCGTGCCCGGAACAGCCCTCCCGTCGATGGCGATCCCTCGCACGCCCATGCGGATCTGCTCCGTGCCCCGCACAAAGAAGTCGCCCCACGGAGTCTGATCCGCGCCGATCGTGAGAACCGCCTCATCGCCGTTGCGTCTCCAGAGCACCCGGGTGGGCTCGTGAAAAACCGTGCGTTTCTTTCCAAAAACAAGACGCCCAAGTTCCACCACCGCCCAGAGAACACCATAACCGACGGCCGCACCGAGCAGCGAAAGCCAAAGCCCGCCAAGGGCAGAAGTCGCATGGTGCAGCGCCGGCAGAAGGACCGCAAACAAAGCACCGGCGGCGACTCCGCCCCATGTGATTTCGTCCGGGATAATCATGTGCTCCATGTCGACAAACGTGGCGACGATCAGGATCCCCAGCAGGGTGAAGATCGGAAAAAGCAGCAGGGGACTGGATAATGGGAGGAATGCCGCAGCCGCCCCGAAGAGGAGCGCCGTCAGGATTTCCACCAGCAGGTAACGCACGTGAATGGCTTCCTTGCAACGGGAGCAGCGTCCGCGCAGAAGCAGCCACGAGAGGATGGGGACATTCTCCCACCACGGGATGGTCTTGCTGCAGTGCGGGCAGTAAGAGCGCGCAGGACTGCAGACCGAAAGACCGCGCGGAAGTCGATAGATACACACGTTCAGAAACGAACCCACCATCGAGCCGAACAGTACCGAGCCTGCGGTAATAAGGAGGGGAGGGAGGGACGGCGTGGGGGTCATAACAAGGGAGGGGGGCTAAGGATTTCCACCCCGGGGTTTTGTATTATTCCGCGAGGCTCAGTCGGCTCCTATTCCGGGGAACAGGGCTTCCCAGACCACCGGTAAAATACCGGCGGAATGCGAAGAGGTGCCGGGCGCTCAAATCGTTGCGATCCTGCCATCCTGACATCCTGTGTGGCAATATCATTACAGAAAAGCCTCGCTATTGAGCGCCGCACGCCCCACTATCCGCGTCCACAGTTCCAAACCTTAACCCCCCTTCGAAGCCATGAATGCTCTCTCATGTGCGGTCCGGTTGGTGGCCCCTCTGGCATCCTGTTTCGTCTTCGGTTTAGCGCAACCCGCCCACGGGGATGTCGCACTCAATGCCCCCGGCGTACCCGTCGGCACGGAGTCCGCTAACATGGTTCCTTTCAGGAACACCCTCACGCTCCCGAATTGTTACCGATTCATCTTCTCCGGCACCGAGGCGCGCGGCACCACCACCGGCGCGCCGGGATCCTCGGGGACACAAGGCAATGGGGGCTTGGTGTTGTTCAAGGCGTTCGTCTCAGCCACGGAATCCTCCACCCCAACCACGGGCGCCGTCCAACTGACCTTTACGGATATCCAGACCTATAATGTCAGCCCGCTGAAAACCCTCACCCTCACGCCGTCCGCTGCATTTGTGAGCGCATCCACGCCCATCAATGTGCAACTCGTCTGGCAGGGGGAGGGGAACGGTAAAAAGCCAACCGGCTTCTTTAATATCCTGGGCGAATATCAAAAGGCCCCCCCGATTCCCACCGGCAGCCTCACATTCCCCGACGGCCAGTGGGAGCTCAGACGCTCAAAGTCGAACCCCAACCCCGCAGGCACAGCGCTCATCATCCGCCAATAAGTGGATGGCTCCATGGAGCCGAGCAGATCCGCCGCAGCTTCCGCAGAACTCCACTCTCGGGACGCTCCTTTGAGAAGTCTTGAGAACGTCGATCGCATGATCCACGCGATCGACGCGCAAGCCCCCTCCCACCCTGCACACCGGGCTCCTGCTCCGGCACCAGCGCAACCCGCAGCCATCCTCCAAGCCCCACCCAGCGGGCTCCCACCTCACCCCTCTGCATATGACCACATCTCCTTCCCTCGTGACTCTCCTCTTCCACGCGTTCGTGTTCATCGCCGCCTTCTTGGGCATAGGAAGCATCACCCCCTGCATGCTCGGCGAACCGACAACGCAGGGCAGTAACAGGGCGCCGACAGCGGGTGCCAATCGCCAAGGCGCAACCCGCGATGTCATCGATGAAGAATCCCTCCGCGCCCTTGCTAGCAAAGCCTCTCAACAGGCAGCGACTCATGGCTCAAAAACCCAACCGCTCGATGCACCGCGTCCCTCGACGGAAAGCTCGCTCCTAACTTCCTCCATTCTCATTTCCGATGGGGACAAATTCACCATCGTGCCAATCGGATCCGTCCTGCATCTCCCAACGAATCTGCGTTCCCGCGTCATCGCGCGCCCGCAGGGCGATATCCTCATGTGGCCCGATTTTCTGCAGAAGAACACTGCATGGATCACCGCCAAGGAAGTGCCGCTACCTGTGTCCCGGGGCGAGATGAAAGCGCCGGCTGCCTTGATCCGCGAGTTCTCGAATGAAGTCCGCATCGTCGTCGCGGTCTACCACGGATGCCCTATCACCATGCTCGAACCAGCCAGTAACAACGCACCCCAAACCCCAAAGGCGGCCGACCGCCGCTGAACGCTTGCGCGCCATGAAACCGCTGCAAATCACCCTCTGGTTCTGCCTGCTCAGCGCCCTCCCGCTTCGCGCCGCTGTCACCGATGCATTTGTGCGGCAGACGGACCTCAAAACAGGGCAGGTCTACGACATCCCTTACACAACGCCCGGCGGCCCCTACACCTCGCCGCTCCCTGTCAGTGAGGATGGCGCGAAGTTCGAGCTCTTCGCCCGCGGCACTGCATGGGACACGAATATCTACCTCCTCGATACCAAGCTCATCTACGCGTACGGCCCCACCGCGCGACTCTCGATTACCACGGAGGATCCTTATGTATTCGGCGATTCCGCCGGTGGCACCTATGTGAAGCGCACGCGTTCGGACCGCCCATTCACCATCACCACAACCGTCTCGGGCCTGGTCTCCTCCAGCGACGCAAGTGCCGCCGAAAAATCCGTCTATTACGAGGCCCGGGCAATGAATTACGACCCCGTCACTTACTCTTCACTGAACATGCCCACCTCCCTCCTCCACGCTTACAACCTCGGCAACGGCGAACTCACATGGGGGCCGGTCTATCATGAACTCGCGTCGCCCACCCTCATGAGCGGATGCGGCCAGCAAACCTACACCTGCGTCCAGTACGCGGCTGATAACGTGCCCGACACCATCCTCGCACAGCCCACCGTCCAGATCTGGCCCGTCGCCACTGCCAACATCGACAAAATCACCAGCGGCCAGGTGTTCATCGACCGCATCCCGACCATCACCTTCGCGATGGCCCACCTTTATCCAGACTCCCGCACCTACGCCCAGATCTATCCCGGCCCCGCAGTGCTGGGAAAGGTCGGCACTCTGATCACCGGCACCGAGCGGCGCTACGGCTCCTATTACAATCCAAACCAAGGCGTGACTCCGACCAACGTCCCGCAGGATGTGCAGATCGCGATCGATAACATCTCGGCCTACGCATCCGCCGACGGCATTTACACCCTCGAAGTCATCACGGAGACACCGTTCTTCAACAGGACCGGCGAGCGTCTGCTCAAAATCACCTTTGAAGTCGACCGCGTGATCTCCTCCCGCGGCGCACTCAGCACCGGCGAGAAACCTGCTCAATAAACGCGGTCCCGCTCCTCATGCACCCCGCCCCTCCCTGTTCCCCGCGGAGACTCCGCAGGCAGTCTGGATTCGTGTTGATGGAAGCTTCCATCGCGCTCGGCGTGGTGGTGTTTCTTTCTCTCCTCGTTCTCAAGGGCTCCCTCCTCGCGCTTTCAGGCAACCGATGGACAGTGATGCAGACCCTCTCCGATGCCTATCTCACAAAGGAAACGGCCCTTTCCAATCGGATCCCGATGAGCGCGCTCCAAGCTTCTCCCTCTCCGTGGCCCGATCGCGCCTCCGACAGCCCTTCCTATGCTCTCCAGACCGTGACCCTCGGCGTGCTCCCCAGCGGGCAACCCGTGCAGGCCCAACTCACTCGCTTCCGCACAAGCGAAACGCCGCCCAATAGTCCGGACGTTAGCATGGTGGTCTGGAGGCTTTATTCAGTCCTCTCCTACAGGGCAGGGGATCAGTCGTATGTGAAAACCAGAACCTCGCTGCGCACCCAATGAAACAGACTGCCCACGAACGTCCGCGACCGCGCCAGTCTGGGTTCACCCTCGTGGAGATGTCCGCCGCGATGGCCGTCCTGATGGGCCTTTCCTGCGCACTCGTCGCCATGATGCAGCAGCACGTCAGTTTCCTACAGTTGTGCCAGCAGCAGGTCTTCCTCACCTCCGAAGCCCCGAAGATCGGAAACCTCCTGAACCGCATCCTCAACAGCGTGGACCATTACTTCGTGTATGCGACCAAAGAAGAGGCTCTCGGGGGCGGCCTGCCCACTCTGTCGCAGGGCGCCGCTGTGAAGCTGTTCTTCAAGACCGCCACCCAAACAACCGAAACACGCGTGCTCAGCGTGGATCCCACACCCACAGGGGCCGCGCTGCGCTTCCACAACCCGGCTATCAACAGTCCCGAGACCTCGTGGACCGTCTCCAGTAAAATCCGATCGGCCAGCTTCGTGTGCGATGAAGGGATCCTGAGCCTTCTCCTCATCGGCCCGAATAATGAGCAGGTCACTTACTATGGAGGTGCTCGATGAAGCCCCGAAACGCATCCGGAATGGCGGCGCTCCCCGTGGTTTCAGCCATCGGCCTCATCTTCACAGCGACCCTTCTCCTGCTCCTGCGAAGCGGCTTCATGAATCAGGATCAACTTGCGAAGGCCCAGCTCCGCATCGATTACCAGCAACGCGAGGAATCCCTTCTGCGCGGCCTCGTGGCAGCATTCCCCCAGGCCGTCATCGATTGCATGAAACAGAATTACGCCGCCTCCGACAGTTACTCGTGGAGCGCCGTTTTTTCGCAGGCGCAGAGCATGGCCTCCGTCTCCACTGCGCTCCCAGCCGATCTCAAGGCTGCTCTCGGCCTCGCTGCCGCGCGCAATGGCAACGCCGCCGACTCCGATGCGGGTCTCATCGGCACATGGATCACCTCCCTCACCGGGGCCGTGGGCTGCGTCACTCCAGGGACCACCGATTATCGCGATATCTTCAACGATCCGCGATTCGCCGGAAAAACCCCGCCGTTGTTGACCTGTGCCAGCCGGCTTCAAGACGCCGACGCCCAGCGCCCCATCGTATCCCGCACCAAAACCTACTCCGAACAGTCGCCCGGCCTTCTGGCGGATGTCGTGAAGTACCCCCTCTATAATTACATCCCGTATCCGAATATCCGCTTTGGTTACGCGGCGCCGGGCACTCCCATTGTAGCCAAACGCAACTGGTGGGCGTTCTCCGTCACCTTCGGCTCGCAGACCACGGGAGGCAAACAGGCCATCCAACCCCTCACCAAGCATTACGTCCTCTCGCTTTATGAAATCCCCTCCCAACTCCCCATCGAAGCCGCCACCTTTGCGGAAATAGGCACCCATCAAAGCGGCGCGGCATGGAACCCGGCCATGATCTCCATCAGCGGCGGAGTCTATGCCGACCAGATCTCCCTCGCGGACACCTACGGCACCTCCCGGGTGAGCGGCAAACACTCCATCCAGCTCGCAGCCCCCGTCAGCCTCAGTGGTACAACGGTCGGGAACGACTTCGATCAGGCGGGCGTCCGCGAGGGACTCCAAGTCCAGACCAATTCCGATGTCCTTCCCGTGACTCTCAGCGCCAACACCGGGCGCCTTAATTTCCAACCCGTTCAACGCGGTGTGCAGTTTCTCGAAAGGAGCGCCGACGCTCCATCCGCAAACTCCTGGGATGACTACAGCAAGGGTTCCGAGCGTTGTGCCGTCACGGTCACCGCCACCTCGATGGTGAGTCTGGTGGATCAAACCCCCGCCTCAATCCGCGTCAGCTTTCTCACTCCCACCGGCGCCACCAAGCAAATCATCCTTCAGCGGGGCTCCACATGGCCCACGCTTTTACAGGCCGGTGGGACCGTCCTCCCGTTCCAGACTGAGCTCACGGACTCGAACCATTCCTGCCTCACCTTTTACCCAACCCTCCTCGATAGTTGGCTGCAATCCCAGGGAGGCGCTTCCGTCGTCACGAACAACGCCATTCACCTCCGCACCGAGCCCGCAGCCGACCCCCTCACGATCCTTCCACTGACCGACCCGCCATTGCCCGACCATATGGCGGTCATTATCCGCAAAGGAAAGGACCTCACGCCCTACACCGCGGGACTGGCTGTGGTATCGCCCCACCGCATCTATGTGGGCGATGATCTCAACGTCACTCCGGCCACCACATTACCCGCGGGTTCTGCACTCCCCGCCGGCAGCGTCTATTATCCGCCCCTCTCCATCTTCACCGCCGAACTCCGCATCGGCACCACCTCCGCGATCCGTCCGTTTGACCTGCACGGCCAGATCAGCACCCTCACACAGTCCGGCACGGGCACATGGAAACCCATGGATATCAAGTCGGGCAGCGACGATGCGATCCACGCCGACACCATCGCCGCCGATCTGAAGCCGCTCACCAGTCCCGCCGAGCTGCCCCCGGTTCACCAAATGAACTGGCTCATCTTGATCGAGGAAATGGCCCGCAATTAACCGTCTCTCCCATGCACTCCTCCGAAGCCACAGTCGCAGCTCCGTTGAACCTGTTTGGTGAACTGGCGGAGATGTACGCGGGCAGGGAGATCTCCGACGTGCAACTCCGCTCCAATGCTCTCATCTGCGTCCACACCAACCGTGGGCTCGAGATGCCCGAATCGTTCGGCCTGCAATCCCCAGAAGCCATCCGCCTTTTCGCCGAGGCGCTCTATACCCAGAGGGCCGTCGATCTCTGGGAAAAACCCGATGCGGTTTCCGGTGCCGCGAAAATGTGGGAGATCCTGCAAACAACGCGCGTGCTCGACATGAGCTGTGACGCCGGTGCGTTGGGCGCGCCCGTGCGCATGCGGGTGCAACTGCATCTCAGCCAGGACGGCCTCGGCCTCACCTGCCGCTGGCTCAGGGGTTCCATCACACCGCTCGAAAACCTCGGCATCGACGCGGCTGTCACAGACAGCCTGAAGGAGTTGATGAACAGGCGCTTTGGATTCGGTCTCGTCACGGGGCCCACAGGTTCCGGCAAGTCCACCACACTGGCCGCCGTGCTCGACTGGGTGCGGCGTCATATGCAGAAGCACATCGTCACCATCGAAGACCCCATCGAGTACCGGTACGACTCCACCATGCTGGATCCCAACAAACCCGGGTCCGTCATTCCCGCGCCCTCCCTTGTCACGCAGCAGGAAGTCGGGCGCCACACGCTCAGTTACCAGACGGGTCTCAAGGAATTACTCCGCAAAACACCCAACGTGATTCTCATCGGGGAAATCCGCGACAGGTTGACCATGGAAACCTGCATCGAAGCCGCTCAAACGGGGCATCTCGTATTATCCACGCTCCATACCCGCGGCGCCGTAAAGACCGTGGACCGGATCCTTGAGTTTTTCCCAAAGGAACAGCAGCCCGGGATCCTAGCGCGTCTGAGTGAGACCCTTACATTTGTATTATCCCAAGGATTGATCACGGGATTCAACGGACGGGTGCTGGTCACCGAGTACATTCAAAACACCAGTGACGCGGTCAGCGCGGGAATTCGTGCATACGATGGCGGCGCTACATCCCTTGCCGACGCCCTTCGTTACAAGGGGAACCTGCGTTGGGACGACTCCCTGCTGCAGCTCTACCGCGCGGGCAAGATCCCGGAGGCCGTGTTCAAGGCCAACGCCATGGGCTGAGGTCTGAGACAGCGCTCGTCCTCGACGCGGTACGCTGAACGAAAGACGCGACGTGGATGAATGCGCTGCGGCTGTGTGCGACATGCCAGCCTGATCCACTGCGTTCACTTAGGCTTCGAGAGGCGGCGCCACATCGCTGGCTGCGATGATACCTGTCCCGAATGGCACTGAGTTTAGGGCATCGGCGATGCCTCGATTGGGTAGCTTGCTCACGAAACGGTCGCTCTCACTGTCGGCTTGCTCCGCTTCCAATCTTGGTCGCCAGAAATTTCAACGAGCCTGTTTCCCATCCGCCTTTGCGCTGCAAAAGGCGACCAGTCGCGGCCAAATCCAGCATCAGCTACCGCATCTAAGCCACCGCATCTAAGCCAGCGCATCTAAGCTAGCGCATCTAAGCTAGCGCATCTAAGCTAGCGCATCGGGCGCGTCGGCGAACTGGTCGAGTTTCGTGAAAAGCGTTTCCGGGTTGATGCTGTGGGCCGCCCTTTCAGGGCTGGGAATGATTCTGGTGCCAGTTTCCCGGGGCGTTGCCCAGGGCCGGCGTGGGGCGCGCCGTGGGCGCTTCATGCAGGAGACCGTCAGTAATCTATAATATCGGCGCGCCCCGGCGCTATCGGATATAAAATGCCTGTCCCTATCAAGTGCTGTCCTAATCAAAGAGCCTGTCCGGGCTCTGCGGATGAAGACTGGATGCGGGTCGCCGGGTGATGCGTGGCGGACATGAGCGGCGTAAAACGCTGCCAAGTCGGAGATCGGGTGGTTATGACTCCGGCACGAAGCGCGACCGCATTCACCAATGATCCGAGTCCTACCATTGAGTCCCCTATTCTATTGAGTCCCCTGATAAATTGCCTGACCCTATTCGGAGGATGCTGATAAATTGCCTGACCCTATTCGGAGAGGATGGCCTCGGCATTCCGGGTGGGGCCTGACACGCTCTTCCGCGGAGCCGTTCAGCGAATCGTGGGTTGGGCGTCCGCGCGTGGTCTGGGTTCCGGCGCGCCGATCTTTGCGAACTAGGGGGTGCTTGCAAGGCGGGCGGTTCCGGAGGGTTTCGAGCCGATCTCGATCCGGGGTTTTCCTCGTGCCGACCGCGAGCGCTATGCTATGGCCGTTATAAAATGCCTGTCCCTATCAAGTGGTCCCCTGTCCCTATCAAGTGCTCCTATCAAGAGCCTGTCCGGGCCCTGCGGATGAAGACTGAATGCGGGTCGCCGGGCGATGTGCGGCGGACATGAGCGGCGTAAAACGCTGCCAAGCCCGAGATCGGGTGGTTATCACTCCGGCACGAAGCGCGACCGCAATCACCAAGGATCCGAGTCCTACCATTGGGAGTCCCTGCGTCCAGTAAAGAGCTCTCTGGCAAAGAGCTCTCTCAGATAAATTGCCTGACCCTATCCGGAGGACGGCTGACAGAAATAGATACGGAGATAGGTGGGCCTGTCCTTGCAGGCATCCCCATGCGCTTTCAGTGGCTGCGCCGCACCCATGGCCGGCGCTCTCCGTTGGTATCGGGGCCTGTGTTGGGACGATTTGCTGCTAAGGCTTCGGCACACTGCAAATCGCCCGGAGGCAGCCGTCAGTCTCAACGCCTTGGGCCGAGCGCGTGCGCACTTCGGGAATCCCCAGAGATGATCGATCCGACTATCATGAAGGCGTCGCAAGTGCGGACGGATGCAGGGGAGCCGGGATGGGAAAGCCTGTGTATAGGCGCTCACCCTGCGCTTCCATCCAGGCTAGAAATGACAGCCTGTCCCACTGACCCTCCGAGTCGTTTATCCCGCGCGACCTGATGTCATCACCGCTCTCCGTCTCAGTTCCCGGACCGTACAAAGCCATGGTAACTCCACCCCGCGCAATTCGCGCGCACCGTTCCGCCGCCGGGGCCCGAAAACTCCACGGTTTTTTTCGAAGAACCCCTCCACGAACATCCGGCAGCCCAACACGCAACCGTCCGTGAAATGCCTCACGCGACACCGCATCGCCTCAAAGAAACCCAGTCGCCCACCCGCACAGATCACTGCCTCCACCTGCTCGGCCGTCATGCCTCGACGACCCTCCCGTCCGCAGGGTTCGGCCTTCCGCTCTATCCCGTTCTCGAAGACGTACATCCGGTACGCGGACAACACTCGTCGAATCTCCCTGCGATCTTCAGGATCGTTGTGATTGCTGCGCTTGGTGCCGCTCCCGGCTTTGGTCCGGTTATTTCCGTGAGCGTTTTGAGCTACGAGTCCATCGTGAGCATTGCAGCGGTGGGCGTCGCTTCCTGCGGCTTGGACGGTCACCTCGTCTACCAGCACGCCCATCACCACCCGTCGCAGCCTGCGGCGTGCCAGTCGCCTGCCCGCCATCGCCTCCCCATAACCACTCCATCGGTAGAGGCCGGGTTCCTGAACGATCCCCGCGCGGACCGGATTGAGATCAATATACGCTGCGATCGTTGCGAGCGTCCGCCCTGTCCCCTCGACCAACACGCTCTTGAACCGCCCTTCCCAGAGTGTTCCTTCCCTCCCGTCGCGTGTGTTCAGCCACTGGCTGAAGCGCTGTTTTACCGCCTGCATGAACGCGCTCAGGCTCCACATCCTCCGCAGGAAGCGGGCACGCATCTTCTCGGCGCCGGCGTGGTCGCCCGCCTTGCGCATTAGGCGAAGCCGTTCCTCCAGCTCGTCAGCGGGAAAGCACAGATCCGCACGGCGCACCAGGCGCACCAGTTCCGCGTCGTCTGGCAGGTGCTCCGGGTTCGGTCGCGGCGGTACATGGACGAGCACATGCACGTGGTTGCTCATCACGCAGTAAGTCAGAACCTCGACGCCGCAGAACTCCTCGTATGCGCGCAGAATTCTCACGAACTTCTCCTTCTCCGGATCGCCCAGAGCGAAGCGCCGGTCGACCACCCGCGTCACGCAATGATAGCACGCCTCCGGAGAACCCTCCTCCGCCAACACCCGCCTCGTCCTCATGCTCTAACCCCTCGCCTACGATCGGCGGGCGGTCAATATGCTCCTCTCTCTAATACCGATAAACCTAAAAGCGGCGATGGGGCGAGGCGTCGAAACGGAAGCCGTTCCAAGGCGGGAAATTCGCATCGGTCCGCAATGAACTCATTGGGTGGCAATACACTCCGTCGTAAAACATTAGGTTTGAAACGCACGTCCCCGGTTTCGGGAAGTCCATTCGATTCGCGTTAGGATAAATTGCCTGACCCTTCCTTACCCCTACCCTCCCCGGCGCCGCTACGGAATGAGCCGGGCCACGACGCCGTCTGCGCGTGCGGCCTTTTGCACGCGGCCACGCGAGCGGTGGGCGCGGCGGCTTCATCTCGCCGCTCTGGATCCGAAAGCCTGACAGCGGGCAAGCCACGGTCCGCGCCCGCCTAATGAGGCGACAGTCGCACAGACTCCGGGCTTCGAAGCCGCCGCGACCATCGGCGTCCATCGCGCCGAACAGTTGTAAGCGAAAATCAAAGAACTCATGAACGCCCGCCCATCATGCCCGCAAACAGGTGTGGTTGTGTGTTGGGTTGGCTCTAATTTCAGTCGCCTTGTTCTCCGGAGCCGTCCTCGTAACTCCAACCGCACGCCGGACAACGTGCCTGACCCTCGGGGATCAGAGCATGGCACGCCCAGCATTCGATCGCACGGAGACGTAGAGGCTGCGCGGGAACCAAACCAGGGCAAGCGCACCTTTTGCGGATGCGATTGGGGGCGATGGGAATCCATGCCTATCTCCCATCTCCCGGCTTGCCTGTCCCTAACGGTGACCGGCCCCTAATGGTGATCGAACGCTCACGGCGCCATCGGCGATGGCTCATAAATTGCCTGACCCTAACACTCTAACACTACCCCGGACAACGTGCCTGACCCTCGAGGATCAGAGCATGGCACGCGCAGCATTTGATCGCACGGAGACGTAGAGGCTGCGCGGGAACCAAACCAAGGCAAGCGCACCTTTTGCGGATGCGATTGGGGGCGATGGGAATCCATGCCTATCTCCCGGCTTGCCTGTCCCTAACGGTGATCGAACGCTCACGGCGCCATCGGCGATGGCTCATAAATTGCCTGACCCTAGCACTGCCCTACTAGCACTGACCTAACACTGCCATGGCTCATAAATTGCCTGACTATAACACTACCCCTAACACTTCGCTGGTAGACGAGGTGACCGTTAAAGCCGGAGGGAGTGACGCCCACCGCTGCAATGCTCAGGGTGCTCAGGGTGCTCAGGGTGCTCAGGGTGCTCAGGGTAATAACCGCACCAACGGCAGAAATGGCAGCAAGCACAACCGCAGCGATAGCCACAACCCTGAAAGTCGCAGGGAGATTCGCCGGGTGCTGTCCGCTTATCGGATGTACGTCTTCGAGAACGGAATAGAGCGGACGGCCGAACCCTGCGGACCAGAGGGTCGTCGAGGCATGACGGCCGAGCAAGCGGATGCAGTGATCCGTGCAGGCGGGCGACTCGGTTTCTTTGAGGCGATGCGGTGTCGCGTGAGGCACTTCACGGACGGCTGCGTCTTGGGCTGCCAAACGTTCGTGGAAGGGTTCTACGAAAGAAATCGTGGGAGTTTTGGGAGTCGGCGGAAGACCGTTGCGCGCGAGTTGCGCGGGGTGGAGTTGCCTTGGCTTTGCACGATCCGGGACTTGAGTTGCAAAGTCCTCAGACGGGCTGCCCGCTGAGCATAGGTGCCCAGAACGCGCGTCGGGCGCCGGGCAGAGCGCGGGAAAGCTGACACCGTGGACACGTTGGGTATACCACAGGCGAGCCTGCTCGCTTCACCTTGCGAAAGCTCATGCGTCCCGCCGTTCAACTGCAACCGGGAATTGGTTTTCAATCCGGATCTCTCTCGCCTGCCCCAAAATGATCTGAACGTCTCCCAGCCGCTCGTTTTGTTGGTGCTGCCAACGGCCTGCGGGAGGGCTGCGGATGCGAATCGCTCTGGATGCTTTGGGCCAGGGTTTTGTGGCCGGGTGATATTGTTGGGAATTTCTGATCGATAGCACCGTCACCACGCCCCACCGAATTTCCTATCGACGGACAATGCCCTCCCGATTTGTTCACGGAGACTGTGGGCACGCACGTATAACACCAGCGTCCGGCGCGCGTCGGGTTAGTATCAGGCCAGCGCCCTCTGTTGTGTGATCGTCCTCCGTGCTTCGCACAACGCGGATACTTAGTTTGCACGAAGCGCGGGCCAGACATGCCTCCTGAGTTTTATAAAGTCTCGCAAATTACAGTGACACCCAGCGAAGCCTCAGCTTCCGCCCATGGCATGTCACCCTGTTGCGCGATCCTCGAAAGGATGGGTGCCGAGCCTGCCAGGGCAGGCTAATGTATCTTGCCTCCGTTGAGCTTATTACCCTAGCGTTCATCCCTGTGTTCGCCACCCCTTTCACTTCCATCGGTTTCACTCTCATCGAGTAAATCCCACTGCATTCCTCTCAGGCTCGCCGGCTCTCCCACCGGGCAACGACATCAGTTAACTGCACCGCCAGCCTGTTCTGAGTCGCTCCCACTTCCCCCTGGAATGCCTGCCTATTTTTCAGCAGCAGCCGTTTTCCTTTTCGCTGCGCTGGCCGAGTATCTGCACGCGCGGCGGCTGCGGGTGGTTGGACGGCTTGCCTTCGGCCCGGGCGGACTTCCACGGCCGTGGACACGAGCCCTCCCTGTGATACGCCCGGCGTGCCTTGCCCTCTGTACATGGGGGATAGTCACACTTCTGCAACTAGTCGATGCACCTGCCGATTCAGGGGCAAATCCCGGACGGGGGGAGCCGACGCGGCTGGTGTTCGTCATCGACCTTTCCCCGAGCATGTATCTCGAAGATGCAGGTCCGGATGGAACCCAGACCCGCCGCGACAGGATGCGTGACGTCGTGGATTCGATTCTCGCGCGTGTGAGCGGAAACTTGCGCTTCGGAGTGATTGGTTTTTACACGGAATCCCTGCCAGTGGTGATGGAGGCGCGGGATCCGGAACTTGTCCGCAACGTACTCAACGGATTGCCTCTCACCTACGCGATGCCGCTGGGACAGACAGATCTGGGGCAGGCGCTGAACGCCGCGGTGCAATTGGTGGCTGGATATCCGGAAGCTAGCACGCGGTTAATTGTGCTCACCGACGGCGACTCAGTAAACCTCGTCCCGATTTCCGCGAGGCCGAAGTCGGTGAAGGAGGTCCTGGTCCTCGGGCTCGGGAACCCGCACAAAGGCACCTATATAGACGGCCACCAATCCCGGCAGGAGGGCGATATCCTCCAGACAGTCGCGGCGGCGCTTTCGGGAACCTATGCGGATGTGAATGACAAACACGCTCCGACGACCGCTCTCGGAGATCTTGTCGTCACGGCGCCCATTCCCGCGGGTGGCCTGAGCCCATCGGCTCTCGCCGTACTCGCTTTTGCGCTTGGGGCTGCGGTGTACGCCTTTCTTCCAGTGGCATTGCAATTCCGCGGGACGGACTGGATTGCGCGGGACCATTTTCCGCGAGCTGTGGAGAAGGAGGGCGCTGGTCTCCATTCATGAGACGGTTTTTCACCCTGCTATGGCTGCTGTTTCCCGTGGGAGTGTTTTACTATCACTTCAACGAGGGGCAGACGCAGATGATTCGGGAGAGGGCGGGCGTGCACATGGAGAAGATTCGCGCCATGGAGAAGGCGGCGGAACCAGACTGGGAGGGCATTATAGAGGAGTACGAGAAGCTCACCACGGAACTGCCTGCGGGCGAGCGGCCGCTTGTGCACCATCAAATCCGGCTCGCAAAAGCAAAGGCGCGTCTTCAGCTCCTCGACGTAGCGGGAGCCATCGCAGACTTGAACGCGCTCTTACAAGAAAGCGCGAGCGCACACGGCGACAACGCCGAGATCACGCGGGCCGTCCGGGAACTGCTGGGCAAGGCGAATTACTATGCCACCTACCTCTTGAAAACCACGGGAGCCGCCGAGCCTGAATGGCGCCCGTACGCGGAACGGACCCGCCAGATTTTCCGATTTTTGGCGGAGCATCAGGAAGAGGAGGCGCTCGCACAGTATGAACGCAGGGTGGAGCTCGAATTTGAAAAAACCATGACAAGGAGAAGCAAATGAACCGAAGAAAACTACGCTGGCTCTGCGCGGGATGGGTGATGTTCGGCAGTGCTTTGCACGCGCAGAATGCGCCGCCGGAGAAGGCGCCGGCTGCTGAGATTGTGCCAGTCCAAGGCACCAAGTCTGGTGCTGGTGACAAACAGGCCACGCCCCCCACCAAGCCCGCTGCAGGCGCCGTGACAGCCCCGCCGCAAGGGAGTGCAAACGGGGTGAACAAGTCCAATGGCATCCAAAAAGCGGATGGCATCCAGAACGCAAATGGACTGAGCACCAGCGCTCCGGTTCAACCGCCTCCGCCGAAAAGCGAGGTGCGGCACACCGGGGGCCTCGCTGTTGAGGCCGGGGGCTCCGCGATCGGCTCGGGCGCCAGCATCCGCGCGGTCCGCGGTGTGACGGGAATCACTCCTCCCAAGATTCGCAACCTTGAGGCCGCTTTGCTGATGAAACAAAGCGACACTCCACCAACACCCGCGGGCGCTGCTCATCCCGGCAAGGGCAAGGCCGCTGCAGCTCTTCTTTCGGCCCCTGCTGGAAAAGTCGATCCTCTTCCCGCTGCGAAAACCGACGGTCGTGGTGGCTTTCAGGAGTTTGAAAAGCTCCAAAATACCGGTTCCTAACAGACGCCCGGTCCCCGTCTCCTCTTGTCCTCTCCCCCCGTATTTCCGCGCCCATGAATTCACCTGACCAACGCATTTCCAAGCTCCGTAAGCTGGCGATCTTCGCCTGTTCATTCGGACTCACTGTTGCAGCGCATGCCCAAGCACCAGCGGAACCGGGCTCGGCGGGTGCGGCGACTCCCACGCCAGCAGTCGCTCCGCCCGACCCGAAACTGCTGAAGCAGTGGGAGACGCTCTCCAACCAAAAGTTTGTCCGCGAGGCCAATGACGTCTTTTACGCGCTCGAACGGACCGGCGCGGCGGACCCCGCGACGCTCACCCCGGCGGATCGGTTTTTGAGTTATTTTCGTCTGGGTGAATGGACGAAATTGGGGGCCGAACTGGGAGCAATGCCCATCGAACTTTCCCGTAAAACTTATGGGAAGATGCTCAGTGATCTCACCGAAAAGCAGAAACCCAACCTGCGGCTCGAGGATGTCCTCGGGATCGCGGATGCCGCACCCGCGAAACTCACCGGGGAGGAACTGCGCAAACTGGGCCAGCTTCTCGCCATCGTTGTTCCTGCGAATGAAAGCTACTGGCTGGCTTCCAGTTTAGAACGCGGGACAGGAACGCTCGGAGGATCGGACCCCGTGCGTCGGCTGACGGCGGCGCGCGTGCTTCTGGCGGGAAACTTCAAGGACCTTGCCCGTGTGTATCTTCCCAATGATGCAGAAATAGAAAGGATCGAGGATGAGGGATTGCGCAATGAACTCAAACAGGTCCGGGGAGCGCAGCAGGAAAGCGAAGCCGCGCAGCGCGGGCAGGCTCAGCGGGTGTGGGATGAAAACATCCGCGCCCTGACGCTCGCTAATATCAACGACTGGGAGAGAACAAAGGCGGCGCAATCTCTGTCGCGGGTCATCAACCAAATCTCTCCGGGCAGCCTCGCTCCCGCGGTGAATGAACTGGTCAAAACCAAACCGGACGCGGCCGTGCGCCTGCTCAGCCAGTTGGGACGGAAGTTTTCGAGCGAGGCGCGTGGCGACCTTGCGATTCGCAATGATAACTTAAAAATCCAAGCCACCCTGGCGGGTCTGCTTGCCGATGCTGCTGATCTTCAAGCGGCTCCATGGAACCAGTTTGCGCAGATCATGGCGAACTTCTGGATTCAGGAGGCTCACAACACCTTCGCGCAGAAAGCGGGCACGGCCCCGGAGAAATTCAAATTCGTGGCGCCCGAGGATCTTCTGGCAAACGCACCCACGGGGAAGTGGCTGGATGCCCTGCCCGCACCGGTGCGGGATCGACTGGATGTCAGCCTCTCCAAGACGATTTTGGGAACTTCCAATTTCGAGCAGGCAGCTGAAAAAATCATCTCGATCGGCAAGCGCAATCCGGGAGCAGGAGTGGCGCTGGCGGAGGAATTTATTGGTATTTGGGCCGCTGCCCACAGCCCGCAGATTCCGGAGCTTCTTCGCAAGAAATATGAATTACCCGAGGGCAGCCGGATTCCGGTGACGCCGATGATGATGGAAAAGAACATTCAGAGTCTCGCCAACATGATGGCTCTGTTCCGGACATCGGGAGTGATTCCCAAGGATTACGATAAGTTGGTGTCGGCGTTTGATCTCGCCTACAGCAGCGCAGAGGCCTACCGCAGCAGCCATATTGAAAAAGTATTCGGGCCGTTTGAGGGGATGGACGAGCCGCTCTTCCTGCTGATTCTGAACAAGATGAACGTCAATCTGGGCGAGCGCTGGCGCAGGATGGATGTGCAGAAAGCGGGCGTCACCCGTCGCGATGAATCGCAGACCCTCAACATGGTGCGGGAGGGCTACGCGAGCGCTCTGGAGATAATCGAGAAGTGGCTTACAACACACCCATCGGGCGCGCGCGCCCTGACACTTGGCGGCAGCCTCCTGTGCGACTGGGGCGACTTCGAATACTTCCAGGAATTAGTCAGCGGGGAGCCACGCAAGCGGATGCTTGTTTATAAGGAGAAGAATATCCAGGCGCAGGAGATGTTTCTCCGTGGCACGGAGGTTTATGCGAAGGAGGTCGCCAAGCTTGCCCCTTCAAACTACTCCGTGGACGCTTATCTTGGATGGTTCCATGGGTTGCTGGGGATCGGGTCTGGTGGCCAACTCAACCTGTCCAAGGCAATGAACCGGACGGGGCTCGCGAAAATAAGGGAGCAGATGCTGGCGCTTCCGGAGAAGGCTTCCACCGCGCATCTCAGCCAGTTTGCGAGGGTGATCAATGCCAGGCTCCTCGATGAGAAGGAGCCCCTCCACGAGAACCTCAAATACCGTTATCTCGCCAGCGCATTGGTCATCACGAAGGATGACCCTTTCACGATCGCGGCTGAAAAGCGCGTGGCCTATCTGGACCAACTCTTAAGCGAGATCCGTCTCCAAACACGCATCGACGGACCCAATACGGTCCCGCGCGATCAGGAGTTCGGGATCATCGTAAGCCTGATGCACACGGAGGCCATCGGCCGCGTTGCGCAGTTCGGACAGTACCTGAGCAATGACCCGAACGCGGGGCCCGGGCGGAGCAAAAAGAAGTCGGCCTTTGCGCGCAAGATGAGGGATGGACAGGGTCCGCGCGACGAACTGGAGCTCAACCTTACTGAGGCGCTCTCCCCGTTTTTCGACATCAAGTCCATGACGTTCTCTTCGCCGGATGCAAAGGCCCGTCCCTCGGCGCAGGCCGGCTGGGAGGAAACCGTACTCGCCTATGTTCTTGTCCGTGCACGGGACTCCAGCGTCGACAAGGTGCCGCCGGTATCGCTGGAGTTGAAATTCATGGACCTGAGCGGGCCGGTCACCGTGCCTGCGGAGTCTGCCGAAACATTGATCAAGGTGGCTGCCGGGAATGCGCCGCCAAGACCGCTTTCAAAGTTGGAGATCACGCAGACCCTGGATACGCGCCAATTACTCATGAACGGATCGCTGCGTCTTGAAATCAAAGCCACGGCCACAGGCCTTGTTCCCGAACTTGAACAACTCGTGGACCTGGATGGCTTAAAGCGTGCGATGCCCGTCAAGGCAGTTAATGCGCATGAAGGGCTGCAGATCAAAGAACTCAACACATGGGGTGACAATGTCGCCGCACGCTCCGAGAGGCTGTGGACTGTTTTTCTCGATGGAGATCCCATCAGGGCGGCGAAGGAGCCGCGGGACTTTCAATTTCCAACCCTCAAGGATAAAGGCGCAGCTCCGGTCTACCAGTCTTACAACGACGCCGACTTGATCACACTTCCGAAAGGGTCGCTGAAAATTGGGCGTGCAGTTTCGGTCGACACGGTGGAGACGAAATCCCCGGACAGCATCCCCTCCCCCCTGTTGTGGACCGCCATTTTACTTGGAGCAGGTGGAGCCCTGGCCTTCGGCCTTCGCAGGAAGGCGCCCACTCAGGATGCAGACCCGGGTCTGCACCGCCCACTCAGGATGCCATCCGATCTGGATGGCTTCGCCGCTGTTTCGCTCTTAGGCCGCATCCGGCGCAATAGCCCCGGTGGATTGGGACAGAAGCAGCAGGACGAATTGCAGCAGGACTTCAACCGCGTTCAACAGGCCTGCTTTGGCGCAGGGGCCCACGGAATGCCCGAAGATGAACTTCGTCGTATCATCGAAAAATGGCTCAAGGCGGTTGCCTGATAGCGGCACGCTTCACCCCTCATCCCCACCCCATACCTTCCCACTTCCATGCAAACTCACACCAAGACAACCGGACCTGCTCCGTCTTTTCCCGCCGGTCAGGCAGCCGCGGCCGCGCACCAATTCGTCAGTAATATCCGCGAGCGCGTGGCCAAGATCGTGGTCGGGCAGGACGTGGTGGTGGAACGTGTCATGATTGCACTCCTGACGGGAGGGCACCTGCTGCTTCAGGGGCTGCCGGGGCTGGGGAAGACTCTGCTGGTCAATACAATCGCCAAGGCGGTGAATCTGGACTTCAAGCGTGTCCAGTTCACCGTCGACATGCTGCCCTCAGACATTGTGGGGTCAGAGATTATTGATCCCAAGACCGGAGAGTTCAGGATCCATCGCGGTCCTGTCTTCGCCAACCTGCTGCTTGCGGATGAAATCAACCGGGCCGCACCCAAGGTGCAGGGAGCGATGCTGGAGGCGATGCAGGAGCGCAAAGTCACCATTGGAGGGCAGACCCTGAAATTACCGACGCCGTTTTTGGTAATCGCCACTCAGAATCCGGTGGAGCAATCTGGCACCTTTGAATTACCGGAGGCGCAGCTTGATCGATTCATGCTGTTACACCGCCTGGAATACCCGGCAAAGGAGGAGGAGCAGATGATCCTGCAACGGCAGATCGGCATGGGCCTGCGTCATGAACAAGGAGGCGCTGTGCCGCGGTCAGCCTTCGATCTGATTGAAGACGGAGAGAGTTCCTCCATTGGCGATCTTGTTTCTGCCATGGAGGCAGTCCAGGCGGTCCACGTGAGCGAAGTCTTCATCAAACACTGTGTGGCTCTTGTCCGCGCGACGCGGGAGAGCAAGCTCCTCGACTTTGGGTGCAGCCCTCGCGCGGGACTCGCGCTCATCAATGCTGCGCGTGCACGCGCGGTGATCTGCGGCCGCGCCCATGTCATCCCTGAAGATCTTTTCGAACTCGCCGCGGACGTCGTTCTTCATCGGATCCGGGTCAGCTATGAAGCGTCCGCCGCGGGACACACAGGAGCCGGCGTTTTAGAGTCGCTCCTCGCGAATCTCGCTTGAATCTCACGTATGCGAAGGCAGGTCACAATCCCGCGTGATCCGCAGGATGCGCGGCAGTTTGAGGTCGATGCAAAGCGCCTCGGCGACAGCCTGAATTTTGGACAGGACGAATCCATCTTTCATGGATCCGGCCTGGAATACGCCCAGTCGCGCCTCTATGCGCCCGGGGATCCCGTTAAGTCCATTGATTGGCGAGTCTCCGCGCGCACCGGGAAGCTTTTCGTAAAAGAATTTCACGAATCCAGACAGATCCCCGTTTATCTGCTCATGGATACTTCCGCGTCGATGTGCCTGAGTTCCATTCCGCTGAGCAAATACGCATGGGCAGTCCGAATCGCGGCTGGCATTGCACTGGCGGCGCAGGCCGACATGAAGCCGGTGGGACTGTTGGGATGCGGCCAGCGCGAACTGCGCGTGGAACCCTCGCTCTCCCGCAACCGGGTTTTCGCATGGACGAGCCAGTTGCGCTCGCACGGGTTTCTGGAAGACACGTCACTTGCCACAAGGGCGCGGGAACTGGCCCCCACGCTCAAACAGAAGGCGATGCTCATTGTGCTGAGTGACTTGCACGATGCGGGCGCGCTTTCCGCCCTGCAGGTGCTTGGACAAAAACACGACTGTGTCGTGCTGCATTTGCAGGACCCGGCCGAGTCAGGACTCACTGGGGCGGGCATTTTCCGGGGGATGGAGGCGGAGTCCGGACAGTCCTTCGTTGGGCACGGCCGCCGGAAATGGGTGCAGTCCGAGGGCTGGAAATCGGAGTTGAACCGGTTTCAGATCGATTATCTGCACCTGCCGACCAACGAGCCGATTTTGCTCAAGCTCAAGCAGTTTTTTAAGAGCCGGAGGTCCGGCCTCAACGGCGCGCGATAAGATGAATCTTTCCAGTCTTCTTCCGCGCAAATGGGTGCATGCGGTTGTCCTCGTCGGAGTGGTTGCGGCACTTTGGGGCGCGGCGTGGATACTGCGGGGGCCTTCGCCCTCGCGGGCGCTGAACGTCCCCTTGGGCGTGGAGCAGGCTGCCATCGTCACCTACAGCGGTTCGCCCATCAGAGTTCCCGCCTATAAGTGGGGCGTCGCGGTGAGTGTCCGGATTGCGAAGGTGACGCCCTCAGGGGATGCGTCCATCTATGATGTGCGTTACATCGTGAACCGCGCTGGAACCTTTGACTTAAAAGACTATCTGTCCGGTGAGGATGGCGCTCCGCTGGCGGGGTTGCCGTCGTTTCAATTCCAAGGCGATCCGAAGCTTTCCAAACAGCTCGAGGCGCGGATTCAGGAGACTGAGGAAATCGTGGTCGACGTCGGAGTCCACTATTACGCCACCCTCGCCGCCCTTGCCGTGGGTTGGGTTGTCTGGCTTCTGCTTCTGATCTTCGCCGGGCGCAAGCGCCAGAGCGGCCCCGCAGCCGGGCCGGAGCCCGAAGAGACCTTCGCGCAGTTTATCCAAAGCTGTCTGCCGGACATCGAGGCTGGGACGATCGACGCGGCGAGGATGGCGAAACTGGAGATGCGAATCTTAAAGCACTGGCGCGGGCAACTCGCCTTGGACGGGCTTCCGATGACCGGCCTGTGTTTGGAGATAGGCCGGGATCCTGCGACCGGGCCTGTGTTGCGTCATTTGCAGGATTGGCTGCACAACCCGCGGTCGGGAGCAGGCCCCCGGACCGTTGCGGACGCTCTTAAGAGCTATGCTAATGACGGGCAGAACCCGCAGGACATCGCCTCCGTCACATGATTTTCCTCCATCCACAGTGGCTTATTTTATTGGTCCTGCCCGTTGGCCTGGCGTTTTGGGAATGGGTCAGGCGCGGCCATGTTCTTGCCCTGCCCTTTGATGGAACCAAGCCGAAGTCCGGGTGGCTCTTGAGGTTTCTGGTGCTTTGCGCCAACACGCTGCCGTCCTGCCTATTGGCGGGCGCGGTGCTGCTGGCCGCCCATCCGGTGAAATTCAAACCGCCCGAGGTCGAACGCAAACTCACCAACGCGCTGATTCTCCTAGATACCTCAGGCAGCATGGCTGAGAACCACGGCTCACAGGCAAACGGTCGGCACACACGTTTTGATTCTGCGATGGAGGCGATTTTGAAGTTTATCAATTATCGCGCCGGGGACGCGTTCGGACTGACAATTTTTTCGCGGAGTTTCATCCACTGGCTGCCCCTCACACTGGATACCCAGTCGATCGCATTGGCGCGCCCGTTCATCGTGCCCAACAACCCTAAGTTGGATCCTCCCCAGATGGGCCGCCATGGCCTGCCAGATGACCTTTGGGGGATTACCTATATTGGAAAGGCACTGCGCGGCGCCACCGAACTTCTCGCACAGCGCCCAACCGGTGACCGCATGGTGGTCCTGCTGACCGATGGAGAAAGCGAGGACATCAAGGCTCCGCGGGACCAGGAGATCATCGCCTCGCTACGCGCTGAGAACATCACCGTCTTTGGGATTCTTCTGACCGATGAAACAATCGAACCCTCCTTGGTACGGATAGCGCAGGAATCTGGGGGCGCTGTATTTAACGCGGCGACACCGGAAGCGTTGCACGCGGTCTTCAGCCGCATTGACGAGATGAAGAAAGTGGTGGTGCTGGAGAAGAAACCCCGGTTGAGCGACCACTACGCTCCCTTTTTGTGGCCTGCCTTGGGAGTGCTTTTGCTCAGCCTGCTGGCTCTTTTTGGTCTGCGCTTTACTCCGTGGTAGGGGGGCGCATCCAGAGGAGTTGCGCTTGCCCCTCCCGCTCCGCGCGAACGATTCAAGCGTGGCGCCCGGTACGGGGGCTTCGACACTGGCGTTTGCCTAGTGGTCGCCCATGTCACTCAGGATACGGGGCGCGTTGCGCGGGCAAACGCGACCCGGCTGTTCGCAGCGTTCGCGTTACGGACTGGTATCACCGCCTGAGATCTGGCCAAGGCGTTTTCAGGGAGATGGTGCGCGGTCGTACTCTTTTCCGCTGAGAAATGGGATGAAGCCCTTCGCCATCCGTTCGATCACAGGGTCATATTTTGCGCCGGTTCCAATGGGGTATGTAGCGGTGAACTCCGCCCAGTTGCCGCCTTGGACGTGGAATTTCCTGTAAGCCACATAACCGTTGCTCTGGTCAGCCGAGACAACAAACCATGAGGGCTTCTTGACCATGTAGGTGATGGCGCCGCCGTAGGCCTTGAGGGCATCTTGGAAAAAGGCCTCAATGGTTCTTCCGTTCAGGAAATGTCCATGTGCAGTAACTGAGAACTTGCCGTCGGTGAAGTTGAGGCCGGCACCGTTCTGGGGCGTCCGGCTAGGTTTCAAGCTTTTTGGGTATGCGAAGCGAAAGCCGAACCGCTCGTTCAGATAGGTGTTCCACTCCTCAGCTTGCGCGGACGTTGTAATTATAAAAGTGACGAGAAGAATGGATGAAATACGGCTCATCTTATGAGTTTTCTGTTGCGGGTTTGCCTGCGTGACGGTGATTGGAAAAGCTGAGTTCTGCAAAGGGGCGTCGCGATGAGGACAAACGCGCCGCACGTTCAAACAACATCGGTATTAGCTTCTAAGTCAGCTGGTCGTCTACAGAGTATTGGTAATTGAGCGGGGCCATCTCAGCGATAGCGATCACGTGGATTAGCAGGCGGACCCGTTGCCGGGGTAGTGTTAGGGTCAGGCGTGCGCCGGTGAATGCGGTGCTCAAGCGGGTGAAAGTCCCGTCTGCCGAGTGGGCTTTATGCGGCAGTGATGAGTCGGTAACTGCGTCGCCGTGAGGCGGGGTGGAGAGCAACCGATCCAAGACGGCCAGGCCGTAATGAAAATGAACCACAGATGAGCGTCGAAAACTTCCTCTCAGAGCCAGCCGAACCGATGCCTGTCGGTGAGCCGAACGCAGTGAGACAGACTGCCGCAGGCAGCCCGTAGGGTGCGAAGCATCAACGCCAGCGAAGTCAGCCCAAGAGCA
>CAMAUX010000063.1 GCA_945861435.1 Chthoniobacter flavus | reverse complement strand
CCTTCTCGCGCCCCTGACCGGGGCGCGGCGCGTGGGGGATTGGGATCCGGTGGTTCCCTTCGTCCGCTTTGCGGACTGCGTCCACCACCGGCTAATTGCTCTCATGCCTCCGGCATGGCGGCTGTCTGCCGCTTTGAGGGTGGTGTGGAGGGGTGGTGTTGGGGGGTGGTGTTGGGGGGTGGTGTTGGGGGGTGGTGTTGGGGGGTGGCGTTGATGGTGGTGGGTTTTCTGGGGCTGAGTCGGGTGACCTGTTCAGGAGTGGCTGGTGCGACGGGCGAGGAGCTGCCGCCATTTTGCCAGAAGCCGCTGGAGGCCTGCGCCGAGGGGGAGTTGAGCCATCTCGTCGGGGGTGAACCATTGGAGTGAGAGGCTCTCGGAGCTGGCCTGTGGAAGTGCGTCTTCCGGTGCAATGAGCACGTAGCGGATGTCGTAATGGAGATGCTCGGGCTGCGTGGGGCGCGCGGGGATGGGAT
The DNA here is from genome assembly GCA_945861435.1 of Chthoniobacter flavus. Lineage (GTDB taxonomy): Bacteria > Verrucomicrobiota > Verrucomicrobiia > Chthoniobacterales > Chthoniobacteraceae > CAIURC01. The sequence goes on along the minus strand of CAMAUX010000063.1, from coordinate 27,359 downwards.
GGATGTCGAGGTCGAAGGGACGCGCGGAGGCGAGGATGAGACCGGTGATGCCCGATTCCTCGAGGGCCTCGCGTTGTGCGACCGCGAGGACGTCCTCCTCGCCATCGCAATGGCCGCCGAACTGCATCCAGCGGTCGAGATTGCGGTGGTGATGCAGGAGTGCGCGTTGTCCGTCGGAGCTGAGTACAAGGGCGCTTCCGGTGAAGTGGGCGGGGAAAGTGGTGCGCAGAAAACAGCCGGGCTCGGAGTCGAGCAGGGCGATCATGCGTTCGCGCAGCGGGAGTTCTTCGGGACGCTCGGAGAGGTCGAGTGCGGTGAGTTGGGAACGGAGTTGGATGCGGTCGGACATGGATCGGTTTGAGGGGTGTTTTGGAGAAGATGTTGGTGTGAGCCTAAAAACGTGAATGGAATTTCCGGAACCGGGGGAGTGCGTTTCAAACGCAATGTTTTACGACGGAGTGGGCTTGCCACCCAATGAGTTCATTGCGGAGCAATGCGAGTTTCCTGCCTTTGAACGGCTTCCGTTTCGAGGCCTCGCCCGATCGCCGTTTTCAGGGTGAGTGGTTTGGCGGTCTGGTGCGCTTGAAGATGGGCCATTCATGCGGCCGCAGAACACGAGCGGATGCGGGCGTTGGGTTGGTGACGCTTGAGCGGCGGGATCGGGTTGAGGCCTTGATCGCCGGGCATCGAGACGCTCCGTGCACCGCCTTTTTACCGAGGGTCTTAGATGGCCGGATTCAGCAGTTGTTCAGTTGCCCGCGTGCGCTTTCCGGGTGCTGGCGGAGATGTGGGCGCGCACGGCTTTTTCCATGGCATCACTGGCTGCGGAGGAAACGTGGTGATCGCTGAGTGGGTCGTTGAAGATGTCCTTTGTACCCGGGATGGCGTTGTAAGCGGCGTAGACCGTGGTGGGCGGGCAGGTGGTGTCGATGAAGCCGACGGTGACGATGCCGGGCACCTTGATGCGCGTGGCGAAGTTCACAGCGTCGTAGTAGCGGATGGAGTCCAGTGCGCGCGCGTCCGGTTGATGATCGGCGTTGAGGGGGACGAATTTCGGCCAGCCACAGATCCGCTCGCGGATCATGCCGGTGTGGTCGCACATGGCGGGGACACCGGCGGCGAAGAAGGTGACGCGCGAGTCGAGTCCGGCGGCGACGAGTGCCTGAGCACCGCCCTGACTGGATCCGTACACGACCACGGTGCGGCCGTCCCATTCGGGTTGGGCGGTGAGGAGGTCGATGGCGCGGATGAGGCGCAGGAACATGCCGCGGAAGTAGACGTGTTCGCGGTCGTCGCCACCGCGGGTGCGGTAGTCGCGCAGTGCTCCGTTTTGGAGTTCGGTGTAGAATTCCGGGGGTTGGCCGTTGGCGATGCCGTGGGCGTTGAGGTCCATGGCGAGTGCGCCGTTTTTGGCCCAGTGGGTGGCGGCGCCGAGGCTGGAACTGCGCACTCCTGCGCCGTGCACAAGGAGGATGGCAGGGAGGCTGCGAGGCTTGGCATTGGCGGGCCGCGCGAGATAGGCGGAGACCGGGGCGTCGATGGCGCCGGCCTGGACGTCGAAGCATGTGACTTCCGGGATCGGGGAACTGATTTCGGTGAGAATGGGGTCGGCTTTGATTTTGGTGAGCGCTTCCTTTTGTGCGTTCCAGAAGGCATCGAAGTCCGCGGGGGAGGGAAGGCTGGGGTCGATCTTTAATGGTTCGATGGCGACAGCGCCGCGCTGGATGACTTTCGCGGCGTCATCGGGCGTGGTGTAGACGGCGAGGCATTGGAGAAAACCGGGTTCAGCGAGGCTGCCCTTGATGTGTGCAACGCCGCCTTCGATGGGAGTTGAACCGGTGGAAAGGGAACCCAGGCCGTCCTTGGAGAGCGTCCATTGTAGTTCGCCTTTGGACACGGGCTTTCCGTTTTTCTCGAGACGCGCGGTGAAGGTGATCTCCTCGTTCCGAGAAAACACGGCATTGCCGGGGGCCGTGATGCGGAGTTTGTAGGGAGCTTCAGCGGGCTTGTTGGAAGGCTGCGCGGCGGTGGCCGTGGGCGTGGCTGCGGGAGGAGTGGAAGAAGGCCGGGGGTTGGATGTGGCCGATCCCGTTGCGGGCGCTGCGGGGGCGGGAGAAGGGGGGGCGGACTTTGGCTTTTTTGGTTGCTCCGCACGAAGAAGATTGGCGAGCAACGCGAGGAAGAGCGCAAGGGTGGGGAGGAGCGGGGGGCGACGATGCATGGAGGGCATTGAGGCGCGCTCTTTGCGGCCGGACAAGGTTAAGTTGGGTCGCGTGCGAGCCACCGTTTGCGTCGGACGTGGACGCTATTTCTCAAGGCGTCTGGCGCAGGGCTTTGAAGAAGCTGTCGGGTGGTGGGAGGTTCAGAGCGAGAGCCGTCGAAGTGGGCCGGAGCAACAGGCGGACGACATGGACGACATGGACGACATGGACGGGGCGGCGTCTTTTTGGGTTTTAGGGCTGGGGTTCCTTGGGGAGGTGGGCGCTGCCGAGCGTAGGCGGGCGTTGCGGTTGTTGCTGAGTCCAGAAGACGCGGTAGCCGCTGGTGACAGGAACGATGCGGGGATTGGTGGCGTCGGCGGAGTCTGTGGAGAGGCGCACAGGTGCGGACCACGAGAGGCCGTTGTCGCGCGACGTGGCGGCCCAGATGGCGGAGCGGGTTTCGGTGGGTTGATCCCAGACGAGGACGACGCCGGTGCCGTCCGAGGCGGTGGCGAGGTCGGGATGGGATGCGGTGTCGGAGCCGAGTTTGGTGAGTGCGGACCATTCGCTGCCGAGGCTGTCGGTGGAGCGATGGTAGACGCCTGTCTTTCCCTCGGCACCGGTCCAGAGGGCGGCGTGGAGGGTGTTTTTGGTGGAGAATGCGAGGGCGCCTCCGACATGGGGGCAGCCGTTGAAACGCCAGTCGAAGGGGGCCGCGGGGCCGCGGAGGGTCCACGGTGCATCGGTTTTTGTGGAGTGAGCGAGGGAGAGGTCGCGCGGGTCGCCGTCGCGGAAGAGTGCGGCGGCGGTGCCGTCCGGGCTGATGGCGAGTGCGTTGGAGCAGCATTCGCAGGTGGCGGCTTTGAGGGTTTTATTTGTGGACCAGTGGCGACCGTGGTCGGAGGAACGCGCATGGCGCAGGCCCTGGCGGCCATCGCGGCTGTCGAGCCAGATGAGGTGGAGTGTGCCGGAGGGTTCGGCGGCGAGGGCATGGAATCCGTGTCCTGTGGTGGAACGGTCGTCGGCGGGATTTGGGCCCACGGTCCATGTGCGTCCGCCATCCTCGGAGAGCGCGGTGGTGAGCGGGCCGGAGCCCCATGCGTCGGTGCCGGCGGTGGTCCATGCGGCGAGGAGGTGGTCGCCGTGGGCTGTGATCCTAGCATCCATGCCGCGTCGCAGGCCGAAGGGAGGTGGGCAATGGGTGTCGACGCGCACGGGGTTTGTCCATGTGACGCCGTTGTCGGTGGAGACGCGGTGGAGGAGTTGAGCGGGCGCTCCGGATGCGGGGGATTCGCCGGTGAGGAGGTGGATGCGGTTGTTGTGGGTGCAGACGTCGAGGGAGAGGAGGCCCTCGGTGGGTGCGTGGGGATGCTCTGCGCGCGCGGGCTGCGGGCTGAGTGGAAGGGCGACTGCGAGCGCGATGGCGCAGAGGATGGGGACTGTGTTGTGGATGCGCATGGGATGAGCGTTGCGGTGCGGTGATGCGGCTGTGCGGATGGTGGGCTTGGGGCGCTGGGTGCTGTGTGCGGTGATCACCAGTTCCATTCGACGCCGAGGAAGAAGCTGCGGCCGTCGCCGGGGTAGAACTGCTGGGAGTCGGCGCCTCCTGCATTGGCGATGACGTTGGTTGTGGCGGTGTACTTGCGGTCGGTGAGGTTTTTGGCTTCGAGGTAGAAGGACCAGCCTGTCGGTTTGCGCACGCCGACCTTGAAGCCGAGGAGTGCGTAGGGATCGGTGTGGAGGGTGTCTGCGAAGTCGACGGCGTAGCCCTGCGGCACCCATTCCACGTTGGGGCCTGCGTAGAAGCCGTTCGGGTGTTGGTAGAGGAGTTCCGCGCGGTAGTAGTGTTCGGGGATGCCGGCGAGTGCGTTGTTTCCAAAGCGGGAGTCGCCGTCGAAGTGGAAGTGGTTCCAGAGATAGGTTTGGCGCAGGACGAGGCGGTCGGCCTTGGCGGTGGGGTCGTCGCTTGCGAGGGACTTTCCGTCTTTGCCACGCGCTGCTGTTGAGGCGGATGTGGTGGCGGGATGGAGGATGCCTTGGGCGAGTTCGAGATCGAGAGCGGCTTCGATGCCTTGATGGATGGTGCGTCCGGCGTTGGTGGTTTGGTTTAAGCCGGGGGCGATCTGGGATTCGAGAAGTTCGTTGTCGATCCACGCGTGGTAGAGAGCGAGGTCCCACTGCCACGGGCCGTGTTTGCCGCGGGTGCCGAGTTCGAGGGTGGTGGCGGTTTGGGCGTCGAGTTGGAGGAGGCCCGGGGCGTTGTTGTTGGCGTTGACGAGTTCGCCGAAGCTCGGGGGTTCGAAGCTACGGCTCACGTTGAGGAAGCCTTGGATGTCGGTGGTGGGTTCCCAGAGGAGGCCGAGTTTGGGGGAGAATCCCCACCAGTCTTGGCGGTCGCTGTTGTCGGGGTTGAGGGCGGAGATGGGGAAGCGGTCGTGGTTGCGGCGCTGGGCGTAGCTGAGTTGTGCGCCTGCGACGACGGCCCATTCGGGGAGGAAGTAGAAGCGGTTCTGCGTGTAGAGGTTGAGGTTGAGCGCGGTTTGTTGGTTGTCGGAGGGGGCGGAGGTGCCGAAGGGGGAAGGGTCGAGGGGGCCGCCGCGCTGGCCGAGGTTGTTGGCGAAGCGCTGGTCGTGGAGGGCGCCCCATGTGGGGTAGAAGCCGATGGTGAACTGGTTTTTGTGCCCGAGCCAATCGGCCTTGTTGTCGTAGCGCAGGTCGGTGCCGAGGTCATTGGAGGATTGGTCGATCCAGAAGAGGATGGGGTGGTCGAGGTTCTTGTGGGACCAGAAGGAGCTGATGGTGAGGCTCTGGTCGCCGCTGACCCATGCGGTCTGGTTGGCGAGGCGCAGGAGATCGAAGTCGCGTTTCCAGTTACTAAGAACGACGTCGACGGGCGGGAAGAAGGGGTTGCGTTGTGCGACGCGCGGGTCGTTTTGGATCTGCGCTTTGGTGATGGCGCCAGGGAGCTCGGAGTCGCTGTGGACGTAGGTGAGGAAGAAGCGGGTCTCCCATTCGGGCGAGAGTTGGTAGCCGAGGTTGGAGAAGATGCGCAGGGTGTTCTGCTGGCTGTGTTCGCGGAAGCCGTCTTGGGAGGAATGGGTGAGGCTGACGTAGGCGTCGGCTGCTCCCATGGTCATGCCGGAGGCGGCTTGTGCGCGGAAGGAGTCGAAGCTGCCGAACTCGGAGCGCAGGGTGAGCGGGGATGCGGTGAGGCCGGTGGGGGAGAGGAAGTTGATGGCGCCGCCGAGGGTGGTGGATCCGAATTGGAGGGCGTTGGCGCCGCGGTACACCTCAACTGCGCGCGCGGAGAGGGCTTCGACGGCTTGGAAGTCGAATGCGCCGTCGGCGAGGTTGAGCGGGACGCCGTCCTGGAGGAGCATGAGGCCGCGGCCGTGGAAGGTGCGCTGGAGGCCGGAGCCGCGGATGGAGATGCGCGATTCGTCGGAGCCGAAGCGGGGTTGGACGTAGATGCCGGGGGCGAAGTCGAGGGCGTCCTTGATGTTAGCGGCGCGGCCGGTTTTGTAGGATTCGGCGTCGATGAGCGCGGTGGCGCCGGGGACGGTCTGGAGCTGTTTGCGGACGTCTTCGAGCGCCGGACTGGTGGGGGTTTCCGGGCGAGCGGTGACGACGGTTTCCGGGAGGGTGTCGACAGCGAAGGCGCGCAGTGCGGCGATGGAACCAGCGAGGATGAGGCGGACTTGGGTTTTCATGGGGAGCCAGGAAAGAGGGGTTGGAGGGGTTGTGCGTCGGTGTGGTGTGGAGGCCCGTGGAGGGCGGGCCCATGGGAGGGGCCGCCTGAGGAACTGCGGGCGCGGCAGCGTGTGGGAAGCGCGCAGGCAGGGACGCGTTGCGTCTGCGCGGGGATGGGAAGGGCAGTCCGGGAATCCGGATGCGGTCTTCGCGAGATGAGCCTGGAGCTAGGCTCGAGGCGGGGGAGTCAGCGGCGCGCTGGTGCGTAACACTGGTGCGGCAGAGGAGTCCCACCAGTGGAGTTCACCGGTGCAGACGGGAGTGGGAAGAGGGGTGGAGGCGAGGACGGCGCACTTGGTATCGTCCTGTTTTTTGAAGGTCGGCAGGCCGGTGTCGTCCTTCTGCTCCTGAGCGCGGCCGTCTTGGACGACGTGGCAGAGGGTGCAGGGTTTTTTGCCGGAGAAGGTGGAGGCGAGGGCGTCGGCGAGGGAGGTGTCCGGTGCGCGCGCGACGATCATGGAGGTCCATGCGGCGCCTTGGAGCAGCAGCCAGTGTGCGCCGCTCAGGGAGAGGGCGCAGCAGAGGAGGAGGAGCTTGCGTGCGAGGTTCGCCATGAACGGCGGGGAAACTGCGTGAGGCGGGGGTGGTTGGTCAAGCGCGTTGGGCGCAGGGGATCATCGCGGAGGCTGCGGTGCCGGAAGCCGTGATTGGGATTGGGATTGGGCGATGGGGGCCTGAGGTTGTGCGGCTCTGCATGAGTGGCACGACCTGCATGAGCTGCATGAGCTTTGGGAGGTCAGCGCCAGTGTTCGTCGAAGAAGCCGGCGTCGACTACGAGGCCCGGCGCTTTGAGGCTGGGCGGGGTGCGCAGGTCGATGAGCGCCCAGTCGGGAAGTTTGGGAGTCTGCTGGGAGTTGGTGACGGAGCTGCCTTCTCGGAAGGTGAAGCTGCTGTTGAGGACGACGTATTTTTTGGGGTTGAGCGGATTGGGGAAGATGAGCACGGGGGCGTGGTCGGCGGCGGAGACGGAGAGTTTGCCCATGGTGATCTTCTCGGTGGTCCACTGAAGGGGGAGCTTCGGGAGGATCTTACGAAGGATTGCGTTGCTGGAGGGGTCGCCCCAGAGGACGAGGTTTTTGGAGGCGATGTCGTCGTTGGTGATGGCGGAGTCGTCCTTTGTGGGAGCGTCGCCGCGGAAGACGGTGCGCCATTGGGGGAGGGCGCGTTTGATTTCAGAATCGACCCAGGAACCGACGGTGGGGTTGAGGGGTTTGCCAGTGGGTTTGACGAAGAGGAAGCCGTCCATGAAGGCGTCGTCGATGGGGCCTGTGAGGCCGTGGACCTTGGCGAGACCTTGCGTGGAGGCGGATGGAGCGAGGGTCCAGCGGCCGTCGGTCTTGCGGAAGTGGGCGCTCCAGCCGGTGCCGGGAGCGGGACCGGTGAGGGGCTGTCCATCGAGGGAGATGGAGGGGGCGGTCTTGAAGGGGCAGGGGACGGAGGCCGGGAGCGCGATGGAGAAGGCGGCGATGTTGGTGGTGGAGATTTTCAGCGATGGGCCGGAGTTGCCCGTGTTTGCTGGGTTCTCGAGGATGTCGGCCTGGATGCGGGCGCGGTCCCAATGTTTTTCGAGGGCATCGATTTCGAGCCAGTCCATGCGGTGATAGCGCAGGGTGTGGGTGGTGAAGCGGATGGATTTGGGGAGGGGCTCGCGGCCTGCGGTGGCGAATTCTGCGAGGCGTGCGTCGAGTTGTTTCTTGGTGGCGGGTTCGTATTTGTGGCCGGTTTTGGGGCCGATGAGGTGCTCCATGGGGAGGCCTTCTTTTTTGAGGGCTTCGGCCATGATGTCGGCGGACTGTTTCTGGCCGTCGAGTTCGCCCGAGTAGGCGACGAGGTGTGTGTTGGAGAGGTTTTCCGCGTAGGCGGTGGCGTCGTAGAGGCGCCAGAGGACTTGTTCCCACCATGGGGGTGGTTCCTTGCCGGCATCGAACACGCGGGCGTAGACGGCGGTTTCGGCGAAGCCTGCGCCCGGGCCGACTGCTGCGAAGCGGCTGGCGTGGTGGGATGCGAGGTGCCATGTGGAGGCGCCGCCCATGGAGAAGCCGACGGCGATCCAGCGCTGGGGATCGATGGGGTAATGGGAACGGACGGCGTCCGCGCTCTCGAAGAAATCAGTTTCGCCGGCGAACTTGGTGGCGTTGCAGAACCTGCCGTAGACGTGGACGACGAAGGCGTCGGCGGGAGCGAATTCGCCGGTCTTCTTCATGCGCTCAGAGAGGAAGGCGAGTTCGGTGAGGTTGTTGCCGCGGCCGTGGCACCATGAGTAGAGGGGGCGCGGTTTTTGGTCGGAGGCCTGCCATGTGGCGGGGATGACCATGCCGTAGGGCTGGACGGAGCCGTCGATGCGGGAGCGGAATCCGCGGACGACGAGGCCCGTGGCGGTGGTCCATGGGGACTGGCCGTTGCGGAGGGAGTCGGCGCGGCGTTTGCCTTCCTCGAGCAGGGCCTTTGCGGCGGGGATTTGTTTGAGGTCGTAGAGTTCGTTGTGGGCGAGGGCATCGTGGACGGCTTTGTGGAAGATCTGGATGTCGGGGAGCAGGGGGGCGGCTTTTGGGGGAAGCGCGGCGATGTCGGCGGCGAGGGCGTCGACGGCTTTTTGCAGGGTCTCGCGGTCAGTGTCCGGGATGGTGATGCCCGGGGGCGGGGTCTGCGTGCTTGCGGCGGGCACGGGCCGCGGAGCCTGTGCGGAGGCGGGTTGCAGGGCGGTGATGCCGAGCGCGAGAAGGAGGAGCGGGGTGGTCTTCATGGGCGGGGGAGTGGCAGTGGTGACGGGGTTTTTAGAAGGCCCAGGACTCGTTGAAGAATCCGGCTTGGAGGACTTTGCCGGGGGCGCGTGCGTCGGGCTGGGTGTCGAGGTCGAGGACGGCCCAGTCGGGGAGTTTGGGGATTTGGTTGGCGTTGTTGAGCAGGGCTTCTTCGCGGAAGGTGACGCCGCTGTTGATGACGACGTATTTGGCGGGGTTGAGCGGGTTGGGGAAGATGAGGACGGGGGCGTGGTGTGAGGGGTCGTAGTTGGCGCCTGCGACGCGGAGTTGTTTGGCGTCCCATTGGATGGGGAGCATGGGGAGGATTTTTTTGAGGACGGCGTTGCTGGAGGGGTCGCCCCAGAGGATGAGGTTGTTTGCAGCGATATCGGCGTCGGTGAGTGCGGTGTCGTCCTTGAGCGGTGCGTCGCCGCGGAACGTTTTGCGCCAGAATTCGCAGGCGTGCGTGAGTTCGGTGTTAGCCCATGCGCCGGCTTTGGGGTGGAGCGGGGTGCCTGTGGGGCGGAGCATGAGGAAGGAGGACATGAAGGCGTGGTCGATGGGACCGCAGAGGCCCGGTGCTTTGTGGAGGCCTTTGGCGGGGAGTGCGCCCTTTTGCCAGCGGCCGTTGGCGCGGTGGAAGGCGAGGGGTTGATGGGCGGGATCGGCTTCGAGGCGCTGGCCGTCGAGGGTGACGGTGATCTTGGGTGCGCCGGCGAAGAGGTTGCGCGCCGAGCCCGGGGAGAAGCGGAGTGCGTCGATGTTGGAGGTGGTGGCGGTGATGCCGCCGGAGACGAGTGTGGCGTTGATCTCAGCGCGTTCCCATTGTTTGGCGAGGGCGTCGAGTTCGACCCATGCCATTTTGGGATAGATGAGGGTGTGGGTGACGAAGCGGACTTTTTCCGGGATGGCTTCGTGCTGGGGGATGGCTTTGGCGAGGAAGTCCTCGATCTGGGGTTTGGAGTCCGGGTGATATTTGTGGCCGACTTGCGGGCCGATGAGGTGGGGGATGGAAAGGCCTTCTTCTTTGAGGAATCGAATCATGATGTCGGCGGCCTGCTTCTGGCCGTCGATCTCGCCGGAGTAGGCGAGGGTGGGGAGGTTGGAGAGGTTGGCGGCGTAGACGGTGGAGTCGTACCAGCGCCAGAGGGTTTGTTCCCATGCAGGCGGGAGCGGGCGGTCCGGGGTGGTGCCGAGTTTGAGGAATTCCTTGGATTCCGCGAAGCCAGCGCCTGGGGCGGCGGCGGCCCAGAGAGAGGAGAAGTGGGTGGCGAACTGCCAGCAGGAAGCGCCGCCCATGGAGAAGCCGCGGACGACGAGTTTTGCGGGATCGATGTTGTAGTGGGAGCGGGCGTTTGCGAGGGCTTCGAAGAGGTCGGTTTCGCCGGCGAACTTGTTGGCGCAGCAGTAGCGCCCGTAGAGGTGGAGGACGAAAGCGCCTGTGGGAGTGAACTCGCCCTTTTGCTTCATGCGTTGGTCGATGAAATCGAGTTCGGAGAGTTTCTCGCCGCGGCCGTGCATCCAGAAGTCGAGACGGCGCGGGGTGGTTTCGCCGGGTTTCCAGTCATCCGGGATGACGAGGCCGTAGGGTTGGATGGAGCCGTCGATGGCGGAGCGGTAGGCGCGGACGACGAGGCCCGAGGCCAGGTTCCACGAGGGGTTGCCGGCGCGCAGTTCTGCGGCGCGTTGATGGCCGGTGGCGAGTTGGGCTTTGGCGGTGGCGAGTTGTTTGGGATCGAAGAATTCGCCGTGACGCAGGGCCCAGTCGGGGCCTTTGTGGAAGATCTCGACGTCCGGGAGGAGAGCGAGGAGGGCGGGGCGGTCCTTGAGTTCGGAGCGCAGGGTGGTGATTTCGTCGGCGAGAGCCTTTGTGGCGGAAGCGAGTTCCTTGGCGTCGGATTCCGGGACGGGGATGCCTTGGGGTGGGACTGGGCGGACTGCGGGATCTGCGGCGGGCGCGTGGAGGCAGGCGAGGAGGAGGGCGCAGAGGAGCGGGCGGGGGGACATGGTGAAGAGGCGACCTTTCTGGGAAAGATTTCTTTGTGGTTATCTAGTGAGATTGGTCTTTACGGGGGGGGCGCAAAGCGGGAAGAGGATCAGCTCATTGTATGGAATGGCTTACCGACCCGCAGACATGGATTAGTTTACTGACGCTGACGGTCCTCGAGATTGTGCTTGGGATCGACAACATCATCTTCATTGCGATTCTCGCCGGGAAACTGCCTGCGCACGAGCAGGGGAAGGCGAGGACGCTGGGGTTGGTTCTGGCGCTGGTGACGCGGGTGCTCCTGTTGTGCTCGATTTTTCTGCTGACGCGTCTGACGGAGCCGTTGTTTGCGTGGCAGGTGATGGGGTTGGGTTTCAGTCCTTCAGGCAAGGATTTGGTGCTGCTGGTGGGGGGGCTTTTCCTCTTGTGGAAGAGCGTGCATGAGATTCACGGGAGTCTGGAGGGGGTGGAGCACGGGCAGTCTGCGAAGGTGGGGGCGTCGATGGGGGCGGTTCTGGCGCAGATCGTGGTCATCGATATTGTGTTCTCGCTGGATTCGGTGATTACGGCGGTGGGTTTGGCGCAGCAGGTGGGGGTGATGATTGCGGCGGTGGTGCTGGCGATGCTGGTGATGCTGGCGGCTTCCGGGCCCATCAGCGCGTTTGTGAACCGGCATCCGAGTGTGAAGATGCTGGCGCTGAGCTTTTTGATTTTAGTGGGGGTGATGCTTGTCGCGGAGAGTTTCGGCCAGCACGTGAGCAAGGGGTACGTGTACTTCGCGATGGCGTTTTCCTTTGCAGTCGAGATGCTCAACATCCGCACTCGCGCGAAGGCAAAGAAGGCGGAGGAACCGGTGGATCTGCGCAGGCCTTATTGAGGCGGTGGTAAGGGCCTGATTTCCGATCCCGAGGGAGCCGATAGGGACGGGCGAGGTTTCCTTTTTAGTGGTCCTTCCCGCGCCCCAGTGCGGGGCGTGTTGCGTGGGGAATCGCGATCCGGTGGTTCCCGACATCCGCTGTGCGGATTGCGTTCACCGACCGGCTTATTTCTTTCATGCCTCCGGCACGCTGGCGGTGAGAGCGACTGTTTCGCGGCCGAGTTACCCTATCGAGGCACGGCCTATGCCATTAACTATTAATCCGGCCATTGAATACCCGCGGTAATTATGTGACGGGCGCAGTATCTCGATGCCCGGTGAGCGAGGGGTGAAGCTAATGTGCACTGCCAAACCGTAACCCAATCGACCCGCGCGGCCGCTGGTGTTTTGTGGCCGGATTGATAAGTGCCACTCGGGGCGGGCCCTTTTTGGTGCGGGGTGGAGTGCGGGGTGGAGAGTGGAGCGTCCGCTCAGGCGCCGTAGGAGCTTTCGACTCTGTGGGCGACGTCGAGGTAACCGTAATCGACCTCGTAGATCTCCTTCATACAGGCGAGGGACTCCTCGCGCTTACCCATGCGGTCGTACACCAAGCCGAGTTTGTAGAGTGTGTCCTTTTTGGTGGCGTCCATGGCGAGCATTTCCGCGGCGGCGTCCTTGAACTGTTTTACCGCGAGGTCGAGCATGCCCTTTTCGGAGTAGCAGTGACCGAGAAGGCTCGTGGCCTTGAGGCGTGCGTTGGGGTTCAGGCGTGCGCGCTGGAGTTCTGCGATGGCTTCGGTGTACTGGGCGGCTTCGACGAGGCGCTCGCCGAGTTCGTAGCGCAACTGGAGATCGGTGGGGTTGCGTTCCACGCGTTTCTGGGCTTCGGAGATGAGGCTGGCGGCGCGCTGTTGTCGGAGGGTGGTGAGTTCGTCCTGATAGAGTTGCGCATCGGGGTGTTGATCGCCACCGGCGGCGAACCAGTCGGCGAGTGTGCGGATGCGGTTGTCTAGTTGGCGGAGGGCGAAGTCGGCGAGTTTGCGGACGACGCCCGGGTCTGCGCCGTTGGAGAGTTGGTTGATGTGCGCGTAGTAATAGATGGCGCCTTCGAGGCTGGCTTCATCCTGTTCGCGTTCGTAGCGGTCCTCCCAGAGGCGGGCGAGTTTGCGGCCGAGATCGATGCTTGTGGGGGTCTGTTCCCACTGGGCGTAGACCTCGCCGATCTGCTGGTCGATTATCTCGATGCTTTTGACGACGCGGTTCTGCTGTTCGAGGGAGACGGCCTGATCCTTGTTCTTGATGAGGTCGCGGTAGTCTTTTGCGGTTTCCCAGCCACCGGTTTTCATCGTGGCCTGAGCTGATGCGTCCTTGCTGAACTTGAGGGCTTCGAGGTCCGCGGGATCGACTTCTGTGATCTTGGTGAAGATCTTCACGGCTTGTTCGGAGAGCCCCATTGAGGAGTAGAGCTGGCCGAGTTCGTGCATGACCTTGGTGTCCTTGGGGGTGCCCTTGAGGATGGTCTCGAGGGCGAATACGGCGATTTCCTGAAACCCGGCGGCCTTGGCGGCGTCCTTGAGGAGGTGATTGAACTGAGGATTGAGGGGGTCTGATTCGAGATTTTTCTCGGCCAGTTCCATGGCTTGCATGGGGTCCTTTTTCACCATGGACGCGCCGGTGAGCGAGGCGGTGGAGAGGCCGGAAAGGAAGCTGCGTTTGCCCTTGGTGTTCTCCACCTCGGCGCCTCGCAGGAGCTTGCGTGCTTCGAGGAAGCCGGGCGCCTCCTTGAGGACCGCCTGGACCAGGGAGATGGTGTAGCCGTGATTGCGGACTTCGAATGCGGCGCGAGCCTTGAGCCAGAGTTGACGGCTTTTTTCGGAGAGATCCTTATCGGTCTGGAGGGGCATACAGGAGAGAGGGGTTGGCGCTAATTAACACCCCGTCTGGGTCTTGACAATGGTGCCCCGGTGGAAAAAGAGGGCGGCTTCGCTGGAGGCGCTTGAACTCGCTGGGCGACAGCGGGGAGACGAGGTCGCGACGATGGTTGTGGACAACGTTGTGGACCGTCGGCGGGGCGGTAGGTGTGAGGGCGCGTGGATGAAGGGAATGGGCTTGCGGCTGGCTTGGGGAAAGGCGCAAGTGCACGGCGTATGCCTGACTACTTTGCCTTGCTTGGGGTGGATCGCCGGCCGTGGATGGATGTGGCTGCCTTGCGGGAACGCTTCCAGCAAGGGGCGGCCCGTTTGCATCCGGATGCAGGGGGTGATGCCGGTCGATTTGCGGAGTGGAACGAGGCGTGGCGGGTGCTGTCGGCGCCTGCGTTGCGTCTGCGCCATTTGATGGAACTGGAGGGGGTGGCGGCGGCATCGATGGGGAGCGGGGTGCCGGCTGGACTCGCTGATGGTTTTTTGCAAATGGCGGGTCTGAGCCGCGAGCATGCGGGGTATCTTGAGCGTCGCGGGGCGGCCACGGGTGCGATGGCGCGGGCGTTGCTTGCGGAGGAGGCTGCGGGTTTGAGGGCGCGCTGGGCTGCGCTGGGCGGGGTTCTTGAGCGCGCGGCTGCGGCCGCGGGTGAGAGGTTGCGTGGGATCGATGCGCGCTGGGCGGAGGCGGGTGGAGGAGGATGGGACGGGCTTTCGGCGCTGCAGCGGGAGTTGGCGCTTCTGGATCGGTGGGAGGAGCAGGTGCGTGGAGCGCGGCTGGAGCTCTCGTTTTAAAGGGGCGTTTTAAAGGGGCTTTCCAGTGGGAGGTGGCGGGCGCTTTACTGGGAGGTATGTCAGCGATTGTCGGCATTGATCTAGGAACCACCAACTCGCTCGTGGGCTGCATGGAGGCGGGCTTTCCCATTCTGTGTGCGGATGCGGATGGGGAGCGTTTGACGCCTTCGGTGGTGCATTTTCCGGCATCGCCCGCGAGTCCGGTGGTGGGGCGTGCGGCGCAACGCTTGCGGGCGCTGGCCCCGGAGGCGACGGTGTTTTCGGTGAAGCGCTTGATCGGGCGGCGCGTGGGCGAGGAGGAGGCGGAGGTGGGGTGTGCGCTGGCGGGGCGTCCCGGGGGTCCGGTGAAACTTGCGGTGGGTGGGCGGGAGTGGTTGCCGGAGGAGGTTTCGGCATTGGTGCTCGGGAAGCTCAAGGCGGATGCGGAGCGGGCGCTTGGGTGTGAGGTGAGCCGGGCTGTGATCACGGTGCCTGCTTATTTCAACGATGCGCAGCGGCAGGCGACGCTGAGGGCTGGGGAGCTTGCGGGATTGAAGGTGGAGCGCATTCTCAATGAGCCGACGGCTGCGGCGTTGGCGTATGGGGTGGATCGTCTGGGGGAGCGCGCAAAGATTGCGGTGTTCGACCTCGGAGGCGGGACTTTTGATCTCTCAGTGCTCGAGCTGAGCGCAGGGGTTTTCCAGGTGCTTTCAACGCAAGGGAACACGCGCCTCGGAGGCGATGATCTGGACCGCCGGGTGGAGCAGTGGATTGTGGAGGGGTTGAAGGCGGATGGCTTGGCGGATGATGCGCGGTGGGCGGGCGATGGGGAGTTGAGGGCGCGCGTGCGGGAGCGTGCGGTGGAAGCAAAGCACCGTCTGAGTGCGGTGGAGGAGGTGGGGGTGGAGTTGCCGTTTGTGGACGGGACGCGCAGTTTTTCCCGGGTGCTTTCGCGGGCTGAACTGGAGGCGATGGCGGCCCGGGTTTTCGAGCCGGTGCGGGAGCATTGTCTGAGGGCGCTGAGCGATGCGCGTTTGCGGCCGGACGAGCTGGGGGCGGTGATCTTGGTGGGGGGGATGACGCGGATGCCGCTGGTGCGCCGGATGGTGGCGGAGATCTTCGGGCGCGAGGCGGATACGAGTCAGAATCCGGACGAGGCGGTGGCCCTTGGTGCGACGCTGCAGGCGGGGATTCTTTCTGGGAGTGTGCGCAATGTGGTGCTGCTGGATGTGACGCCGCTTTCGCTGGGGATCGAGACGTTCGGGGGGCTGATGAACGTGATCATTCCGCGCAATTCGACGATTCCTACGAAGGCGGGCGAGATGTTCACGAACGCGGTGGCGGGTCAGCGCCTGATGCGCATCCATGTGCTGCAGGGGGAGCGCGAGATGGTGCGCGACAACTGGTCGCTGGGGCAGTTTGACCTCGAGTTTGAGCCCTCTCCGAAGGCGCAGGCGCGGGTGGGTGTGCAGTTCGAGATCGATGCGAACGGGATCCTGCATGTGCTGGCGCGCGATACGAAGACGGGCCGGGAGCAGCGGGTGCAGATGGCGAGCGCGGTGGACGTGAGCGATGAGGCGGTGGAGAAGATGCTCGAGGATTCGTTGGAGCACGCGTTTGAGGACATGAACGAGCGCGCGTTCACTGAGGCGCAGATGAAGAGTCGCGACCTGCTGGCGGCCGTGCGCTTGGGGCTCGAGAAGGCAGGGGCGCTTTTGAGGGAAGATGAGGGGGAACGCATCGCGCAGTTGATGCGCGCTGTGGAGGAGTCCGCCGGAGCGGGTGCCTCGGGTCCGCTCAAGAAGGCGATGGCTGCGCTGGATGACGCCACGCAACCGCTCGCAGCGTTGCTCGTGGAGCAGGCCATGGGGCCGCGCTGACCGGGTGCACACCGGTGGACGCGGCCTCAAATCCGCTGCAGATCAGCAATCCCATTGGGACCGGACCTGAGCGGATGTGAGGTGTGGTGGTTACTACCCGCCGATGGCCTTGAGGGAGGCGAGGTATTCGACGAGGTCGGTGAATTGCTCGGTGGTGAGGCCGGCGGCGAGGCCCGGTGGCATCATGGATTGCGGGAGGTGTTTCTCCTCCTTCACCTCGGCGCGCGCCACCTTGGTGATCTGGCCGGTGATCCCGCGCAGGGTGATGACGGCGTCGGCTTCGCCAGTGACAAAGCCCATCTGGTCGGGCCCGGATTTCATGGAGAAGACGACGGTCTGGAATCCCTGAGCGACGACTTTGCTGGGATCGAGGACGGATTCGATGAGGTAGTCGCGGTTGAACTTGGCGCCTGCGGCACCGAGGTAGGGGCCCTTTTGTTCTGCGGTGAGGTCGGTGCTATGGCAGGCGATGCAGCCCTGCTGGGTGAAGAGGCGCATGCCGGCTTTGGCATCGCCACGTCCCTTGAGGGCGGCGCGTGTGACCTGGGCGGGATCGAGTTCGGCGATTTTGCGGCCCTTGGATGCGGCTGCGATGCGACCGGCTTCGAGGGCGGCTTTGGCGGCGTTGATTTGGATGACGTTGTCGCCGGTCATGCCTGCCTCGAGTTGTTTGTCGAAGCCTGAGAGGCCGAGGTCGGCGATGGCGTGGAAGAAGCCGATGTCGCGTGGGTTTTTATCGACGAGCGCCTGGACTTCCTTCTTCTGCTTTTCCTTGGTGAGAGGGCTGGTGAGGACGTTGAGGAGTGCCTTCCAGAGGATGGTGGAGGCGGCATCATCGGCGCTGTTGGCCATGGCGCGCAGCTTGCCGTTTTGGTTGCCCCGTTCCGTTTCGTAGATGAAGTCGTTGATGGATTGAAGGGCGGCGTTGGAGGCGGTTGGTTCCTTGGACCATGCGGCGAGGACGCGCACGCGTGCGGAGAGGCCCGTGTCGCCTTCGACCTTCGAGAGGGCCTTGTAACAGCCAATGCGTTCGTCCCATTTGCGGGTGGTCTGGAGGGCGGCGTCGGTGAGAAGGGTGACGTCGGAGGGGCGGAGTGTTTGGGAGGCGATGGCGAGGCGCAGCGGGTCGACGCCCTCGAGCTTGAGGGTGGTGACGGCGATGCGGTTCTTTGCGAGGACTTCGAGGAGCGATTCGCGGAGGTTCTCAGAGAGCTTGGGATAGGCGGCTTCGAGCGCGGCATGGATGCGCGGGGTGGCGGTCCATTCGGCCGGAGTGAAGTAGGGGCCGCGATCGTCGGGGCGTGTGCTCCACCAGTCCTGATAATTCCATGGTTTCTCGACATGGTAGAGACGGGCGAGTGCGGCGGCTGCGCCGAAGCGGACAGGTTCCTCGGACTTGAGGGTGAGCGCGATGAGGCCGTCGACGGCTTCATCGGAATGCATGCCTTGGAGAGCGCGGAAGGCGATGAAACGCTGGGCGGGTTGGGCGAGTGCGGCGAGGCAGGCTTTTGCGTTGCCGAGGCGCTGGAGTGCGGCGATGGCGGTGTGCGGCAGGCGGTAGTGCTCGCCGGTGCCGAGCTTGGCTTCATCGACGGGCCATTGGGCTGCAGCGGCGAGGATGGCTGGTGTGGCGTCCTTTGCGCCGAGACGCTGGAGGCCGATGAGGCCCTGGAGGCGGACGCGCGGGTTGGCGTCGGAGAGGGCTTCAGTGAAGGGTTGGGTGGGGACGCCGTCGAGTTGCGTGGTGCGGTCGGCGAGTGCGCGCAGGGCGAATTCGCGCACGGAGGCGTCCTTGGTGAGTTCGACGAGTGCAGTGTTGGCCTTGGCGCCGAGGAGTTGCTTGTAGGTGAAGATCGCGGCGACGCGCGCGTAGAGATCGTGGGAGGCGGTCTTGGCAATGGCGAGCACGGGGGTGGCGAGCTCGGGCCTTGCGCGGTCGAGGATCTGACGCTGGGTCTCGAGGCGCTGGACGGCGCTCTTGGAGGTGAGGAGTGCTACGAGGTCGGAGTCGGAGGCTTTGGTGACGTCGATGTAGACGTTGGGTTTCACGTCCTTCGCGATGACCTGCTGGATGATGCCGTTGGGCTTGCCTTCGCCGAGGTAGCTGAAGCCGCCACCGCGCCAGTCCGAGAGGTAGATGCGGGAGCTGCCATCGACGTCGAAGTCGGTGGCGCGCGGTACTTTTTCGAAGGTCTCCTGTTGTGCGACGAAGGTGGCTTCGAAGGGTTTGATCGGGTGGCGGTGGAGGGTGCCGGTGGTCCAGTCGCAGGTGAAGAGGGATTCGCCGAAGTCGCCCGGAAAGCCAGGTTCGCTGAGGTAGAGTGCGCCTGTGCCGGAGCCGCCACCGTAGTCGGCGAGGGGGGAGGCGATTTCGTCGGCGAAGTTTTTGTAGAGGCGCGGGTAGCCCGGGTTGGCGAGCGAGGTGAAGTGATGGAAGCGGGTGTTCCAGCCTTTGCCGTCGTTGGTGTTGTCGCGGGAGAAGAGGTCGAGGGTAGGGGAGATGGCGATGTCGCAGATGTTGCGGGTCATCTCGGTGTAGATCTCGAGTTCGGAGCCATCCGGGCGCACGCGCATGACGCCGCCGCCGTAGAGGGTGACGCGCTTGCGGTCGCCCGTGCCGATGGCACCGTCTTTGTCGCGGAGGAGCCCTGCGCCGAAGTCGCCGACGGCGATGTAGAGCCAGCCGTCGATGCCCATGCGGCAGCCGTTGGTGGTGTGATCCGCACCGCGTGGATGCTCGATCCCGCCGCCAAGGCCGTCGACGAGGACGGTGCGCTCGCTGTCGGAGTCGGCTTTGCCGTCGCCGTTGCGATCTTGGAATTTGGAGAGGAAGGGGGGGTGGACGAGGTAGAGGACGCCGCCGACGAAGTGGCCGCCGCGCGGGCTGTCGACGCGGGTGAATTCGATCATGGTGTCGGCGACGCCTGCGCCCTTGGAGTCACGGGCGATGAGGATGCGGCCCATGTTGGGCTTGTGTCCGAGGGATCCGTTTTTATCGGAGGAGATGTAGAGGTCGCCGTTGGCGGCGGCGGAGACTGCGGTGGGGTAGAGTTCGGGTTCTTGGGCGGTGCCGACGAACTCGCGGATGAGGAAGCCTTCGGGAACTGCGTGTGCGGAAGCGGCGGCGAGGAGGAAGGGGAGGATCGAGCGTTTCATGGGACTGGGTGGGTGAAAGGGGTGCGGATCCTGTCTTGGGAGGCATCGGGAGAGGAATCCTTAAATGCGGCTGCCAGTGGGCGACTGGGAGTGTGTGAGGGTGTGAGGGTGTGAGTTTAGGCGTTCCACACCAAAGCCAGCCATTGTGCCAACGGCCCCGGGGCAGGCGGATGTTTTCAAGCAGGCCCTCTTGCTGAACGTCCGCAGTGAAGCGCAGGTGGTTTTCAGAATGGGCGCGTTGAAGTCGATTGACTGGCCAGGGTTTGGGAATGACCTCGCGCGATTTCTCGGATGGCAGTTTTTCTTGGGTGGCAGTTTTGCTGGGTGCCACTTTTGGCGGCTACTCTTTCCCGTCCGTTTCTGGACGCTTGCGTAATCGCGCAACCGGCTTTGTGTGGCGGATCGGCGCGATTGAAGGTGGACTATCTTGGGCAGTTGCCAACTTTGCGCCCGCTTTTCAAGGTGTGTGCCGCCAGCACGCGCTAACACCCGTGATCTTGCGTGGATGATGGTGACCGGCCGCGGATCGAGTGTGGGAGGTGGTTTGGAGTGCAAACGGCCTCTGTGGAAGGGGGTGCGCCCGGGGTGACTCGAACACCCGACCAGCGGTTTAGAAAACCGCTGCTCTATCCAGCTGAGCTACGGGCGCAAAGCAGGGGAGGTATCCTACTGCGAGCGCCATCCAAGGGGGCAAGCCGTTTCGCTCTGGGGACTGTGGCGCGTGTGCGGTTGGAGGTCTTCGGGGAGGTGCTGGACGCGGTGGGCTTTGATGTGGAGGACGCCGCGGTGGATTTGGACGGTGCCCTCGGCGAGCAGGAAGCGGGCATGGACGATGAGGAGGCGCTGCTCCTCGAAGAGCTTGGGGGAGATGATGATGTTGGCGATGCCCGTTTCGTCTTCGAGGCTGAGGAAGACGACGCCCTTTGCCGTGCCGGGGCGCTGGCGCGAAATGACAGCGCCGGCCACGAGGACGCACTGGCCGTGACGGGCTTCGTCGAGGAGTTCGCGGGCCTGCCACACGCCTTGCAGGCTTGGGCGTAGCAGGGCCATTGCGTGTGGGCCTGTGGTCAGTCCGAGGCCGTCGAAGTCGGCCTCCAGTCTTTCACCGGGGCTCATGGGGGAGAGAGGGCAGGGTGGATTGGGCGTGTTGGGGGTAGATTCTGCGACGCGTGAGAAGAGGTCGTCGTGGTGTGGGCGTTCCACCTCCCAGAGGGCTGCGCGCCGATGAGGGGCGAGGCCGTTGCAGGCGCCGATGGAGGCGAGGGTGCGCCATTCGTCCTTGTCGAGGGGGACGCGTGCCTTGAGGTCTTGGAGGCTGTCGAAGGGGCGCAGGGTGCGTTGATCGAGGAGTTGGCGTGCGTGGGCGGTGTTCAGGCCGCGGACCTGCCTGAGTCCGAGGCGCAGGATGGCGGGTTCCTCGATGATGCAGTCCCGCTGGGAGCGCAGCACGCAGGGTGGGCGCACGCGCACGCCATGG
This sequence comes from Chthoniobacter flavus, assembly GCA_945861435.1. Taxonomy (GTDB): domain Bacteria; phylum Verrucomicrobiota; class Verrucomicrobiia; order Chthoniobacterales; family Chthoniobacteraceae; genus CAIURC01. Next base: position 6,618 of record CAMAUX010000063.1, on the reverse strand, counting down.
CGTTGGGCGTCGCGAGTGAGTGTGGCGCAGGAGTAGAAGCCCATGGGTTGGTTGTTGAAGAGGCTGGCGTAGAACTCGGGAGCGCGGTGTACCTTGAGCCATGCGCTTGCGTAGGCGAGGATGGCGAAGCTGATGGCGTGCGACTCGGGGAAACCATAGAGGGCGAAGGAACCCACGGAGCGGGCGATGCGTTCGATGGCGGCTGAAGCGACGCCCTTTGCAGCCATGCGTTCGCGCAGCTTCTCGGTGACCTTGGCCATGCGTTCCGGGGAGCGGTGAAAGCTCAGGGCGCGCCGGAGTTCCTCGGCCTCGCTGGCGCTGAAGTCGGCCATGACCATGGCGATTCTCAGGAGCTGCTCTTGGAAGAGGGGCACGCCGAGGGTGCGTTTGAGTACAGGCAGGAGACGTTCGTCGTCGTAGAGTTCGGGGAGTTCGCCGTTGCGCCGGGCGAGGTAGGGGTGCACGAGGTCGCCTTGGATGGGGCCCGGGCGGATGATGGCCACTTCGATGCATACGTCGTAGAAGCAGCGGGGCTGCATACGGGGCAGGGTGGCCATTTGCGCGCGGCTCTCCACTTGGAAGACCCCGATGGTGTCGGCGGCGCAGAGGAGGTCGTAGGTGGCCGGGTCATCCTTGGGGATGGTGGCGAGATCCACGGGGCGTTTCTGCGCGGCGCAGAGTGCCACGGTGTCTTGGAGTACGGACATCATGCCGAGGCCTAGGAGGTCGACTTTGATGATGCCTAGCTGCTCGCAGTCCTCCTTGTCCCATTGGGCCACGCTGCGTCCGGGCATGGAGGCGTTCTCCAGTGGGACCACCGAACTGAGGCGGCCTTGGGAGATGATCATCCCGCCCGAATGCTGGCCGAGGTGGCGGGGTAGTCCGTGGAGGGCTTGGTAGAGTTGCAGGAAGGCGGGGATGCGTGGGTGTTCGGGGGCGATGCCGGCTTCGCGCAGTTGGGTGGCGGCGGGGAGGGTGTGCGGATAGTCGCCGCCTGCGAAGAGGGCGGAGAAGCGCTCGACAATCTGGGCTGGAAGATCGAGCACCTTGCCCAGTTCGCGTGCGGCGCTGCGGCCGCGGTAGGTGATCACGTTGGCGGTCATGGCGGCGCCCTCCCGTCCGTGGCGCCTGTAGACCTCCTGAATAACGGCTTCGCGTCGGGCGCCGCTGGGGAGGTCGAGGTCGATGTCTGGCCAGCTGCGACGGCCCTCGCTCAGGAAGCGTTCAAAGAGCAGGTTGCATTCGACTGCGTCCACGGCCGTGATGCCGAGGCAGTAGCACACGGCGCTGTTGGCGGCGCTGCCGCGGCCCTGGACGAGGATTCCCTCGCTTCTGCAGAAGTTAACGATCTCCCAGACGGTGAGGAAGTAGCCGTCGAAGCCCAGGCGGCCGATGAGTTCCAGTTCGTGGGCGAGTTGCCTGAGGACCCGCACGGGAATCCTGCGTCCGTAACGGTTGCGCGCCCCTTCAAGTGTTGCCCGGCGCAGGAACTCCCGCTGGTGGAGCCCGTCGGGTGGATCGTACACGGGGAACTGGTAGCCGAGGTTTTCGAGGCGGAATTCGAGGCGCTCTGCGAGGCGGTTGGTGAGGGCGAGAGCGTCGGGGAACTCAGAAAAGAGCGTCTGCATCGCGGCGGGCGCTTGGAGATGGCGCTGGCTGTTGGGACTCAGCAAGAGGCCCGCGTCATCGAGCCGGGTGCCCGTGCGCAGACACGTGAACACATCCAGCACCCGGCGTCCTGTCGGGCGGGCGTAGAGTGCGCCGCTGCTGACGATGGTTCCGAGATCCAGATCCCGTGCTGCGGCGGCCAGTGCGCGCACGGTGCGTTCCTCGCCCCGCCTTCGGTGACGCTGGAGTTCGACATAAAGGGCCTGCTCTCCAAACACCTCACGCAGGCGTATAAGTTCGGCGCTTGCGGCCTCCGGGCCCCGGGCTTCCAAGGCCCTCTGCACTGGGCCCTCCTCATCGCCGCTGAGTGCGACCAGACCCGAGGCATGTGCGGCCAGTTCCGTCCAGCGCACGCGTCCCTGCCCCTTGGGGGCGTGCAGGTGTGTGCGCGAAAGAAGGGTGCAGAGGTTGCGGTATCCCTCCGGACGTTCCACCAGCACGGGCAGCACGCTTTCGTCTTCCATCCACAGCTCGCAGCCCACCACGGGACGCACACCGTTCTCATGACATGCACGGGCGAAGCGGGGCGCGGCGTACACACCCTGACGGTCGCAGAGCGCGACGGTGCGCAGTCCGAGTGCGGCTGCGGTGGAGGCGATTTCCTCAGGCGCGGAGGCGCCGCGCAGGAAGCTGAAGGCGCTGCGCGCGTGCAGTTCCGCTGAGGTGCCGGTGTTAGTCATAGACTCCCTCCACGAACCAGCCTTCCGGTTCCTGAAGCAGGCGACAGAGCAATCCGCCCTCCATCTGCACATCCCATTCGCGTCGCCGCCATGATGCGGAGTCCCACCAGTGGCCGGAAAGGCACCATGGTCCGCTGCTGGCCGCTACCCTGCCGCTGAGGGTGGGGCTGTCGACTTGGTGTGGGCGGTTCTCCCCGGGATGCAGGCTTACGTGGGCTGGAATTGGCGGGCGGAACCGGCGTAGTGCCGGCCCGTATGGGGTTGGGGACGTGCCTGAGAGGGGCGGGGTGTCGCTGACTGCGGGGGCACCGGTCGGTATCAGCATTCGGATGCGGTCGGGATGATGCGAGGGCTCCCTCTGTGGGATGCCCGTGCGGTTGCAGCCGAGCAGCGCAGCAAGGCGGTCCAGAGTTTCGCTGAACTGATGGGGGTCGCGCAGGGCACCTTCAAAGAGTGCGAACTGCTCGCGTAGCGGCCGGCTGGGTACCGCCTCCAGCTCCACAGCCACGATGGGCTGCTCGGTGCGGACCTGCTCGAGGTGCGTGTGCAGCAGGCGTAGTAGGAGGTCCGGGTCCCGGGTGGGGGCTGGTAGTTGGAAGCTGCGTTCATGTGCGGGACCGCAGGCCATGCGCAGCCTCAGGTGGAGAGTGGACACGGCAAGCCATACCCCTTCCATGCGCAGCGTGAGTTGGCCAAGTAGTCTGCGCAGCACGAAGAGCAGGGGCTCGAGCACCTCCAGCGGCGCCTCTAATTCCATGGCCTCTGTAAAGCCCTCCTCTGGTAACTCGCAGCGCAGGGGGCGGTCCCGGATGCCTCGTGCTTCCTCCCAGAGAGGGCCAGCTTCGGATCCCAGCCTTTCTAGGAGGGTGGAGCGTTCCATGGTGGCGAGGTCGCCCAAGGTGCGCAGTCCCCATTGGTGGAGCACGGGGAGCAGTGCGGGGGGGGGATTCAGTGTTTGCAGGGGGAGGTGGGCGACCTCGGACGCGTGCAATACGCGGTGGATGTGCTGTGTCCGCGGGGGGGCGCTGGAATGGACTGCATGTGCATGGGCCCCATCATCGACCCCATCGACCCCATCGACCCCATCGACCCCATCGACCCCATCGACCCGATCGACCCGATCGACCCGATCGACCCGATCGACCCGATCGACCCCATGGGCTGTTTGAGCTGCCAGGGCCGCCAGAGCTGGGTTGGGGGCGATGCCGACTGTTGCCTGCAGGCCCAGCGTTCGCAGTCTTTCCAGTTGCAGATCGGGGAGGGGGTGAGGCTCTTTTTTCCAGCGCCACGTGCACATCCCGGGTTTCGTCTGTTCCACCCATGGCGAGATACGCAGGGTCCACTCCATGAGTACTGCAGCGGCGCTTTTGCAGGCGTTTTCCGACGTCGTCTTCAGGAGCAGGCCGGGGGAGTGCGCGCACGCCTCTGTGGAGCTCATTCCCGGACGCACACCTGCGCGGTGGGCGAGAGCGCAGGCTTCCAGCACGCGTGCGGGGGGGGCGCCGCCCACCAAGGCCACAGGCTGGCCCGGGGGCTCTGGGCAATGGCGCAGGGCCGCCTGCAGGGCAAAGTTCCTGACTGCGACCACGCCGAAGCACGTGCCCGAGGGGGCTTCGTTCATGGATTGCGTAGTCTTCATCCCACCGCCCGGCTGAGGCCGGCCTCTCTGAGCTGCAGTCCCTCGCATGTCTCTGTAAACTGTGAGCGCAGGGCCCCGCCCCGCCAGCGTGTGACCTGGATGTCCACGGTTCCGAGCAGCTCTGCGGCGGGGTGGTGAAGGTCTGCGAGCGACCACGTCCTGCGGCCCTGGAGCAGGCAGCGTGTGTGTGCGCAGGGGACGAGGGGATGCGGACTGAAAACCAGGAGCCGTGTGGCGCGCCCGGTGATGGCGTGCTGCAAACGATGCCAGAGTTTGGCGGGCAATGCGCACAGCTCCCTGTGAGGGCAGCCTTGGAGGTCGAGGAGCACCAGTGCGAGGTTTCCATCGCGTGCCAGCAGGTCGGTGCTGTGCAGTGCCTGAGCTGCGCTCCGGCACCGCACCCAGAGCAGGCGGCGGAGGCTGACTGCCTCAAGGTGGGAGGGGTCGAACTGGTCGGATCCATCCACCAGTGCGTTCCATGTGTGGGAGGTGGCGCCTTGGTGACGGAGTATTTCGCGCAGCAGCAGGGAGGCGCCGCCCGTGGAGCATTGGCCCTCCGGGTGCCTTGAGTCTTTTAAGTCCCTTGGGTGTCTTGAGTTTCTTGGGCCGTCCATGGCCGGGTGCTGGCTGTATTCGCGGTTGTGGAATTCGACGAGGCAACCCGTGGGGAAGAGAGGGGAAAAAAAAGGCTGAAAAAAAGAGAGAGCGGAAAGTGAAGAAGAAAGCGGAAAGAAAAGCTGCGAATGGGTGGGGGGTGATGGGGGCTGTGCGTGTGTGTTATGGAGGGGGACGACGGGCGGCAGTGGGACGGGCAGTGGGACGGGCAGTGGGACGGGCAGTGGGACGGGCGGTGGGACGGGCGGTGGGACGGGCGGTGGGACGGGCGGTGGTGCCTGCGTAGTTTCCGAAGTGAGGCGGGTGCTAGGGAGTCCCCTTTGGTGGAGGAGTTGGTGGAGGGAGAGGATTCCTGGGCTGGGCATGCTGAGAATCTAGCTCGGCTGAATGGACTGTTCAAATGAACATATTTTGAATTTCCATTCATACCGCACCCCCGTCAGCGAATCCCGGCTCGATTCTTCAGTGTGGGTGGGTGGTGTGCGCGGTGTTCCTGGGGTTCAGAAGCCTTCGGGCTTGGAGACCGGTGGTCACTGGGTCCACTGGAACCACTGGAACCACTGGAACCACTGGAACCACTGGGGCTTGGAGCGCCGCAAGCCGCCCCGAACCATCAAAACCATCAAAACCATCCAAACCATCCAAACCATCCAAACCATCCAAACCAACGAAGCCAGCCATCCCAATCCTCGCCCTCGGTGCCCTTGGTATCGCTGGTGACGTGTGCGGGTTCCGCTGCTTCTCCAATCGCAACTTCAGAACCATCACTATTCACACCATGCGAGCCGAGTTCCTCATCCTAGTCGACCGTGGTAACGTGCGAGCTTATCGAGTTGGGTTGGCGGCGGCGGCCCGCGGAGCCCGTCCCCGAGTGCGGATGAGGCTTGCGGCAGCGCTCACGCTGGTGGGGGCGCATCTCAGTCCGGGTGAGCGTTTCAGTGATCAGGACGGGGCTTTTCCGGTGGCGGGTCGTGCTGGTGCGGTGTCAGGCAGGGAGGGGATGCATCAGAACTCGGCGGCTGAACGGCATTGGCGTGTGGAGGAGGACAGGCGTTTGGTGAGACTTTTGGTTGGGCATTTGGAGGCGTTGTTGGAGGGGGAGGTCCGCCGGTTGAGGGGTGTGGGTGGGGGCGACGGAGATGGGGGTGGGATCGGTGGGGAGGAAAGCATGGGCGAGATGGGAGCGAGCACGGGCATTGGAAAGAGCACGGGCATGGGCCATGGCGCTATGAGCGAACCGTTGCGCTGGGCGCTGGCGGTGCCGGCGGACATGCACCTTGCTCTCTTGGAGGAGTTGGAGCGTGTTGCGCCGATTTGGAGCGGGCGGTTGGTGGAGTGCGTGCCCAGCGATCTGGTGAAGGTGCCCGTTGTGCGGTTGGCGGCTCACTTTGAGAGTTGTCAGGAGTCTGCCATCCACTTGCCCTGAGTTGATTTGGGTCTGGTGGGGCTTGGCGCCAAAAGCAAATGGGGTTTTTGGCGGGGCCTCTTGGGAGATTTGTCACGGTGAGTGCGGAGATGTGTTAGTTGGGCGGATGCGGCGCGCGCTGAGGGCGGTGTCGCTCGCTGCGGTGTGGTCGTGTGGTCGTGTGGTCGTGTGGTCGTGTGGTCGTGTGGTCGTGTGGTCGTGTGGTCGTGTGGTCGTGTGGTCGTGTGGTCGTGTGGTCGTGTGGTCGTGTGGTCGTGTGGTCGTGTGAATTTGGGTCGCTTCATCCCTGTGAAAATTTCAACGCTGATCTCCACTTTTTTCCTAAACGCTGCGCATGCGGTGTTGGAGGTTCACGGGGCGGTGCGATTCGGGTACGGACGGACCGTGGAGAGTGCACCGAAGGAGTTTGGGGTGGTTGGTGGGTGCGGGCGCTGGCATTGGTCGTGTTGCCTCAAGTCAAAATGACACCGGGGAGGCAGAAAATGACGATACGTTGCCTCATAACTCGTGACACCGGAGGGGGCTGGGGTTTGGAGCGATAATGGCCCTCTGGAAGGAGCCCGTAGGGCGACTGGAAGAGGGCGATTATC
>CAMAUX010000062.1 GCA_945861435.1 Chthoniobacter flavus | reverse complement strand
GCTCTACGCGATGAACCAAGCGACCACTGGCCGGGCCGTATAAGCGAACCGACTAAAGAATATTCGGAAAGCCGTGTGCGGGAAAACCGCCTGCACGGTTTGATGAGAGGGGGCGCTGCGATAACACGCGGCGCCCCCTACTCTACAATCCTTCGCCTTTTTCCGATCCCCCACCCCCCACACACCCCCAGCAATGCCCCGCCTCACGGTGTGTCGACGCATGGCGCGTATTCGCAAACGAGGGCCGGCACCCGCATCGCTCTCAAACACAGACGAGCGCGGACTTCCCGCCCATCCCGCCCGAGAGATTAGCCTTCCGCGCAAACACCACGTGTGTTTTTTAAGGCGGAGATTCTATGGACAAAAAGCAGGTCATCCTCGTGGTCGACCCCGAAGTGGACTTTCTGGAATGGGCCCAGAACCAGCTCAGCACCCCCACCACGCGCGTGATCACCAGCACCTCCGCCGACCAAGGCTATAAGCTCTTCTGCAAGGAATCACCCGACCTCCTCATCACCGAAACCCACCTCTCTCCCTTCAGCGGACAGGAACTCTTGGTCAAGGTGCGCCAGCGCGAGCCCAACGCCATCGTCGTCCTCACCAGCCAGTTCGGCACCACCCAGGCCGTCATCGAGTCCATGAAACTCGGTGCCTTCGACTTCATCCGAAAGGAAACCCTCCCCTTCAACCTCAAGGTCGTCGTCGACGCCGCGCTCAAGGCACAGGCCGAGATGAAGGCCGCCACCACCGTCAAACCCCGCCTTACCGTCGAAGAACACCAGGACTCCATCGTCGGCACCTCCGCCGCCATGCAGCAGGTCTTCAAACTCATCGGCCGCGTCTCCGCCTCCGACGCCCCCGTCATGATCACAGGCGAAAGCGGCTCCGGAAAAGAACTCGTCGCCCGCGCCGTCCATCACTACAGCCCACGCAACAACAAGAGCTTCGTCGCCATCAACTGCGCCGCCATCCCGGAGCAACTTCTGGAAAGCGAACTCTTCGGCCATGAAAAAGGCGCGTTCACCGGCGCCGCAGCCCAGCGCGCAGGCCGCTTCGAGCAATGCAACGGCGGCACCCTTTTCCTCGACGAAATCGGCGACATGCCCCTCCAGCTCCAGAGCAAAATCCTGCGTGTCCTCCAAGACGGCCAGTTCTCGCGCGTCGGCGGCAACGAGACCCTCCGCAGCGACGTGCGCATCATCACCGCCACCAACAAAAACCTTGAGCAGGAGGTGCACGAGAAACACTTCCGCGAAGACCTCTTCTACCGGCTCAACGTCGTCCGCATCCAGCTCCCACCGCTGCGCCAGCGCACCGAGGACATCCGCATCCTCGCCGAATACTTCCTGCGCAAAGTCGCCACCCGCAAACACCTCCCCCAGCTCGAGCTGAGCGAGGAAGCCGTCCGCGTCCTCGAAGCCCACAACTGGCCCGGCAACGTGCGCGAACTCGAAAACGTCATCCAACGCGCCTGCGTCATGGCCTCCTCCGAGCTCATCCTCCCGAAGGACCTCCCCCTCGGCGAAGCCATCCCCGCCGAATCCGCCCAGCAGCACGCATCCGCTACGGACCCCGCCACCACTGCTGCCACCGCGCATCAGGCCCCGGTCTCCACCGAAGCCGCCATCGAGATCCTCCTCAAAGCCGCCCAGAACGCCACAGACGTCCAGCTTCTCCCCTGGCTCGAGCGCGAATTCACCCTCTACGCCATGAAGGCCACCAAGGGGAATCAGGTCCGCGCGGCCAAACTTCTCGGCATCACCCGCGCCACCCTCCGCAAGCGCATCGAACGCTTCGCCATCACACGCGAGCTCACCATCTCCTAGCTCCCCCCCGCCCCCCGGCATCCAAGGCCTCCCCGCTCGCTCATCCCCACGCGGCAAAACCAGTCGCGCCGCGCGCGCAGAAAATCCGATCCCTCATCCTGCGCAGCACCGCGCGCCGTCCATGTCGTCCATGTCGTCCATGGCCCCCCCGCCTCCCCTCCCCTCCGCCCATCCCTCCCGCTAAAACTTCATCGCCTTCGCCCGTTTCGCAGCCTTCGCAGATTCCTCCTGCCGCCGGTCGCCGTCGCTCAGCGCCTGCAGCTTCGCCTGCACCATCGCCCGCAGATCCAGCGAGTAATGCCAGATCTCCGTCAATCGCAGCGGCCCCTTGGGCGCCCGCTCATAGCGCAGACGAATCCCCCCGTGCGCCGACTCCCTCACCAACCACCCCTCCGACTTCCCCGGCACCTGCTCTTCAAACTTCCCATAACGCGCAGCCATCTGCTCAAGCATCAAAGCCCCCTCCCTCTGAGTCTCCTCGGGAATCTCGATCCGCACCGCGTAAAACTTGTCCTCCACAAACCACGCCGTGTACTTCCCCTCCGCAGTCTCGCTGATCCAGTAATCCAGCTTCGGCGCCACGGGAATCCCCGTGTCCTTCACGAACTTCTCCAACCGCCCGCTAAACGGCTTCGTGGCACGCACCAGAGACTGCCTCTCGATATTCGTCTTCCCCGTCTTGTATACTTCCCCTTCCACAGTGAAGGGCCACATCTCTGTGTCCACGGGCCTTCCCATCTTCGTCCCAGTCACCGGATGCCTCCCATAAATGAGCGCCACATCCGCGGTCTCACGGCTGGAATAAAACTCCCTGCCCCGATGCTCCAGAAACGGCCCAAGCCTCACCGCCGCCTCTGCAAACGTCGACCCCCACTTCGCCGTGCGAAATCCACTCTGATCCGTCAGCAGCGCCACATGCCGGTTCATCTCCGCCACCACCCGCCTCCCCATCCAACGCCGGCACTCCGCCTGGACCCGCAGCAGATGAGCACGCACATCGGCTGAAACACTGTAAAATCCGAACTTCGCAGCCGGCGCAATCCGCCGCGTCAGCTCCAGCTTCACCATCTTCTCCGGAATGCTCACCTCCCACGGCACCTCCGCCGACGTCGTGTTGCTCAACGCAAAATCCCAGTAACGCATCACCACCACCGCACCCGCGTCCCCCTCCAACATCGAACGCGCAAAACTCCAGCCCGCGTCCGTCTTCTTCACACGCGTCATCCCGCCTGCGCACCCCTCAAAATACACAGCCTCCGTCGTCCACGTCTCCGTGCTCTCCTTGTCAAAGAACACCGCGACCACCTTCTCCCCGGGCCGCGCCCCATGCTTCTGGATCAGCGCTTTCGCAGCCGCATGACGCTCCCCGCTCATCGACTCCGAAGGCGTCCCGACACCGGGTGCAAGCTCGCGCGTCTTGCGCCCGAAACTCTCCACCAGCCCGTTGTTCATCATCTCCACAACCATCGCCTGCCACTGCGCCTCCTCGCCATCGCCCTCTGAACCGCCCTTCCCATCCCCTTTGGCAAACGCCCCCTCCTTGATCGCCTCGATCGCCGCCAACGCCGCCCCCGACGCCTTGAACTCCCCGATCGCGGTGTCCAACCACCCCGTGTCCGCAAACGCAGAGTACTGCGCGTCGAGAACCGCCTCAGCCGACAAAGCAGACGAAAAAACAGACGACCACAGAATCAGAACAATGACGATGCGCAGCATCGTCCCCTCATACATCACACGAATGCCACCAAAACACGCGACCCACACACACCACACAGTCCACTTCCCTCGCTGCACACCCACCCCTCCCACTACCGCACTCCACTCACCTCGCACCCACGGTAAAAACCGCACGCGCACTGAAGGTCGGTGCCGCGCGATGTCCCACCACCTGCCCGGCCGCGTTGCTCACCTCCACCTCCAACCCCTTCACCCCGCGCGAAAGCGATTTCCTCAGGTCGTGTTCACCGAAATCCTTGAACACCTCGCCCCCCGCAAAATGCAGGTTCTCCCCATCGGTGAACTGCACCGGACTCGCCACCGCGAGAATAATCTCCGTTCCAAAGGGCGCTTTCATGCGGAACTTGAATCCATCCCCCGGCCCCGGAAGCGTCACCGCCTCCCCGCCCTTGAGGTAATTATCCGTGCGCCCGCTGTTGGGAAAAATCTGAGTGAGCTTCTTCTCCGCGCTCAGATGATAAAGGCGCACGAACACCCCCTCGCTGCTCCTGAGTTTCACCGAAAGCAACTCCCCCTCCACGTAGTGCGCCTTGTCCGTCGCGATCGTCAGCCTCCCGCCTTCGCTCAATGGCGTCTGCCCCTCCTGCCCGCCCGCCTTCGCAGCTCCACTGGTGAATTCCGCATACGCCACCGGCTGCGCAATCCTCAACTGATAGCCCAACGCCCCCGCGATCGCCCGGAACTGGTCCAGCCACGATGCGCGCGGGAAACCCATGCCGCTTTCCAGCTGCACCGCAATGCTCTCCAGATCCGCATTGCGGCTCTCCTTCAGGCGCTGCAAAAAGCCGGTATCTTGCTCGCCAAATTCCGCCGCGAGTGTCTCCAACCGCACATCCTCCTTGAAACGCAGATAGAGCTTGTTCACCGGATCAAACGCCTGCTTGTAACCCGGAATCGCCTGCGAAAGCGCTGCCACATACTTCTCCTCATCCGATTCCACCGCCGCACGCAACTTCGCCGGAGTCCCGTGCAACTCCTGCACCATCCGCGTCTCCCCACGATCCAGCCCGGCCTTCAAAGCCACCGGCCCCACCTCATCCAGAAACTTCTCCAAAGGCTCATCCCGCGCCGACTTCATCCCCTGCTCGTGACAGGCAAGACACGAAATCCCGTTGATGATCGCCCCGTCCCGACGCTTGCGATCCTGGACAATCTCCGTCGGCCCACGGTCGATCCGCTTCCCGTCCGCAGTCGCCAGCAGATAGGCGTGAAGCCCGTTCGGCAGACTGAAGATGATCTCGCCACCGTCATGCTGAAACTCCCGGTCCGCGTTGACCGTCAGCCCCGCTCCCACAGGCCCCAGCGGACTACGGAAAAGATCGTGCCTCCCCGTGCGCACCAACGGAGTAAAATCATAGCTCTTCCAATACATCCCATTGCGCGCCTCGTGCCGCTCGATCAACCGGTTCCCCTGGGAAACCCCGCTCACCCGAAATCCCGCACGCAGCGCCCGCCCCGCCCGCAGATTGTCTAGCGTGTTCACCCCCTGCTGACGCTCCAGTTCCTGCTCCGTCGCCGGTAACCGCAGGAGTTCGTGATAAAGCGGGGGCTGACTCGCCGCAAAAACAAACCAATCCGCCCGCACCCATGCCGATGCGCTCCCCGTGGCCGCCGCAATGTCCCCCTCGGAACGCCCATCAATCCCGCGCAGCGCATAGGGATAACCAAGCACCACGTACTTCTCCCAATCCTCCGCCGTCAGCCCGTAATCCCGCAGATCAAAGCGATAGATCGTCTTTGCCTCGTCCACCGCACGCGGCACAGCAATGCGGCCCGCCCGCGAGATGCTATTGAGCAGCTTGGAAAGCGCCGCACGATAGATTTCCAACTGCTCGTCGCTCTCCGCGGATTGCCCGCTGGAATTACTCAGATTCGCAAGGTTCGTCAGCGTCAGATAACGCACCGTCGGCTGAAGCGAACGCTCAAGCCCCGCCACATCCCGCGCAATCGCACGCACCTCCTCCCGCATCGGAATAAACGCCCGGCGCACCACCGCCGCCGTCTCCCTCTCCTTGGAACCGTCCTTCACCAACGCCACGGGCCTTCCACCAGATCCCGCCGATGCGCCCCCCTTTGCCCATGCCTCCAACGTCGCGATCTGCTCTTTGGTCAGCGGCGCCACATAGCCCGGATCGCCCGGCCTGCCCTTGCTCTTCGGCATTCGCCCCTTGGCTGCATCCGGCCGCGCCACACGCTCCAAAATCGCCTTCACATCGTCGCTGCTCGATTGCAGCGACACGAGGTTGATGCTGCCCGTCAGCACCGGCGGCTCGTCGCTCTCGTGACAGGTCGCGCAGTGCTTCTCGAAAATCGCCAGCACCCCCGGATTCTCCGCACGCAACCCAACAGGCATCACCACCAAAAGAAAGAGAACAAGAAGACGGTGTTTCATGAGGAACTCAGAAGAAAGAATGCACTGCGGTTCTCAAAAAACCCACCCACGCACTCCGCACACCCGTCGCATGCAGAATCAAACCAGCACCGCCGGAAAGACGCTCTGCGAGCGGCCCCCCCGCCGACAAAACCCTCCACAAACTCCACCCCTCCTGCAAAAGAGCAGACACAGCCGCCGGCTAGTAACAGAGGTACGACTCGGCGCATAACCCCAAATTCATTAGATAACCGCACAGAGCAATACAACCCCTTTTCAGCCAGAACACATCCCGCACCGCACTGTCCAGCAGCAAGCCAGCGACTCGATCAGCGCACGTGTCCGTCCCCACCGATCAGGATCTTCCACGGTGTCATTTAGTTTTGAGTCAACGTCAAGCATCAGTCCGCCAGCATTCTCGCAGTCAAAAAGCATTTCCACACCTCACACCGCGGCTTCGCTCCGCTCGCCCAATACAAGCACTCCGCGTTCCCGCTCATCGCTCCGCAACAGCGCACACAACCGCCGTCCCCCACAGCCTCCGCCCTCCGGGCGCTGCCGGCTCCGCCGTCAACGGCTGCTCCCTTCCTCTTTTTCTCCTCTGCTCCCTTTCGCTCCGCGAAAGCTCGCAGCAACTGCTGCTGCTCAAGGAACTGAACTCAGAGCCAGCCGGAACCCGAGGTGCGAAGTCCCACTCGCTGGATAAAGGCTGTTGTCCCGGTACGACACCACACAACCTGAAGCGAGGCCGTTCCAACTCCCGCCACGGACCACCCGAAGCACCCCGGAAACATCGTATTTATCAAAGCACCACTCGCGCACGTTCCCGCTCATGTCCAAAGTCCCCAGCTTGTTGGCCCTTTTCGTTCCTACTGGATGAAGCGCCCCTTCGGAATTGCCACCATACCAAGCCACCACGTCGATGTCGTCGCTTCCACTGTAAGTGTGATCGTGTGCCTGCGTTCCGTCACGCGCCGCCCACTCCCATTCCTTCTCACTGGGCAGCCGGTACCCGTTCGCCGACGCGTTCACCGCCGGAACTTCTTCTCCCGTCCGATACACAGTTCCGTCGGCCTTCTTATACACAGCCGTCTTATTCTCCATCTCACTGCGCGCATTGCACCATTTCAACGCCTGATACCAATTCACACCCGTCACGGGATAACTACTCCCAGCTCCTTCACCCACATTCCCAATATCGTAGCCATTAGCTTCCGCCCATGTCCGCACCTCCTGAAACTCCCCCCACTGCACCTCGTACTTCCCAATATAAAACGTCCCCACTGCCACGGCACCCAACTGAGAGTAAGACGGCAGCGTGCCTCCCTCCACCTTCACAAAACCAGACACTGCGCCCCGGTCCCGTGCCACTTCTGGCTTCCCTGCATTCCCCCGCGAAGGCGTGGCCACTGCACTCTCCAACGGCGTCGCGGGAACCGCGAGTTTCGCCATTTCCATCTTCTTCCTCTCCTCCTCCAGCGCGCGCCGATCCGCCTCCAACTTCGCACGCTCCTGCGCCAGCAACGCAGCCGCTTTTGATTCATCACCACCCGCCTTCATCCCCCCCGCATCCCCTCCTCCACTCGAACCCGGAACTGCGGATTCCGACCCACGCACAAAATAAAACGGCGCATCCAGTTCCGAGTAAAAACCCGGCCGCCTCTCCTCCCCAAGCACCCGACGAGAGTAATCCCGCACCTCCGCAATCACCCCGGAATACATGTCTGCCACGCTCACTCCGGACCGCCCCATGTGCTTCACCAAAAACCGCGTGTACGGACTCCCCTGCATCTCAGGATCCGCAAAATCCCCGCTGCGCGTCGCAAACCCAATAAAACTCCCGCGCGCCTTCAATGGCGCCATCTCCGCACCTCCCACGCTCTTCCCCAAATCCTCCCGGCAGCAGTCTAGAAACACCAGATTCACCGCCCCACCACTCTCCTCCATCCCATTGAGCACCCGCTGAGCATTGAGCGCCTGATCCTCAAGATCCGCCGTACTCCCAATGCTCGCCCCACGCGGAATCAAATAATTCCTGCCCCGATATTCACCGCCATGGCCGGAGAAATAAAAAAGCGAAACCCCGGGCCGCGCCTTGATCCGCGCAGAGAACGCATCCACCGCCTCCTCCGCCGCCCGCCGTGTCGGATTGGCCAGCGCAGTCACGTGAAACCCCAACCCCTCCAACCGCGCCTGCATCTGGGGAAGATCCACCGTCGTGATCCCCTCCAGATTGCGAATCACCTTCCCCTTGTAACTCGCCCCGCCGTAATCACCCACTCCCAGCAACAACGCCTCCCGCGGCGCCGCCTGCACAGCCACCTCCACCCCGAGCCCCTTGGATCCCTTCTCCTCAGCCGACAGGGCCAGAAACAGCGGCAACACCAGGAGCGCAGCGAGAAGACGCATAAAACCACCCCGTCACAGCTTCCGGAAAATCTGCACTCGCCGATTCCTCGCGCGGGCGGCTTCGTCGGTGTTGGGCGCGACGGGATCCGCCTGGCCAAAACCCATCACCTGCAATCGGGCTGCATCGACCCCGAACCGGACCAGCGCGGCCTTCACCGCCAGCGCGCGCTGCTGCGAGAGAGCGAGATTGTGAGCGTGCGCCCCCAGATCGCACGTGTGTCCCTCGATTAAAAACCGTTCCGTTCCCGCCTGCGTCATCGCTTGCGCAATCTCCGCGATCTGGGCCGTAGTCGTCCCCGCAAGCAGCTCCGCACTATCGCGCGCAAACTGGATGTTTTGAAAACTCATCGCCGTATCCGCATCCACCTTCACCTCCACCGGCACCGCAGCCGCCACCTCCACCTCAAGCCCCTTGCGCACCTTTTCCACAGGCGCCGCCAGCGACTTAGTCCGCCTCCATTTGTTCGCCAGATCCGCTGCAGGAACCACCTGCGGCTCTGCTGCCAAAGCAACACCAGCCGTCAGAATTAACAACACCAGTACGCCGAGCTTCATGACAAGTGATAGATAACCTCCAGCCACCTCTTATTGCAATCATTAGACAAAAGGCCAGCGCGAGTTCACACCCCCTTTTCCCACCTTGGTGCCGTGGTGCCTTGGTGTGAGACCACTTCGCCTGAAGCGCACACAAAGGCACAAGGGCACCAAGGAGGACACCCGCAATCATCCCAGCCGCTCAGTCCCCAGCATCCCGACTCGGGATTTAAAAAAATTCAACGCCATCGTGTTTCTCCCAAAAAAACCACCCCCACCCCGGCTCCGCTCGTCCCACAACCTGCGCTCCGCGCTCCGGCTCATCGCTCCGCAACCGCGCACATAAAAGCCTTCCCCCACAGCCTCCGCCCTCCGGGCGGTGCCGGCTCCGCCGTCAACGGCTGCTTCCTCCCCCCTTTCTGCTCTGCTCCCTTTCGCTCCGCGAAAGCTCGCAGCACCCGCTGCTGCTCAGGGAACTGAACTCAGAGCCAGCCGGAACCCGTAGGAGTTGAGGCTGAGGTTCGGGGTGAAGTAGGGCCGGAGCCCCACCTCGCAGAACGCGTGGAAGTCGTCCCAGCTCCCGCCACGGACCACCCGGTCCGAGCCCGTCGAGTCGTATGAGTCAAAGCACCACTCCAATACGTTCCCGCTCATATCACAAATCCCTAACTCATTCGGTGCCTTCGTCCCCACGGCATGCGTCACTTTACCTGAGTTGTCCTCATACCACGCCACTTGAGCGATGTCGTTACTCCCGCTGTACTTGTAACTTTGCGACTTCCGGCCTCCGCGCGCTGCCCACTCCCACTCCTTTTCACTCGGCAACCGATACCCGTTCGCTGACGCATTCACCACCGGAACTTCTTCTCCCGTCCGATAAACAGCTCCGTCGGCCTTCTTCTCATACACAGGTATTTTATTCTCCATCTCACTGCGCGCATTGCACCATTTCAACGCCTCATACCAATTCACATCCGCCACGGGATAACTACTCCCAGTTCCTTCACCCACATTCTCAATGTCGTATCCATGGCCTGCAGCCCACGTCCGCACCGCCTGAAACTCACCCCACTGCACCTCGTACTTTCCAATATAAAACGTACCGACTGCCACGGCGCCCAACTTAGAGGTAGACGGCAGCGTGCCCCCATCCACCTTCACAAAACCAGACACCGCGCCCCGGTCCCGTGTCACTTCTGGCTTCCCTGCATTCCCCCGCGAAGGCGTGGCGGCTGCACTCGGCACCGGCGCCGCGGGCAGCGTCAGCTTCGCCATCTCCATCTTCTTCCTCTCCTCCTCCAGCGCCGCAACCGCCTCCGATCCCCCTCCGTTTCCCGCCTTCATCCCCCCTGTGCTCGCCAGCGCACCTCCAGGCCCCAGTGTAAAACTCACTTGGAGACTGTGATTGGTCCAGCTCACCTGATCCTTCGGAAGACTCGCCTTCACGTCCCGGAAGAAGAAGTCGATGTCCTTGTTCGCACTGCCAGGAAGCGTCTTCAGCAACGCCGCAGTGAACGGACTGTTGCGCGCACCATTCCCATCCAGCGCGCTCGATCCGGGGCTCGTCGCAAATGCCAGATAAAACCCGGGACCATACCCGCTGATCTCCCCCACCGACTTCGTCCTCAAACTCTTGCCCACCTGAGCAATCGCCGCATCCAATTGCGCCGAAAACGGGTTGTCCCGGCAGCAGTCCAAAATGATCACCTTGCTCGCAGCTCCCGCCTCCTCAAGGGCCACCATCACAGAGTCCCTCAACAGCACCCCGCGGTTCTTGAGCATCGAGAGCCCCGTCAACTTCGGCGTGTCCGTGGGAAGCAGGTAATTATCCTCCCCCACCTGGATCCCGTGACCGGAAAAGTAAAACACCGCCGCCTCCGCTGACTTCGCAGCCGCCGCGAACTGCTCCGCCGCGGTCGTCATCGCCTCGCGCCGCGCATTGATGAGGGCGTTCCCGCCGATGATCCGGTACCCGAGCTTTTGCAGGGCACCCGCCACGTCATTCGCATCGGCCGCGGGACTCGTGAGCTGCATGCCCTGCGTCAGGTTCGTGTACGCCCCATTGCCAATGACCAGCGCCACGCGTTCCGCCGCACCACACGCCACCGCACAAAGGCCAAGGACAAGAAGAGTCAGCAGAGGTTTCATTGCGAGACAGAGGGGGTGGTGGGAGGGGGAAAAGCGGGCCAGCAGCGATCATCCAACCGGCCCATCAATCCCATCACCTTTGGTGTACTGCAGGAGGCGGACCGGACGCAACCTCCCGCGCCTGCAAACGCCCCATGCAAAGCATGCCCTCCCATGCATCCCCTTTCCCCACCTTGGTGCCATGGTGCCTTGGTGTGAGACCACTCCGCCTGAAGCGCACACAAAGGCACAAGGGCACCAAGCAGAGCCGAGGCCGCCGGCGGGACGCTGACAATCTCTCAGCCCCTCAATCGCAGCGCCGGAAACGAATAGTAAGAAAGGGGCGGCAACCAAATGCATTCCATCGCACTCAAAATGCTGCTCGGGGACCGGGCGAAATACTTCGGCATGATCGTCGGGCTCACCTTCGCCTCCCTCCTCATCACCCAGCAGTCCGCCATCTTCATCGGCATCATGGCGCGCACGTTCAGCTTCCTCACCGATGTGAGCCTGCCCCAACTCTGGGTCGTCGACCCGCGCGTCCAGCACATCGAAGACATCAAGCCTCTCCAGGACACCGAGGTGTTCCGCGTGCGCGGCGTCCCGGGTGTCCAGTGGGCTGTGGGCATGTACAAGGGCCTGCTCCGCGCGCGTCTCACCAACGGCACCTTCCAGAGTTGCGTGGTCATCGGTCTCGACGACGAAACCCTCATCGGCGGCCCCGCCCGCATGCTCGCAGGCACCCTCGCTGACCTGCGCCGCAGCGACGGCATCATCGTCGACGCCGTAGCCGCACGCGGCAAACTCGCACGCATCCTCCCGGACGGACACACCGAGCCCCTGCGCGTGGGCGACACGCTCGAACTTAACGACCGACGCGCCGTGGTGGTGGGCCTCTGCGAAGTCACCGCCACCTTTCAGGCCAACCCCGTCCTCTACACCACCTACTCACGCGCCCTCACCTTCGCGCCGCCCGAGCGCAAGCTGCTCTCCTTCGTCGCCGCCACCGCCATCCCGGGCGTGCCGCCGCAGCAGGTCTGCGCGCAGATCGAGCAGATCACAGGGCTCAAGGCTTACACGCGCGAAGAGTTCAAGCGCCTCACCCTCCTCTACATCCTCAAGAACACAGGCATCCCCATCAACTTCCTCACCGCGGTGATCCTGGGTTTCATCGTCGGAATCACCGTCGCAGGCCAGACCTTCTACAACTTCACCCTCGATAACCTGCGCTACTTCGGAACTCTCAAAGCCATGGGCGCAAGCGACCGCATGCTTCTGCGCATGATCCTCCTCCAAGCACTCGTCGTCGGGGGTATCGGTTACGGACTCGGGGTCGGATCCGCCGCCGCATGGGGTTCCATCCTCAGCGCCCACACCCAGCTCGCCTTCCGCCTCCCATGGCAACTCCTCGCACTAAGCGCCGGTGCCATCCTCCTCATCTGCCTCACTTCCGCTGCACTGAGCATCCGCAAGGTCATCCGCCTCGAACCCGCCATGGTCTTCCGCAGCTGACTTCCCCGGCTGAATCCGCGCTCAATTACGATTCCAAGACGATGCCTCAAGCGACCGCTCAGCCCACGCCCCGCGCCGCAGGCACGGCGGTGGCCTGCACAGGACTTACCAAGCGCTTTGGCGACGGAGCGGCCGCCGTCCAGGCCTTGCGCGGCATCGACCTCGAAGTCCGCGAAGGCGAACTCCTCATGCTCGTCGGCCCCTCCGGTTGCGGCAAAACCACCCTCATCTCCATCATTGCAGGTGTCCTCGGCT
This sequence comes from Chthoniobacter flavus, assembly GCA_945861435.1. GTDB lineage: Bacteria > Verrucomicrobiota > Verrucomicrobiia > Chthoniobacterales > Chthoniobacteraceae > CAIURC01. The sequence continues at coordinate 15,351 of CAMAUX010000062.1, read as the reverse complement.
GGGACTCCGGACGCTGCGAGGTCCTTGGATCCAACTTCCAAAAAATGCGCCCCGCCCAGACCACCACCTTCCGGGGGCACAACATCGGCTTTGTGTTTCAAGCCTTCAACCTCATCCCTGCGCTCACCGCTGCGGAGAACGTCGCGGCGCCCCTGCTCATCAACGGCACCAACTCCCGCACCGCCGTCACGCGAGCCGAGTCCATGCTCCACGCCGTCGGCTTCGACCAACGCATGATGCGCGCCAACCCGCCCACCCTCTCAGGCGGCGAACAGCAGCGGGTCGCCATCGCACGCGCACTCGTCCATGAACCGCGCCTCGTCATCTGCGACGAACCCACCAGCGCACTCGATGCCGAGACCGGCCATCGCATCATGCTCCTCATGCGCAGCCTCGCCCTCGGCAGCGGTCGCGCGCTCATCGTTGTCACCCACGACGCGCGCATCCTCGCATTCGCCGACCGCGTCGCCCGCATGGAAGACGGCCGCATCACGAGCTTCAGTGAACCCGTACCGTCCCCCGCCCTTCCACCCAACCATGAACCCGCCCACTAACCGCGCCCTCAGCCGTTTCATCCCCCCGCTGCTCGCGCTCGCGGGCATCATTTTCGCAATCGTCTCCTCCATTCAGGGAGCCCGCAGCACCCCGCCCGCGGCCCCGCTCGTCGCACCGCCCGCCGCACCGTTTGAAAGCTTTGTCGCCGGCGCAGGAATCGTCGAGGCCAGCACCGAGAACATCTCCATCGGCACAGGCCTCCCAGGGGTCATCGCCAAAATCCATGTCGCCCTCGGTTCAGTCGTTCGTCCCGGGGATCCGCTCTTCACCATCGACGACCGCTCCCAACTTGCCACCGTCGCCGTCCGACGCGCGGCCGTGCAATACGCAAAGGCCCAGCTCGCAGACTCTTCGAACCAACTCTCTTTGGGCACCCGGCTGACGTCCAAGAAAGTCCTCAGCATCGAGGAACGGGACAACCGCCGCTTCGCATTCCAAAAAGCCGAAGCCCAGCTCGCACAGGCGGAGGCCGATCTCCTTTCAGCCACCACCGACCTCGACCGCCTCACCGTCCGCGCCCCCGTCGAAGCTCAGATTCTCCAACTCAAACTCCACCTTGGGGAGTTCATGCCCGCAGGAGCCCTCTCTCCTCCCCTGCTTCTCTTGGGAAGCCTCACCCCCCTGCATCTCCGGGTCGATATCGATGAAAACGACGCATGGCGCATGGAAGCCCACACCGAGGCCGTCGCCTATTTGCGCGGCAACAGCCAAGTCCACACCATCCTCCACTTCGTGCGCTTCGAACCCTACGTCGTCCCCAAAGTCTCCCTCACCGGCTCCAGCACGGAACGCGTCGACACCCGCGTCCTCCAAGTCATCTACCGCTTTGAACGTGGCGCACTCCCCATCAATCCGGGGCAGCAGATGGACGTCTACATCAGCTCGCCCAACCCACTCGCCACTCGCTGATCCAACTGATCCAACTGATCCAACTGATCCAGCTGAGCCCGACGAGCCCGCTCAGCCAAAACGCCGCCCTGCCATAACACCCCCGCTTCCCTAACCTCGGAACGGAATTCCCAGCCGCTCCGCCACCCGCAACGGACGCCGGAGCGCCTCAATCATGCGCGCCGCCTCGTCTGCCCCGCGCAGATCCTTGCATGCGGGATGCGCCTCGGGCGATGCGATCAACCCCAGCTCATGCAGCACATGCGCGGTGCTGTGCTTGTAAGCAGACGCACTCATCCGTTCATCCAACCGGAACACCTGATCCTCCAGCGACTGGAATGCCTCGAACACCTTGTACACCCGCGTGTCGAAGCCGCCGGTCCCCGTGGGAAAACGCTTCCCCGGCACATCATCCGCCAGCCACATATCCCGCGCCGCGCAGATCAACGGCGCCCCGCTCACCGCCGCCCCAATGAGCAGCGGCAGCCCCAACCGGATCGCCGTGGCAATGCCGAAGTCGTCCCCGCTATGCGGCGCGAAATCCAGACGCAGATCACGGCACATCGCCGCCCAGTAAAGGAAATGCGGCTCGTCCAGCGTGCTGATCTTCCCGCCCACAAACCGCGGATGCTGCGCCAACTGATGGAGCAGCCATGGCCCAAACGGCCGCGCCCATGGCACGAACGCCGGCTCCAGCGCATGCACGATCCCGGGCCGGATCAGCCACTCAGCCAGCTGGTAATACGCGTCCCGACACGGCTCCGGCTCGAGCGCGCTCAACCAGCGCGAGGTCATCAGCATCACCTCGCAGTTGTCGTGCTCCTGCACCAAATCCATCAGCCGCAGGTAACGTTCCGCCTTGAAACAGGTGTCCGCCTCGGCCCCACGCGCTGTCACCCCCGCAATAAACCGTGCCGACGGAAACTCCGCCCGAAACCGGCGCAGCACCTCCGCGTACAACGCATCATCGAGATCGAAGATGTAGCCCGTGTCGGCATTGAGCACCACCACCAGCTCCACACCAAAACGCTCCGCCGCACCCTGCATCCAACGGATGCTTTTCACAAACCCCTCCCAATCCGGCGTTCCATCGCGGAACGGAAGCAGCGCCGCCGCGCACACACGCGCTTTGGTCGAGTGATCCACCAACTGTTCCTCCGCCGTCCATGCCCATGCCGTGTCCTGCCACGCTGTCTGCGGTGTGAGGTCCTTCGAATCAGAGATCAATGTCTTCATGGGGCAACGGTCTTTTCAGGTAACCAGCAACGATCCAGAGCGTGGTGTCCGAGGTCTTAAACGAGCGGCTCCACCGGCAACCAACGGCGTTCCTCCCAGCTCCGCAGTCCCAGTTCCGCAAGCTGCACCCCCTTCGCCCCCTCACGCAACGTCCACGGGAATGGCGTGCCCACCGCCACATGACGCAAAAATTCCTCCCACTGAATCTTGAAAGCGTTGTCGTACGTCGTGCTGTCGGGCACCTCCTGCCAGCCGCCTAAGAAGTTGATGGGCTGGTCAACGTCCGGATTCCACGTCGGACGCGGCGTCGTGCCGAGGCTCTGCACCCAGCATTTGCGCAACCCCACAATCGCGCTGCCGTGCGAACCATCCACCTGCATGGTGAGCAAATCGTCGCGCCGCACCCGCACGGTCCACGAACTGTTGAACTGACACACCACCCCGTTCTCGCACTCGAAGGTGGCATAGCACGAGTCGTCGCTTGTGCACGCATACGGCTTGCCCCGCTCGTCCAAACGCTTGGGCACATGCGTGGCCCCCAGACAACTCACCGCCTTCACCTTCCCAAACAGATCATCAATCACGTACCGCCAGTGACAGAGCATGTCCACGATGATGCCCCCTCCATCCTCCTTCCGATAATTCCACGAAGGCCGCTGCGCAGGTTGGTCCCCATCCTCCCCCGTGAACACCCAGTACCCAAACTCCCCACGCACACTGAGGATTTTTCCAAAGAACCCCTGGTCCCGCAGCGTCCGGAACTTCCGAATCCCTGAAAGCCAGAGCTTGTCCTGCACCACGCCGTTCTTCACCCCCGCATCCTCGCAGAGCTTTGCGAGACGCAGCGCCTCCCCCGTCTCCACCGCCGTCGGCTTCTCACAATAGATCGCTTTTCCAGCCTTCACCGCCTTCTCCACAAAGCCCGCTCGCTGCAGGGTCCCGGAGGCATCGAAGAAAATCGCGTCCTCGGGATTCGCCAGCGCCGCGTCCACATCCGTCGTGTACCGCTCAACGCCGGTCCGCTCCGCAAGCGCCTTGAGCTTGTCATGACTGCGCCCCGTGAGAATCGGATCGGGCATCAGCAAAAGATCGTCCCCCACCCGCAAACCGCCTTGGTCCCGGATCGCCTTGATCGAGCGGATCAGGTGCTGGTTGGTCCCCATGCGTCCGGTGACGCCGTTCATGATGATGCCAATGCGTTGGGTCTTCATAAGTTCATTCGTGGTAAAGCTGCGCGTAGCTCGCCGCAATCGCGTCGAGAAATGCCCGCTGATCTCCCGCCCACCAGCGATCCGAAAAAATCTCCACCTCCCGGTGTCCCGTGAATCCCGCCGCGTCCACCCACCGGCTCATCTCACGCAAGTTGATGCACCCTTCCCCCATCAATCCCCGGTCGTTGAGCAGGTCCGTCGTCGGCGTCCGCCAGTCGCAGATATGAAACGCATGCAACCGCCCCTTCCTCCCCGCGAGCGCGATCTGCTCCTCCAACTCCGGATCCCACCACACATGGTACGCGTCCACCGCAATCCCCAGCCCCACCGGCGACCCCAGCGCATCGCAGATCTCGTGCGCCTGCCGCATCGTACTCACCGCACTCCGATCATCCGCATACATCGGATGCAACGGCTCGATCGCCAACCGCACCCCCGCCGCATCCGCAGCCGGCAGCACCGCCCCAATCCCCTCCGCAATCTGGCGACGCGACTCCGCAAGCGGCTGCCCCGGGACCGCCCCGCACACCAGCACCACAAGCGGCGCCCCCACCGCATGCGCCAACTCGATCGCACGCAGGTTATCCTCCACCGCCGACCGCCGGCCATCCGCCGTCGCTGCAGGAAAGAATCCCCCTCGGCAAAGGCTCACCACCTCCATGCCCGCATCCGCCACCTGAAGCCGCACCGCCGCAGGATCGCGCCCCTCAAGCGCCTGACGCCACAGGGTGATCCCCGTAACCCCGCGCTTCGGAAATTCGACGAGGCACTCCTCAAGAGGAAGCGGCTTGGTAGTGATGGTATGAACGCAGAGGCGGCGCATGGATTTCGTTAGGTCTCCGATCAAATCAGAATTTTTGCCAATGGTAAAACTGGGCTTTTTAATGCTAACAATCGTTTTTACCGATGGATCTCTACCAGCTTGAGTACTTCCTCGAGGCTGCGCGCCAGCGCAACTTCACCCGTGCCGCCGCCCGCCTCCACCTCGCCCAGGCCGCCCTCAGCGAGCAGATCCGCAAACTGGAAGCCGAACTCGGCGCGCCCCTCTTCCATCGCGGCCGCAGGGAAAGCACCCTCACCGCAGCGGGCGAGACACTGAGCATCCACGCCGAGGCGCTTCTCGAGCAGGCGGCCGCCACCAAGCGCGCCGTGCACGACATCACCGGCCTGCGCGGAGGCCGCCTCCACATCGGCACCATCCCCTCGGTCAGCGCATGCCTCCTTCCCCACGCAATCACCTCCTTCCGCAAACTCCATCCCGGGGTCGAACTCGCGCTCTTCGAGGGCACGTCCGAAGCCGTGGCCCAGTGGGTCGAAAGCGGCCGCGTCGAGTTCGGGATCGTCCAGCAACCCACCACGGGCGACTCCTTCGATGCACTCCCGCTTTTCACCGAACCTTTCGTCGCCCTCGTCCCCCGCTCCCATCCCGTCGCGCGCCAATCCAGCATCACTCTCGGGAAACTCTCCGACACCCCATTTGTCCTCTACAAGGGACGCGCGCGCGACACCGCCCTAGGAGCCTGCCGCGCGGCAGGATTCGAGCCGCGCATCGCCTGTGAAAGCAGCGAGCTTGAAACCATCCGCTCCCTCGTCGCAGCCGGCCTCGGCGTCGCCATCCTCCCCCAACTCGCCACCCGCCAGAAATCCCCGGGCTGCGCCGCCGTGCGCCTGCGCGGCACCCCGGTCGAACGCGAAGTAGCCCTGCTCAGTCGTGCCGGACACGCCCCCTCCCCCGCCGGCGCAGCCTTCCGCACCCTCCTCACCGCCGCCCTCTGATCCCTACTCTTACTGTTACTCTTACTTTTACTCTCACTTTTACTCTTACTTTTACTCTCACTTTTACTCTCACTTTTACTCCTACTCCCCACCGCCCCGCCCCCTCTCAAGGCGCAAGCGACCAGCACTTGAGCTTATCCTTCATCCGGAGCACCAACCGTTCCCCCACCAGACACGGCGACGGCACCCACTGCGCCCGCACCGTTGCGCGTCCCAGCTCCTCGCGCCCTTCCCCGCTGGCCTTGAGCAGCACCAGCGTGTTCCCGTTATTCGCCATCACCAGCAGCTTCCCGTCCGCGAGCACCGGCGATGCAATCGTCGACTGCGCCGTCTCGCGCCATCGCTGACTCCCGCTCTTCACCTCGAAGGCGTAGTGCACGTTGTCGTCCATCAGGTACACAGTCCCCTTGTCCACCACCGGACTCGACTGCGTGCGAACCGCATCCATGGGGTAATTCCAGAGCTGCGTGGCACCGGAAGCATCCAACTTGTAAACCACGAGCCCCAGCTCTCCCTTCCGCGCCTGCGCCGCAAGGATATCCCCCTCCACCCCCGGAGTGGAATCACCGCCTCCCGGCGCGCTCCACACCAACTCGCCAGTGCGCAGATCCACCGCATCCAATGCCGAGCGGCCGTTACAGATCACCAACTTCCGCCCGCCCGTCTTCCACGTGATCGGCGAGGAACTGCCGCCACCAGCCTTCTCCTGCTTCCAGATCTCGCGTCCATCGCGCGCATCGTAACCGGTAAGCGCATCCGCATTCACAACCACCACACCCTCGACCGAAAGCGGCGAAGTCCCCAGCCCGCGCCGATGCGAGATCGGTGTTTCCCAAAGAACCGCACCACTGACGGCGTCAACCGACCAGAGCCGCGTGCTCCCGAGTGCCACGACCCGCCCTTCCGCAACGCACGGCGTGGACGACGCACTCCGACCGCGCGGAGCCCCGGGCAGGCTGGTCTTCCAGAGGGTCTTTCCCGTGGCGAGTTCCATGCACACCACCACATCCTCAGCGACCCGTTTGGTGGGCGGCACTGCAGCAACGATCTCGTCGCGCACAGCCTGCGGCCATCCCTTTTCCTCCAGCCAGCGCAGCATCGCAGCCTCATCTGCAAAGACCGTCTCCGCATTCTTGTTGAGCGCTTCAAGCACGTCGAGGGGCAGAGCGAAACGTCCCTTCTTGAACCTGTTCGTCACGAAGCCTGAATAAAGCTGCTTCTGCTTTGCATCGAAGTTCTCGGCGATCCACTGCTTCGCAAACTCCTCAAGCTTGGCCCCGCGCAGGGTCGGAGGGATCGACTCCCGCACCTGCTCCATCTTCGCCACCAACTGCGCCCCAAGCGCGTTGGTGGATTGATGACCAAGCTGACGCACCACCAACTCACTGATCTGCCGCGAAGACGAAGGCTCGTCCCGGTGCCACACCAACGCCATGTACACCCGCCCGTCCGCCGCAACAGGACTCCCAAAACCGCCCTCCTCATTGGTCGGTATCTCTTCGCTTTCCCAAAGCTCCTTGAGCCCTCCCTCCGGAATCCGATCCAGCAGCTTCGGACAATCCAGCACCACACCGCTGCGCGAGGGTCCCCGCCACTGCGGCCAGTCGGCCGCCCAAAGAAACGATGGCCCACATAAAAGGCCGGTGATCAGGATCGCTGAGGCTATGATTTTCATGGCAGGGGTGGCTGAGGAAGCGGCGCGCTCCACGATGGCAAACATCCCCGAAGGCACCACCCGGAATTCAACCCCACAGAGCGCATGCGGTTGCGCTCCAGAAACACCATTTCCACTCCTGACCCCCGCAGACCTCAAACAGTCACTCCAACGGGAAACCGCAGCACGAGTCCGCCAACCCTCTCCATGCGGGATCTCTGAGCGCGATCAATCAGACTCCGCCCACCGCCCCGCCCACCCACGTATCGTACGCCGCCAACACTCCATGGGTTGGTAAAGCCACAATCTCCGGCACCTCGTAAGGATGAAGCTCCCGAAGACGCTTCTCCAGCGCGGGATACTGGCCCTGTGTGGTTTTCAAAAGCACCAACACCTCGGAACCCGACTCCACACGCCCCTCCCAACGGTAGATGGACTCCACGCCCGGCAGCACATTCACACAAGCTGCCATGCGCTCCTCCACCAGCGCGCGCCCCACACGTCGCGCATCCTCCAAATTCGCGAACGTACTCAACACCACACACATTGTCCCTGACATCCCTCCAACCTGCCCAATCCTCCGGCTCCAAGGCAATCCCGTCCTCCCACGCGCTTTCCCCACACCAATCCATGATTTGCGAAGAGGCGTGAGCCATTGAAGTAACGACAGACACCCGCACCAACCCACCGTCTCCGGCGCTGCCGCAGTGAGCTCTATCCAACCAAAAGAAAAGCCGCAGGCTCCTTCCGGAACCTGCGGCTCGTTCTTGCAACCTACGAGGCTAGTTCTTCTTAACGATCTCGAAGAAACCGCTCTCTGCCCGACCAACCGGATTCACAGCCGCAGGGGTGTACAGGAAGTAACCCGAGGCGGAATTACTCTTCTGAAGAACCACGCCGGAAACGGTCACCGGCGCGGCACCAGGCCCATACTTGAAGGACACGGCACCCAGCAACCCAGTGGCAGGAACGAACGCCACCTTCATTTCCCTAGCCCCCCCAGTCAGCGGAGCAGCAACGGTGACCACGTTCGCCGCACTGATCGAACCCTCGTTGAGGGTGTCAGCCAGCAATCCGTCGGTCTCGATCACCACGTTATTCACGCTCGTCGCCGACGCCCCATCGATCTGAAGAACCGTCTTCGGCGTGACCGGCGGAACATAGCGAGACGCAGCGAAGTCCACTGCGATGCCCTTCTTCCATCCAGCAAGATAGTTCCCAGTTCCAGCGAACCCACTTGGGCGGAACCACTGAAGATCAGCACCCGTCGCGTCGGTAGTCGCCTGATCGGTATCAAAACCAATCGTTCCAGTGATGAAGCCCTTGTTAGTATAGAGCTCCGCGTACAGCGGGAACGTGTTGGTCTTCGACAGCGCGTTCGAATACGTGATGGCGGTTCCGTCAGCCAGCTTGCCCACGACCTTCACGACACCCGCCTTCGAAATATTCACGGTCGCAAAACCGTTCCCCTGCGGGTACTTCGTCACGGCATATCCGTTGTTGGTGCCACCCTTGCTAGCGAACACCGCGGTGTAGTTGCCCTTGCCGTCCGAACCAAGGAAGTTCGATGGAACCGGATTGACTTTGTCCGCGTACAGGGCTTGGTCAGCGCTCGCACTCGCGAACGTCACCTGCGGCAACTCATCAGGGTCAGACTCCAAGGTCCCTGTGATCTTCTTGTTGGCAGCATCCAACTGCAGGGACAAGAAGCCAAGCGACAGGTCGTCTGTTCCACTCTTTTTCACAAGCTCCAACGTGGTCGAGGCGCTCGCGCCATCCCCGAACACCGCACTGCCGTCCTCAAGGAACAGTCCCTTGAAGCTCAGCTTGGTGCCAGCCATGTTGACCGTGCCGCTGAAACGCTGGCCCTTGGTCACGTCCAAGTGCAGCAAGCCGTTGTGATTAAGCACCGGCCCATTCACGTACGCGGAGAGCTTGGTGTCCTCCTCAGCATTTGCGGTGAACAACCCGTTATAGGCCCCAACCGCAGTGCCGTCCGCAATCGACAGGTCCACAATCACGGACGCCGTGGAAACATTGCCAGCCTTGTCCGTCGCCGTGAGCGTGATCTTGTTCTTACCATTGCTCAGACCACTGAGGTTTGTCTTGTAAGAAGTGCCCGCGATCACCGCCGCGTTCACAGGAACGCTCACCGCACTTCCACCATTCACGCTCGCCGACACAGAAGCCACACCCGAGATCAAATCGGTGACGGTTGCCTCCAAGGACACCGTCGTCGTGGTGATCGCCGCGTTCGCCTTCGGCGAAACGACCGCGATCACAGGCCCGATAATGTCCGCAACCTCAGTGATTGTGAACACTGCACTCGGGTCGGCCCCCAGAACGGCGTCTCCCGTCACATTACTCAGCGTCAGCAGGAATGTTTCCGCCGCCGTGGTATCTGTGTCCTTCTTGACCACCACCGTCACTGTCTTCGGAGTGGTGTCTCCGGACGCCCAGGAAAGAGTCTGATCCACAGCCGTGTAATCAGTACCCGCTGTCCCCGTACCAGTCCCAGCGCTAGAAACGACTTTGACTGTCACTGCCCCCACGCCAGAACCGCTGCGATTCACCGTCAGCGTGTACGACTTGTCTCCAAGCGCCGCAGTCGCAGATTCCGCACCAACGTAAAAGGCGCTGCTGAAGCTAACCACGTCATTCACAGTCAGCACCGCTGCATTACTCGTCACCGGGCCCCCGGCTCCCCCTACAACCACAGTGTAACTCCCCTCGTCGGACTCCGCCACAGACGCAATGCGGTAGGAAGAATCGGTCGCACCTGCGATGTCCAGGCCGGCCTTCTTCCACTGGTACGTAAAGGGTCCAGTCCCACCGGCCACCACTGTGAAGGTCACCGACGAGCCGAGGTTCTTCTTCTGTGCGAGCGGTTGCGTGGCAATCGTCACAGGCGCGTTCACCTCCAACACGGCTGCGCTGCTTGTCACGGGCCCACGAAGCCCCGTCACCACCACCGTGTAGCTACCCTCATCGGTTTCAGCCGCAGACGCGATTGTGTACGACGAAGTGGTCGCACCCGAGATATCCACTCCATTCTTCCTCCACTGATAGGCGAGGGTACCATCCCCCGTCGCCGTCACATTGAAGGTAGCCGACGCCGCAGGGTTCACCGTCTGGCCCGAAGGCTGAGAGGTGATCGACACAGGGGTCGCATTGATCGCGGCCGGCGGATAGAAATACAACGCCCCGCTCGAATCCAGGGAAAACGCGCCCACCACCACGCCAGTTCCAGACGCACCAGGCGCCAACTTGGAAACGTAAAGCAGACTGCTAACCGTTCCCTCGTTACTCGGATTCCAGCGCTGAAAGCTGATCCCAGCCGAATTCACACCACCAGGCTGGAAAGATGCATAACTGTTCGTCGAACTCGCGTTCTTGACGAAGCCCACCGTGCTGTTCGCTGTCGACTGGTTGCCTACGTATATGCTCACAAGGGATGTGATGTCCGTCGTCGTTGCCCCTTGGTTCCCCGAGGAGTCCGTACCCCACGGAGCCGCTATGACGCGACTGGCATACAACGTGTTGGCCGCTTCCGACCCCGAGGTGGACACGCGCCCGCCAACCACCGACATCAGGAGATCCACGCTCGTGTACCAGTTGCTCCCAAACGTCGAAGAAAGGTCCGCCGCGATGCTTCCCACTCGCGTCACCTCAAAACCCGACGATGCCGCCGTGTACAGCGATGGCTGCCCCAAATTCAGAAGATAGCACTTCGTGGAATTCACGTCCACGTCCCTGCCGTCGGTCGGCACCGCAACGCGGAAACCCAGAAAAAGGTCGCCGTCCGAATACGTGAGGGTCGCCGGTGTGCCGGCCTGCAGTTGGGCGATGCCGCCCGCAATGCAGACGGCCAAGCCCGCGATCCGCGATAGGAACTTGGATTTGGTAGGTCGATTAAAGAGATGCGCTGGTTTCATAGGTTTGGTCGGCAGACGCGAGCCTTCTCCGGAACGCGCCCGGGCCGAGTTAGCCGCCACGCACCACGCCCCGCAAAAGTTTAATTGTGACGTTTCCGCGCCGCAAAAAGACCCCGTCATGGAAGGGATTGACCACCCGCAAATCGGCCTGCACGCAGGATCCCAAGCCTTCCGCCCCCCGCAGAAACAACCGCGCAATGTTACAATCCAGATGCAGGACCATGGCGATCAGGTGAAAACGAGCCGCGCACCTCACGCCAGCTTTGACTCCCGACCCATCATCAAGGAGGAACCGATACTCATGACCCTGCACTTCCGCACCGGATGGATCTCTGACATTCACCTCGGAACCCGCGGCTGCCAGGCGGAGGCACTCCTCGAATTCCTGCGCGTCTACGAGTTCGACACCCTCTACCTCGTGGGCGACCTCATCGACGTCTGGCAGCTGCGCCGCGGCATCTACTGGCCCCAAAGCCACAACGACGTCCTTCAAAAACTACTGCGCAAGGCGCGCAAAGGAACACGTCTCATCTACATCCCAGGCAACCACGACGAGTTCGTCTCCGGCTTCCTCGGAGAATACGGCTCCATCACCGTCGTCCCCCGCGCCATCCATCACACAGCCTCCGGACGCAAACTCCTCATCATTCACGGCCACGAGCTCGACACAGTAGTCCAGAATATCAAGTGGCTCGCCCACCTCGGCGACTTCGGCTACCAGGTCCTCCTCAGACTCAACGGCCCCATCAACTTCTTCCGCCGCCTCTTCGGCCTCCAGTACTGGTCGCTCAGCGCCTATGTGAAGCGCAGCGTGAAAAACGCCGTCAGCTTCATCGGCGCCTTCGAGGAAGCCATCGTCAAGTACGCTCGCCAGGAGGACGTCGAAGGCGTCGTCTGCGGCCATATCCACTCCGCCGCCGATCACTCCATCGATGGAGTCCATTACTACAACACCGGCGACTGGGTCGAAAGCCACACCGCACTCGTTGAGCACGCCGACGGCCGCATCGAACTCCTGCGCCTTTCACCCACCCAGGCAACCCCGCTTCTCCCTCAGCCACAGACCTCAGCTAGCACGTGATACCGCGGCGGCGGCCGCCCTCACACCCTCGGCTCGCCTACTCGCGGAACCGATACCCCACACGCCGGATCGTTTCAATGTGCGACGCCGCACCCCCAAGCTTCTCACGCAACCGCCTGAGGTGCGTGTCCACCGTACGCGGATCCACCTGCCCCTCGTCACCCCACACCGCTGCAATCACCTGCGGCCGCGACAGCACCCGACCGCTCTTCTGCATCAACAAAAACAGCAGCCGAAACTCCACAGCCGTGACGGCCACCAGACGCCCATTCACCCGCACCTCGTGCTGATCACGATCGATCGTGATCGTCCCCGCACGGATCCGCCCCGCCTGTTGCGGCCGCGCACGGTGCGAGAGAATCCCCTTCGCTCGCAGCGCCAGCTCTCTTGGACTAAAGGGCTTCGCCAGATAATCGTCCGTCCCAAGTTCAAACGCCAGCAACCGGTCCACTTCATCCGCCCTCGCTGAGAGAACGATCACTCCCACATGCGCGGTGCGCGGATCCCCCTTGAGCGCGCGCAGCACATCCATCCCGCTGATCTTCGGCATCATCAGATCCAGCACCACGAGCGAGGGAAGCTGCGTGCGCGCAATCTGCAACGCCTGCTCCCCGTCCGCCGCCCTCAGCACACCCCATCCCACCTTCGTGAAGTAGTCCGCCACCAACTCCACCACATCCTCCTCATCATCGGCGACAAGCACCTGCGCATTCACGGGAGTGGACAACATGCCTGTGACCCTAGAACCCGCACGTTACGCACTCATGACGTTCCAGCAAATTCGCCGCGTCCAAATCAACCCAATGCGTCATCCAATTGTAACCACAACAACTTTGACCCGGGCCCCACCCACTGCTCATTTGCAAGCCTCAACGCCACGCCGTCTGCACTCGCCAGATGCGGCTCGACTCCCTCGAAAACCTCCGTCCCATGCCTACCACCGTGCTCGTTGTCGAAGACGAAGAGGATGTCCGCACCCTCATCTGCAAAAAAATCGCCGACGCCGGCATGCTCCCTCTCCAAGCCGCCACGGGCTCCGAGGGCCTCTCCCTCGCACGACACCACTCCCCAAACCTCGTGCTCCTCGACTGGATGCTCCCCGGCCAGTCCGGCATCGATGTTTGCAAGACCCTCAAGCGCGACTCCGCCACCTCTCACCTCCCAGTCATTCTCCTTACCGCTAAATCCGAGGAGGCCGACCGCGTAACGGGCTTGGAAGCAGGCGCAGACGACTATCTAGTCAAACCATTCTCGGTGCGCGAACTCATCCTGCGCATCCAGTCCGAGTTACGTAAAAGTCAGCGTACCGCCCCACTCGACGGACCCGATTTGCGTGTCGGAACCCTCGAACTTTTCAGAAACCAACACCTCCTGCGTTCCGGCTCACGCTCCATCACGCTTGATCCGCCAGAAGTTCTCATCCTTGCGCTTCTCATGAGCAACCCAGGCCAACTCCTGAAGGCCGACATACTCGCCGAAAAACTCCGCTCCGCACAAGAACCCGGCTCACGCATCACGACTGATATCCGTCACCGCATGGAAGCCCTCCGCGAAAAGGTCGCCCTTTTGGAGGATAGGCTAGTGTGCGATCCCCGCGCAGGCTACGGCATCAGCTGCTAACCCTGAGGCGAAAAGACATCAGCCCGCCACGCCCCCCACCCCCAACTCCCGACCATGAACCTGTCCGACTTCCACACCCTCCTACTCACACACCCAAAGGCGGCCCTCCGTTTCCTGCTTCCGGACGGCGGACTCATCGCCCCGCACGCGCACATCACCGAGGTGGCTCGTGTCGACAAAACCTTCGTCGACTGCGGTGGCACACTACGCAAACTCAGCGCCTGTCTCCTCCAAGCCTGGGTCGCCGATGATCTCGACCACCGCCTCGCCCCCTCCAAACTGGGCGAGATCCTCGAACGCGCCGCCACGGTGCTCGGCTCCCGCGCACTCCCCGTCGAGATCGAATACGAAGACGGCCTCCTGTCTCAATTCCCTGTCCTCTCAGCCCAACACACCGACGACACACTCCTCTTTACCCTCGGCTCCAAACACACCGACTGCCTTGCCAAGGACGTTTGCATCCCAAATCCCTCGGCCCCCTGTGAAGGCAGCGGCTGCTGCTAATCCCATCCATCGCCCGTCATCCGGCGCACATCGCGCATCCTCTCACTCTCCTATGACCAAGCCCCTCGTTCTCATCCTCTGCACGGGCAACTCCTGCCGCAGCCACCTCGCCGAAGGCATCCTTCGAGCCGCAGCCGCCGACCTCTTTGAAGTCGCCAGCGCAGGATCCAAGCCCGCAGGCTACGTCCATCCCAAGGCTGTCGCCGTCATGCAAGAAATCGGCATCGACCTCTCAACCCACGCATCCAAGCACATGAACGAGTTTCTCCATCGACAGGTGGACACCGTTATCACCGTCTGCGGCAATGCCGACCAAGCCTGCCCCATTTACCCAGGCCAAATGAACCGCTACCACTGGCCCTTTGAAGACCCAGCCCACGCTCAGGGCTCCGATGACGCCGTCCTCTCAGTCTTCCGCTCCGTACGCGACCAGATCAGGCTCGTCTTCGAGGCCTACGCCTCAGGCTATCGCCAGCACCGCTGAACTAATCAGCCCCACATAGGACCGCGACACATAGCAAACCTGCTTACCATCGCGTGTCACTCTATTACACGATCCTCAATAACTCCTCAGACCCTGATCCAATCGCATTCGGTCATCAGCGTTTTGGATGATTCAAGTGGGCTTCAGCGGTCGATTCAGAGCGCACAACGGACCAAATCAAAATTACAGAGCCCTCGTTCCCGAGCCTTGCCAAGGTTTTTCACCCGCAGACCGGGCCACCAGAATGAAAACTATTATTCAATAGAGTAGGGAGACGAGGATGGTTTGCGGCCACAACCACTCCATGTCCTCATCTCCCCCTCATCGAACCGGACGGGCGGATTTCCCGCATCCGGCTCTCGGAGGCTGTTCTCCGGTTTGCTTCATGTGCATTGCCGTGTGGCGTT
>CAMAUX010000061.1 GCA_945861435.1 Chthoniobacter flavus | reverse complement strand
TTGCGCCAAGGATCTCGTCGAGTTGGATGCTGCTACCCGCAAGGCGATTTTGCGGACACGGCGCATCAAAAGCCATCTCAGAGCCTTTTGGATTCAATCAGAATTGGACCTTTCTGATATATGAAGCTGTTTTGGATTGCTCAATAATGTGCCGGGGATGGAGGGGCTTGTGACTCGAGGAAGGCGAGAGCCTTGTCGTAGCTACAACGGGAGAGGAAATGAGAGAGTTGCGGGTCGATCGGTTGAGGAAGGGTGGACTGGAGTTCGACAATTTTTTCTGAGGCTCCCTTGAGGCGCTGGAGGTGCTCGGATGGATCGCGATCGTAGCCCTGACGGTCTGCGATGACTACGAGGCGCTCGCGGAGGGCCTCAGCGAGGGCGAGGTGTGCGGGATGCATGAGAAAATGAGATATCGGAAATAGAGGGAGACCGGGTGGATGCCCGGGTGCAAGGTTCCTCTGTGAGGTGCGGAGGCGATTGGTCAGGAGACAGATTCGAGGGCGATCTGTCGCTCAGCCTCCAGCCAGTCTCCTTCGTCCGAGCCCTGCAATCCGTGGGCGCAACGTTGTAGGAAGAGGTGGTAGGCACGGATGGCAATGTCCTCGGGAAAGGGCAGCGTGCGCGGAGCAGTCGGCGTTGCCTTTGCTGTGGCGGGTTGCTTCGGCGAGCGGGGCTTGGGCGAGCGGGGCTTGGGCGAGCGGGGTTTGGGCGAGCGGGGTTTGGGCGAGCGGGGTTTGGGCGTTGCGGAGGTGCCGGCCTTGAGGGTTATCCCTGGGGCGGTTTTTTTTGCCGCCGCAGTTTGCTTTGTTACCGCGGTTTTTTTTCCAGCGGCAGGTTGTTTTGCAGCGCGAGCGGATGTGTTTTTGGAGTTCTCAGTCATGGGTGCGATGAGTTGAGGAGCGTTCCAGGGGGAACTCCATCAGCGGAATATAGCCTATCTAGCTTGGGTGGCAAACCTCCAAGTGATCGAGTGATGAGAGTGATGAGATTATTAATCCGGCCATTTGTTACTATCAGTAATTATGCGGTACACGCGGCGCATCGATTCTTGGTGAGCAAGGGGTGGGGCGGGTGCGCAATCCTCAAGCACTGCAAAATCGGCTGGCGATGCCGATGGTGTTTTATGGCCGGATCAATAGTAAGGATGGGTTTGGGCGGATCTAGTGGGTGCCGCGCGTGATGGGACTGTGGGGTGGTTAATTTGGGAGGGAGGCAGCGAGTTGGTCTGCGGTGTGGGCGATGTCGGCGCCGCGTTGCAGGTGAAGGGCGGAAAAGCCGGGGGCCTTTTTGAACCAAGTGATCTGGCGTTTGGCGTAGTGGCGGGTGGCTGTCTGGATTTCGAGTGCGGCGGTTTCGGCTGTGATGCGGTTTTGGAGCAGGGCTTGGATTTGGGCAAAGCCGATGGCCATGGATGCGGTGGTGCTTGCCTGGCTGCAGAGGGCGACTTCCTCGAGGACGCCTTGTGAGAGCATGGCCGTCGTGCGGGTGCGGATTCTGTCGTGCAGTTCGGCGGCCTCACGGGTGAGAAATACCCCTTGGTGGCGGAGGGGTGCATTCCACTGGGTGCGAAGCGCAGCGAGGGGTTGACCGGTGGTGATGCACAGTTCCAAGGCGCGGATGACGCGTCTGGGGTTTTTGAGGTCGATGGTTTCTGCGCCCTGCGGGTCGAGTGAGCGCAGTTGGTCGATGAGGGAAGGGAGCGAGGAGGCTTCCAGCTGAGCGCGCAGTGCGGGTTGGGCTGGGGGCAGGTCGACGAGGCCGTGAGTGAGGGCGCGGACGTAGAGGCCCGTGCCGCCGACGACGATGGCGTGACGTCCCCTTGATGCGATGTCAGCGAGGCAGGTTTGGGCGCGCCGCAGGTATTTTCCGGCGTCGAAGCTTTCGCCGAGGGGGATTTCACCGACGAGGTGATGGGCTACGGCGGCGCGGTCGGCTTGGGAGGGTTGTGCGGTGAGGATGGGGAGGCCGTCGTAGATTTGGAATGCATCCGCGCCCACGAGTTCCGCGTTCCAACGGCGCGCGAGTTCGAGGGCGAGGGTGGACTTGCCTGAGGCGGTGGGGCCTACGATGAAGAAGACGCCGGGTATCACCTTGGGGTGTGGAGTCCTCTGGAATGGGGGAGGGTCAGCCCCTGTAGTTGGGCTCTCTGCCGATGCTTTTTGCGCCGCTGACCACGAGTTTGCGGCCGAGGAACGGGCGATCGTGCAGTTCCTGAACGGCGCGTTTTGCTTCTTCGATGGTGGCCATGGTGACGAAGCCGAATCCCTTGGAGCGCTGGGTGTCGTGGTGGGCTACGATTTCTGCCGCTTGAACAGAACCAACGCCGTTGAAGAGGTCGAAGAGGTCGCTCTCAGCAGCATCAAAGGAGAGGTTTCCCACATAGAGTCGTGGAGAGGTGACCTCGACGGCCTCCGGGCGGTGCCGTTGGTCTTCTGTCCTCTGTTCCCTCGTTGGGTAAGAGGAGGAGGAGGAGGAGGACTTGGGGGCGGACTTGCGGCCGAAGAAGGCCATGATCCGCTGCCAGAGGCTGGGCTTGCTGGCGGTCGGAGTCTGCTGGTTGTCGCGGCGGTTGCGGGAGGAGCGTCGGGGCCCGCGATAGGAGCGGCGGCCGGCGGAGCGGGTGTTTTGAGTTGTCATTTTTCTGTGTGCTATTGTGTCGCCCTGAGTGCGGCTTCGAGGGGGATTCCCGTGGCCGTGTTGGCTTGGGACGGGCTTTTTTCTGGCGACGTGTGTGTTTCGGGTCCTTTTGAATCCATTAGATAACGGCGGTGGATGAGTCCGGAGGTTCGGATGCGGGCGACTGCCCCATCGGCAGCCTGCGGAGCCGGAAGGAATGGCCAATAGACAGACGGAGAGGAGCAAGCCTGAGAGGCAAAAGCCTTCAAAGGGGGCGCCGAACCACTTGGCTTCATTAGTCGGCGCTGCGGGGTGGGGCAAGGTAATAAAGCGGGAGGGGAGCAGCGTGGCCTTTCCAAAGGCGAAAGTCGTGTTAGTCTGCGCGGCCCAAGTTTCATATGGCCACCAGTATTATTGATCCGAGTCGGACAGAGCGCATTCAGTTCAGCAATGACGAGGTTGCGCGGTATTCGCGGCACCTCATCATGCCGGAGGTGACGATGGAGGGGCAGAAGCGGATCAAGGCGGCGAGCGTGCTATGCATAGGCACGGGGGGGTTGGGCTCGCCTATTGCGTTGTATCTTGCGGCGGCTGGGATCGGGCGCCTTGGGTTGGTGGATGGGGATACGGTGGACTTCTCGAACCTTCAGCGGCAGATCTTGCACGGGACGAAGGATGTGGGGCGCAAGAAGTTGAATTCCGCGCGGGATCGGATTCGGGAGGTGAATCCGAACGTGCAGGTGGATTTGTACGATGCTTTTTTCACATCGGCGAATGCGCGGGAGATTGCGGCGCCGTATGACATTGTGATCGACGGGACGGACAATTTTCCGACGCGGTACCTGTCGAACGACATCTGCGTGTTTTTGAAGAAACCGAACGTGTACGGGTCGATTTTCCGATTTGACGGGCAGTGCACGGTATTTGCGCCGCATTTGGGAGGGCCTTGCTATCGGTGCATGTTCCCGGAGCCGCCGCCGCCTGGGATGGTGCCTAGTTGTGCGGAGGGTGGGGTTTTGGGGGTGCTGCCGGGGATTATCGGTGTGATGCAGGCGATCGAGGCGATCAAGTTGATCGTGGGGATCGGTGACTCTTTGATGGGGCGTCTGGTGCACTTTGATGCGCTGAAGATGAAGTTCCGCGAGTTCAAGCTGCGCAAGGATCCGAAGTGCCCCGTTTGCAGTGAGAATCCGACGATCACCGATCTGATCGACTACGAGCAGTTTTGCGGGATTCCGGAGGCGAAGGCGGCCGAGGCGGAGGAGGCGCACGTTCCGGCGATCAGTGTGGGCGAATTGAAGGCGAAGTTGGACCGCGGGGAGAAGTTTGTGCTTTTGGATGTGCGCGAGCCATTTGAGTACGATATTTGCCGGATCGCGGGCTCACGCTTGATTCCGCTTGGACAGTTGCCATCGCGGATGAGCGAACTGGATTCGGCTGATGAGATCGTCCTCCAGTGTAAGAGCGGTGTGCGTTCGGCTCGCGCGCTGCGTTTGCTGCAGGAGGCGGGATTCAGCAAGCTCTCGAATGTGGAGGGCGGGATTCTAGCTTGGTCTGAGCAGGTTGATCCGAGCATTCCGAAGTACTAGGAGGGTGCGTGATGGCAGCCGGCTCTGAGCGTGGCGGGTTTGGCGGCGCACCTGGGCGGGTTTTGGAAGGTCTGCTCTGCTGCCCCGAGACAAGGCTGCCTCTGCGTGAGGCGCCGGCAGGGTTGGTGAAGGCTTTGGAACAGGAGCGTGTCGCCGGCGGGCTTCGGGAGGCTTCTGGTGCCGCGGTGATGGATGAGATCACGGCGGGGTGGCTGAGGACGGATGGTGTGGTGTTTTACCGGGTTTCCCGCGGGGTGGCGTGCCTGCTGCCTGCGCAGGCTATCAAGGTGAGCGATGGCTTGAGGGCTTGAGGGCTTGAGGTTTTTTTGGGTTGGCAGGGCGGGGCTTTATTCAGGCGGGGCAGGAAGCGGTTGAATGGGCGAAGTCGGTTTCTGGGATTTCGCCCGCGGTTTGTTCGTCGAGCCAGAGGGCCTGTCGGAAGAGGGGGAAGCGTGCATGGCCGAAGTGGGGCCAGCCTGCGGTTTCGGCGAGGGAGCGCATTTCGCGGTAGGAGAATGCGCGGCGGATGGAGAGACGGCCGTCGTGGCGCGTCATTGGGCAGGAGTAGAGGAGCGAAGTGGCGAGCCAGACTCCTGCCTGTGCGAGGCGAGATCTCTCGAGGTCGCTGATGAGTACGAAGCGGTGCGAGAGGGATCGGCAGCGGTGGAGGAGTCGGGCGGCATCGCAATCGCTGAAGTGGTGGAGGGCAAGGCAGCAGGTGACGAGGTCGTAGGTCGTGGGACTGCTGTAGGAGAGGGCGTCGGCGTGGAGGAGGCGGATTTCGGGGTATGCTGTGCTTTGTTCGCTGGCGATGCGGAGGGTGGCTGCGCTGGCGTCAATGGCATCGATTTGGACGGACGCGCCGTGTTTTCTGGCCCAGTCAGCGATGAGGCGTGGGATGTCCGCGCCGCCGGTGGCGACGTCGAGGATTTTGTAGGTATGGCCTGGGGTGAGCCATGAGCTGAGGAAGCGACGTACGAGGCGGTATGAGCCGAAGCGGTGGTTGAGGCTGGCAAGATTAAGGAGAGCGCGCTCGAGGTCTGCAGGGCTGGCTTCCGGCAGGTCCATGAGTTCGGGTTCGTTTGGGCTGAAGTCCCTTTGCATGGATGGGATCGATGAGGTGGTGGAGGCTTGGCTGGCAGTTTAGTGCAAGGAGAGGGCTAGGAGGGCGAGCATGCGTCCTGTCCTGCCCTTCTCCCTACGGTAGGAGTAATAACGTTCGGGATGCGAGGCGGTGCAAACTCTGCAGTCGTGGAGGTTGCGGACACCGGCTTGGGCGCACTGGTGGCGGATGTCTGCGGCGAAGTCGACTTCGTAGTGTGGGGGGCGGATGCAGGGGCTCAACTGCGCTACGATGTCCGCCGGGCAACAGCCGAAGCGGGAGCACATGGTTTCGATGGTGATACGGGCGATCTGGGCGTCGGTCCCCTTGCGTCCTGAGTGGGCAAGAGCGATGACGCGGCGTGTCGGGTCGGCGAAGTAGATGGCGCAGCAGTCGGCGACGTAGATGCCGAGGATGACCCCTGGGAGAGCGGTGATCAGGGCGTCTGAACCGGGGGTTGGCGGGGCGTCTGGAGGAGGCGGGTTTTCGAGGACGGTGACTTGGGATCCGTGGATCTGCTCACAGAAAGCCCACTGGTGGTGATCGAGGCCGAGGGTGGTGCGGGCGGCTTCGTAGGCGGGTTGGAGCCGGGCGATGGCATCGTGCCTTTCGCAGTCCACATCGACGCGCGGGATGCGGGTGATGAAGGTGTGCCGGAGGAAGGGGAAACGTTCGAGGCTGGCGAACGACTCCATGGTGCTTGGTCGGGTGGAGTTATCGATCGGATTGCCCCTTTACCTGTGTGGGCTTGACCGATTTCGGGGTGCCGGACTGGGCTTTGTGGGAGGGCTTTTGCGACTGAGTGCGTGCGGTGGTGATGGGGTCGCGGAAGGATTCCTCGTAGGCTGTGTTGGTGGCTGTGGCGCGGTCGAATTCCGCGAGTGCGGTGTTGTAATCAGCGCGGGCCTGAAGTTCGGTGGTTCTGGCTTGGGTGAGGGCGACGCGGGCGTCGAGGACATCGAGTTGGGTGCCTGCGCCGGCGGCGAGGCGTTCGTTGGCGAGGCGGAGGGATTCGAGGGCTTGTTCGACCGCCTTACGCTGGCTTTGGATGGTTTCGCGGGCTTGTTGGAGGAGGGCGAAAGCCTGTTGGACTTCGAGTTCCACTTGGAGGACGCTGTCGTCGTAGTTGATTTTTGCGGAGGCGAGGCGTGCATGGGCCTGCTTGGTGCGTCCGTAAGTGGCGAGGCCGTCGAAGATGTCCCAACGGCCGGTGAGTCCGAGGAACCAGCCGTTGACGGTATCGCCGAGGTCGTTGGAGAGGCGGGAGTTGCGGAATTCGTAGCCTGCGTTGGCATCGAGGCGGGGCTTGTATCCGGCCATGGCGACCTTGATCTGCTCGGTTTCGATGAGGATGTTCTGACGCTGGACCTTAAGGAAGGGGCGGCGTTCCTTGGCGATTTGGAGGGCTTCGGTGATGGAAAGGGAGCGCGCCGGAGTGTCGAGTGTGCCGATGCAGTGGAAGGCGGGTTTTCCATCATGGCCCGGCTCGAGGCCGAGGCTGCGGGCGAGTTCGAGTTGTGCGATGAGAGAATTGTTGCGGGCGCGGATGAGTTCGGGTCTGGCGTTGGAGAGTGCGACCTCTGCGCGCAGCACGTTGAAGCGGGGGACGGTGCCCGCATCGAAGCGGTTCTGCTGGTCCTTGAGCTGGTTGGTGAGGAGTTGGATGGATTCCTCCTGGACCTGAATGAGGGCGCGGCTGCGCAGGACGTTGACGAACTGAGTGCGGACGCGGCCGACGATGCGGTCGATGGTGTCCCGGAGGGTCCAGTAGCTTGAGTCCTCGGTGAAGCGGGCGATGCGGACCGCGGCTCGGATCTGGCCGCCTGTGTAGAGGGCTTGTTTTAGATCGAGTGCGACGCGCCAGGTGCTGTCGTTGACTGAGGAACTGCTCGTGCTGCTGGTGGTGGAATCGGTTCCGCTGGATGAGAAGTTTTGAGAGCTGCTGATTTCGAAAAGGTTGCGGTCCGTTTTGGTGTAAGTGGACGTGGTTGAAAGATGCGGGAGAGCTTGTGCCCGGACTTCGATGACTTGGCCGCGGACGCGCTCGATCTCGCGGGTGGCCCGGAGGACTTCCGGGTTTTGTCGCAGGGCGATGTCGATGGCACGTTCCAAGGTGATATCGCCTGAGATGGTGCGTTGTGGTTGGGGCGCTGGGTTTGCGGCGCGGAGCGCGCCGAGGGATGCGATGCCGAGCGCGAGGCTGAGGAGGATTTTGTGAAGAGGCATCAAACCTAGGGTGCGATGGGGAGGTTGGGGGCGGGAGTGGGATTAGAATTAGGATCAGGAAGGGGACCGTTCACCTTAAGGGGGCTGATGTAAGGTGGGTCAATAGGGATCCGAGTTCGAATTTGCCCTTTTTCTTTTTGTGAGCGTGTCTAGTTTGGCTGGTTATGCAACCCGACATTCTAAGGACCGTTTCGGTGCTAAAAGATCTGACGGATGAGGAGATGGAGCTCTTTGCGGGTCTTCTCACGCCCTACGAGGCGGAACCGGGGTATAAAATCCTTGCTGAGGGGGCTGAAGTCACGGCGCTTTATATTGTGTGCGGCGGGGTGGTGCATGTGCGGCGGTTGGCGCAGACGCGTGAGATGCTGCTGGGGCGGATGGGGGTCGGAGCGTTTTTTGGAGAGATCAACCTTTTTGATCCCGGTGTTGCTACAGCGAGTGTTTATGCAATGAACACCGTGCTGCTGGGGGTCATTAGTTACGAGCAAATGCGGTTGTTCATGCACACCAACCCTGCGGCGGGTTATAAGATCGTGTCTTCGATGATGACGGAGATGTCGAGGCGCCTGAGGCAGACGAGTGCTCGCTTGGTGAATACTGTGTATTGGTCTGGGAACGAGGCTAACGTCCCGGGGCAGTCTTCTTAACTTTGGCGGCCTCGAAGACTTGATCGCCGTCCAAGGGTTCCCCGGTGAGGATGTCTGCTGTGATAAACGGGGGGCGCCGCTCGGGAGTGGCTCGGAGGGTTGCTGAAGGGTAGCCGCCGCGGAAGCTCTGGAGATCGGTGCCGGAAGCTGGGTCTGTGGGCGAGGTCCTTTCGATGAGGACGAAGCCGGCAGTTTTGTCTACGAGGCGGATTTTTCCGCTGAAAGAGGGTTGGAGGGGGGATTTGGCGGGGATGTCCACCAGAAGGCGGAAGAGGAAGTCTGGGCCGCCACGGTACTGCTGATCTTCAATGCACACGAAGTAGCGGCCTGACGCTGGCGCGGCCCATTGAAGGGCGCAGGAGTTTTGGCCATCGGGGCTGCTTTTGGAGAGAAGTTCCCCAGTCTCGCTGACGATCGAGATCACCGGCTCGAACGGGGACTTTTTGCGGGTGGGTTCGCACCTGAAGTTCAATAAGACTCCCTCCTTTGCGAGGAAGGCGCTGCGCCTGACGCTGCCGGATTGTTTCAGTCCGCCCCGGACATTGAACGGGGGGAGGAGAGGCGGGGCATTGTCCTCCGGGTCGGTTCGCTCTGACGAGTCGGAGTCGCGGCCGTGGGTGGTGGCTGGTGAGGGCGGCGCTGGTTTCCATGGCGGGATGGGGATGCAGCCGGAGTGTGTTGCTGCCATGAGCAGCAACGCGAAAAAAGCAAATCCGTTGCGGACCTTCATCGGCACATGATGGGGTGCCTCTGGGGGCTAATCCTAATGGGGGAGAGGAAACCTACGGGTGAGTTGGCGTACGGAATCGCGGACCTCTGTGAGCACGGCGGGCTGGTCATGGTGGCTGAGCGCGCGGTGGATGAGGTCGGCGATCTCCATCATGTCCTCTTCCTTCATGCCCCGGGTGGTGACGGCCGGGGTTCCGATGCGGATGCCACCGCCGAGGGTGATTTTTTCCGTGTCGAAGGGAATGCCGTTTTTGTTGATGGTGATGCCAGCGAGGTCGAGGGATTCCTGGGCGAGTTTTCCGTTGAGTTTCTGGGGGCGGAGATCGACGAGCATGAGGTGGTTGTCAGTCCCGCCAGAGGCGAGGCGGTAGCCATGGTGGGTCATGCGCGCGGCGAGGGCCTTGGCGTTGTTTACGATCTGCTGGGTGTAGGCTTTGAACTCTGGTTGGAGGGCCTCGTGGAAGCAAACGGCTTTCGCTGCGATGACGTGTTCGAGGGGGCCGCCTTGGATGCCCGGGAAGACTTGGGAGTCGATGCCCTTTGCGTACTGGGACTTGCAGATGATGATGCCGCCGCGTGGGCCCCGCAGGCTCTTGTGGGTGGTGGTGGTGGTGAAGTCTGCAAGGGCGATCGGGCTCGGGTGGACGCCGCCCGCGACCAAGCCTGCGATGTGGGCCATGTCGACAAAGAGGAGGGCGCCGACGGAGTCTGCGATCTGGCGCATCCGCTCGAAGTCGATGATGCGGGGATAGGCCGATGCGCCTGCGGTGATCATCTTTGGGCGGAACTGTTCGGCCTGCTTGGCGAGGGCATCGTAGTCGATGCGCTCGTCTTTGGGGCTGACGCCGTAGTGGGAGATTTCGAAGAAGCGGCCGGAGAAGTTGGCCTTGTTGCCATGGGTGAGGTGGCCGCCGTGGGCGAGGTCCATGGTGAGGATTTTGTCCCCATGCTGGAGCACGCTGAAGTAGACGGCCATGTTGGCCTGGCTGCCGCTGTGGGGTTGGACGTTGACGTGGTCGCCGCCGAAGAGGGCCTTGGCGCGGTCGATGGCGAGTTGTTCGACGACGTCGACGTTTTCGCAGCCACCGTACCAACGGCGGTTGGGGTAACCTTCCGCGTACTTGTTGGTGAGGCAGGAGCCCTGAGCCTCCATGACGGCCCTGCTGGTGAAGTTCTCCGAGGCAATGAGTTCGATATTCTCATGCTGCCGGGTGGCCTCGTGCTGGATGGCGGCGAAGATCTCCGGATCCGCCGTCTGGAGGGATTCGCAGCCGCGGACCTGAGGGGTGATGGAGTCGAGTTTTTCGACTCTGCGTTCATGGCGGCCGCCTTCAAATGCGGTGTTCAGGAACGAGTCCAGGATGCGTCCCATAGAGGAGGGTTGGACATGGTTGGCGGCGAGGCAGAGCACGTTGGCGTTGTTGTGCTGGCGGGTGGTCTTTGCATCGTCCGGATTGTCCACGAGGGAGGCGCGGATCTGGGGGTTGCGGTTTGCGGCGATGCTCATGCCGATACCGCTGCGGCAGACGAGGATTCCGAAATCGGCTTGGCCGGAGGCGACTTCTTCGCTGACGGCGCGGGCGTAGTCTGGGTAGTCCACCGACTCTTGTGGGGAGTGGGCTCCGAAGTCCGACACCGCGATGCCCTTGCTGGAAAGGTAGGAGTGGACAGATTGCTTGAGTTCAGCGCCGCCGTGGTCGGCGCCGAGGGCGACACGGAGTGGGCGTTGGGACGAGCGAGGGGTGGCGTTGGGTGAGGTCATGTTTTTTTGAAGGAATTCGAGGACGCCCGGGAGGGCCTGGCGGAGGGTGTCCCTGCAGTGGAGGTAGGCGTCCAGTCCCATGCCGATGGGGTCTGGGACGTCCGGGTTTGAGCGGAACTTTGGGGTGAATTCGCAGAGCAGGCGGGTCTTGGAAGCTGCCTCCGGGAAGAGCATTGCGATGGAGTCCCTGTGGGCGCGTGTGAGGGCGAACAGGTGGGTTGCCTGGGCGACGAGTTCCCGGGTGAGGGGTTGGCTGCGGTGGTGGCCGAGGTCAAGGCCGAGTTCCCTGACGGCCTTCTGAGCATGGGTGCTGGCGGGTTGGCCGTTTGCGGCGCTGACCCCTGCCGATCCGATGCGGATGTCCTTGAGGTCCGGGACACCCTTGACCATTTCACGGAACACGGCCTCGGCCATCGGGCTGCGGCAACTGTTTCCGGTGCAGACAAAAAGGACGTTTTTCACAGGCTCAGCAAAGTGAGCCTCGGAACATAAGGAGGGCATCCGATCAAGTCAACGCGCCGGCGGGCAGTGATGATTCCGCGCTTGAGCAGCGGTGGTGTGAGCCGCATGATGTAGGGGCTTGGACTCTGGTTCCCTTCCCAGTCTCAATCTGCACGAGTTTTACCGCCTCTCCTTGCTGCTGACCGGGGAGAAGGAGCGGGCGGAGGAGCTATTGGTTGGCACGTTGGTGGACGGAGGGGATCGTTTGGAGGAGATCCGGGATCCAGTGCATCGATCGGTGTGGTTGGCCAGTCGCCTGAGGCAGGGGGCGCTGAGGTATGGTCCGCTGGAGCCGGTGCAGCCGCGCTTGTTAAGGGAGGGGGAGGGGGCTGCTGGCGTGTTGCAGATTGAGGCCTATATTTTGGTGAGGCGTTTTCAGATGTTGCCGGAGCCTGAGCGTATGGCGCTGGCGTTGTTTTATCTGCAGATGTTCAGCATGGAGCAGATTGCTGAGTTGCTGGAGATGACATTGGAGAAACTGGCTCGGACTCTTGAGAGTGCGAGGCTCGCGTTGAAGGCTGCAGTTGAGGATGCGGGGGCGCCCGCTTCTGTGGTATGAAGCGAGAAGAGGCAGAGGTTTATCTTGCATGCCATCGGCCCGGGCGTGAACCGGGGAAGATGGTTGCCCGTGCGCTTGGTATGGCACTTGGGGATGCCGGGCTTACGGAGCGCATGGATGCGCAGGCTGCCTTCGATGCTCAGTGGGTTGCGCTGGTGGGCGTACTGGAATTGCCTTCAGGTTTGGAAAAGCGGGTGGAGGCGGGCCAGCCTGCTCGGCGTTCTGGTGGGATTCAGTTGCTGCACCCTGCGGTGCTTGCCGTGGTGGCCGGTGTGCTGATGATCGTGGGCTTTGCCATCTGGGCTTGGTGGGCGCAGGGTGGAAGGTTCGTTGGGCAGGATTCCGTGGAACAAATCCTTGTTTCGTCGAGGGGCGTTAACGGCAATGAGTTCAAGCCCACGCAGGCGCGGGCTGGTGAGTTGGACGATGTGCTCTACATGCAGGGGTTTGAGGCGTTTCACCTCTTGCCGGAGCTTGAGGCATTACGAGCGGCGGGGACGCGTGTCCTCAAGCAGCGTTCTGGAATGGTGGCTCAGGTGGCTTTGAATGTGCACGACGCAGTCCTGCATGTTTTTGCTGCAGAGGAGTTCGGCGTGGAGATTGCGGCGGGGCAATGGGTGGTCTTTGAGGCTGGGGGTTTTGTGGTTGCGCTGCGAACTGATGGTGCGAAGTGCTGGATGGTGAGTTTCCGGGGCGACCGGGCGGAGATGGGGAGTTTTCTTGAGGGACTCGGAAAATGAGACCGGGCTTGGTTTGGAGTTTATGGGCGGTGCTGGCCCTGCTGTGTGGGGGGTGCGGATCTTTTTCAGCGTCGTCTGGTGCGGGAGCGCGGGGTGCGGCTGTGCAGGATAGTTTTTGCGGTCAGTGGGAGGGGCGCTGGGTGAGTGCCAAGCATGCGAACTCGAGTGGGAAATTGTTGTGTCGCTTAACGAAGATGGAAGAGGGGCTGTACCGGGCTGAGTTTCGCGCGTACTGGCTGGCGTTCCATGCGAACTACGCGGTGCGCCTCAGTGGGCGGGAGAGGGGCGGCGTTCTGGTGGTGGAGGGGAGCCACGAGTTGCCCAAGCTTTACGGCGGGACGTACCAGTACTCCGGGCGGGTGACCCTCATGGAGTTCAAGGCGCGCTATGGATCGAGCTACGACGAGGGGGTTTTTGAACTGAGCCGCCCGAGGTGAAAGCTGCTTTGTGAAAGCTGCTTGAGCGGTGTCTTCGGGGTGGAGTGAGAGTGGACCTCTCTCCAGATTTCTAGCCCGGCGGCCACTCCATTTGTCTTCCGCCGATGAGGTGGACGTGGAGGTGCGGGACTGTCTCACCCGCATGGGGGCCGTGGTTGATGGCCACGCGG
This sequence comes from Chthoniobacter flavus, assembly GCA_945861435.1. Lineage (GTDB taxonomy): Bacteria > Verrucomicrobiota > Verrucomicrobiia > Chthoniobacterales > Chthoniobacteraceae > CAIURC01. Next base: position 18,051 of record CAMAUX010000061.1, on the reverse strand, counting down.
AACCCGGTCTGGTCGATACCGAGTTGGCGGGCGAGCGTTCCTGCAGCCAGGAGCAGTTCGCCGAGGAGTGGGGCATCCTCTTCAACCGCGGCTCCCAGTCTGGGGATGACCTTGCGAGGGACGATGAGGACGTGAACCGGGGCTTGCGGGTTGATGTCGTGAAAGGCGATCCAGTGGTCAGATTGGGCGACCATGCGGGCCGGGATCTGGCCGGCTGCGATTTTTTCGAAGAGAGTCACGTGGTCAAATGAGGGAGAAGAGGACTTCGTGGTCTCCGGCGGCGAGACCTGCTTGTTCGCGAGCGAATGTGACGATTTCGGTGCGAAGCAGGTCGCACTCCCGGCTCCAGATTTTGCGGGCTCGGAGGGCTTTGACCCCGGGTTCGAGAGCGTGGATTTGGAAGTGGGAAGTATGTAGGAGGACGGCGTCCTGGATGCGGCGTGCGAGGAGGTCGAAGAAGGCGAGTTCGTAGCCTGAGCCGGCTTGGTGTGCGAGTTCCAGGATGGAGATGACTGCGGCGGGTGGTGCGAGGCAGAAGTGTCTGCCGACCTCGGAGTAACCGATGACTTGGAGGACGGATTGAACCGCTCCCTGAAGCTGGGCGCGGTCGAGTACGCGGACGTGACTCTGGGTGCGGAGGTGGAGGGTGACACTCTCGGTCACGTGTTCGATGAGCCACCACTGCTTGTAACCTGCTTTGCGGGCGGCGCAGTCGAGGCAGTGCATAAGCCACTGGGGGTCGAAGCTCACGGCCCGATGGTCTTCGAGTTGTATGAGTGGGAGGTCGTTGCGGAACGCGATCATGTCCGTGTTAGGGGGCTATTTGAAGAGTTCAGGCTGGAGGGCGCTCCGCTTGTGCCGTTTGCCGAGGGACTGGATTTCCTCGATGAACTCACCGATGTCCTGGAAGCTTCTGTAGACGGAAGCGTAGCGGACGTAAGCGACCTCATCGAGTTGGTGGAGGGAGTCCATCACCTTGGTGCCGATGAGGTGGGAGGGGATCTCGCGTTGAAAATCCTGTTCGAGAGATTGAAGAATATCGTGCGAGGCTTTCTCGAGCATCTCGAGGGTTACGGGGCGCTTTTCGCAGGCCTTGCGCATGCCGCCGAGAAGTTTGTGGCGGTCGAAGGGTTCGCTGCGGCCGTCACGTTTGAGGACGCGAAGGTCCTCGCGTTCGATTTCTTCGTAGGTGGTGAAACGCTGGCCGCATCCGACGCACTCGCGTCTGCGGCGGATGCTACGGCCGTCCTTGGACAGGCGGGAGTCGATCACCTTGTCCTCGAGGTTGCCGCATTTGGAGCAGTGCATCTTGTGGAGGAGGGGTGGCTTCCAACCCCGGATACCACAATCGGTTGTGGAGTCAACCTTCAATGGTAAGGGGAGGGGGCTTTGCGGAAAACAATCATTGCGCCGTCGCTGCCAGTCCATATCTTGCGCGCCGATGCTCAATGCGGACAGCTTCCAGTTTGCCTTGGAGAACACCCGTGTCATCCGGGCGCCGAGGAGAAGGATCGAAACTTTTGGTCAGACGACCTTTCGGTTCCTGTTGGTGAGCGAACTCATGGATTGCGCGGAGGAGGTGAGGATTCGCGATGGTCAGTTTTGTGCTGAACGCCCGCAGATTCTGACTCCGAGTTTTTTTCAGCAGACGCTGGCGGAGGGTTTTGGTGAGAGGGCTGAGGAGTTCGTGCAGTGGCTGAAGCAAAATGCGTCGGAGTTGGCGGTGCTCAAATACGGTTTCCAGTTTCGCAAGACCCACGTGTCCGAGCGGGTCGTTCGCAGCCCGGTACAGGAGGTGCTCGATCGCATTGGAGAAACCTTGGAAAAGGAGGAGGACTCACTCAGCACAGTGATTCACGGAGTGGACGAGGCGTGGGAGGTGTGCTTGTTGAAGTTTGCCGTCGACCTGATTCAGGAGTCGGCTTCCCAGAATGTCGATGAACTCCGTCGCCGCGGTTTTTTTTGAATTTCCCGAGTTCCGGTCTGCTGGAATAAGGAGGTGGCATGATGTGGGGCCGACAAGTTGTACGTCGTGATCCGGGTGCTGATTATCGTGGTGTTGGCGGTGGCGGTTTTTGGGTCTGGCGCGTACTGGACGTATGAGCTGTTCCTGAGGCCGGGACAGGATTTGAAGGCGGAACGTGTGGCGGAGGGGGCGTTTCCGGCGCTTCCGGATCCTTCGCTTCCGGAGTTTGAGAAGTGCCTGACGCTACGCAAGCAGCTGAGGACGGTTGAGGCGCGGGATTCGCTTGCGCGTTTTCTGGAGCAGTATCCCGCGTCCACGAAGCTGGATGAAGCGATGCGGCAACTGGGCGAGTTGAACGTGGCGCTGTTTCTGAGCCCTGTGGCTGGGCCGGGAAAGGAGTCCTATGTGGTGAAGCCCGGGGATGTCATCATGCGGGTGGCCTCGAAGCAGAAGACCTCGCCGGAGTTGATCATGCGGGTGAACCGGCTGCCTGGCAGTATGCTGCGTGTGGGGCAGAAGCTGACAATTGTGCATGGCGATTTCAGCCTTGTGATCGACAGGCCCCGAGCCCGCGTGGTGCTTCTCAAGGATGGGAGGTTTTTCAAGCGATACGAGGTGCGTTCTGGAGCTGGCGGCGTGTCTGCGGCGGCAAAGAAGGGAGGGGCGCAGGCTGGGGCCAAAGTGAGTGCGAAAGTGACTGACAAGATGGCGTGGAGCGCGGGTGGTCAGCGGGTGACTTTTGCCGACAAAGATTATCTTGAGGCGCTGCATTGGGTGCAGGTGGGTGGGACGACACTGTACGCGGACGAAGAGCCCAAGGAGGGGCGCGTCGTGCCGCGGGGTGCTCACGGGCTCGCCCTCGCGGCGAGGGACATGGAGGAACTCGCGGCCTTGCTCCGCAAGGGGGATCCGGTCACCATCCTGCCCTAATTATTCTCCATGGATTCCCTTCGCATGAAACTGCAGCCGCTTGAATTTGAAAAACCCATTGTGGAGTTGGAGGAGAAGCTGGCCGATCTGAAACGGCATTCGCGGGCCAACGACATCAACTTCGACTCAGAGGTTCAACGGATGGAGGGAAAGATTGAGGAAACCAAAAGGCAGATCTACGAGAACCTGACGCCTTGGGAGCGAGTGCAGATCGCGAGGCATCCTGCGCGACCCTACACGTTGGATTACCTGCAATTGTCTTTCTCCGATTTTGTGGAGCTGCATGGAGACCGACTTTTTGCTGATGACCGGGCGATGCCCGGGGGGATGGCGATGCTCGGCGGCGTGAAGTGCGTTGCCATTGGTCATCAAAAGGGGCGCGAGCTGAAAGAGAATATCAAGCGCAACTTCGGCTGCGCAAACCCCGAGGGTTATCGTAAGGCGCTTCGACTAATGCGTCTGGCAGAGAAGTTCGGGATGCCCTTCGTGTCGCTCATTGATACGCCCGGCGCCTATCCCGGGATAGGATCGGAGGAGCGCCACATTTCGGAGGCCATTGCGGTCAACCTGCGGGAGATGATGGTGCTGCGTGTGCCCACGGTCGCGGTGGTCATCGGGGAGGGGGGGTCGGGCGGGGCGCTCGGTATCGGGGTCGCGGATCGCGTGCTGATGCTTGAGAATGCGTACTATTCGGTGATCAGTCCGGAGGGTTGTGCGGCTATTCTTTGGAAGCATCGCAAGCACGCGCCTGAAGCGGCGAAGGCCTTGAAACTTACGGCCTCCGACCTGCTGTCGCTCGGGGTGATCGACGAGGTTGTCTCAGAACCCCAAGGTGGTGCGCACCAGAACCACTCGGCAGCTATTGAGAACTTAAAGCAGGCTGTGGCCCGCAATCTACGCGAGCTCGCGAAGGTCCCGGTTGAGCAATTGCTGACGGAGCGGTACGAGAAGTTCCGTCGTATTGGTGAGTTTGGGGGAGGCTAAAACTCCGCGCTGAACCTAAAAATGGCGACGGGGCGAGGCGTCGAGACGGAAGCTTTCCGCGGAATCAAACTCTCGAAACACTTTCGGGACCGACTCGTTCATTTTTACGGGTGGCGACGGTGTCAGGGCGGAGCGATGGAGTCGCTCGAGGGCGATGCATTCCCATTGCTTTGCAATGACATTTTTGGGTGGCAATCCACTCCGTAGCAAAAGGTTGCGTTTTAATTCGCTCCTCCATTTTTGGGATGTCTATTCACGTTTTTCGGCTGAAGGCATCGCTGTTGGGGGTGCACTCCTCATCGGCGATGACAACGGCAAAGAGAAGCAGGGAGAGAGGTGGAGGACGCAGCGTCCGGGGTCTGGGACGGTGTGATATTTGGGGCGCTGATGGCAGGCTGCGGCTCAGTTGCAGCCCGTGTGCAACCAGTTGGCCTTGTTCAGGAATTTCTATCTGCCATTGATTTATTGAGGCCCGCCCAACCGGGCGACACGGTCAGGAACTTGGCTCCTGCCGAATGTCACTGTGACATGCGAGGCTTAATCATTATCGGCCCTGATCTCCGATGCATTCGGTCCTGCCTGCGTTGTTTGTGCAATTTGGTGCCGAGTTATCTGTTTCTGTGGCCGGAGGTGTTAGGGATTGGATGCCTTTCTCCACGGTTCTGGTTCTCAGGCTTCCGTCTTGGTCTGCGTCCCGTGTCTGGGCCAGTTGAGCTTGTCCACCGGTGGTGACGGGGGCGGAATTTTGGCAGGCCATGTGAAGTGGCAGTTGGTGCAGTAGAAATCGTTTTCAATGAGTCCGATGGCGGCGGCCAGAGCGGGCAACGCGCCCATCAGAGTGCGCCTCGAAAACTGTGGGTACTCCACCTGGGTGGAGCCGCACTCCGGGCAGTGCAGCGCCATCTGGAGCGCCGGGAAGTTTTGCGCGCGGAGCTTCATGAGCTGAAGGGCTGGGGCGAGTTGCTGAGCGCCCACCCGGACTTGGAATTGGGCGCGGGGGGTGACTTGAAAGAACTGGAACTTCTGGGCGAGGGACTCGTCTGCGAACTCAGCGTTCATGCCGGCGTCGAGCAGTAGCTGGGCCAGCTCCCTAGCGGGCTCCGGTTGGTTGAATGCTGCCGCCGTGACAAACTTTGCCATTGAGGACCCTCGTGCCGGAAGGGCTTGTGCGCAACTCCCAGAATGGTTTTTTGGGGCGCGCTTCATCTGGCGCTCATCGTGCCTGTCTGAGGCTGCCTGCGGTGTCGTTATCGGCTCCCTCTCACCTCCGTAGGGGCTGATTGTCTGCGGCTCCGGAGCCAGCGGAACCTGCATTTTCCGAATACCCGTCTTCCGCAGTCTGGGCGTCGGGAGGTGGGCGTTGGGAGGACCTCAGTCCGTGCTTCTTTCTGGCATTGGCGCGGCGATGCGCTGTGTCGGCAGGGCGGGAGAGGGTGGAGCGACGTCGGCATGAGCCTGTTGGGCGGCGTAGTCCTCGAGGAGGCTCAGGGCCTGAGCTGTGGAGATGAATTCTTCCTGCGGGCCTAATTCAAAGCGGTCGGTGTGGTTGCGGAAGACGACCTGCACCTTGCCACTGGTCAGCAGCTGGGTGACGATGTTCTTGATGTGGATGCTGGTGTAGCCCATCCGCATCAGCCAAGTGTCGAGCAGTTCTTGGAGGTTTGTTTTGGAGCGCTCCACGTGAGCTCCAGCCTGATCCTCGTTGGCGGTGTTTCTGGAAACCAGCACGTCAATCGCCGCGGGATACTTCGGGTAGTTCATTGGCATTAGCTGTGCGCGCACAGTCCGCGATATACATAGGAGGCGCTGTGGGCCCTGCGCGTCAAGCCATGCTTTATATTGCGCTTGGCTGTGCGGGGGGTTGCACGAGTATGCGCTGTGTTCTTTCGGGCTCGTTGTCGTTGGCGGGGGCGGGACTGAGAAGGCGCAACTGTTCCTCAACGAGGTGCAGCGCCTGGGCTCCGGTGAGGATGTCCTTGTAATTAGTCAGTTCAAAGCGTTCGCCGTGTCTGCGGAAGATGGCCTGCACCTTTCCCGTGGAGAGGAGTTGGATGGCAAGGCTGCGGATATTCGGGCTGCGGTGGCCGAGTCTGGACACCCAGGTTTCGAGCAGTTCTTCCGCGGTTGTAAAATGCTGGCTGGGGTGCGCGAGTTCTTGGAGTGAATCCGTGGTGCTGCGGTCGACTTGGACCACGATATGCCTGAGGGTTTTGGTGTTGGCGGGTTTCATCAGAATGGGGGGATAGATGCGCTTGGGAAGGGGCTGTCAAGCAGGCGGGAGTGGTCTGTCCCGGTGCAAACATGCCCCCCCGGGAACGAGGGGTTTCCCGATGGGTGAATCAGGTCCGTGCAGCAGGCTTGGTTTTTGGGCTAATAAGTGACTGTCCTGCGAGGTGATCTATGGACACCGCCATGAACCAGATCCACCACCCCAGCCGCCGTCGTTTTCTCCAAGGACTTTCTGCCGCTACGACGGCAGGGATTTTTCTGCCGAATATCCTTCGCTCTCAGGATGGGGTGACTGCGGGGAGGCGGTTGGGGATTGCGTGCATTGGGGTCGGGGGGAAGGGTTTTTCGGACATGGAGGGAGCGGCGAAGGACAACGAGATCGTGGCGATCTGTGATGTGGACGCGAACAATCTGGCCAAGGCTGCGGCGAAGTATCCGCAGGCACGCCAGTACCGGGACTTTCGGAAGATGCTGGACGAGGTGAAGTCGATTGATGCGGTGACGGTGTCCACGCCCGACCACGCGCATTACCCGGCGGCGATGCACGCCATTGCGTTGGGCAAGCATGTCTGCGTGCAGAAGCCGCTGGTGAACACTCTTTGGGAGGCGCGCGAGTTGCATAAGGCGGCGCGCAAGAAGGGGATCATCAGCCAGATGGGAAATCAGGGGCATACCTTTGAGGAGACGCGTCTTGTGAAGGAGTGGCTGCAGGCGGGGGTGGTGGGGAAGGTGAAGGAGATCCATGTATGGACCAACCGTCCGATCTGGCCGCAGGGCCCTGGGGTGGTGTGGAAAGCAGGCGAGGTTCCTGCGCATTTGGACTGGCAGCAGTGGCTGGCCGCAACGCCCGACCACGCGTATTCGCCGGACATCCATCCCTTCAAGTGGCGCGGGTTCATTGAGTGGGGTGCGGGAGCGCTCGGTGACATGGGGTGCCACAATTTGGACCCCCTTTTCTGGGGGTTGGAGCTGGGTGTGCCGCAGAAGGTGGAGGCGATGCCGGAAGGGCTTACGGACATCGCATGGCCGACGGGTGCGCAGGTGAAGTATTTCTGGAGCAACGTGCCTGGGCACGGGCCTGTGACGATGTACTGGTACGAGGGGAAGGGTGCGGATGGTGCGCCGCGGATGCCGGCGTTGATCGACGAGTTGAAAGGGCAGCCTTGGAGCAGCACCGGGTTTTATATCCGGGGCTCCGACGGTGTTCTTTACAACAAGGGCGATCAGGCGAGGAATCTCACGATTTTCCCTGAACAGCGTTCCAATGACTTCCTTGCGAAGGCGCCGGCCAAGTCGCTTCCTCGCAGTGTGACGCCCGGTGCGCCTCAGCAGGAGTGGACCATTGCGATCAAGAACGGGAAGGCGTTTCCGTGGATGTCGCAGTTCGACTACGCGGTGCCGCTCACTGAGCTCTGCTTGCTCGGAGCCCTCGCGATGCGGGTGGGCAAGCCGATCGAGTGGGATTCAGAAAAGCTGGAAGTGGTGGGAATGCCCGATGCGAGGCGTTTCATCAAACGCGCGGCCTACCGTGCGGGCTGGGAGTATTCCTCGGCGAAGATTTAGGCAGGCTCGATAGCCCTTGGGGCCACAGCGGGAGGTAGTGTGTGTGGATTTCGATGCCACGCTGTCTCTCCTCCGTTCGTGGATTGCCGCCTTCAGTAGGGTGTTATCCCCGCGCTGTTTTGAAGCTTACCTCGGGCTTTTTCAGCCATTGGACTGGGGGCTGTTCTGGCAACGGGGGGAGACTCGCTGTCTCCCCTCCTTTCGAGACGTGCGGAAGTGAGGTGAAAGAAACGGCTCTAAGGGAATGTGCCCGAGAGGAGGGGCTCGATTTCGTCTTTGTAGACGGGGTTGCCTTCCGCAGCGGCTTCGAAGAGGGGTTTGGCGTCGGCTTTCTTGCCTGAGTAAAGGCAGTAGACGCCGAGTTGCCACTTGCGGTGGGCGGCGAGGAAAGGGGCGAGGTCCTCCGGGATGAAGGAGCGGGCCATGGAGATAATCGTTTCGTTATCGATGTCGCCCCATGCAAGGGAGGTGGGAGGCTCGGTTTTGATGTAGACCAGTTTTTCATCCGCCTTGGTGATGGGGCTCGAGATTTGGGGGCCGCCCTTGCGTTTGACCGGCCCCGGGTAGCCTTTGGCTTTGACGTCGTCGGTGAGGATTTCCTGAAAGGTGGCAAGCCACTGGCACTTTTTTGCGAGTGCATCCTGCTCGGCCTTGGTTTTTTCGAGCTTGAGGTCGGGTGCGAGCACAGCCTTGTGGGCCTCTTCGAAGCGGAACTGCGCGAAGAGTTGGAGGCCTTTCTCTCTCGCGGCAGGCCATGCCTTGGCGTCGAACTCTTCCATGGAGGCGGCATCGGCCTTCATCTTGGCCATGGCGGCGAGTGCTTCGGGTTCAATCTTGGCTAGGAGTTGGTCGAGCTCTTCCTTGAGCTTGGGGGCGTAGCGCAGCTTGGCGACGGCTGGTTTTGTGCGTTCCACGGCCTCCTTCTTTTCTTCCGGACTCTTGGCGGCATGGAGTTCCTTCATGGCGATGTCGAAGGTCATCTGGCTTTCCTCGATGTTGGCGGCGAGGACGCGCAATTTGTCGATCTCCTCCTCGGTGCCTGTCCACAGTTCCAGGCCTTCGATGCGGGAGGCGGAGTAGTAGCGCAGGAAGGGTTCCGCTTTGTCGAGTTGGCCAAGGGCCCAGTTTTTGATGCCCGCGCACAGGATTGCGATGGACTCGTGGTTGGAGCGCTCGAAGCTGCGGACTTCGTCGGTGGAGACTGCGCCGTCGGCGGAGAGGAGTTTGCCGGCTTTGGCAAAGAATTCGCCGAGCTTGATTTCGGCGTTTGTGGTTCCTTTCCACTGGCGTTCAGCGATTGCGGCGAACTTGGTCTGAGCCTCCGGGACCTTTGCGGACATGAGCAGGGTGAGTCCCTCGTTGAGGGAAATCCAGTTGAGGAGGGGTTGTGGCACGTCATTGCGCGCGCCTAGCTTCGTCAGGCCTTCCATGGACTCAGCCACCTTGCCGTTGAGCAATTGGACCCGGGCGGTCTTGAAGCGCAGCTCCATCTGCATTTTGGTCAGGGGCTCCTGAGCCGGGGCGCTGGGCTTTGGGGGCTTTGCGGCCTGCGACTTGGCAGGCGCTGGCTTGTCGCAGGATGTCAGAAAGGGCAGCCCTGCAGAGAGCAGGGCGGCTGCGAGGATCGGGGCTGCGGATGAAGGGCGGGCCATGGCATAGGTCAACAACATCGGCCTCTGGAAATCCAGCCCGTAGAACGGGCCGCTGGTGAAGGCTGGCCTCAGTGCTCGAAGAGGAGTCGACCGTCGCCTGCGTCGATTCGCACGGTATCGCCGTCGCGGAAGCGGCCTGCGAGCAGGTCCATACTGAGGGGGTCGAGGAGGTCTCGCTGAATTACGCGCTTGAGGGGGCGTGCTCCGTAGACAGGGTCAAACCCTTCGTGTGCTAACCAGCGTTTGGCCTCCTTGGTGATTTCGATGTGGAGCTTGCGGTTTTCCAGGCGGCGAGTGAGGCGTTGGAGTTGGATGTCGACGATATGGTCGAGGTCGGCCTCGCTGAGCCTGTCGAAGAGGATGGTTTCGTCGATGCGGTTGAGGAATTCGGGCCGGAAGTGGGCGCGCAGGGCATCGAGGACGAGGGCTTCGCGCTGCTCGGGGTTGGTGGAGCCCAGGATGTGCTGGGAGCCGATGTTCGAGGTCATGATGATGACGGTGTTCTTGAAGTTGACGGTGCGTCCCTGGCCGTCGGTGATGCGGCCGTCGTCCAGCACCTGCAGGAGGACGTTGAAGACATCCGGGTGGGCCTTTTCCACCTCGTCGAAGAGGACAACGCAGTAGGGTTTGCGCCGCACGGCCTCTGAGAGCTGGCCGCCTTCTTCGTATCCCACGTATCCGGGAGGTGCTCCGGTGAGTCGGGCCACGCTGTGCTTTTCCATGTACTCGCTCATGTCCAGACGGACCATTGCCTGCTCGTCGTCGAAGAGGAATTCTGCAAGAGCGCGCGAGAGCTCTGTCTTGCCGACGCCCGTGGGGCCAAGGAAGAGGAAGGATCCGATGGGGCGGGATTCTTCCTGGAGGCCTGCGCGAGCCCTGCGCACGGCGTTGCTGACCGCCTTGACGGCCTTTTCCTGTCCCACGACGCGGTGGGCGAGGCGCTGCTCCATGTGGATGAGTTTTTCGCGTTCGCCTTCGAGCATGCGTTGGACGGGGATGCCGGTCCATGCGGCCACGACGCGCGCGATATCCTCCTCGGTCACTTCCTCCTTGAGCATCTGCGGCGCGGGAGCGGAATCGGCGCTGGCGTTCCTTCCATGGTTTTCGAGTTGGCGCTGGAGTTCGGGAATGCGCCCGTACTGGATCTCGCTTGCGAGTGCGAGTTCGCCGCGGCGCTGGGCTTGTTCGAGTGCTGTTTTGAGTTCCTCTAACTGCTGGTGGAGTTTGCGGCCTTTGCCGATGGTGGCCTTTTCCTGCTGCCATTGTGACTTGAGCTGGGAGCCCTGTTCACGCAGGTCGGCGAGCTGGCGTTCGATCTTGGCGAGGCGTTCCCTGCTCGGGGCATCAGTTTCTTTTTTCAGTGCCTGACGCTCCATCTCCAGCTGCATTGTCTGGCGCTCGCACTGGTCGATTTCGGTGGGGAGGGATTCCAGCTCGATCTTGAGCCGCGAGGCCGCCTCGTCCATGAGGTCCACGGCCTTGTCGGGCAGAAAACGGTCGGAGATGTAACGGTGGGAGAGGGTGGCTGCGGCGACGAGTGCGGCGTCTTGGATGCGGACGCCGTGGTGGACTTCGTAGCGCTCGCGCAGGCCTCGCAGGATGGCGATGGTGTCTTCGAGGGAAGGTTCGTCGACTTGGACCGGCTGGAAGCGGCGTTCGAGTGCGGGGTCCTTTTCCACGTGTTTACGGTATTCGTCGAGGGTGGTGGCGCCGATGGTGCGCAGTTCGCCTCTCGCCAGTTGGGGCTTGAGCATGTTGGCGGCGTCCACGGCTCCTTCCGAGGCGCCTGCCCCCACGATGGTGTGCAGTTCGTCGATGAAGAGTATGATCTCCCCATTGGACTCGGTGACCTCTTTGAGGAAGGCCTTGAGGCGGTCCTCGAATTCACCGCGGTACTTTGCCCCAGCGATCATGGAGCCCAGATCCATGGCGATGAGGCGCTTGTTCTTGAGGGAATCTGGGACGTCCCCGGAAACGATACGGCGGGCAAGACCTTCGACGATGGCGGTTTTGCCGGTGCCGGGTTCGCCGATGAGGACCGGATTGTTCTTCGTGCGCCGTGAAAGGACCTGCATCACCCGGCGGATTTCGTGGTCCCGGCCGATGACGGGATCGATTTTTCCGCGGCGGGCGGCCTCGGTGAGGTCGCGTCCGTATTTTTCGAGGGTCTGATATTTGTTTTCCGGGTTCGGATCGGTCACGCGCTGGGAACCTCGCACCTGCTTGAGGGCCTGCATCATGCGTTCGCGGGTTGCGCCGCTGGCCTGCAGGAGTTTGGATGCATCCGAGTCCGCGCTGGAGAGGGAGAGCAGATAGTGTTCGGCGCTGAGGAATTCGTCCTTGAGGCCGGCCATTTCTTTTTCCGCCTGTTCGATCTGGAGACGCAGATCGTTGCCGATGAAGGGTTGAGCCGCGCTGCCCTGGACTGTGGGCCTGCGTTGGAGGGATTCTTCGATGCGGGCTTCGAGGGAGGGAAGAGAGACGCCCAGTTGTTGGAGCAGCGGACGCGCGACTCCTTGAGACTGGCCGAGAAGGGCGGACAGGAAGTGTTCGTTTGTGATTTCCTGATGGTGTCGCTGACTGGCCAACTCCTGAGCGTTCTGGATGGCTTCCTGCATTTTTTGAGTGAACCGATCGATTCTCATACGGAAGGATGCTGCAGCAGGAATCCGGCCTGTTTATCTGGCGTTGATCCTGAGAAGTTTGTGACTTTTCAGGGGGATGGTGGTGGTGACTTTGTGTCGCGTGAAAACCTGATGTGAGACAGGATGACTCCATAGGTTGGCGGAAAGTGGAAGGGGCGGGCCGGGAGAATTCCCAAACCCGCCCCCTCATTTACCACCCCTGGCAAAGTGTGATCAGGCAGCGCAGCAGGCACCGCCTCCGTCTCTGACAATGTTCAGCGCGGCCCGTTCAGAAGTTTCTGCACCGAAGAAGCGCCCTCCTTCCTCGAGAACATGGGCGATGAATCCAGCCATCTGGCGTTCGCGCTCCTGGAGTCGAGTTTCGGCTTCGTTGAGGATGCATTGGGCCCTGTCGAATTCGTGTTCGGCTGCGAGAAGGTCTGAGCGGACCTGATCGAAGAGGGCGCGGTTCATTTCCTGCGAAGGAGTGAAGGCCATGGCGCCGAGTGGGGCGTCTGGCGGGACGGGCAGCTTGGCCCAAAGGAGGGAGAGCTCCTGCATCTGTGCCGCTGCCGGGATCGGGCCGTCGTGGCGGAGTTGCTCGAGCGCCAGTGTGACTGCGGGATTTTTCCGATAGCGAGCCTTCATGGTTTCCACCACGTTGTGCAATAGTTCGGTTGCAGAGCGTTTCTGCTCGCCTAGACGGCTGGTGGCGGCGTCGAGGGCTGAAAGGGCAGGGGGCATGGAGTTCTCGTATTCCGCGGTGCTGAGTTCAAGCAGTTGGGCAGCTTCGCCGGGCCCATGCGCCTTGGGGCGGAAGTGGGCGAGTTTGTTCATGGTGGCGAGGAGGTCCTGCATCTGCTGGGTACGGGCGTGGAACTGTTCCAAAATCATTCCGTTCTTGGGATACGCTGTTCTTGTTGGGGAAGGCGGGGAAGCTCTCGTAAACGAGGGGTGCTTGAGGGCTTTTTTTCTAGCCTGCCCGGAAGGGAGCGCAAAGCTCGGAAGACGGCGGCGCTCCATGGGCGGAGCATCAGGGAATTCCCGCGTACAGCTGCGGCCCGGTGGGCGGTGTGGCCCGCTCTTTCCCGTTGGAACTCTAGTGAGCGTGCGCGATGAAGAGAGACGGAGACCGGCGTGGTCCCGCCATTTTCAGCCTGTGAGCGCGGGAGCCCGCGTGTGCTGGGCGCTCAGCGCGCGAATTGCGCGAAGATGCGGTTGGCTTCCTCGAGGGTTTCCTTGCTACCCACGTCGAACCAGGTCCCGGGAACTTTCCACGTTTGCACATCCTCGCGGGTGTGGAGCCATTGGACAAAGCGGCCGGGTTGGTCGGGGTTGTTGCCTTCCGCCAGATACGTACGGAATGCGGCCACGGTCTTTGCTGGATAGTAGTAAAGGGCGATGCCAATGAGGGAGGTTTTGGGGTGTGCGGGCTTTTCCTCAAAGCTGGTGATCACGCCTTCGGAGTCGACTGCGACCACGCCGTACTTGGAGGCCTGCTCCAGGCTGCCCACGTCGTAGAGGCCGAGGACGGGTTGGTTTTTCTCCCTGCAGAAGCGGCCGAATTTACCGAGGCTTTCACTGAAGAGATTGTCGCCGGCGACGACGAGCAGGTTGGAGGCCTCGAGCTTGGCGCGCTGGATGACGAGGGCGATGTCGCCGATGGCGCCGAGTTTGTCGGCGTCGCTGGTCGAGCCGTCATCGACTATCTCGAGTTGGATCGCGGGATGGCGGCTCTGGTAGGCTTGGGCCCAAGCTTGGAAATCGGCGGCGAATTTGTGGTTGGTTACGACGTAAATGCGTTCGATGCCCTCGATGGGTGCGAGGTTGTCGACGACCCATTCCATCATGGGCTTTCCGGCGACCTCGAGAAGGGGCTTGGCCTTTGTCTGAGTCAGTGGATAAAGGCGGGTGGCGTACCCAGCAGCGAGGATCAGGATATTCATCGTGGTGCGATTAGATGACGGCGGCTCCGGGTGAGGGAAGAGCAAACTGGTTTTGGTGGAGAGGGGCGTGCATTTTTGGGAAAAACGGGCTTTCCATGATGGTTTTTCAAGCTACTGTTCAATCGAACATGAATAATCTCACGCGCCGTCAAAGTCAGGTGCTAGAGTACTTGGAGCAATGTCAGGAAAGGACCGGGCTTGCGCCCTCGACCCGGGAAATTCAGGAGCATTTCGGATTTGCGAGCCAGACGGCTGCGCTCAATCACTTGCGTGCGCTGGAGCGCAAGGGGGTGATCCGTCGTCAGGCGGGCAAGGCGCGTGCGGTGGCGATCGCCAGCCAGTTGAGGAGGGAGCAGATCGTGGATGTGCCAGTGTACGGTTCGATCGCTGCAGGCATGGGGGAGGCGGCGCTCGAGCAGGAGGAGGAGGGGATGGTTTCCATCGATGCGGTGACTGTGGGTTTGAGTCGCGGAGCACGGCTTTTCGCACTTCGGGTGCGGGGGGATTCGATGGAGGGAGCGCATTTAACGGAAGGGGATCTGGTGATTTTGGAGCAGCGCCCCGGGCGCAGCGGGGATATTGTGGCGGCGCTCATTGACGGGGAGACGACGCTCAAGCGATTGGTGGTGGATCGCGCTGGAGCGTGGTTGAAGGCTGAAAACCCCAGATATCCCCAGCTTCATCCCATGGAGGGGTTGTCCGTGCAGGGGGTGATGGTGGCAATGGTGCGTCGATGCGGTGTGGCAGCGTGAGCCGGATTTTTTTGAGGATTGGCGGGGTGCTGGGTATTCAAGGGAAGGTGGTGTGTTGGCGAGTGGCGTTGAGTGGTTTGAAGGGGGGGAGGGACTTGGGGTTGTTGGATGTTGTCGGGATTTTGGAGGGAACTGGATTTGGAGGGCGTTCATTGGGGTGCTTTGGGAGATGGAGTGGATTGCGGCCCGTTAATCTGGGCGAGGTCTGTAGGTCCGGTGTCCTGAAAGAAGTGAGGAGTTTTGTTGTGCGGACGTTGATGAAAGGGGGCTTCGTCGGCGAATGATCATCCATTTGGACGCCGATGCGTTCTTCGCATCGGTGGAGCAGGCGGAGGATCCCTCCTTGAAGGGGCGTCCCGTTGGGGTGGGTGGGCGGATGCGCGGGGTGGTGGCGAGTGCGAGTTACGAGGCTCGGCGCGCGGGGGTGTTCACGCCGATGCCTACTGCGCAGGCGCTTCAATTATGCCCCGGGTTGGTGATGGTTTCGTGCGACATGGCCAAGTACGCGGTCTACTCGGAGCGGATGTTTGCGATTGCACAGGATTTCACACCTTTGGTGGAGCGGGCTTCAATCGATGAGGGGTATTTGGAAATCCGCAGATGGCCGTGTGCGCATTGGGCCATGGGACGCGGGTCGGGATCGGGGCAGGTGGGAGTGATGAGAGATGCTGGGGACCCGGGCGCGCTTCTTGGGTTGCGTGCTTATGAGGAAGCGATGGGGGCGGCTGCGGCTTTGCAGGCGAGAATCCAAGCTGAGATTGGAATTGGGGTTTCGGTGGGAGTGGCGGCCAACAAATTGGTGGCTCAGATCGCCGCAAAGTTGAACAAGCCGCGCGCCCTGTTCGGAGTGGCTGCAGGTGGGGAGTCGGCGTTTCTCGCGCCGCTGGACGTCAAGTGGCTGCCGGGAGTGGGGGAGAAACTGGGCAGGGCATTTCATTCCGTCGGATTGCGCCGGGTGGCGGATGTGGCGGACGCATCGCCGGAATTGGTGCGGCAGGTGGCCGGTGGTCAGGCGGCGGCACTCCAGCTTTTTGCTCGCGGAGTGGATGACCGGCCTGTGGTGGTGGAGGAGGGGGAGGTGAAGTCGTACGGGAGGCAGGAGACGTTCGCTGAGAATGTATGCTCTGAGGAGGAGTTGGTGTCGGTTCTTCGGGGAATGGCGGATGAGCTGATGCATAGAGTCCGTCGCGACGGGCGTACGGTGAGGACATTGAGCGTGCAGGTGCGTTATCAGGACATGAGCGAGGCAACCCGGAGTCGGACGATGGAGGCGGGGACGGATCTGGAGGGCGACATTTATCCGTTGCTGGGGCCGCTTCTGAGGGAGGCATGGGAGAGACGGGCGTGTGTGCGGCTGGTGGGGTTGCGGCTCAGTAATCCCGTACAAGGGCCGGAGCAGGGGGAATTGGCGCTGGGCGGCGCCGGAAGCGGGGGCGGAGGGCAGGGGGCGGGGGCTGGTGGCGACAGGCGAAAACAGAAGCTGGTTGCATCGCTGCTCGACCAGATGCGGGAGCGGGAACTGCCCCTTGTCCGTGGTCATTCGCTCGAACGGAAGTGATCTGACGAAAGGGATGGGGGGAGAGTTGGAGCAGAGCCGGGAGGTGAATGGGGTGTTTTGAGTGGGTGATGGAAAAGGGGTGGCAATTTGGCGCGAACAGCGAAGGGTGGGGGGCGTGAAACTCCTACTGGTGGACGGGCATTACTATGTATACCGGTCATTCTTCGCGATCCGTGATCTGAGCAATTCGCGGGGCGAACCCACCAACGCGATTTTTGGGTTCGTGAAGGCGATCAGGCGGATGCAGAAAGATCTGCGTCCGGACCTTGGGGCGGTGGTGTGGGACATGGGTGTTCCTAAGCGGCGCAGCGATTTGCAACCCGCTTACAAGCAGCAACGAGAAGAGATGCCTGACGAGATGCGCCTTCAGCTTGGGCGCATTCAGGAGATGGTTCCCCTGATGGGACTGGGAAGCCTTTGGTTGGCGGATACGGAGGCAGATGATCTGATGGCGAGTTATGTGTGTGCGGCGCGTCGGGCTGGACACGAGGTGGTGCTGGCCACCAACGACAAGGATCTTTTCCAACTCGTGGACGACCATGTGAAAGTGTACTCGACGCTCAAGGGCGATCTCGCCTCGCCGAAGGATTCCTGCGCGCTACTCGGCGCGGATGCGGTGCGGCGCAGGTGGGGGGTTGAACCCTCCCAGATCGGGCAGGTGCTGAGCCTCACGGGGGATTCGGCCGACAACATTCCCGGTGTGCCCGGGCTTGGGCCAAAGGGAGCTGCCAGCCTGCTCCAAGAACATGGGAGCCTTGACGCGATCCTTGCTAATCCAGAGGTGATCAGGAGCGAGCGGATCCGGCAGAAGATTGTGGATGCGCGCGTGCTGGTGGAACAGAACCGCGAGATGGTGAGGTTGGACATGGACCTGCCGCTTCCCACGCCTGTGGAGGAGTTGGGGATTCGTCCGAACCTTGGGGCGTTTGCAGCGTTTCTTGAACAGTGCGAGTTCAAGAGTCTTCTGGCGGAGGTGCTGGCTGAGGGGGCGCAGCGTTCCCTGCCGATGCAGGGGGAGCTTTTTTAGACGCTTCGCCAAGTTGAGTCGGTGGAAAATTTGGCATCTTCGCGGTTTCAAGTGAGTGCTGAGGTCAAGGCTCCCCAACTTGAGCAGGAAGATATCTCGAAGATCGGCCAACGTGCGACATTCGCGAGTCATGCGAATAGTCGCGATAACCGTTCATCCTGCGGAATCCTTTGCGCGGTGACGCAGTGCTCTCAACCTAAATGCGGCGATGAAGACTCGTCGGATCTGATGTGAGTTTCTGCGGAAACGGAATTTGCAGCTTAAAACCATCCCATTTCAGGCTCACCCGTTGGGTGAGTCTCTTTGAGCGATCTTGAAAGCCTGTAACGACACGGCCTTTAGCCGCGAGTACCCAGGCACTGAAAGGACTCAGCAGTCGCCTGAACCCGGAGAGTTCCCAATGGCCCACGGAACGCACTGAATGCACGGACCACGCAACAGACTCTCAGCCCCCTCATTCTCATCATTCCCCCCCCATTCCCTCCGTGCCTGGATTCCGTGGGCCGTCGATTCACATTTTTAGGCCAAGCCTAAAAACGGCGATGGGGCGAGGCGTCGAGCGGGAAGCTGTTCAAAGGCAGGAAATTCGCATTGCTCCGCAATGAAATCATTGGGTGGTAATGGACTCCGTCATAAAACATTGCGTTTGAAACGCACGCCCCCGTTTTCGGGAAGTCCATTCACGTTTTTAGGTGTGCGCCGGGGAAGCCGGAAACCACGCGGGTGAAAGTCCCGCCGGTCGAATTAGACGGTTCGCGACCGAAAGCGATGCCCGGAATGAGGCCGTGAGGCCGAAGCCGCAAGCGGGGCATCGTCTGAA
>CAMAUX010000060.1 GCA_945861435.1 Chthoniobacter flavus | reverse complement strand
CCTGCGGCCGACGCCACCTCCGGCGTTTGCGCCAGCACCTGATCCTGCCACGCCATCACCCGCTTCACCTCGCTCAGAGCGGTCGCGGGCACGAAGGTGGGCATGAAAAGCAGGCTGCCTTCGTTGAGCGGCGGCATGAACTCCCGGCCCATCCCCGCCGTGAGCCGCTGCAGCGCCGGCAGCCAGCCCAGACGCGCATGCACCGCCTGCGGCAGCCCGAACGCCACCACGACAGCCGCTCCAAGCAACGCTCCCGCAAACCCCAGCACCAGTGCGCGCCGGCGCAACGCGAACTCCAGCGCCGGCCCATAGAGAGCCAGCAGCGCGCGCATCACGATATTCTTGTCCTCCGAATGATACGGCCCGCGCACCAGCAGCGTGCAGAGCACCGGCACCACCGTCACCGCGAGCAGCGTCGCCCCCGCCATGGCGAAGGTCTTCGTGAAAGCCAGGGGATGAAACAGCTTCCCCTCCTGCCCGCTCAGCGCGAACACCGGCACGAACGCCAATAGGATAATCGCCATCGCAAAGAAGATCGGCCGCCCCACCTGCACGGAAGCCTGCCGAACCACGGCGAGCGTCTGCGCCGCATCCAGCCTCCCACCCTGCCGCCGTTCCGCCTCCTCGCAGTGCCGCAGCACGTTCTCGGTGAGCACAATGGCCGCATCCACCAGCACCCCAATGGCAATCGCAATGCCCGAAAGCGACATGATGTTCGAGCTGATCCCGAACTGCCTCATCAGCACGAAGGACGCAAGGATCGAGACCGGCAGCGGGAAGGTCACGATCACGATGGAGCGGAAATGGAACAGGAAAAGGATATGGGCGAGGGTCACAAGGATCACCTCCTCCAGAAGCGCGTGCCGCAGCGTGTCGATCGTGCGGTCAATGAGCTCACTGCGGTCGTAGAAGGAACGGATGGTGACCCCCGGTGGCAGGCTCGGCCCGATGCGCGCGATCTTGTCCTTCACAAGGCGGATCACCTCGTGCGCATTGGCTCCGGTGCGCATCACCACGATGCCCCCCACCACCTCACGCCCGTCCACGTCGAGGACGCCGCGCCGGAAATCGCCCCCCAGCTCCACGCGCCCCACATCGCGCAGGTACACCGGCGTCCCCTCCCGCTCCACGAGCACGGTCTGCTCGAGCTCCGCCACCGAACGGATGAGACCCACGCCGCGCACCACGAACTCCATCCCGTTTTCCTCAATGGTCTTGCCGCCCACGTTCAAATTGCTGCGCGACACGGCCTCCATCACCTGCCCGAGAGAGAGCCCGAGCGCGCGCAGACGCGTGGAGGAAACCTCCACCTGATACTGCTTCACGAAACCGCCCACACTCCCCACCTCCGCCACACCCGCCACCGCATTGAGCTGGTAGCGCACAAACCAATCCTGCAACGCCCGCAATTCCCCGAGGTCATACCCCTTCTCCGGCGCCCCCTTGGGATCCACATGCAGGTAATACTGGTACACCCACCCAAGCCCGGTCGCGTCCGGCCCCATCTTCGCATCCACCCCCTGCGGCAGACTGCCTCCAAGATAATTGAGCCGCTCCAGCACCCGCTGACGCGCCAGCGACTTGTCCACCTCATCTTCAAA
This sequence comes from Chthoniobacter flavus, assembly GCA_945861435.1. Classification (GTDB taxonomy): domain Bacteria; phylum Verrucomicrobiota; class Verrucomicrobiia; order Chthoniobacterales; family Chthoniobacteraceae; genus CAIURC01. The sequence continues at coordinate 31,301 of CAMAUX010000060.1, read as the reverse complement.
TACCACCGTCACCAACGAGAACCCGAACATCGAGTTCGCCCGCACCGTTCTCACCCCGGAGAGCCCCTGCAAATTCACCGAAAGCGGATAGGTAACCTGGTCCTCCACCTCCTGCGGACTGCGCCCCGCCCAATCCGCGAACACCAACACCTGATTCTCGCTCAAGTCCGGGATGGCATCCACGGGCGTGGTGCTCAGTGCGCGGATGCCCACCGCCACCAGCACCAGCGTCAGACAGCACACGAGAAACCGGTTGCGCAGCGACCAGTCAATCAGGCCCCCAATCACGGCCTCACCTCCGTTCCGCAACTCAACATCTCCTGCCCCATGTAGGGATTGCGAAGCTGCGCACTCCACTGCAGCCAGCGCGCATTCTTGGGCGCTCCCGGCCCCACCTGATTCGACATCGGACACCGGAACACATGCAACCCAGGCACCCCCGCCCGCCTCGGCAACACCCACTCCACCAACGCCTCGCTCCACACCAGAAACTGACGGCGCGCACCCAAAAGATCCGCCGCCTCCGCAGGGGGCGGGGCGCGTAATCCCTCCGGTCCAGGGGGGAGCAGACGCACCGCGCCGTTGTAAGCGGCGAGTTGATCGTCCGCAAGCGCCTCCCCGACCGCCGCGGCGGCCTTCAAATAAGCGAGCACCTCCGGGGTCACCGTTGCAGGAGCCGTTGCAGGAACCATTGTCTGAGCGGGCCCGGCATTTCCAGCAGGTGCCGTGGCCGCGCTGGAACCGGGCACCAGAGTGGCCGCTGCGGGCTGTTCCAAAGCATGCGCATGACCAGACGCATCACCGCCTCCCAAGTTGTTGAGCTGCGCCTGACCATCGATGAGCATGTTCCCGCTCACCACCACCTTCTCCCCCTCCTTCACCCCCTCCAGCACCTCCATGCTGTCGTCCCCGACGCGCCCCAACCGGACGCGCCGCTGCTCGTAGGTCCCGGGCGCAAGCTCCACATAAACCCGCGGCCCGCTGCCGGGCCAGAGCACCGCACTGTGCGGCACCGCCAGCACCTCCGGCGCCGCCACCTCCACCACCGCCTGTGCAGAAAGCTTGTGCAACATCTCATGCCCGCGATGCCGCCCCTGCGGACTCACCGGATTCACCACCTCCACCCGCACACGCGCACTGCGAGTCGCCTCGTCCAGATTCGGATTGATGAACTTGATCGTCGATCGCAGCGAACGTCCCGCAAGCGATGGCGTGGAAATCTCCACCTTCTGACCCACCTCCAGAAACGGCAGGTCCTGTTCGTAAGCCACAAACTGAAACCACATCACGCTGAAGTCCGCGATCTCGAAGAGCTTCTCCCCTTCGCTCACGTACTGCCCCTCGAACACGTGCCGCTTCGTCACCGTCCCGCTGCGCGGTGCAAGAATCTCGAAGGTCACCTCTGACTCCACTCGTTTGGGCACCTGCGCGATCTGCGCGGCCGCAAGCCCCAGCTGCCTCAACCGGTTCTCCCCCGCGGCAGCCAGCGCCGCATTCCCCTGCCTCAACGCCGAACGGTACTCGTTCGCGGCCCCGAGAAGCTCCTTGCTGTAAAATAACGCCAACGGCTGCCCCTCCTCCACATCCGCCCCCTCAAAATTGAGAAAGAGCTTCTCGATGCGCCCAGCCACATAGGCGCTCAGGATCCGGTGCCGCGAATCATCATCCTCGATCATCCCCGCCACCCGCAGCGTGCGCACCAGCGGCACCACCCGCGCAGACGACGTCCGCACCCCGGCCGCCGTCGGACTTCCCTGCGGCAGCATCACCAGATCCGCGTGCTCCTGCGCTGCATCCCGCCCGCCCTCGTACACCGCCACCAGATCCATCCCGCACACCGTGCACTTGCCGGGCCGCTCGGACTTCACCCACGGATGCATGGGGCTTTGGTAATAAAGCACCCTGCGCCCACCACCCTCCACGGCCGCCGAAGGGGAAGCGTGTTGATGCCCGGCCCACCAACCCGCGCCAGCGGCGCACAGACCGAAGAGAAGAAGAAAAAGAATGCGTTTCATGCGAATGACGGAAGATGCCCTGCTTTCAAAAAGACCTCCGGCGCGCCCTCAGGGCAAAGGCTGCGCTGGGTATTGGATTTTGTATTTCGCCCACCCGCTCCACTGGAACCCGTCCCGTAGGAACCCGTACTGCAGGAACCCGTTCCGCAGAAGTGAGCGATCCTAGCAGAGCTCACCCGACACCCGGGCGGCGAATGCGATGCGACGGGAACGCACAGCAGGAGCGCATCCCCAAGCAGCGTCTACGAACGCAACGTCTGCGAGAGCAACGTCTGCGAGAGCAAACAAACCGTACTCGGCGGCCCGTGACCTGGCGTCACCTTTTGCAGGACCAACTCCGCATAACTCCACCCGGTCCAGCCATCGAAGAGATGACCCGGCGGCCCCGCATCCATACAGCGTGCAAAAATGCCCCACGCCGCCTCTGCCACCTTTGTCGGAGACAGAAACATCCACGCCCCACGCTCACCTGCATCCGCATTCCCCTCCTCTTTCTGGGCCTCGATCGACAACACGGGTGCGGGTCTGGAATCCACAAGCAGCAATCCCCGGCAGCATTCCGGCAAGGATTGCGGCATGGGTTGCGACGGACGCTCTCCCCGGGCGCGTTCTGAAGAAGACTTCCCGCAACACCCCCTCTGGACCTCGGCCGCGAACGCCCTGCCTGCCAGCAAAGTGAGCGGACAACGATTAGCCATCACAAACCAAGCCAGCACCAGCAGGCAGCCCAACACGCCACGCAACCCGGCGCGCAGAAAGCCAGGCTCTTTGCCAAACCACCCCGCACCTCGCCGAGTATCCAAGCGGTCCATGGATCTCACGCGGTCCATGTCGTCCATGTCGTCCATGTCGTCCATGTCGTCCATGGAGAGCCTCCCCCTGCTCCCTTTGGCGGAGAGCGGAAGGAGTGCCGGCCACTGAGCCATGGGCGATGGACTCTGCATACCAGCAAACTAATGCATCTTGTCCTCCGAGTAAACCGCCCCATGCAGACCCCGCCCGCCAGACCGCTAGGCGCCCGACCAGCGCCCCTCCACAAAGCCCGACCCAGTTGCAGCAATGCCCATTATAAGCTAATGATTACACTATGAATCCTTCGCCAGCGAACTCCCACACCATGCCTGCTTCATGGGCTTCATGGCTTTCCCTCAGCGCGCTCCTACCGGCGATCCCGGCACTCCTGCTCGCCCTCACCCCGCTCACAGCCTCCGCCGGCGACCGTCATGGCAGCCGCACCAGCGTCAGCATCGGATTGGGCTTCGGCTCCTTTGGTTATGGTCCTGGCTATGGATGGCATGACCATTACCCCGGTTACTACTCCCCTTCCTACGGCTACAGCTACGGCCCCACCCGCGTTTACGAAGTCTACAGGCCCGATTATTACGCACCCGCCTACGGTCGCCCGGTCTACCAAGGACGGCCGGTTGACCAGGCTCCCAGCCGCTCCCCCCTCGTCTCCGATATTCAAGACCGCCTCCGGGCCGAGGGCTACTACCGCGGCACCATCGACGGTGTCTTCGGCCCCCAGTCCCGCGATGCCATCCTACGCTACCAACGCGACCACGGCTTGGATCCCAACGGCCGCATCGACGCATCGCTCACACGCGCCCTCGGCCTGCGCTGAGCACTGCCGCATCAGCCCCCTCCGCCACCGCAAATCGGATTCTCACCGCAGGGCAAATCCCCTCCACAAAACGGATCGCCCCCACATCGCGCGCCACCCTCCGCTCAGCCCCATTCAGCCTCAATGCGGCGATGAAAACTTGTCGGATCTGATGTGAGTTTCTGTGGAAACGGAATTTGCAGCTTATTGGGCGTCGTACATTACGGTGACACCCGGAATGCCCATACTCTGGACGCTACGCGGTCACCCTATTTCGCGATCCTTAATAAAATCATCCCGTTTCAGTCTTACCCGTTGGGTGAGTCTCTTTCAGCGATCTTCAAAGTCGGTAACGACATGGCTGTTACCCTCAAGTACCCAGGCACTGATAGGACTCAGCAGTCGCCTGAACCCGGAGAGTTCCCAATGGCCCACGGAACGCACTGAATGCACGGACCACGCAACAGACTCTCAACCCCATCAACCCCATCAACCCCATCAACCCCATCAGCCCCATCAGCCCCATCATTCCCCTCATTCCCCTCATTCCTTCCGTGCGGGCCCTGGTTTCCGTGGGCCATCCATTCACGGTTTTAGGTTCAGAGCTCCGCGCGCAGTCCCTTGAGACCGTCGGCGATCTTCTTCAACCCCAGCTCCAAGCGCGTCTTGATCGTCCCGAGCGGAATCCCGGTGTGCGCTGAGATCTCCCGCTGACTCATCCCCTTGAAAAAGGTGAGATGGATCGCCTCCTGCTGCGCTGTGGGAAGCACCGCAATCACCCGCATCAGCACCTGCCTCAGATCCGAGGATTCAATGTCCGAGTCGACAGTGTTGTGCACCCACGCCTCAGGCTGCTGCTCTGTCTCCTTCTGCAGCCGCTCCTCCACCCTCGCGTAGCTCTGACGCTTGCGCAACCGATCGATCGCACGCCGCCGACTCAGCGTCACGATCCAGCCCAGCGGCTTGCCTTTCTGCGGCGAGTAATTCCCCGCATGCCGCCACAACTCCATGTAAATCTCCTGCACCAAATCATCCGCCTCCGCCTCGTTGTGGATGATCCGCATCACCAGCGATTTCAGCACCGCATGGTAACGCTCGTAGAGAATCGCAAGCGCCCTCGGTTCCTGATTTTGCACCCCCTGCATCAACGCCTCATCCGTAGGGCCATGCGTTGCCCCATTCCCTCCTTGCTCCACCAGCAGCGCCCCCACGCCCCCGCCGCGCATCCTCACCCCTTCCCCGCCGTCGGCCCCATCGAAGCCCAACGCACCCGTCATTGATTCCGCCAATATCGTCTCGCCCATAGCCTTCCTCCTTCCCTCCTTCATCGAAGCCGGGCCGCTCCACGGTGGTGGGCCATGTCCCACTCCCACAACAGGCGCACACCCCATCGGTGGAACCCCCACCGAACGGTGTCTGCCCGCCTCCCCGAAAACCGCCGGGCGAACCGTGCCCTCGACACGCGCAGCCCTCCCGCCGCCTTCCGGACAACGACCGTCATTGTGGTTGCAAACCCGTGCCTTTTTACCACAATCGCCTTTACTCCCCTCGCAGTGAAACCGCACACGCCAAGCCAGTTGCGCCGCGCCCTCTTCCCCGCAGGATTCGTCGCACTGTTCCTCACCTCTTCCGCCTTCGCGGCAGACTCGGCTTCCAAGGTGAGCTTCCTCAACGAGATCATGCCGCTCCTCGCCAAGGCCGGCTGCAGCTCGGGCGGTTGCCACGCCAAACCCGAAGGCCAGAACAACTTCAAACTCTCCATCTTCGGCTACGATCCCAAGGCCGACCACCGCGAGATCGCCGCAGACGGACGCGGACGCCGCCTCTCCTTCGCCGCACCGCAACAGAGTCTCCTCTTGCTCAAAGCCACAGCCGCCATCCCTCACGAAGGCGGCGCACGCTGGACGGTGGACTCCGAAACCTACCGCACCGTCCTCACATGGATCCGTCAGGGCGCCCCCTTCGATCCACCCGACGGCCCGCGTCTCCAACACATCGCGGTGGAACCGCGCAACCCGCAACTCGCCCCCACACAGGACGCCCAACTCAAAGTCACCGCCACCTACACCGACGGCGCCAAGCGCGATGTGACCAATCTCGCCCTCTTCACCTCCAACGACAAGGACCTCGCCACGGTGAGCGACCACGGCCTTCTCTCCGCCAGCGAACGCCGCGGCGAGGCCGTGGTCGTCGTCAATTACATGGGCGCCGTCGATGTCGTGCGCCCCGTCGTCCCACCCGCAAAACGTCTGCAGCAAAGGGATTTCGCGCCCTTCCCCGTTCACAACCACCTCGATTCCCTCGTCCACCAGCGCCTCGAAAAAATCGGCGTCCTCCCCTCCGGCACCTGTTCCGACGCCGAGTTCCTGCGCCGCTCTGCCCTCGACACCATCGGCAGGCTGCCGACCACCGAAGAGGCCCGTTCCTTCCTCGCGGACACCGCTGCGGACAAGCGCCTGCGCTGGATCGACACCCTCCTCGCCGATCCCGCCTACGCCGACCACTGGGCCGTTAAATGGGGCGACCTCATCCGCCCCAACCCCTCGCGCGTCGGCGTCAAACCCGTCTTCCTTCTCGACCAATGGCTGCGCGACGCCTTCGCCCGCAACATGCCCTACGACGCCATGGCGCGCGCGCTGCTCACCGCACAGGGCAGCTCCCACCAACTCGGCCCAGTCGCACTCATCCGCGACAAACGCGACCCGCTCGACGCCAGCTCCTTCGTCAGCCAGATCTTCCTCGGCGTCCGCCTCGAATGCGCGCGCTGTCACCATCATCCCAGCGAGAAATGGTCTCAGGAGGATCATCAACAACTCGCCGCCTGCTTCTCCAAACTGCGTTCCCGCGGACAGGGCATCTCCGCCCCCATCTCCGGCGAGGCCGAACTCTGGTGGTACGATTCCTCCGCACGCGGCCTCCTGCATCCCGACACCAGCGCCCCCATCACCCCCAAGGCTCCCGACGGCCCTGAATTCCCACTGCGCGCAGGGATCGACCCACGCACCGATCTCCTCGACTGGATGGTGCGCCCGGACAACCCATTCTTCGCACGCGCCGTCGTCAACCGCGTCTGGGGCGAGTTCTTTGGAAAAGGCATCGTCGATCCCGTCGACGACTTCCGCGCCTCCAACCCGCCGTCCAACCCGGAACTCCTAGACTGGCTCGCTGCGGACTTCATCGCGCACCGCTTCGACCTCAAGCACCTCATGCGCACCATGCTCGCTTCCGCCGCCTACCAGCGCAGCTCCCTGCCCAACGCCTCCAATCTCGACGATCAACGCAACTTCGCCCGCTCCCTGCGCCGCAGACTCCCGGCCGAAGTCCTCCTCGACGCCGTCTGCGATCTCACCGGCGTGCGCGAATCCCTCGCCGGCCTCCCACCAGACGCCCGCGCCGCACAGGCATGGAACCACAAGCTGCCCTCCGAATTCATGGACGCCTTCGGCCGCCCCAATGCCAGCCTTGAGTGCCCCTGCGAACGCGAACGCAAACCCACCGTCGTGCAATCCCTCCACCTCATGCACGCCTCCGCACTCCAGACAAAACTCGCCTCGCCCACGGGACGCGCCGCCCGCTGGGCCGCCTCCAAACAGGAACCGCAGGATCTCGTAAACGACATCTACCTCGCCGCCTTCGCGCGCCACCCCACCGCCGAAGAAACCGCCGCCGCCTCCGCCCACCTCGCCGCCCCTGCCGCCGACAGCCCCGCCCGCAAAGAAGCCGTGCAGGATCTTGTCTGGGCCCTCATCAACACCGCTGAATTCGTCTTCAACCACTGATCCCCATGCGACCCCCGCTCAACTGCAACGGCATCGGACGACGCAGCTTTCTCCAACTCGGCTTCGGCGCACTCGGAGGCCTCAGCTTCACCCAACTCCTCCAACAACGCGCACTCGCCGCACGCTCCGGCATCGCCTCCCCAAAAGCCAAGGCCACCAACTGCATCCTCATCTGGCTGGATGGCGGCCCCTCCCATTACGAAACCTTCGACCCCAAACCCGACGCGCCCGCCGACATCCGCGGCGAGTTCAAATCCATCCCCACCTCCGTCCCCGGCGTCCACTTCTGCGAAATGCTCCCGCGCCTCGCAAAGAACGCCCACAAATTCGCCGTCGTCCGCTCCATCTGTCACAAGGATCCCAACCACGGCGGCGGCAATCATTACCTCATGACCGGCGCCCCCACCCCGGTCCCCGTAGGCTGCGGCGCCTTCGTCAGCTTCCATCCCTCCATGGGCTCCGTCGTCTCCAAGGAACGCGGCGTGCGCGGCGGCGTCCCCGCCTATGTCTCCCTCCCCTCCATGTCCCGCTCCGGCGGCCCCCATTTCCTCGGCTCCCAGCACGCACCCTTCGTCATCGGCGGCGATCCCAACCAAGCAGGATTCCGCGTGCGCGATGTCACCCTCCCCGCCGACATCAGCGAAGGCCGCGCACACTCGCGCCTTGCCCTGCGCTCCTCGCTCGACCGCATGGAACGCATCCAGGAGTCCATCGCCGAAGACCCGCTCACAGGCTTCGATCAATCTTATCAGCAGGGCCTCAGCCTCCTCTCTTCTGAAAAGGCACAGGCCGCCTTCGATCTCTCCAAGGAACCCGACTCCGTGCGCGATAGCTATGGCCGCAACGACTTCGGCCAGCGCCTCCTGCTCGCACGCCGCCTCGCAGAAGTCGGCGTCTCCTTCAGCGTCGCCCAATGGGGCGGATGGGATCATCACCGCGGCATCTTCAAAACCTTCAAGGACGGCACCGCCGATCGTCTCGACCAGGGACTCTCCGGCCTCCTCAACGACCTCGAACAACGCGGCATGCTCGATTCCACCCTCGTCCTCTGCCTCGGCGAATTCGGCCGCACCCCGAAGGTCAACAAAGACGCCGGCCGCGATCACTGGCCCGGCGCCATGTCCGTGTTCATGGCGGGCGCCGGCATCCCCGGCGGCATCATCGTCGGCGCCACCGATCCCAAGGGCTACTACGCCTCCGACAACGTCTACTCACCGGAGGACTTCGCCTCCTCCGTCTACACCAAACTCGGCATCGACCCCCACCAAGTCCTCCACGCTCCAGGCGGCAGACCCGTCCAGCTCATCAACGGCGGCAAGCTCATCAAGGAACTCTTCGCATGACGCGGCCCTGCGCCGCCCAATTCCTCGCCCTCTGCACCGCCGCCTCCATGGCAGCCGGTGCTCCGCCGGAACTCACCGCCATCGCCCCCTACGCCGCCGCCCCAGGGGCCGCCATCGAAGTCAAACTCTCCGGAAAACTCGAGGCCGCCGGCGTCCGCATCTGGTGCGATGACCCGGCCATCGTCTTCTCCCCTCCCGACAAGTCCGGCAAAACCACCCTCACCATCGCAAACCACGCCGCTCCCGGCCTGCATCTCTTGCGCATCCTCAGCGAGGAAGGCGTCTCCGCACCCCTGCGCTTCGCCATCGGCACCCTCCCGCTCCTCGCAGAAAAAGAACCCAACGACGCCCTCGCCCAGCCGCAGCCCGTGCCCTCGCTGCCCGCATGGATCCATGGACAGCTCGACAAAGCCGGCGACATCGACGGCTTCGCCATCCCTTTGCACAAAGGCGTTCCCGTCTCGATCAAGGCCGATGCCTACGCGCTGGGTAGCACCGTCGATCTCCACCTCCAAATCCTCGACCCGCGCGGCGTCAAACTCGCCACCGCAAGCGACGGCCCCAACCTCGATCCCGCACTCGTCTTCACGCCCGAATCCGACGGCCTCCACATCGTGCAGATCGCAGGGTTCGCCCATCCACCCGCAGCCGACGTCGGCTTCACCGGCAGCAAACAAGCCTATCTCCTCGCCATCACCGAGGGACCCGCCGTCACCCGCATCTTCCCCGCCGCCATCCCGCCCACCGGCCCGCTGCCAATCGAACTGCACGGAGTCGGTCTCAAGGAAAACAAAGCCGAGATCACCGCCGCACAGCTCAGAGGCAACGGAGAACGCGCCACCCTCGCACTCCCCAACGCCCCCTTCCCCATCGACGTCGTGCGCGCCGCCTTCCCGGTCCTCGTCGCCCCGCAATCCAGCACCGAAGCTCCTTTCAAGATCACCCCACCCATCGTCCTCGCCGGCCGCCTCGAGAAACCGGGCACCACCGCCGCCTTCCAAATCGCGATGAAGAAGGGGGCCAAACTGCGCGCCCGCTTCTGGTCCCGCAGCATCGGCCTCGGCGTCGAAGGCAACCTCGCAATCCTCAACGCAGAAGGCACCCGGCTCGCCGCCAACGAGAACCCCTCCGACATTTTCACCGAACCCACCCTCACATGGACCGCCCCGGCCGACGGTGATTACAAGCTCACCGTCGCCGACCTCTTCTCCCGCGGCGGGCCGGATGCCGAGTATGTCCTCGAGATCGCCGAACCCCCTCCCACACTGGATCTCCAGCTCTCCGATGGAAAACCCGCCCGCATCGAGGCCGGCAAAACCATCGTGCTCAAAGCCAAGGCCGTCTTCGCCAACGGCTTCAAGGAACCACTCGTCCTCCGCGTGAGCGGCTTGCCCGAGGGCGTGTGGGCGCCCGAAGTCGCCGTGCCCGAAAAAGGCGGCGACATCGACATCACCCTCCACGCCGCCACCAACGCGCCTCCGGCAACCGCACGCATCTGGGTCGCCGCGTGGACCAAGGCCACACCCCCCGTCTTCACCGGCTCCGCCTATTCCCTGCGCGCAGACACCCAGCGCGGCCATTCCCAATCCGACCGCGCCGACGATCTCTGGCTCAACACCGTCCCTGCCGGCACCCCGCCAGTTCCGGAAAAGAAGAAGGGCAAATGAGCACGCCCGTCCGCAAACGCAGCAGCATGGGCATGGGCATGGTCCGTAGCCGCGCCGCTGCACTGGCGTCGCTCGCATCCATCGCCACCCTCGCAGCACTCTGCATCCACGCACACAGCCAGGAAACCGCAGCCTCACCAGCGCCCGCAAACCCAGCACAGGAGATCCTCCGCGACGAATGCGTCTCCTGCCACCGCCCCGGAAAATCCAAGGGCGGCCTCAAACTCCACACCGCGGAAGCCCTCCGCGCAGGAGGCGAATCCGGCCCCGCACTCGATCCGCAGAAACCCGCGGAAAGCCTCCTGCTCACCGTGCTCGCTCCAGATGCAGACCCGCACATGCCGCCCAAGAAAAACCTCACCGCGACCCAGATCGCCCAGGTGAAAACATGGGTGGAGGCCGGCGCACCATGGGATCCCGCCGTCATGGAGCGCCCGCCAAAAACCACCCCGGTGGAACTCCAAGCCCTTCCAGAAGGCGTCGCCCCAGCGCTTGCGCTCGCCTTCTCCCCGGACGGCTCACGCATCGCCATGACCCGCGGCGCACGCATCGAACTCCTCGATGCCAAAGCTCCAAAACTCCCGCTCCTCTCCACCATCGACGCCCACCGCGAGCCCGTCTCCTCACTCGCATGGAGGCCCGACGCCTCCACGCTCGCGTCCGGCGGCTTCCGGCGCGTGCGCTTCTGGAACCCTGCCGACGGATCCCTCGCAGCAGAAATCACCGAAGGCATCGCCGGCGATGTCACCGCCCTCGTCTGGACCAAAAGCGGCGACGGCCTCTGGATCGCCGACTCCCTCGCCACCCGCGGCGGCTTCGTCCACCGCATCGCGTGGCCTTCGCGTCAGATCGCAAAAACGTGGAAGGCCCACGAAGACTCCCTCTACGCCATGGCCCTCTCTCCCGATGGCAAATGGCTCGCAACCGCCGGTGGCGACAAGCTCGCGCGCCGATGGGACACCGCCACCGACACACTCGCCGCCGTCTACGAAGGCCACACCAACCACGTCCTCAGCGTCGTCTTCGACCCCGCCTCCTCCCGCCTCGCCACCAGCGGCGCAGACCGCGAACTCAAGGTCTGGGACCGCGACAGCCGCGAACAGGATGCCGCCCTCGGCGACAAACGCCACGTCTACCCCGCACTCGCATGGTCCGCCGACGGCAAACAACTCGCCGCCGTCAGCGACTTCGGCGACGGCGCCTTCTTCTCCGAAATCCTAAAACACGACGGCGCACAGAGCGCCCCACCGCCCAAAATGCGCGCCCTTCCAAAAACCGACGCCGTCTTCCAATGCGTCGCCATCTCCCCCGACGGCTCCCAGATCCTCGCGGGCTCCGCCGACGGCCGCCTCTTTGGCTGGACCAACGACGGCAAACCCCTCGCCATCGAACCCCGCTGAACCACTCGCATCGCCCTAAGAACCTCGATCCCCGGACGATCATCTTCACACACCCCATGCGGCCCACACTCTCCACGGCCCTCATCGCCCTCGCCGTCCTCTGCCTCCAAGGGACCGCGGTCGCTGCTCCCAGTTTTATCAACGACGTCGCGCCCGTCCTCACCAAGGCCGGCTGCAACACCGGTGGCTGCCACGCCAAAGCCGGCAACGGTCAGAACGGATTCCGCCTTTCCCTCTTCGGATTCGAACCGCAGGAAGACTACGAACACATCGTCAAGGAAGGCCGCGGTCGTCGCATCACCCCGGAGGCTCCGGAACAAAGCCTCCTCCTCCTGAAAGCCAGCAACCAAACGCCCCACGGCGGAGGCCGCCGCCTCGCGCCCGATTCCGAGGGCTACAAGATCCTCATGGACTGGATCGCCAGCGGCACGCCCGCCGACGCGGACGACGCACCAAAACTCACCGCACTCGCAGTCGAACCCGCACGCAGCACACGCCCCACAAAATCCACCCTCCAACTCCGCGTCCTCGCAAAATTCTCCGACGGCACTTCCCGCGACGTCACACGCACCGCCGTCTTCGAACCCAACGACAAGAGCATGGCCGAGGCCGATGAAAACGGTCTCATCCACTTCCACGACCTCCCGGGCAATGTCTCCGTCATGGTCCGCTACCAAGGCCTCGTCTCCGTCGCCTCCGCCGCGCTCCCACTCGGCGCCCCCCTCGGCGAACTTCCCGCTCCCCGCAACTTCGTAGACAACCTCGTCTTCTCCAACCTGCGCACCCTCGGCATCCCGCCCTCCCCGGTCTGCGACGACGCCGCCTTCCTGCGCCGCGCAGCGCTCGACATCACAGGCCGCATTCCCACTGCCGACGAGACCGACGCATTCCTCTCCAACACCGCCGCCGACAAGCGCGACAAACTCGTCGACTCCCTCCTCACGCGCCCTGAGTACGCCGACTTCTTCGCCAACAAATGGGCCGCCATCCTCCGCAACAAGCGCATCGACAAAGGAACCAAGGCCAGCTTCGCCTTCCACTCCTGGGTGCGCGACGGCCTCCTCGCCAACAAACCCTACGATCAACTCGTGCGCGAACTCCTCGCCGCCACGGGTGATCCTGTCAGCAACCCGCCCGTCGCCTGGTACAACCAAGTCAAAACCCCCGAGCAGCAACTCGAGGATGTCGCCCAGCTTTTCCTCGGCGTCCGCATGGCCTGCGCACAATGCCATCACCATCCCTTCGAGCGCTGGAGTCAGCGCGATTACCACGGCCTCGCCGCTTTCTTCAGCCAGATCGGCCGCCGACCCACCGCCACCGCAGGCCAGAGCCTCATCTTCCACAAACGCGGCATCGCAGAAGCCGAAAACAAAAAGACCCACGAAAAAATCCGCCCCGCCGGCCTCGGCTCCGGCACCATGGACATCGCCGCCGACGAAGACCCGCGCCTGCGCCTCGCCTCATGGATGAGCGACTCCGCCAACCCCTTCTTCGCACGCGCGCTCGCCAACCGTTACTGGAAGCACTTCCTCGGACGCGGCTTGGTCGAACCAGAGGACGACCTCCGCGACTCCAACCCGCCCTCAAACCCCGAACTGCTCGACGCCCTCGCGCGTCACTTCACCCAAAGCGGCTTCGACCTCAAGGCCCTCATCCGCGCCATCACCACCTCCAACGCCTACCAACTCAGCTCCGCCCCCAACGCCCACAACGCCGCCGACCGCCAGAACTTCTCCCACTACTACCCGCGCCGCCTCAACGCCGAAGTCCTCCTCGACGCCGTCGACCAACTCACCGCCGCTCCCACCGACTTCGCCGACCTCCCCCAAGGCACACGCGCCGTCGCTCTCCCCGACAACAGCTACAACAAGGCCTCCCCCTTCCTCACCATCTTCGGCCGCCCGGAAGCCGAGAGCGCCTGCGAATGCGAACGCATCCAAGCCCCAAGCCTCGGCCAAAGCCTCCACCTCATGAACGCCGCCGATCTCAAATCCAAGCTCTCCAAGGCGGGCGCACGCGCCGATCAACTCGCCAAGTCCACCGCTCCGGATTCCGAAAAACTGCGCACCCTCTACTCCCTCGCCTTCTGCAGACAACCCACCGGAGACGAACTCGCCACCGCTCAGGCGCACCTCGACAAGCCTCGCAAAAACGCCAAGGGCGAACCCCTCGATCCCGCCGCCTCCAAGCGTCAGGGCCTCGAAGACCTCCTCTGGGCACTCATCAACACGAAGGAATTCCTCTTCAACCACTGAACTCCGCACACCCCATGCGCATCCTCGCAGCCGCCCTCCTCCTCCTCGCCTCGCTCCTGCCTCTCCCGCAGCCGGCACGCGCGCAATCCGTCGCCCTCCCCTCCCCGCGTCTCCTCACCCTCATGCCCATGGGTGCAAAGGCCGGCACCACCGTCGAGGTCGCCATCACCGGCGAAGCACTCGAAGGCGAACTCCAACTCCTCTTCTCCTCCCCAAAACTCACCGCCCAACAGAAAACCAACGACAAGGGCGAACCCGAGAAGCTCCGCTTCCTCGTCACCATCGCCCCGGACACCGAGCCCGGCATCTTCGACGCGAGGCTCATGACTCGCCTCGGCATCTCCTCCGCGCGCGCCTTCTCCGTCGGCATTCTCCCAGAGGTCACCCGCGCCAAACCCAACACCACTCTGGAGTCCGCGTTCGAACTTCCCGTCAACTCCCTCTGCAACGCCACCACCACCGCCAAGGCCGTCGATTTCTATAAAATCCACGCCACCCGCTCGCAGCATCTCCTGCTCGAATGCATCGCCGCCGGCATCGAGTCCAAGCTCACCCCCGTCCTCATCGTCGCAGACTCCGCAGGCCGCGACCTCGCCGTCAACCGACGCACCGGCCTCCTCGACTTCCGCGCACCGGAGGACGGCACCTACATCCTCAAGGTCCATGGCCTCACCTTCCAAGGCGGACCCGAGAACTTCTACCGCCTCGCCATCCACGATGTGGGGGACGGCCCGTATCCACCGCCGCACCCCTCCGTGCGCAGCGTCGGCGCCGCATCACTCCCCTCCGCGGCCCAGACACCGGCCACGCACATCGCGGAAGCCGAACCCAACGACACCCACGCACAACCGCAGAAGATCCAGCTCCCATGCACCGTCACAGGCGCCTTCGCCACTGCCGCGGACGTCGACACCTTTGAATTCCAAGCCCACAAGGGCGAGGTCTGGTGGGTCGAAGCCGTCTCCGAACGCGCCGGCCATCCCACCGACCCCTTCATCGTCGTCCAACGCGTCGTGCGCGAAAACGATCGCGACTCCCTCCTCGACATCGCCGAATTCAACGACATCGCAAGCCCCGTCAAACTCTCCTCCAACGGCTACGCCTACGACGGACCGCCCTACGATGCTGGATCCGCCGACCCTCTCGGCAAACTCCAGATCCCCGAGGACGGCACCTACCACCTCCAGATCCGCGACCTCTTCGGCGGCACACGCGCCGAACCACGCCACACCTACTCCCTCATCCTTCGCAAAGCCGCGCCCGATTTCACCCTCGTCGCGTGGGCCCTCCACATGGAACTGCGCAATGGCGACCGCGCCGCTCTCTCCAAACCCGTCGCCCTGCGCAGCGGCGCCACCATGGCCTTCGATGTCGTCGCCATCCGCCGCGACGGCTTTGACGGCGAGATCCAACTCTCCATGAACGATCTCCCCAAAGGCATCACCGCCACCGGACTCCGCATCCCCCCTGGAAAATCCACCGGCTCCCTCCTCCTCACCGCCGCCGAGGACGCCCCGCGTTCCCTCGCCCTCGCACGCATCCGCGGACACGCCTCCATCAACGGCACCGATGTCACACACGAATGCCCCGTCGCCTCCATGATCTGGCCCATCCGCGATGCCAGCTCGGAAACTCCCGTCCCGCGCCTCATGGCCGACTTCCCTGTCTCCACCGGTGCCGCCGAGGTCGCCCCCCTCACCATCGCTCCCGCCGAGACCCGCGTCTGGGAAGCCGGCCCCACCGACAAACTCACCATCCCGCTCAAGCTCACATGGCGCGGCGAATTCTCCGGAGGCGCCATCAAACTCAAGCCTCTGGGCACAGACCTCGCCGCCCTCAAACCCATCGAAGTCCCTGCCAAGGCCGATTCCACCGACCTTCTCCTCGACCTCGCCACGTTGAAACTCGCTCCGGGCGACTACTCCTTCGCCATGCACGGAGGCGTCGTCAGCAAGTACCCCTCCGCCCCGTCCCTCGCCACCGCCCCCGCAGCCCCCACCGCCGACACCACCTCCGGCAAAACCAAGCCCCCCGCCGACACCGTCGACATCGTCGTCTCCGAGCCCATCCGCTTCCGCGTCCTACCCCCCCCAACAAAGTGAAGCCCCCCATCCCCCCACTCTTACTCGTACTCCCACTCCTCCTCCTACTCGTACTCCCCACCACCTCTGCCGCCACCCCCGCAGCCTCCAGCCCCCCCGCCCCCGATTTCTACCGCGACGTCTTCCCCTCCCTCGAAGCCAACTGCATCTCCTGCCACAACAAAACCACCACCAAAGCCGGCCTCAACCTCGAAACCCCCGCCTCCATTCTCAAGGGCGGCGACTCCGGCCCGGGCCTCATCCCTGGCAAAAGCGCGGACAGTCTCCTCTTCCAATCCGCCGCGCACACGGGCGATCCCGCAATGCCACCGCCCAAGAACAAGGCGGGCGCAGTCCGACTCAACCCCGCCGAGCTCGCGCGCCTCGCCGCATGGATCGACACCGGCGCAAAAAACTCCGTCAAACAATCTCGCGAAGTCGCGTGGAAGCCTCTCCCCAAAGGCACGCGCCCCATCTACGCCGTCGCACTCAACGCCGATGCCTCCCTCGCAGCCTGCGCCCGCGGCGACCGCATCTTCCTCCACCAACCCGACTCCCAAGCCCCGCCCATCGAACTCCACGATCCAAAAACCAACCCCGCCGCCATCCAGTCCCTCGCCTTCAGCCCCGACGGCCATCGCCTTGCTGCCGGCAGCTTCCGCACCGTCCAGATCTGGAACTACGAGCAACCCCAGCCCACCGTCCGCTCCCTTGAATGTCTCGCCTCCGATCGCGTCACCGCCGCGCTTCCCGAAGCGTCCGCCCTCCTCGCGATCACAGAGGCTGGCGCACTGGTGCTGCGCGATCCACTCGAAGGCCGCATCCAGCGTGTCCTCATCGAACACCTCGAACCCGCCGCCCATCTGCTCGCCGCCTCGCCGGACGGAGCATGGGCCGCCATCGGCTTTGAGGACGGCAAAGTCCGCATCACCCCGCTTCGCGGAAACGGCACCGACACTTTTTGGGAGAACACCCCGCCGCTCAACGCACTCGCATGGAGCCGCGACAACACCCAACTCGCCGTCGCGCAGGAGGGACAGACCCTCCGCGTGTGGCCCGTCACGCCGCAACCCGCGCCTGCGCAGCCACTCATCGTCAAATCCCCGGCCCCCATCCGCTGCCTCATCGCGGGTTCTTCCACCGACCAGTGGATCACCTCCTGCGCGGACAACACGGTGCGCATCCTCTCCTCCAAACCCGGCACACCCGCACGCCAACTCCCAGCGCCCGGCCCCGGCATCGTGAGCCTTTCACCGGATGGCACCCGCCTCGCTGTCGCCTGCAACGACGGCGCTCTGCGCATCCTCGATCTCGCCACCTCCAAATCCCTCCTCGAACTGCGCGGTGATCCCGACACATTCCGCAAACTCTCCTCACTCGACTGGGATGCCAGCCGCGCAGGCCTCGATGTCGCCTTCCACAAAGCCCAACTCGCAAAGCTCGAGACCGAAACCAAGGACCTCGACAACCTCACCAAAAAAACCACCGACGCCATGGCCGCCGCCACCAAGGGCCTCCCGGATAAGGAGAAAGCACTCGCCACCGCCACCGAAGCCCGCGCCCAAGCCGAAAAGACCACCACCGAGCTCGCCGCTTCCACAGAAGATCCCGCACCGCTTCTACAAAAACGCAAAGACGCCGCCTCCAAACTGGAGAGCACACTCACCACAGAAAAATCCGCTGAAGCCGCCCTCAACGCCGCACGCAACGCCCTTCGCGACGGCGAGGAAAACCTCCGCAGAGCCGAGACCGCGCGCACCCGCAACGCCCAGTCGCGAAAGGAAACCGAAGCCGCACAGAACGCCGCCCAACAAGCTCAAACAGCCGCCGCCAACGCCGCCGCTCAACTGCGCAAGGAACTCGCAACCGCATCTCCGAAAACTCCAGCAACGCCCGCACCAGCCGCAACCGCCGCATCCACCACGCAGCCCATCACCGCCCTCGCATTCTCCGGCGACACCCTCGCCGCCGTGTCTGCACAAGGCCGCGTCACCCTCTGGAACACGGCATCCGCACGCTGCACCGCATCAATCACCGCCCCCACCGCCGCCGCGCATGCGACCCTCCTCCACTCGTCCGCCCAAGGATGGCTCGCCTTCACCTCCGCGGGAGAACGCCTCAATCCTCAACCCCCGGGCAAATGGCACCTCGAACGCGTGCTCGGATCCCCGTCCGGAAACTCCCCGCTCACCGACCGCATCGCCGCGCTCTGCTTCAGCCCAGACGGCAGCCTCCTCGCCACCGGCGGCGGCGAACTCTCGCGCTCCGGGGACATTCATCTCTGGGACCCGGCCACAGGCCGCCTCGTCCAATCATGGACCGAACGCCACCGCGATGCCGTCCTCTGTCTGGATTTCTCACCGGACGGCCGCTGGCTCGCATCCGGCGGCGCAGACAAACTCGCCCGCATCACCGAAGTGGCTTCCGGTCGCCCCGTTCACACCATGGAAGCCCACACCCACCACGTGCTCAGCGTGAGCTTCCGTGCCGATGCACGCGTCCTCGCCACAGCCGGCGCCGACGGCTCCGTCAATGTCTGGGACACGGCTTCCGGCGAACGCCGCAAAAAGATCACCACATGGGAGAAGGAAGTCACCGCCCTCCAGTTCATCGGCGCCACCGCACAGTTCCTCACCACCTCCGGCGACCAACAGGCACGGATCCTCAACGAAGACGGCACCGAGGCGCGCTCACTCACCAAACGCTCCGAATTCCTCCACGCAGCCGCTTCCGCACGCTCCGGCACCCTCGTCGCAGCAGGCGGCGAAACCGGCCTCCTCAGACTCTGGGATCCCGCCACGGGACGCGAACTCGCCAGCCACACCACTCCCACAACACCGGCCAAGTAACCGCTCCACCCGCCTCCAGACTGACCCTTTGAATCTTTGCACCACCCGCCGCGCATGGTAATTCCACAACCCGGCACACCCCATCGGACTATGCCTCCCACCCCCCACTCGATCCTTCCCTGCCGAGGCCCCCTCGACCGCCGCAGCTTCATGCGCCTCGGCCTCGCAGGCTTCGCATCCATCGGCCTCCCAGGCATCCTGCGCCTCCGCGCCGAGGCCCCCTCGGGCTCCGCCGCGCGCACCGCTGTCATCATGGTCTGGCAACCGGGCGGTTGTTCCCATCTCGATACCTACGACCCCAAACCCGACATCGGCAGCGAATACCGCGGCCCCTTCCAAACCATCGCCACAAAGGTTCCCGGCACCCGCATCACCGAACTGCTCCCCATGCAGGCCCGGATCGCAGACAAATTCACCATCCTGCGTTCCATGAACCAGAAGGCCGCGGGCCATCCCGCCGGCTCCATGCAGATGCTCTCCGGCGACTCGGACACCCGCGACAAACCCCGCCCCCGTCTCCCCGACTGGATGTCCGTCGCCTCCTACCTGCGCTCGCGCGAACAGACACGCTCCAACCCGCTTCCCAACTACATCGGCGTCAATCCCGTCATCGAATACAACGGCCCCGCCTACGTCGGCCCCGCCTACGCCCCCTTCGCGGTCAGCGGCGACCCGAACCGGCCCGACTTCGAAGTCCCCAACATCGGCCTCTCCGACCCCGCCGAGGCCGCGCGCCTGAGCGAACGCCTCGCATTGCGCCGCTCCCTCGACACGCTTGAGCGGGGCTTCGACACCCTCGGCGAACTCGGAGCCCTCGATCAATTCGAAGCCCAGGCCGCCACCCTCCTCACCCACCCCTCCACTCGCGACGCCTTCGACCTCTCCAAGGAAGACGCTCGCACCCGCGACCGCTACGGTCGCAACCGCTGGGGCCAGCAACTCCTCCTCGCACGCCGCCTCGTGGAAGCCGGCGTCGAGATCGTCACCTCCAGCCTCAGCGGCCCTCTCTGCGGCCGCGTCAATAACTGGGACGACCACGCCGTCAACCACCACGTCTTCGACGCCCTGCGCTTCCGCGCCGCAAACTACGACCGCGCAGTCTCCGCTCTCATCGAGGACGTCTACGCACGCGGCCTCGACAAGCGCGTGCTCGTCGTCGTCACCGGCGAATTCGGCCGCACACCCAAAATCGAGTACAGCCCCAGCACCGGCGTCGGCGATGCCAGCGCCCCCTCCGGCACCATCCAACCCGGCCGCGACCACTGGCCCCGCGCCTTCAGCAACATCTGGGCGGGCGGCGGCATCCAGACCGGCGGCGTCATCGGCGCCACCGACAAGCGTGGCGAAGATGTCATCGAGCGCGCCTGCGGTCCGCACGATTTCCTCGCCACCATCTACCACCATCTCGGCATCGACAGTTCCAAGGTCGCCATCCGCGACTTCAACGGCCGCCCCACCCCCATCGTCGACGACGGCCATCCCATCCCGGAACTCATCGCCCGCACCGCCTGAGCATCGCCGCCTCCCCCGCCCGCAGGCCCGCCCGCAGGCAAAGGCGCGCAACGGCGTAGTCGCTACGATGCAGGCGCGAGACCACCTCGCGAAGTCTTGCGTGGTTCAAATCCAACGGCCCACGAAGCAGGGGGGCTTTGGAGGCTCTCGAGGCGCGCTGGCAGTTCCATGCCGGAACTCTTTCTCCCGCCAATCCCAGAACTGGGAAAATGGTGGAGGTAAGGGGATTCGAACCCCTGGCCTCTTCATTGCGAACGAAGCGCTCTACCAACTGAGCTATACCCCCGGAGGAACGCGTGCACATTTTCATCCACCCCGGAGTTTGTCTACCGCAATCTTCCCCCTCCCACGCAGTGGCCCGCACTTCAAAAGCAAAACGCCAGGCACAGCTCAACCGCCTCCGCGCATGATGAGAAAAATGGCGGCTAACAGCAGCACGGATCCCGCAAAGCGACGCCCCATCACCGCAGCCCCCTGCGCACGCTCGTGATTGGCGAACCAGTGCCCAATCCCCCACACCATCAGCACACTCCAGACCCCGCGCGAATTGTACACCACGTTCGTCGTCGTCGCCGATCCAAACACCATGATCGAGTACGCCACCCCACCCGCCTGCAGCGCCAGCAGAGCAGCCCCAGCCCCAGCCCACCTCCACGGCACCACCGAAAGCGGCCCCGGAAAAAGCGGGATCAACCCAAGGGAAAGGATCGCCACCGTTCCAAAAAGCACCGGCGCAAAGTGCCCGAACCCCCACGCGGGCGCCCATCGCTGAGCGAGCACATCGGTGAAAGCGAACGCCCCGGCAGCCGGGAACCCGAAGAGAAAACTGGACCCCAGCGCCTGCCGATGCAGCCGGCTCCCAAAGCCCAGCAGCGCAGTCGCCAACGTCGTCAGCAACGCTGCCATCCACATCGATCCCGTCAGCCGCTCAGTCCCGAGCGCCACCGAGATCGCCGCCACAAAAAGCACCTTCGTCCCCAACACCGGCGTGGTCACCGACACGTCCCCACGGCTCAACGCAAGGAACGTCAGCACCTGCCCCGTGAAAAAACACACCCCGCAAACCATCGCATGCCACAGATGCGCTGATTCAAAGGCTCCGCCCCCAACCCACCACACCGGCAGGAAACACAGCGCCTGAATCCAGTTCGTCACAAACCCCACCCGCCACGGCCCCGTCCCGTGCTGCGTCGCCCGCTTCAGACACAACGCCGCAATCGCATAAAAAAACGCCGACCCCAGCGGAATCAAAAGAGGCAGAGGCAGGGGTGTTGGCATCGGCCGCAAAGCTGAACAGGCAGCCACCCCTTACGCAAGCCGTGCCGCTCCATCCTCCCTCCACCGCCACGCCGCGCCCCACCTCAGCTCTCGACACCCACTCGCTCCACAAGCTCCCTCGCCTCCCGCGTCTGCGGATGCTGCGCGCCGAGCAGCCGTTCCATCACCGCAAGCGACTGCTGCGCCAGCGGACGCGCCTCCGCCGCACGCCCATTGTCGGCAAGCAACTTCGCCAACCGCAGCGACACAAGCGCCGATTCCCGGTGCTCCGAACCCAATACCGGAATCATCCGTTTGAGCGCCGCCCGATAAACATTCTCCGCCCCCTCAAAATCGCCCTTCTCCAAGAGCGTCGACGCGTGGTTGTGCGCGCTGCGCACCGTGTCGATATGCGCCCATCCCAGCTCCCGCTCCCGCCACTCCCTCGCGCGCAACAGCAGCGGCTCGGCCCCGTCGAAATCACGTTTCTGCGCCAGCACCACCCCCAGATTGCTCACCACCGTGATGGATGTCTCGTTCTCCATACCGCCCTCCTGCAATCCAAAAACCCTCCGGTAAAGCTTCTCCGCCCCCTCCAGATTGCCGCGCCCATGATAGAGCGCCCCAAGGTTCACCATGCTCCCCTGCGTGTCCGAGTGCTTCTCCCCAAGCACCCGCTCCCGCCCTTCCAGCGCGCGCACCAACAGCGGTTCCGCCGTGGCGTAATCACGCTGCTTGCGCAACAGATCGCCCAGATTACCCACCGCCGAGAGAGTCGCCGGATGCTCCGCCCCCTGCACCCGCTCCATCACCTCCACCACCCGCTGCAAGTAACGCTTCGCACCCACCCAGTCCCCCTTCGAATCCAGCGTCAGCCCAAGGTTGTTGAGCGTGGACAGCGTGTCCGAATGCTCCGATCCCAACACCTTCTCCTGACCCGCTAGCGCCCGCCGCAGCAGCGCCTCCGCCTCGGCAAGCTGACGCCCCCCACGCAGCAGATTCGCAAGGTTGTTCACCGACTTCAGCGTCTGCGGATGCTCCATCCCAAAAACCTTCTCCCGCCCCGCCAGAGCCTCGCGCAAAAGCTCCTCCCCCTCCGCCCGCTGATTAAGCGAAGGCAGCACCGTGCCCAGCGTGTCCATGCTCTGCAAAGTCGCCGGATGCCCCGCTCCGAGCACCTTCTTTCTCCCCTCCAACACGCGACGCGCCGTCGGCTCCGCATGCACCAAATCCCCACGCAACTTGAGAACAAGCGCCAGATCCGCCATCACCTGCAAGGTTTGACGATCCTCCGCCCCAAGCCGCTTCTCCAGCACCGCAAGCGCCTTCTCAAGCAACTCCTGCGCCTCCGCGTACGCCCCCTTCTGCCGCAGGCAGTTCCCAAGCACATTCATACTGCGCAGGGTCGTCTCCGCCTCCGCTCCATCCCGCACCTCACGCAACGCCAATACCCTGCGCGCAAGCGGCACCGACTCCTCCGCAAGCGAGAGAATCTCCAGCGCACCCAGCAGCGTGTCCGCCGCCTCCGCCCAAAGCTCCGGCTCGGCCGCCTCGTCCCGCATCTCCAACGCCCGGCGATAATGCGCCACACCAGACGCAAGGTTCAGCGACGCCACCTCCGCCTGCCCGGCTAGCGTTTCAGCCTCAAACAACCGCACACGCTCAGCCTCTGTGCGCCCATTCCCCACAAGAGATGCCGCCTTTCCAGCCAGCAACGCCGCCTTGGAAAAATCCCGCTCCGCAAACGCCGCCAGCGCAAGATCGTAGGACGACGCCTTGTCCCCACCCTCACGACTCGAGGCCAGAAACGCCTCCATCCGCGCCTCCACCTCCCCACGCGAAATCCGCTCACTCGTCGCCAGCCTGTCGATGGCCCGCGCAAAACGCTGCTCCGCACTGATCGACTCCCGCGCCTCCGCGCTCTCACTATAAAAACCCGCCAGACGCGCCACGCTCGAACGCAGCCCCCGCTGCTGCTCCTCCAACCGACTCTCCACCGCGCGCGTGCGCCGGTCCGCATCGTTCATCCGTCCCTCCACCCACCATCCAGCCCCACCCAGCACCACACAGGCCGCCGCCGCCACCCACCAATGCTCCACCCACCACGACCACCCTCCTCCACTTTCCGCCAACTCCGCCCGCACCTGCGGCTTCCGCGCGGCCTCGATCGCATCCCGCATCGCAGCCGCTGACTCAAAACGATCCCCGGGATTCTGGGCCAATGCTCGCGCCACCACCTCGTCGATGCGCGCATCCACCGCCACCCGCCGACTCGGAGGCAGAAAGGCCCCAGCAGGCAACTCACCGCAGAGCGCCTCGTAAAGCACCAGACCCAGCGCGTAAATATCCGCCCGCTCATCCGCAGCCGCTCCCCTCTTCTGCTCGGGCGCCATGTACTCGGCTGTCCCCATCATCGCACCCACCATCGTCATCCGACGCCCCCCCTCGGGTGCCTCCTCCAGACGCGCAAGACCGAAGTCCGCCAGCTTCGGACAACCCGAACGCGTCACCAAGATGTTCCCCGGCTTGATGTCCCGATGCAAAATCCCCTGCCCATGCGCACACGCCACCGCATCACACACCTGCTCCACCATCTCCATCGCATGCACCGGCCCGAGCAATCCTCCATGGATAAACACGTGCAGCTCCGCCCCCTCCACCAATTCCATCACATAAAATAAATGCCCCGCCTCCGTGCGCCCACTGTCGTAGATGGACACGATATTGGGATGCTGCAGACGCGCCAGCGCCAGAGCCTCACGCCGGAACCGCTCCGCAAAACCCGAGTGCCCGCTCACCTCCAACGGCAGCAGCTTGATCGCCACCATCCGCTGCAACGAAACCTGGCGCGCCTTGTACACCGCCCCCATCCCACCTTCCCCAGCCAATTCCAACACCTCGTACCCGGGAAAAAGCCCCGCCACCTCCTCCGGCTCCGGTGCACTCCACGTCGGCACCCGCCAGCGGACCGCCTCCCCCATCGACGCCACCCGCCCGTCCCCAACCCGCCCCCCGTGCATCCCGAGGAAATTGCCCGCACCGCACCGATCCATCGTCCGGCTCAGCAGCGACATCTCCTCCTCCCATTGCTGCGTCGTACACACGATCTCGGAAACCAGCTTTCCCATCACCCTCCCGAGATCCCTCGATTCATCGCCCCCCTCGAAAGCCCCCCCCACCGCCTCCAGCAATTCCAGCAACCAACGCCGCTCGAACACCTCCCCCGCACTCCCCTTCACCTCGCGCAGATAACGCGCCTCCGCCATTTCGATGTCGATCCGCAAAAAATCGCCGCCTTCCTCCGGGGCATCCGCAAAGCCCCCCCGATCGATCCCCGCCGGCTCCCTCTCAATCCGATCCAAGACCCAGCTGCGCAGACTCCGCTTGCCGCCCTCGCTCCCCGCATCCCGCAGCGCGCTCCATGCGTCCGCGGAGAAAACGGCGCGTGTCAACCGGGCCGCCGCATCCGGATCCTTCCCACTGCGCCGCCACCAAAGGTAGACAGGATACCAGTGCCTCTGCGCCAATAGTTCAAACGACTGAAAATCACCTGTGACAGCATGTGCCCATCGCCCTGCATGGGCCGTGCTCGGAGGGGCTTGCGTAGGCGCAATCAATCAGCACACTCCTACATCTTTATCATCCATACGTCAAACTCTTCACTCATCCATCCCCCCGATCCATCCCACGCAAATCGTTGCGCTTCACATCCCGTGCCACGAAGATCACCCCCGTCCGCAAGCACCACGCACCTCACGCCCATGCTGCCCTTGCTGCCCTTGCTGCCCTTGCCCATGCGCCACCTCCTCCTGCTCTGCTGCCTCCCCCTCCTCCTTCTCACCACGGGATGCCGCCCCTCCCCAACCCCTGAATCCGAAACAGCCGACGCCCCCTCAGCCAACGACCCCATCGACGATGCCGTCGCCAAAAACGACGCCGAGGCGGTCCTCTACTACGCACAACAAAACCCCCGCGGCATCGCATGGCGCGACGAAGCCGAAAACACCCTCGTCCACCGCACCGTCGAAAGCCCCGCCATCCTCCGCGCAATCCTCCCACTCAAACCCGACCTCGCCGCCCGCAACATCGCAGGTTACCAAGCCCTCCACTTCGCCGTGAAACTCGGCAACCTCGAAAGCATCCGCCTCCTTCTGGAAGCCGGCGCCCGAGTCCAGGCCCGCGTCGGCATCAACGCCGAGGACCAAGCCCAGGGGGAATGCACCCTCATGCACGTCGCATGGATCGAAGACGCCGCCGCTGCCACCGCAGTCGCTGACCTCATCCACGGTCTGGATCCCGACCAACTCAACATTCGCGGCCCGGACGGCTTCACCCCCCTCATGTACGCCATCGACCAAGGCAACCTCGCCTTCGCACGCTGGCTCCTCGCCAAAGGCGCCGACCGCACCCTCCTTAACGACGGCCAACAGGATGCCCTCGCCTTCGCTCGCTGGCGCATCGAGGACAACAAATCTCAGGGCCTTCCCATCACAAAGGACGACCAAACCATCCTCGAACTTCTCGCCCAATAACGCACCGCACCCGTTTTCACCGCCCCCGAGGTCTCACCCCGGCATCCCCCACCGCCGCGGACACGATGGGTTGGAACGCTCCGCACCGCACCACATCGGCCAGGCGCTCCAACTTATGCCCGAACAAGCAATCGAAACCGACGGCGTCATCGTAGCCGTCCTTGCAGGCACCATGTTCCGCGTCGAACTGGGAAACAAACACGTCGTCCTCGCGCACATCTCCGGCCGCATGCGCAAACGCTGGATCCGCCTCACCCTCGGCGACAAGGTCAGGCTGGAGATGTCCCCCTACGACCTCAACAAGGCCCGGATCGTCTTCCGCCTCAAATAAGCACCCGCTCGCCCTCCGCCCACCCCATCCCCGCTCACTCCCGGCCCAGGAGCAGCGACGCACACCGCTGCGCAGCCCCCTGATGTGGCTCCAGTGCACGCCCCGCACGGGCCCCAATCCGCTCCCTCGCCCCAGCGTCGCCCAACAACCACCCCAGCACCTCTTCCAATCCAGCGGCATCCACAACCTGCACGGCCCCTTCACCAGCAAGCAACCGCCCCACCACCGGCCCGAAATTCTCCATGTGCGGCCCGAAAACCACCGGCCGCGAAAGTGCCGCAGGTTCCGCAGGATTCTGCCCACCCGCCTCCCCCACTCCCGGCAGGCTCTTGCCCACGAACGCCACCTCCCCCACCTCATACCAACTGCGCAATTCACCCGTCGTATCCACCAGCAGCACATCGCACGGCGCGCCCTGCCTCTGCCCCAGCATGCTGCGCCTCGCCACCCGCAAACCCAGCCCCTCCAACTCCCGCGCCAGCTCAGACGTCCTCTCCACATGACGCGGCACCAGCACCAAAAACAACTTTGGAAAACGCCCGCGCAGCCTCAGCAACACCCCCGCCAACACCCGCTCCTCCGGCGCCCACGTGCTCCCTGCCACCAGAACCGGCGCCCCAGCCTCCACCCCCACCGACTCCAAAATCCCCCGCAACCGCCCGCTCTCCCCAGAGTGCCCGATCCCAAGATCGAACTTCAAACTCCCCGTGTGCCGCACAACCTCCGGCCGCGCACCCAGCCCCCGCCAGAGCGCCACATCCTCAACCTCCGCAACACACACCCAGTCCAACTGCCCAAACAACGGCGCCACCCATCGCACCCGCCTCCGAAAACGCGCCTCGCTTCTGGGTGACATCCGCGCATTGACCAGCGCCATCCCAATCCCTCGACGCGCAGCCTCCGCCACCAAATTCGGCCACGTCTCCCCCTCGATGAAAATGAGCCGCTCGGGACGGATCAAATCCAACGCACGCCCCACCATCCCGGGAAAATCCACCGGATTGTACAGCACCTCCACCCACGCCAACCCCTGCTGGCGAGCCAGCGCAAATCCCGTGGAGGTCGTCACCGAAAGCGCCACGCACACGCCAGGATCCTGTTCCCTCAATGCCCGAGCCAGCTTCAGCGCCACCAGCGTCTCCCCCACGCTGATCGAGTGAATCCACACCCACCGCCCCTCCCCAAACCGCTCCCGCTCACTCTCCCCGTACCGGCCGAAACGCTGACCGAAGTTCTCCCGGTAATTCCCGCGACGCAGCATCCGCCGCAACAGCCCGGGCAACATCAGCACAAAGGCCAGCGGTAAAAGCAGGTTGTAAAAACGCAACGCCGTGCTCAGGTCCCGGGGCAGCGTTCGAGGAGGGGCGCAATGCGTCACGCTCACCCCTCACCCCCGCAGCGCCTCAGCAACGCCACCTCCGTCGCCCCATACCTCTTCTGCCGCAAACACTCCCACCGCGTCCCAAGCGAAAGCTTGTCCCCAGGCCGATGCTCCAGAACAAACAACCCGCCAGGCACAAGCCCTCTCAGCAACCCCTCGCTCGCCAGCAATTCCGGCGTGAAATTGCGATCCCCTCGCGCCTTCGCATACGGCGGATCCGCAAGCACCAGCTCAAAGCTCCCCTGCTCGGCAAACCGATCCAGAAAACGAAACACATCCATCGTGTGCACCTCGTGGGGCCGATCCGCCAGACGCGTCTTCCCCAAATTAAGCCCAATGACACGCGCCGCCTTCGGGTCCGCCTCCACAAAATTCACGTGCCCCGCCCCACGGCTCAGCGCCTCAATCCCCAACCCCCCGCTTCCCGCAAACAAATCCAGCACACGCGCCCCTTCCACATACTCACCAAGCCCCGAAAAAATCGCCCCCTTCACCATGTCCATCGTCGGACGCAGGTCCGTCTTCGGCACCAAAAGCGGAATCCCACCCGCACACCCGGCGACAACCCTCACCTCACACCTCCCTCTTCCACCACCACACCGTCCCGCTCTCCAGCCCCCGATGGAACCCCAACTGCGGATTCCGCGGAATCCAGCACGTCCGTCCCAGACTTCGCACTCGGATTTGCCTGACCTCGACTCCCCACCCCGCGGCCCACGCTGCGCACACTCCCAAAGAGCCGGTCCACAGCACCACCAAGCTGATAGGCCAACCTCCGCCCCAGAAAACGCTCAACCAAATCCGTCGACGGTCGGTCCACAGTCCCCCCGAGCTTGAAACTCAACGCCGGAAGCCCACCGGCATCGCCCTTCGAAAACCCCTCACGCACCAGCGGTGGAAGCCCTTTGTAAATCTTTTCCTCCACCCCCATCCGACCGTCCATCGCCACGGTTCCATCGTACCCAATGCTCCCCGCCAGACTCAGGCGAAGAGACGGCGAATCCGCCACCAACTCTTCAAACCTCACGCCCGCCTCCCCCAAGCGCAACTGCCCCTGTGCCCTGCTAAAATCCATCCTCGCAAGTTCATCAATCTGCAGCACCTCACCCACCATCCGCAAAGGCGCCACCTGAATAAAACTCCCATTGTGAACCTCGAAACGCCCCGTTCCATCCAGCCAACCCGCTGCGCCCATCCCCCTCCTCAGAGACAACTCCCCATCGCACCTTCCAGCCAGTCGTCCCTCCCTCCACCCCAACCGATCACTCAGCAACGCCAAGTTCAGCCCGCGCCCCCTCAGGACAGCTTGAAACGGCACTTCATCCTCACCCAGATCCACTGAAAAACTCCCCTCCACCCGCCCGCTCACCGCATTGCCCGCAACGCTATCCAACACAAGCCGTCCCCCCGAAAAACCCGCCCTCGCCTCCACATCCTCAAACGCCATCACCCCATGCCAGACAACGACTCCCACCTTCAAGCGCCCCCTCCATCCACCTCCCTCCGCCTCCTCCATCGCGCACTGCACCCCTGCCAAGCGCGTCTGCCCCGGACCTGCGGCTCCATGGAAAACCTCACCGTCCACCACCTCAAAGCGGCCCGGTAATTGCACCGAGTACAACTCCCCACCCCCGCCCTCCACATCCACAAAGCCTTTCTTCAAAACCCCCGCAATCGTGGATTGCAAAGTTTTCACGGGCGCATCCCCGGAGAGTCCACCGACGATCCAACAAGGCTTGCTCAAGCGGCAGGTCCCAAAGACCAGCTTGCCCCGCAACAAAGGCAGCAACCGCGCTCCCGTCTGCACCCGCTCCACCTCGAGCACCGCCCCCGCATGCGTCGCCAAATGCACGCGCAACCCTTCCACACTCACCCCTCCCCATGGCGTAAAACCCACCGCTCGCAACTCCACACGCGTGCCAACTCTTCCCTCAAGAGATCTCTCCACCCGCACCCGGACGGCCTCCGAGCGCAGATATCCGTTGGCGCCCAGCGATACCGCTCCGAACGCCACCGCAACCCCGCCCAGGCCAGTGAAAATAGCCTTGGAAACTCGGTTCACGCACCCGAAGTTACCGCGCACCTTACGAAAGAAAAGGGCGAATCACGCCCTCGGCATGGAGGAAATACCCGTCATCTTTAACCCAAACGCTCGCAGCCTCCGGGCAACCCGCCTGCGCGCACGCATCGAGGCTCTCCCAGGCTGCAGACTCGTCATCACAGAAAAACCAGGTCACGGCCGCGATCTCGCCGCCGCAGAATTCGCCGCAGGCTACCGCACCATCGTCGCCGCCGGTGGCGACGGCAGCGTCAACGACGTCGTCAACGGCCTCGACCTCTCCCGTTCCACCCTCGGCATCCTCCCCGTCGGCACCATGAACGTCTTCGCCCACGAACTCGGCATCCCTCGCAACCTCGAGGCCGCGTGGCAGATCATCCGCAACGGCCACACCCGCCAGATCGACCTCGGACGCGCCAACCAAAACTACTTCGTCCAACTCGCCGGCGTCGGCATCGATGCACAAATCGTCGAAGCCACCTCCCCCGAACGCAAAAACCGCCTCGGCCCTCTCGCCTACCTCCTCTCCGCCGCCCAACTCGCCGGCCGCCCCTGCCCTCTCCTCGAACTCCAGACCCCGGAAGGCACCCACACTGGCTCCTTCGCCCTCGTCGGCAACGGCCGCTGCTATGGCGGCCCCTTCACCTTCTTCCGCAATGCACTCCTGAACGACGGCAAACTCGACGTCCTCCTCTTCAAATCCTCCGGCTACTGGCGCCTCGCCCGCTATGTCGGCGCCGCGCTCATGGGCAGCCACGCCAACCCCGAGGACGTCGAATACTTCCAGACCACCAGCCTCACCATCCGCAGCGCCCAAACCGTCCCCGTCGAAATCGACGGCGAACTCTCCGGACACGTCCCCGTCCACTTTGACATCCTTCCGCGAGGCCTCCGCGTACTCGCCCCCCCACCCGCTCACTGAGGCCCCCGGCCCCCGGCCCCCGGCCCCTGCGTCCATCGCCTCCATCGCCTCCATCGCCTCCATCGCCTCCATCGCCTCCATCGCGTCCATCGCGTCCATCGCGTCCATCGCGTCCATGGCCATGAAACTTTAGCGACGAGACAAAGGAGCGCTCCCTCCCTCGTCCTTCCTCGTCCTTCCTCGTCCTCCCTCGTCCTCCCTCGTCCTCCCTCGTCCTCCCTCGTCCTCCCTCGTCCTCCCTCGTCCTCCCTCGTCCTCCCTCGTCCTCCCTCGTCCTCCCTCGTCCTCCCTCGTCCTCCCTCGTCCTCCCTCGTC
>CAMAUX010000059.1 GCA_945861435.1 Chthoniobacter flavus | reverse complement strand
GCTTCTCGGTATGAAGTTGAGAAGCTGCTTGAGAACGATAATGTCGGTGCGGGCTGGTTTTTGGTTCACACCCCTACTGAGTGGTAGGGATCCTTTCTCCAGCCCAACTTTTTTTACCCTGCCACGTCATTCCTATGGGACGGCTGTGGATATTTATGTATAGTTAATTCGCGTGCTTTACCTGCTGGGTGAACGTGTGTGTATTTAGATAGCGTTTTGTTGCGCGTTTGAAACCTATCACCTCACGCTGGATCGATCACATCCGGCAGATGAGCAGTTCGCGCTCGTAGATCATTTCCTTGGGAAGATGGGTGCGAAGGTCCAGGAACAGGTTTTCGTGGTCCAAGATCTCCTGACGCCACGATGCGCGGTCGAAGCGCTGGAGTTCGTCGAAGGTTTCCCGAGGAAAGTGGAGATCCGTCCAGTCGATGTCCTCATAATGGGGCACCCAGCCGATGGGGGTCTCCTTGGCGAGGGCGCGTCCCCGGGAACGATCGATGATCCATTGGAGAATGCGCATGTTTTCCGAAAAGCCCGGCCAGAGGAATTTGCCGTTGGAGTCCTTGCGGAACCAGTTCACGTGGAAGATGCGCGGAGTTTCCGTGAGGGAACGCTGCATGGAGATCCAGTGGCGGAAGTAGTCTCCCATGTTGTAGCCGCAGAAGGGGAGCATGGCCATGGGGTCGCGGCGCACCTTGCCCACGGTGCCGGCTGCAGCGGCGGTCATTTCGCTGCCCATGGTGGCGCCAGCGTAGACGCCGGTGCTCCAGTTGAATGCTTGGTACACGAGGGGCATGGTGGTGGCGCGCCGCCCCCCAAAGATGATGGCGCTGATGGGGACGCCTTCCGGATTTTCCCAATCGGGGTCGATGGTGGGGCACTGTGACGCGGGGGCCGTGAAACGGGCGTTGGGATGGGCGGCGGTGACGCCCTTTTCGAGGGCGAGCTGGGGAGTCCACTCATTCCCTCGCCAGTCGATGAGCTGTGGCGGGGGTTCGGGGGTCATCCCCTCCCACCAGACGCCGCCTTCGGGTGTGAGGGCGACGTTGGTGAAGATGGTGTTTTTGGCGAGGGCCGCCATTGCGTTGGGGTTGGTGTGGTGGCCCGTGCCGGGCGCGACGCCGAAGAATCCCGCCTCCGGATTGATGGCGCGGAGGCGTCCCTCGGAGTCCGGTTTGATCCAGGCGATGTCGTCGCCGACGGTCCAGATTTTCCACCCCTGTTTGGCGAAGTGCTTTGGAGGGATGAGCATCGCGAAGTTGGTTTTTCCGCAGGCGCTGGGGAATGCGGCGGCGACGTAGGTCTTCTCACCGCGCGGGTTTTCCACGCCGAGGATGAGCATGTGTTCGGCCATCCAACCTTCGTCGCGGGCCATGGCGGAGGCGATGCGCAGGGCGAAGCATTTTTTACCCAGAAGCGCATTCCCGCCGTAGCCGCTGCCGTAGCTCCAGATCTCGCGGGATTCGGGAAAGTGGACGATGTACTTTTCGGGATTACAGGGCCATGGGACGTCTTTCTGCCCCTTTCGGAGGGGGGCGCCGACGGTGTGCATGCAGGGGACGACGCGTCTGTGGGATTCGTCGATGAGCTTGAACACGGCCTTCCCGATGCGGGCCATGATGCGCATGTTGACGACGGCGTAGGCGGAGTCGGTGATCTGGACGCCGATCTGGGAGATGGGGGATCCGAGGGGGCCCATGCTGAAGGCCATGACGTACATGGTGCGGCCGCGCATGCAGCCGTGGAAGAGGCTGCGCAGCTTCTTCTTCATCTCAAAGGGGGCCACCCAGTTGTTGGTGGGGCCCGCGCCGTCCTTTGAGTGGCTGCAGATGAAGGTGCGTTCTTCCACACGGGCCACGTCGCTGCTGTCGGAGCGAGCGAGGAAGCATCCCGGCCAGTTCTTCTGGTTGAGCTGGATGAAGGTGCCGTTGTCGACGAGTTCCCTGCAAAGGCGGTCGTTCTCCTGTTTGGAGCCGTCGATCCAGTGGATGGATTCGGGCTGGCAGAGGGTGGCCATCTTGTTCACCCAGCGCAGGAGGTGGACGTTTTTACTCAGAGGCTTGGAGTCGTGCTTGGTGGTCATCAGTTTGAGTGGTGTCGGGTCGCCTTGGTGACCATTTCCCAGAGCCGTGATGTGAAGCAATGCGATCCTGCGCAGGCGTGGGGTTGCAGCCCGTGCGCAGGTTTAGTGGGGGGCCAGTTGATTGAGGACCAGCTCGATGGAGGCTAGAAACCTAGTCCTGTCGAGGATGCCATCATTGTGGTCACCGCTGCTTTCCTGCAGCCACTTGGGTTGGTTGGCGGCGGCGAAGTTGTCTTCTGCGTGATGGAAGGGGATGAGGGAGTCCGCGCGGCTGTGGAGGATGAGGACGGGGATGCGGATCTGGGGGAGGCGCGCGCGGGTGTTGTAGCGGATGCTGCCGAGGGTGTGCACCGGGAGGAAGGGGAAGAGTTCGGAGCCGATGTCGGGGAGGCTGGTGAAAGTCTTGTCGAGGATGAGCGCGCCGCAGGGGCTGCTGAGGGCGAGTTCGCTGGCAATCCCGCCGCCGAGGGACTCGCCATAAACGAGGATGTGCTCCGGTGCGAATGCCCTGGCCTGGAGCCATGTGTGGGCGGCCCGGGCGTCGAGGTAGGTGCCGTTCTCGCCGGGAGTTCCTGCACTGAGGCCGAATCCGCGGTAGTCGAATGCGAGGACGTTGATGCCGGTGGCGAGCAGGGCGTCGTAAAGTCCGAGTCGGTGGCTGATGTTGCCCGCGTTGCCGTGGCAGACGAGGACGGCGAGGTGTTTGCGGGGGGAGTCCGGGTTTGCAGGAAAGAACCAGCCGTGAAGCCGCACTCCATCGTTGGTTGTGATTTGGGCCTGCTCCCATGGGCGGCCGAGTTGCGATGGCTCCGCGGACAATGAGCGGATGGGGTGGTAGGTTTGCTGGTGCTCAAACCAGCGCAGTCCGGCGATAGGCAGGACGGCGGCGATCGCAGCCCCGCCCAGCATTTTCAAGACAGTACGCGCGGCGCGAGGGATCATGCGGGTGAGGGTTCGCACCGGATGGTGGGCAGATCAAGCCTGCGCGCGGTGTGCCGGCACAAGAGTGATGGGAGGAAGGTTGGCCCACGGAACACAAGGACGACACGGAAAGGAGGAGGGGAATGAGGACGATGCGAGGCTGTTTCATGGTCCGTGCATTCAGTGCGTTCCGTGGGCGATTGTGCGTGAATGAACAAAGCGCGCGACCACGACGCCATCCGGGACGCATCGGGTGGGGAGATGCGATCCGGATGGCGTCGTGGTCGCGTAGCGAACTGCGGTCACCGAATGGCTACTGGCTTTCATGCCTCCGGCATGCCGACGGTGTGATCGATTGTTTCCCGGTCAAGCTACCCATCGAGGCGCGGACGATGCCTTTAACCCAGTGTCATCCGGTGCTGTCACCAAGTGCCGAGGGCTTTGAGGCGGAGTTCGGAAACCGGGTGGGCTGTGCCGAGATCCTGTGCGAATACCGACACCCGGAACTCCTCGAGCATCCAGCGGAACTCGTCATGCCGGGCCGTCGGGACGCGGGTCTCCCAGCCTGAAAAGGGCGCGAGGCGTGCGGCTTTTTCGGCGTCTTTGGCGGGGCTGAGGGCGGCGCGATCGGCGCGCAATTGGATGGCGCGCAGGTAACGGTGCAGGTGGGGGAGTTGGGTGTGAGGTGTGCGCGCGAGGAAATCCGGGGGGACGAGACGCTGCACATCGGCCTCCATGGAGGGATAGCGGGCGGTGGATGCGAGCACCTTGGTTCGCAGTTCAAGGATCTGGCGGGTCCACTGAGCCAGCGCATAGGCGAGCTTGGGAAGTTCGCCGCGGGCGGAAGTGAGCAGTGTTTCGAAGCGGGAGGCGGTGAGCGGGAGGAGGGGATGGAGCACCATCACGTGATGAAGGAGGTGCTGACAGGCGGTCTCCTGCAGGAGATCCGGGGAGGCTGGCGAACCGGGCTGGACCTGTGCTCCGATCTTATCGAGTGCGGCCCGGAATCCGCCCGTGCCGGCGGGCTTCGCAGGAGCGGAGTGACCGAGGTTGCGGACGTCGCGTGAGAGCTTCTCGAGGTCGCGTCCGAGAGCAATGCGCCCCAGACAGCGCAGTGCGGTGCGCGTGGATTGATCGGCTTCCTCGCGTTTGCGGAACAGGCGCACGTCGACGGCGCCGTCGCGTTCCGCCAGACCGGGAAAGGCCAGCAGGGGAGCGGCGGCGACTTCCTCGACGACGAGGGATTCCGGGAGGTCGCCGAAGCTCCATTGTGTGAGGCCGGTGCGTTCCCATGTGCGGGCGGCTTTGTTCCATGCATCGGAACGGAGGTCGGCGGCCTCGACGACGGCCTTGAGGGCGGTGAGGTTGCGTCCGGAAGCCACGGTGCGACTGCGTGCATCGAGGACTTCGACGCGCGGCTGCAGATGAGCGGGGAGGCTCTGCGGCGGCCAGTCCGCGGCGCTGAGCGGGACCCTGTATTTTTGGGAGATGAAGTGGGCGAGGGCGCCGAGGAAATCGTTCCTACCGGGATCGAAGGTGGAGGTGATTTCGCGCACCTTGGGCTCGAGCGGCATGAGGGTTTTGCGGATCGTTTTTGGGAGCGCGCGCAGAAGCACGGCGATGAGTTCCTCGCGCAGTCCTGGAACCATCCACTGGAGCTGACCGGTGGTGAGTTGTTCGGCGACGGGCAGCGGGACGCGGACCGTGACGCCATCGTCCTCTTGGCCCGGTGTGTAGGAATAGGCGATGGGGAGCACGGAGTTGCCGAGCTTCACTTGGTCCGGGAAAAGGGCGTGGTCGACGGCTGGTGCGTCGGCGCTTGCGAGGTCGGCTTCGGTGGCGCAGAGGAAATCTGGAGTGCGCGTGATGTGATCGCGCACCAGGCGGTTGAGGTCGTGGATCGAGGAGACGTTTTCGATGCGGGCCGCGTAGAAGCGTTGGAGGGCCTCCGCGACGTCGAGCACGCGCTGGCTGCGCACCCGAGTGAGGGCGGTCTCGATCTTGTCGCGGAGCTTGCGGTTCTCGGCGAAGAACCTGTGTGGGAGACGGACCTGCTCTTCGATGAGGGCGCATCGGATGAAGATCTCAGTGGCTTTGGCGGGATCGATCCTTCCGAAGTCGACGTGACGGCGTGCGAGTTCGAGCCCGCCCATGAGGACCCGTTCGAGAACCAGCACGCGGCCTGCCTTCGAGCTCCAGTGCGGCTCGGTGTGGCGCAGGCTGCAGAGGTGGGCGCCGAGTTCGACGACCCATTCGGGGTCGATCTTCGCGGCCATGCGGGCAAAGAGCTGGGAGGTTTCGACGATCTCCCATGCCATGATCCAGCGCGCCGGTTGCTCCCGGGGGCCCGTGGATGCTGGTGGGCGTGCCTTTGTCGATTTCTCGCGGCGTTCGTAAAGGTGGGAGCCCGGGAACATCGTCACGACGCGTTCGGCCGTTGCCTTGAAGGTGTTGCGTTCCTGGCGCAGGGCGATCTGGCTGAGCAAACCTGTGAGCACGCAGCGGTGGAGAGCCTTGGGGTCGAGCTTGCGTTGGGAGTCGGGTTCCGCAGGCCGCGTGTCCATGGCTTCGGCGAGCTGACGCTGGAGGTCGCGCCATTCGCGCATCCGGGTGAAGGAGAGGAAGTTTTTCCTGCAGAAGCGGCGGAGTGCGTTGGTGCTGGAGCGGCCCTGTTCCGGCGGGGCTGCATCCCAGATGTTGAGGAGCGAGAGGAAGTCCGACTCCGGGTGGGCGAAAGCGCGGTGCGCAGCATCTGCGGCGTCGCGTGCGTCCTCTGGGCGTTCGCGCGGGTCGGGGATGCTGAGGCCTGCAGCGATGACGAGGACCTCCTCGAGTGCGTTTTCCCGGCGTGCTTGGAGGAGCATGCGGCCGAGGGTGGGGTCGAGCGGGAGGCGCGCGAGTTGATGCCCCATGGGGGTGAGTTCGTGGGTGTCGTCGATCGCGCTCAGTTCGTGCAGCAGCCGGTAGCCGGCGCGCATGGATGCGAGGGCTGGCGGGTTTAGAAAGGGAAAGGTTTCGATCTCTCCGAGGCGGAAGGCTTTCATGCGCAGGATGACCTCGGCGAGATTCGAACGCTGGATCTCGGGTTGTGTGAAGCGCGGCCGCTTGAGGTAGTCCTCCTCGTCGTAAAGACGGATGCAGATGCCGTCCTGAAGGCGGCCCGCGCGGCCTGCCCGCTGGTTGGCGCTGCTCTGGGAGATGGGTTCCACGGGCAGACGCCGTGTGCGGGTGCGCGGGTTGTATCTGCTCAGCCGTGTGAGGCCGGAGTCGATCACGTAGCGGATGCGGGGCAGGGTGATGGAGGTTTCGGCGATGTTTGTGGCGACAATCACGCGGCGCAGCGGGCCCGGTTGGAAGATGCGCTGCTGGTCGGCAGCCGGCATGCGTCCGAAGAGGCAGAGGACCTCTGTTCCTTTGCCTAGGCTGGTTTCAAGGAGGTCGCGTGTGTCCCGGATGTCGCGCTCGGTGGGCATGAAGATGAGCACGTCGCCCGCGTCCGACTCTACAAGCGCCTCCTCCGTGGCGCGCACGGCGGCCTCGATGTGGGTGGTCTCCCCACCTTCGTCGGTCGTGTCCGCGAGGTTCTCGACGGGTGCGTAGCGGATTTCGACGGGCCAGAGGCGGCCTGAAACCTCGATGATCGGCGCTCCACCGAAAGCCTTGGAGAAGGCCTCGGTGTCGATGGTGGCGGAGGTGATGAGCAGCTTGAGGTCCGGGCGCTTTTGGAGGAGGCCTTGGAGATGGCCGAGGAGGAAGTCGATGTTCAGCGAGCGCTCGTGGGCTTCATCGAGGATGAGTGCCGAGTAGGCGCGCAGCGCGGGGTCGGACTGGATCTCGGCAAGGAGGATGCCGTCAGTCATGAACTTGATCTGGGTGTCGCGTGCGGTGTCGTCTTGGAAGCGCATCTTGCAGCCGACCTCGCGCCCCCACGTGACGCCGAGTTCCTCTGCGACCCGGCGTGAGATGCTCATTGCCGCGACGCGCCGGGGTTGGGTGCATCCGATCTTGCGACCGTTTGCGGCGAGTCCGGCCTCGAGGCACATCTTGGGCAGTTGGGTGGTTTTGCCCGAACCTGTTTCCCCGGCGACGACCAGCACCTGGTGGGAGCGGAGGGCAGCGAGGATGTCCTCGCGGCGGGTGCAGATAGGCAGGTCGGTGGGATAACGGATCATGGCGTGAGCCGGGCGGGTGAGCGGGCGGGGAACATACACGCGACAGGAAACCGCGTGCGACAGCCGAGTCTGGCAATTTCATGAGGGGGCGGCGGGCCCCCGGGTGATCGCCCGCGGTCATCTCGATCGTCGCCGCCTCGTGCATCGGCTCAATTCTGGGGGCGGACAGTGGGATGTGCATGCGTGGTGCGTGGCGATGTCCGATTCGCCATAAAAATTGTCAGAATGGAAAGAGCTGCTCGCGGGTAGTGCTAGGGGGAGGAACTGCACAGCCAATCGTCCCCATCGCTCTGCGGTGCAGCTTTCTTTACCTCTGATCTCGTGAAACAGGCGACCCCTCCCATTCCGCTCACCGAGTCGATTTTTTGTAAGCGTCACGCGCGGCGAGCGAGGCGTCTGAGTTCTCCGGACGGGGCGGCGGTTTTTTTTGAGGGTTGGGAAATTGCTGGTGTCTTGTTATGAAAAATCTTCACCCCATGGCATTCCACCCGCGTCAGAGGATTCTCTGCATTGCGGCCCTGCTTTTTTTGCAGGGCCCGTGGTGGGGCGTTTTTGCGCAGGCCGCGGAGCCTTCAGCGGAGGACGCGGCATTTTTCCGCACGCAGGTGCACCCGGTGCTGAAGGCGCACTGCGTGAAGTGTCACGGAGGTGAGAAGGTGAAGGGCGGTCTCGTGCTGACGAACCGTGCGGGGTTGGTCAAGGGAGGTGAGAGTGGTCCGGGTTTTGATGCGGGTGCGCCCACGAACAGCCGCCTTGTGGAGATGATGAGCTACAAGGATTCCGACCACGAGATGCCGCCCGCGGGCAGACGGCCGGCGTCGGAAGTGGCGGTGCTCACGAAGTGGCTGGAGATGGGGGCTCCGTACGACCCGGCGCTTGAGTCTGAAGCGGTGGGGCGTGTGGCACATGTGGCGGCGGCGGATCCCAAGGCATCGTGGTGGGCGTATGAACCGGTGCGCACAGCGGTGCTTCTGGCCCCGGCCCAGAGCGGTGCGGGTGCGAACCCGGTGGATGTGCTGCTGCGCAAGTCGCTGGATGCGGCGGGGCTGAAGCCCAACGGGCGTGCGTCGCGCGAGGTGTTGGTGCGGCGTGCGTATTACGATCTGATTGGTCTCCCTCCCTCGCCGGAAGAGGTGCGGCGCTTTGTGGAGGATCGGGCGCCGGACGCGTGGTCGCGCCTTGTTGATTCGCTGCTGGCGCGTCCGGAATACGGAGAGAAGTGGGCGCGGCATTGGATGGATGTGGTGCGCTATGCGGAGACGGAGGGGTTTGAGCGGGACAGTCCGAAGCCGCATATCTGGCGCTATCGGGACTATCTCATCGACGCGTTCAACGCGGACCTGCCCTACGACCGGTTTCTCACTGAGCAACTGGCGGGCGATGAGTTGGCGGAGCCCACCCAGCAAAGTCTCGCTGCGACCGGCTTCCTGCGCCTGATGCAGTTTGACGACGAACCGGCGGATCGGTTGCTGGCGAAGTACGACATTCTTGCGGACATCGTGCAGGTGACCTCCGAGGCTTTTCTGGGGACGACGATGGGGTGTGCGCGCTGTCACGACCACAAGAAGGATCCGATCACCCAGCGTGATTACTACAGCTTCATGTCGTTCTTCCATGGGCTCAAAGACTACGGCGGGACGCGCAACGCGCCCTTGTTCTGGCTGGATCGAGGGGAGGGCGAACGTTTGGAGCGTGAGCAGTTTGAGAAGCTCACGAAGCTCGGAGCCGAAGAAGCCCGGCTCGAGGAGATCCTCCGCAACTGGCATGGCAAGGTCGTGGCTGGCGGGGCGCCGCGTCCCGAGGCCGTGGTTCTTGTGGACGCCAAAGCCGGGACGGAGAAAGCATGGATCCACACCTCCACCGATCCCGGTCCGCCTTGGCGCGCGCTCAATCTTTCGCCCAAGGGATGGGAGACTTCGGAGACGGTCGCGGCGAGGAAGGGGGAGCCTGTCTGGATGCGGTCCAAGTTCGGGCTCGAGGAGATTCCGAAGGATAGCGCGTTGGAGTTGGAGTGCGCAGGCGGCACCGAGGTGGTGTTGAATGGGCACGTGGTGTTGCAGGCGAAGAATCTTCCGCCGGGTAGGCACACGCTGGATCTCGGGGCCGAGAAGAAGCGCCTTTTCAATACGGGCTCCAACACGCTCGCCGTGCGCACCTGTGTGCAGGCGGATGGCCGGCTTCCCGAGGTCCGGTTGGTTTCCGGGAAATCTTTGATTGAGCATGCGGATGCTCTGCTCAAGGGGCCGCGTAAAGCCGACCGGGAGGAGTTGGGGAAACTCGCTGGGGGCAATCTTTTGGAGATGCTCAAGGGCACACACAGGACATGGCTGGAAGTGTTGCAGAAGCCGCTGGGGATTCCCATCAGTGCAGCCGCTGACGTGGCGAAGCCCGAGCCGCTGTCCGTTCATCGCCGGGGGAATCCGCAGAATCTTGGAGACCCGGTGGTGCCGGCGTTTCCCGCGGTGATGGTGAGCGCTCCGAATCCTGTGGAGGCGGACCTCGCGGTGACAGCGGCGGGTTCTTCCGGGCGGAGGCTTGCGCTGGCGCGCTGGCTGACGCGGCCCGAGAATCCGTTGGTGAGTCGGGTGGCGGTGAACCGGGTTTGGCAGCATCACTTTGGGCGGGGGCTGGTGGCGACGCCGAACGACTTTGGGCGGCTTGGGGAACTGCCGTCGCATCCGGAGTTGCTGGACTGGCTGGCGCGTTCCTTTGTGGAGAAGGGTTGGAGCGTGAAGGCGCTGCACCGTCTGTTGATGACCTCGGAGGCTTACCAGCAGAGTTCCGCTGCATCGGCGGAAGCTGCGGTGAAGGATCCCGAGAACCGGTTACTCTGGCGTTACCCGATGCGGCGGCTGACGGCGGAGGAGTTGCGGGATTCGATTTTGTCGATGAGCGGCGTGCTGAGGATCGAGCAGCACGGGCCGCCGGTGTATCCGCCGCTCCCGCGCGAGGTTCTCGAGACGCAGTCGCGTCCCGGAGCTGACTGGCCGTTGCGGGGTTTGAAGGAGAGCGCGCGCCGGAGTGTGTACGTGCACGTGAAGCGCAGCCTGTCGGTGCCGATGCTTGCGGATCATGACCAGGCGCCTACCGACACCTCCTGTGCGGCGCGTTTTGTGAGCACCGTGCCGACGCAGGCGCTGAGCATGCTCAACTCCGAGTTCATGGAGGAGCAGTCCACGCTGTTTGCCGAGCGGCTTGAGAAGGAGGCGGGTGCGGGCTTTGCGGAACAGATCCAGCTCGGCCTGCGGTTGGTGCTTCAGCGCGCTCCCACGGCTGCGGAGGTGGAGGTGTGCAAGAAAGCCGTGCACGCCTTTGAATCCGAGTTCGGGCTTTCCGAAAAGCTGGCGCTCCGGCGCTTCGCCTTGATGGCTCTGAACCTCAACGAGTTTCTCTACCTCGATTAATCCGCAGCTCCTTCTCCTATGAACCCGAACGTTCCCTCCCAGTTCTGTGGCAATGTGCGGCGCCGTGAGTTTCTCACGACGGTCGGCGGTGGGTTCACGCATCTGGCGCTGGGTGGGATGCTGGCGGGGGACGGTTTCTTTGGATCGAGCGCGCAAGCGGCCGGTGGGGCGGCTGCGGAGGCCGGCGGTGGGCTGCGGATTCCAGCGAAGGCCAAGAGCGTGATCTTTCTCTTCATGTACGGCGGGCCGAGTCACATCGACACGTTTGATTACAAGCCGGCGATGTTGGGGATGGACGGGAAGACCGTGCAGATCTCGACGAAGGGGAGGGGCGGTTCGAAGAACGAGGGGCGCATCGTGGAGCCGAAGTGGAAGTTCAAGCAGTACGGGCAGTGTGGAAAATGGGTGTCGGATCTCTTTCCCAACCTCGCGGGATGCGTGGACGACATGGCCTTCATCCACAGCATGACGGCGGAGTCGCCCATTCACGGGTCCGCGATGCTGAAGATGAATTCGGGCTCGTTGCTTAGTGGCAAACCGTCGCTCGGTTCCTGGATCAACTACGGGCTGGGCTCGGTGAACAAGAATCTGCCTGGTTACGTGGTGATGCTGGATAAGACGGGTGGACCGATTTCCGGCGCCAAGAACTGGTCCTCCGGCTTCATGCCTGCGACGTATCAGGGGACGGTGTTCCGTTCGGCGGGCTCGCCGATTCTTGATTTGAAGGCGCGGGAGGGGATGACGGAACCGCAGCAACTGCGGCTTATTCAGTCGCTCAACGAACTCAACCGGGCCCATCTTGCGGCGCGTCCGGACAACACGAACCTTGCGGCGCGCATCGACAGTTACGAGCTGGCGTTCCGCATGCAGGCGAAGGCGCCTGAGGCCATCGACCTTGAGAGCGAGTCCGAGGAGACGCGCTCACTTTATGGGATCAACAACGAGCGCACCGCGGACTTCGGGCGCAAGTGCCTCCTCGCGCGGCGGCTGGTGGAACGCGGGGTGCGGTTCATTCAGATTTATTCCGGCGGCGCGCACAACGACAGCAACTGGGATGCGCACGGGGATCTGGTGAAGAACCACGAGTTTCACGCGGGCAACACAGACCTGCCGATTGCGGGGTTGCTCAAGGACCTCAAGCAGCGCGGCCTCTTGGACGAGACGCTGGTGGTGTGGGGCGGGGAATTCGGACGGCAGCCGACCGCGGAGTATGCCACGGGCACGGGGCGCGATCACAACTCTGCGGGGTTCACCATGTGGATGGCGGGTGGAGGGATCAAGGGGGGCGTCTCCTTTGGCCAGACGGATGAGCTTGGCAATCGCGCGGTGGCGGATCGCAGCGAGGTGAAGGACCTGCACGCCACGATCCTGCATCTTCTCGGCGTTGACCCCAATCACCTGAGCTTCTTTTATGGAGGCTTGGATCAGAAGTTGGTGGGCGTCGAGGGTGCGGATCCGATTCGCGCCCTTTTCACCTGAGCCTCCAATCCGTTTCTCCGTTTTCCACCCACCCCCATGCAAAACACCCCAGTCCACTCATTCCACGGCGCGCGCGTTGCGTTCTGCGCCATTGCCTCTGCAGCGTTGTTTGCCGGTCCGTCTGTGCAGGCGGAGCAGAAGGGGGCGCAGCATCGGTTGCTGGTGGCCAACACGGGCAAGGCGGCGGTGGTTGCGGCGGATGGCACGATTGAGCGCGAGGTGAAGTCGGCGGGGTTGCACGACGCGGCGCTGCTGCCCAATGGGAACCTGCTTTACCAGTCGGGCTGGACGAAGGTGACGGAGCTCAGTCCGGAGGGGAAGATGGTGTGGGAGTACGATTCCGCCACGTCCAACGGGAACAGCGGCACTCCGCTGGAGGTGCATTCGTTCCAGCGTCTTGAGAACGGGAACACGATGATTTCGGAGTCCGGAGTGGGGCGGTTGATCGAGGTGGACCGCGAGGGGAAGCTTGTGCACGAGATCAAGCTGACGCGCGACAAGCCCAGCAAACACAGCGACACGCGCCTAGTGCGCCGGACGCCGGCGGGCACTTATCTCGTCGCGCACGAGGCGGACGGGAAGGTGCGTGAGTACGCACGCGACGGCAAGGTGGTGTGGGAGTACGAGGTGCCGATGTTCGGAAAACAGAACAAGGGCGGGCACGGGCCGGAGGCATTTGGAAACCATCTCTTCAACGTGGTGCGGTTGGAGAACGGGAACACGCTGATCGGGACCGGGAACGGACACAGCGTGCTGGAGGTGAACCCGAACAAGGAGGTGGTGTGGAAGTTGGAGCAGAACGACCTGCCGGGGATCACGCTGGCGTGGGTGACTCGGGTGCAGCGGTTGCCGAATGGGAACACGCGCTTTGGCAACTGCCATGCGGGGCCCGGGATGCCGCTGAGCATCGAGGTGGATGCCGCGAAGAACGTGGTGTGGACTTACAACGACTACGAGCGCTTCGGAAATTCGACGGTCGCGGTGGAGGTTGTCGACGGGGTTGGCACTCCGGCCAAGTAATCGGCCACGTCATCGGCCAAGTGACGGCGCGTCCGCATCAGCC
The DNA here is from genome assembly GCA_945861435.1 of Chthoniobacter flavus. Lineage (GTDB taxonomy): Bacteria > Verrucomicrobiota > Verrucomicrobiia > Chthoniobacterales > Chthoniobacteraceae > CAIURC01. Next base: position 22,484 of record CAMAUX010000059.1, on the reverse strand, counting down.
AGCACAGAGATTTTATTTCGACCATGTTTGATCCCGCTTCTTTCTCGCTCAAAAACCGGGTCGCGCTTGTGACCGGAAGTTCGACCGGTCTTGGCAAGGCGATGGCTCTCGCGCTGGGCCGGGCTGGGGCAAGGGTGGCGCTCAATTATCAGAACAACACGGCGCGCGCGGAGGCGGCGCTGGCAGAATGCAAAGCGGCGGACATCGAGGCGCTGCTGGTGCGCGGGGATGTGACGGACGAGGCGGAGGTGGAACGCATGGTGGGGGAGATCGCCGCGCAGCTTGGGCCGGTGGACATCCTCGTGCTCAATGCGACGCCGGCGCAGCCGCAGAAGCCCATCGAGGAATACGACTGGGCGTTCTACCAGCAGATGCTGGATTTCTTCATCAAGAGCCCGTTCCTGCTCACGCGTGCATGCCTGCCGCACATGAAGGCGCAGCGCTGGGGGCGGATCATCAACATTGGTTCCGAGGTGGTGGCCCGCGGCGTGTCGCCCTTCACTGCGTATGTGGCGGCCAAGGGTGGGCAGAACGGTTTCAACCGCAGCCTTGCATCGGAGCTCGCGCCTTGGGGGATTACCGTGAACATGCTGGCTCCCGGATGGATTCCGGTGGAGCGGCATGAGAACGATCCGCAGGATTTGAAGGACGGCTATCGGAGCCTCATTCCGATGAACCGTTGGGGCGTGCCGGACGACATGGGTGGCGCGGTGGTGTTTCTTGCGAGTGACGCCTCCTCCTTCATCACGGCTCAGAACCTGCACATCAACGGCGGGATGACGACCCACTGAATTTCTCTTCGCTGAACCACCCCCATCAACGCACCATGAAACACCTCCATCGATCCCTGCTGGGCGCCGCGGCGCTTGCATCGCTTTTGCTCAACGGCTGTGACAAGCCGGCTGCCTCCAAGGAGTCTGGCGGCGCGCCTTCGGCCAAGGGCGGCAAGATTGCCTTTGTGACGAACGGTGTGGCGTCCTTCTGGACCATCGCCGCGGCGGGCGTGAAGGCGGCGAGCCGGGATTTGAAGGTGGATGCGGAGACGTACATGCCCGCCGAGGGCATCGGCGATCAGAAGCGGATCATTGAGGATCTGCTGACGCGCGGGGTGGGCGGGATCGCACTGAGCCCGATTGATCCGGTGAATCAGACGGAGTTGATCAACACGGCGGCGAAGCGGGCGAAGGTGATCACGCACGACTCGGATGCGCCGCAGAGCGAGCGCCTGCTTTACATCGGGATGGATAACTACAAGGCGGGGCGGCTGTGCGGGGACCTCGTGCGCGAGGCGCTGCCCAAGGGCGGTTCGGTGATGCTCTTCATCGGGCGCTTGGAGCAGGATAATTCGAAGCGGCGGCGACAGGGGGTCATCGACGCGATTCTCGGCCGTCCCGAAAACAGCAATCACTTCGACAATCCTTCCGAGGTGCTGGAGGGCAATGGATTCAAGATCCTTGGAACGCTCACCGACCAGTTTGACCGCGCGAAAGCCAAGGCGAACGCGGAGGACGCGATTGCGAAGTATCCGGATCTGAGCTGCATGGTGGGGCTCTTTGCATACAATCCGCCGTTGATCCTCGAGGCGCTGGCGCAGGCCAGAAAGCTGGGGACCGTGAAGCTCGTGGGCTTTGATGAGGATGACGCCACGCTGGATGGGATCGCCAAGGGGACGGTGGTGGGGACGGTGGTGCAGGACCCGTACATGTATGGGTACAAGTCCGTGGAGATGCTCTCCGGGCTGCTGGCGGGCAAGGCGCTGCCGGAGCAGCGGTTCATCGACATTCCGGCGCATCAGATCCGCAAGGACAACGTGGAGGCTTTCCAGAAGGAACTGAAGGCCCGGATGGGATCAGCCAAGTAGGGCGGTCGGGAAGTCCCTCTGCCATGTCCGTGCCCGTCCTCGAAGCCCGCAGGATTGTGAAGTCCTTCGGGGGTGTGCGCGCGCTGCGGGGCGTGAGCCTTGCGGTGCATGCGGGTGAGGTGCTGGCGGTGATCGGTGAGAACGGGGCCGGCAAGAGCACGTTGATGAAGATCCTCGCCGGCGTGCAGGGGCCGGACACCGGGGAGTTGATCATCGACGGGCAGGTGCGCGCGATTCGCTCGGTGCAGGAGGCGCTTTCGCTGGGGATCGCGCTCATCCATCAGGAGCTCAACCTTGCGGAAACGCTCGATGTGGGGGCGAACATCTATCTGGGGCGCGAGCCGCAGCGCATGGGCTGGATCGACTCGGGTCGGATCAACCGGGAATCGCGGGTGGTGCTGGAGCAGGTGGGACTGGCGGTGTCGCCGGAAACGCTGGTGAGCGAGTTGACGATTGGTCAGCAGCAGTTGGTGGAGATTGCGAAGGCGCTCTCGGTGAAGGCGCGCGTGCTGATCATGGACGAGCCGACGTCGAGCCTTTCGGGGTACGAGGCGCAGAACCTTCTGCGACTCATCCGCGAGCTGCGCAGTCGTGGCGTGGCGATTGTATACATCTCCCACCGACTCGGAGAGGTGCACGGTCTCGCAGACCGCGTGGAGGTGCTGCGCGACGGGGAGAACGCGGGCCAGCTTTCCGGGGGCGAGATCTCCCATCCGGCGATGGTGCGTCTGATGGTGGGGCGCGAGCTTTCGCAGTTTTACCCGCACAAGGTGCATCCCTCTGGCGCTCCGGTATTGGAGGTGGAGGGTCTGCGGACGCGGGCACACCCGAGGCATGCGGTGAATTTTCAAGTGCGCGCGGGGGAGGTGGTGGGGATGGCTGGGTTGGTGGGAGCGGGACGCACGGAGGTGCTTGAGGCGCTCTTTGGAATCACGCCGGCGCTGGCCGGTGCGGTGCGTGTGGATGGACGTGCGCTGGCCGCAGAATCGCCGCGCGCGGCCATGGATGCGGGATTGGCGCTGGTGCCCGAGGATCGCAAACACGACGGGTTGGTGCTGGAGATGGGGGTGCGTGAGAACATCAGTCTCGCCACATTGCACCGGGATCAGCGGCGGGGTTTTCTGAACAGGCAGCAGGAGCGTGCGCTTTGCGAGGAGATGGTGGGGGCGATGCGGATCAAAACGCCCAATGCGGAGCAACCGGTGCAGTTTCTTTCCGGGGGCAACCAGCAGAAGGTGGTGATTGGGAAGTGGCTTGCGACGCGGCCGCGGGTGCTGCTTCTGGATGAGCCGACGAGGGGCGTGGACATTGGAGCCAAGCAGGAGATTTATCTGCTCATGGAGGAACTCGCGTCCAAGGGGGTGGCGGTGCTTTTTGTGTCGAGCGATCTGGAGGAGATCCTCGGCATGTCAGACCGGGTGCTGGTGCTGCACGAGGGGCGTCTTGCGGGCGAACTGTCGCGTGGCGAACTCAGCGAGGAGGCGGTGATGCACCTTGCCACCGGCGCCGGTCCCCGAGTCTCCCATCCCGTTCCTGTTTCCTGATATGAAGAAGATCCTTGGAATCCTTGGCCTGCTGATTGTGGTGTGTGTGGTGACAGCATCGCTCTCCGACAGTTTTCTGAGCGCGTATAATGTGGAGAATGTGCTGAGGCGCTCGGCGTTGTTTGGGATTCTGAGCATTGGGGTGGCGTTTGTGATCATCACAGGCGGCATCGATCTTTCGCTGGGCTCGGTGGTGTGTCTGGTGGGGTGTGGGTTGCCGTGGTTGCTGACGGTGCATCACTGGCCGCTGGGGATTGCGCTGCCGGTGGTGTTGACGGTGGCAATGGGGATCGGGCTCGCGCACGGGTTGTTGATCACCAAGCTGCGCATCCAGCCCTTCATCGTGACGCTGTGCGGCCTGCTGCTGTACCGCGGGATCGCGCGCGGATTCACCGGAGATCAGACCGTGGGATTCGGGAGCGAGTTCAAGGGCATCCGGATGCTGGCCACGGGAAAAATCCCGTTTCTGCCTGGGTTCGAGCTGCCGGCGCCGGTGGTTTTCCTTGCTGTGGTGGCGGTGGTGGCGGCGGTGTTTTTGAACCGGACGATCTTCGGGCGTTACCTTCTGGCGCTGGGGCGCAATCCCCAGGCGGCGACTTACAGCGGTATCCCGACCGAGCGGATGACGGTGCTGGCGTATGTGATCAGCTCCGGATTGGCGGGAGTGGGTGGGGTGTTCTTTGTGCTGGATGTGAACTCCGCGCAGCCGGTGGATTTTGGGAATTTCTACGAGCTCTATGCCATCGCAGCGGCGGTGCTGGGAGGATGCAGTTTGCGAGGCGGGGAGGGTTCTGTGGTGGGGGTGCTGGTGGGGGCGACCCTGATGCAGGTTCTTCGGAACATGATCACCCTTGTGACCACGCGCAACAACGTGGAGTTCGCCATCATCGGTGCCGTGATTCTGATCGGAGTCATTGCGGACGAGCTTGCCCGCAGGTTCGCGGCGCGGCGGCGCACTGCGCGTGCGATGCAGAGTGTGCCCCAGGCCGGGGCGCAGGTGTAGGCGTTCGCCGCGGTTGCAGCCGGAACCGGCAGCGGCTGGCGGCGGCGAGAGTGCCGGGTCGGCTCGTCAGAGAGTCTGTGCGAACTGGTCGGGCGAGGAGGAAAGGACTGCGGATTCGAGGAGGCGCTGGAGATGGGATTCGTCCGAGATTTGAGCGAGGGCGTTGGCGAGTTGGGTTGGAACGGTGCCGTGACGGAGTTCGAGTGTGCGAAGGATAGCGGCGCGCATCGCTCGGATTTCGCCTTGGGAGATGCCTTGGGAGATGCCTTGGGAGATGCCTTGGGAGATGCCTTCGTTTCTGCCCCTTTGGATGAGTCGTTCGGCGAGTGTCATGGTGTGTGGAGTCAGAGGCGGGCTTTGCAGGGAGTGGATCCGCTGGAGGAAGAGCGATTCGTCGACGTCAGCGTCCACTATGTAGCGTAGGAAGTGTTCGAGCGCATCCTCGGAGATTCGTTTCAGGAGGGTTTCATCCCATACCACCTCGCTGAGGAGTTGATCGAAGGGTTCGGCTTTCAGAGCGCGCAGGGCGAGGGTTGCGTTCGGGTTCCCATGAAGCTCCTCGTAGGGAATCCTCACCAGTTCCATGAGGTGGAAGAGGAGTGCGGGTTGCCACGGGCCGAGGTGTTCTGCGACGCCGGATGGGAGGTCGATGAGGTCCTCGAGCTTGGTGGAGGTCTTCCATGGGCGCTTGCCTTGAGCCAGCACGAGGGGGAATACGGCGGGAAGCTTGGTGGATTGAGGGTTCTCGCGGACGAAGCGCTGCCAGATCTGGACGATGTAGCCGAGCAGACGCAAGGCCATGCGCGGGTCCTCGGTGCTTTGGTGCTCGAAGAGGAGGTAGACGTAGCCCTTGCGGTCGCTGATGCGGACGGAGAAGAGGAGATCGCTCTCGGAGGCTGCGAATTGAGGGGCGATGAAGGTGGACGGAATGTGCCGTAGCGAGTCCCAGTCGAAGAGGGGGGCGAGATGTGCTGGGAGATGGGATTGGAAAAATGCGCGCGCGTTGTCGGGAACGGAGAAGGTGGCTTTGACGAATTTGTCGTTGGGTTGATGGATGTCGTCTTCGGCCATGGCTGGTGGTCCGTGTGCAGCTAAGAGGGTGGGTTTTACGGCGGATGCCGTGGTTGGGAGGAGGGGCGTTAGGTGCAGTGGATATTTTTAAGGCCGAGCAAGTGAGTTGAGGGTGAGTGAGGGTGAGTGAGGGGGGCGGACGGACGCCTTCCATGGGGGCTGGGGGCTGGTTTTTTTTTGAGGGCCCGCCGCAGAGCGCGGGGTGGTTGCTTTGGAGCCAATGGATTGTCCGGACCGTTTCCTGGGGAAAAGGCTTCGGCAAAGGCGCTGCAGGCGCCCCTTTGGGTGACGTCCGTGATGTCCGCGATGTCCGCGACGCCCGTGACGCCCGTGACGCCCGTGACGCCCGTGACGCCCGCGATGTCCGTGATGTCCGTGATGTCGAAGTGATCGAAGGCATCGGGTCAGACCCGCCTCGCAGACCCGCCTCGGTCCGCCGCAGCATCAAGGGTGGTCAGCCGCTCTCGATGATGGCGCGGCGCGCGGCTTCGAGAGCTTTCCAAAGGCAGGTGCGTGCGTACTGGCGTTCGGCCTCTGTGATCCAGCGGCCGTTTTCCAGGCCGCGTTCGAGTTCCTCTGCCAGCACGCTGCCAAGCAAGGCCACCTCGCGGCGCAGTTCGCGCTCCGGGGTGCCCCCGGCCAGCCTCTTGCGGGCGAGTATGTGGAGCTGGTCCTCGATCGTGGATCCGTGTCCGGGATGAGGTGGGAGGGCGGCTTCCTGGAGGGCGGCGCCGAGCCAGAGGAGAAGGGGGTTCACCCACTCGACCAGTTCGTGAGCGGGTTGGTGGAGTGCGTCCTGCAACGCATCGTCCCGGTAGACGCGGGCGAGCCAGCACTTGCCCACTCGCTCCCGGGCCTCCCACAGACCCTCCGCAACCCCCGCTAGTTCAGGATTCGCCCAGACCACCAGTCAACGTAAGCGGGAAATGGGATCGCGCAACCTGACATTGAAGCGCACACGCGATCGGAGACCTCGGGCGCTGGCTGGAAGCCTCGCAGGCGCAGCCGATATGGGGGACTGCGGGCTACATGGACTACATGGACGCCATGGACGCCATGGACGCCATGGACCCGGCCGCGGGGGCTTCGCGGGGCGTCTGTCGAAGGCTAGGCGGTCAGGAGCGGCCGAGGAATTTGACCACCGCCTCCGTGCGCGAACTCACATGGAGCTTCACGTAGATGTTGCGGACGTACTCGCGCACGGTGTCCAAGCTGATGCCGAGACGGTCGGCGATTTCCTTGTAGAGAAAGCCTTGGGCGAGCAGTTCGAGGGTTTCGCGTTCGCGTCGGGTGAGTGTTTCGACTTCGGCGACGATGGTGCCCTGCTGCTGGAAGTATTCAGCGATTTTTGCGGCCATCTGACGTGTCAGCGGGACGCCGCCCTGGCGCGCCTCCTCGATGGCGTCCAAGAGTTTGTCAGCGACGGTGCGTTTGAGCAGGTAACCGTTGGCGCCGGCTTTGAGGGAGTTGAAGAGGAAAGGGCCCTCGTCGTAGACGGTGAGCATCAGGACGGGGAGCGATGGCATCTGGGCCTTGAGTGCGCGGACGCATTCGATGCCGGACATGCGGGGCAGGCCGATGTCCATGAGCACCACATCGGGGCGGAGAGCGGGGATCTGCGCGAGCGCGGTCTCCGCATCGGCGAACGCGCCCACGAGTCGGTGGGCGGGGCTTTGAGCCAGCATTTGGGCGAGGCTTTCACGCAGACGCGCGCTGTCTTCCACGAGTACGATCTGGATGGGTTTGGGGGAGGGCATGGGGGGTTTTCAGGGAGTTGCAGCAGCGGGTTCTGCGGGGAGCGGCACCTCCAATTTCACGACCGTGCCTTTGCCCGGTGCGGACTCGATGTGGAAGCGGCCGCCGAGGTTCTCCACTCTTTGACGCATGTTGGGAAGCCCGTTTCCGCGGTGGCTTGGTTCCTGAACGGGGGAGTCGCTGGTTTGCTGGGGCTCCGCGGGGAACGCTTGGGATGTCTCTTGGGATGAGGTTTTGGCGGGTAAGCCGTAGCCGTTGTCTTCGATGCGGGCGCGGAGTGTGCCGTTGTCCGCGTGGAGGAGGATTCGGACTTCGGAGGCGGCGGAGTGTTTGAGCACGTTGTGCAGGGCCTCCTTGCATGCGAGGTAGAAGTGGTGGCGCAGTTCGGCGGGTACGCTGAGGTGGGGCACGTGGGCTGGCGGCGTGAACCATGCGCGCACGGGACTGTTGTCGAAGAACTCATCGACCCGGTGACCGAAGTAGTCGATGAGGGCTTGGAGGCTGTCGTTCTCAGGGCGCACGGCCCATACGATCTCGTCGAGGGAGCGGACCATGTCGCGTGCGGTGCCGGCGATTTTGCGGGCGTGTGCGCGCACGGTGTCGGTGTCGGCGGCCTGTTTTTCTGTGAGCGCCCCGAGCCAGCCGATCTGGGTGAGGCCGGCGCCGAGGTCGTCGTGGATGTCTTGGGCGATGCGGGTGCGTTCGGCTTCGAGGCGGCGCTGCGCCTCGATCTCGCGCAGCCTGCGCTGGAACCTGCGCCGGGTGATGGTGCGCACACCCGCGGCCACGAGAAGGAGCAGGGAGCCGGCCGCCCCCGGCAGGAATCCGGTGCGTTCCCAGAGTCGCGGCGGCACGATGAGTTCCATGCGCGCACTTTCGGGGTTCCAGTCTCCGTCCTGAGTGCGGGCTTGGACTTCGAATTGGTAGCGGCCCGCAGGCAGGTAGTTGTAGGTGGCAACGCGGCGTGTCCCGGCTTCGACCCACTTTTTTTCAAAGCCCTCAAGCTTGTGCCTGAACTGCACGCGTGCCGGAGCGCCAAGGTGGATGCCTGTGTACCGGATTTCGTAGCGGTGCCGTCCGGGGAGCAGCTCGAGGCGGCCTTCCGCGGGGTCCTCCGGTGCGCCGTCGATGCTGATGGACTCGATGTGGACGGGCGGTGTGCCAGCGGAAGCCGGAGTAGGAGTAGAGAGTGGATTTGCGCTCTTTCGTGATCCGGCGGTGGGTTGCGGTTTTGTGGGGGTCATCACGGCCAGACCGCGGAGGGTTGGAACCCAGATCCGGCCGTCGCGGGAGCGGCATCCGGCGGGTTGGAAACCGCCCGGGCATTCGAGTGCGGGGAGGCCGTCGGAGAGGTTGAGGCTGACGGCGGAGAGGCGGGGGAGTTTTCCGGAGAAAAAGGAGGTGAGGTCTTTTTTTGCGAGATGGAAAACGCCTTGGAAGGAGGTCATCCAGAGGCGGCCATGGAGATCTTCGGCGAGGAAGTTGAGGGTGTCGTCGAGGAGGCCGTCCTTGGTGTTGCAGGAGTGGAGACGTCCATCGCGCAGCCAGCAGAGGCCGCCGCCCTCGGTCCCGATCCAGAGGCTGCCATCGGCGTCGGCATGGAGGGCGCGCACACTCTCGCTGGGGAGCCCGCCGGAACGCTCGAGGCGGCTCCAGCGCTTCCCGTCCCATGAAAAAAGGCCATGGCCGTCGGTCCCCATCCAGAGGCGGCCTGCGGTGTCTTCGGCCATGCAGACCACGTCTGTCGGGACGCTGGATTCAGGTGCGGTGGGGAGGGCGAGGGGAATGCCGGTTGTGGAGTCGAGGCACAGGAGTGGGGTGGGGGACTGGCGGCCGACCCAGAGCCGGCCCTGGCGGTCCTCGAGCAGGCTGAGGACGGAACTGGCGGCCATGGCGGGATCGGCGGAGGCAGGTTGAAGCCTGTCCCTTTTCGGTACTTCGCTTTGGGGCTCTTGCTTCTGTTCTTCTGGAGAGATCTGCATCCGGTGGAGGCCGCCCGGCGCGGCACCGACCCACACGGTGCCTTTGCGCGTGAGGAGCACGGAGCGCACTGCCATCCGCTCGCTGCCGGGTACGAGGGTGGCTCGGCCTTTTTCTACCCGATGCAGACCGTCGTTTTCGGTTCCCACCCAGAGGACATCTTGGGCGCCCTCGCAGACGGCGGTGATCTGGTTGGAGGCGAACCCTTGTTCTCGTCCGAGGAAGTGGACCAGTGCGGGGCGCACGCGGCGCAAGCCTCCGCCACTGGTGCCTACCCAGAGGTTGCCCTCGCGATCCTCGCAGAGGCTGTTGACTTGATCGCTGCCGAGACCCTGCGCGGCGGCGAATTGTTCGACGGTGCCGTCCGGGTCGTAACGGAAAAGGCCGAGCCCGCTGGTGCCCACCCACAGACGGCCCTGCCTGTCCTCGAGTGCGGAGGGCACCGCGCGATCGGCCCATGCGGGGGCGGCTCGTTCCCCGAGCCACTGTCCGGCGCGCCAGAGGCGGACACGGCCGCCCATTTTCACCCACCAACCCTCTTCGCGGCTGGGGGCGAGGAATTGGTATTGGGCGAAGGGACCCTCGAGGACCGGTGCGCGTGTCCCGTCGCGGATTTCGGCGAGTTCAAAGCGGCTGCGCACCCAGACCCCGCCGCGCGCATCTGCGAGGGCGGTGAACGGGGCGCGCGCGGGCCATTGTCCGGAGACCGTGGCGAGGACGCCGTCGCGCAGGGTGAACACGGCGCCGTCCTCGCTGGAGAGCCACAGCGTGCCGGAGGCATCGTCCGCGAGGCCTACAAAGGTGCGTCGGCCACCGCCCTCCGGTGGCGGAAGCGGGATGCTTTCAAAAATCCCCTGGGTGCGGCGGATCAGCCCGCCCTCCTGAGTGCAGGCCCAGAGCACACCTTGGCGGTCCACGAGAAGCGCCCGGATGCGGCCTGTGCCCAGCGCCGGGGTGCTGGCGGCGTTGAAGGTCACAAAGCGTATCCCGTCAAAGCGGGCGAGTCCGCCGGGCGTTGCGCACCACAGGAATCCATCGGGTGTTTGAGCCACGGCATGGACGATGTTCTGTGGCAGGCCGTCCTCGGTGCCCCAGCCTTCGATCAGATACCGCGCGGCGGCCGCATGGGCGTTGGATGTCGGTTTCACCAGCGTCAACGCCAAGGCCAATGCCAACGCCAGCGCGACCCACGGTGCCGATGTGGGCGTGGTGGTGCACAGGGTGCGGGATCGTTTCTGGGTGGTGCGGCGCGGGGTCATCACGCGGGCGGACAAGACGCTCAGATTCGCAGGAAGTGGGGGGTGATCCAATAGCGCAAACAAGGGGACCACACAAAAGTGGGGGTGGTTGGGAGGTGTCTGCATCCCTAGTGATGATCAGCGGCCACCCCTGCCTTGCGAGTCTCCCGTTCCATCCTGCGTTTTCTGTTGCCCGTGCCGGCTTTCTTCGCCGTGCTGCGGCCCTGCGTGCTGCGTGCGGATGCCGCTCCGCTGGAGTTCAACCGGGACGTGCGGCCGGTGCTTTCGGACAAGTGCTTTGCGTGCCACGGCTTCGATGCCAAGAAGCGCAAGGCCGGCCTGCGCCTCGACGTGCCCGAGGCTCCAAGCACCGCGGGCGAGGCTGCGGGAGTTGCTGGAGTTGCTGGAGTTGCGGGAGCCTATGGCAAAGGCGAGAGCGGGGAGTTGGCCGTGGTGCCGGGCAACCCCGACGCGAGCGCGCTCTGGAAACGCATCATCACCGCGGACCGGGATGAACTCATGCCGCCGCCCAAGTCCCACAAGACTCTTTCCGCTTCCGAAAAGGAGACGTTGCGGCGCTGGATTTCCGAGGGTGCGAAGTATCAGAAGCACTGGGCCTTTGAGGCGCCGGTGCAGCCCGTGGTGCCGCCGCTGCCGCAAGGGGTGGAGGGCGGCGCGCTCGATGCTTTTCTGCTCAAACGTCTTTCCGCTGAGAAGTTCGCTTACAAACCGCGCGCCTCCAAGGAGACTCTCGTGCGCCGCGTGACGCTCGCGCTCACAGGCCTGCCGCCGAGCATGGCGGAAGTGGATGCTTTCCTCGCGGACAGCTCTCCTGATGCGTACCCGAAGCTGGTGGACCGTCTGCTGGCCTCCCCGCATTTCGGCGAGCAGATGGCGCGGCACTGGCTGGATGTGGCGCGGTACGGAGACACGCACGGTCTGCATCTCGACAACGAGCGTTCCATGTGGCCCTACCGCGACTGGGTGGTCGGCGCCTTCAACCGCAACCTCTCCTTTCGGGACTTCACGATCGAGCAAATCGCGGGCGACCTTCTGCCCAGCCCGACCAACGACCAGCTCGTGGCCACCGGATTCAATCGCTGCAACGTGACGACGAGCGAGGGCGGTGCGATCGCAGCCGAGTTCACCTATCGTTACGCGGTCGACCGCACGGCCACCATGGCGCAGACATGGATGGGCCTCACTGCGGGCTGCGCGGTGTGTCACGACCACAAGTTCGATCCGATTAGCCAGCGCGAGTTTTACGAGCTCTACGCCTTCTACAACGTGAGCGCCGATCCGGCCATGGACGGCAATGCGCTGCTCACCGCCCCCGTGGTGAAGCTCTCCACTCCGGAGCAGGCCGCGCGGCTCAAGGATCTCGAGGGTCGCATCGCCAAGGCTGGCACCGAACTCCAAGCACAGATCGCGAAGCTCGATTACTCTGATCCCGCCAAGGCCAGCCCGCCGATCCTGCCCCAGGAAGAGACCCTGCCGCTTTTCGACGACGACTTTCCGGCCGGAGCAAAGGTGCAGTCCTCGCCCGCGGACGTGAAGCCGGTGTGGGTGACCAAGGACAACGGCCCTGTCTGTTCGGGCCAGCGTTCGCTGAAGGTGTCGGGCAAGGCGGTGGCGCAGAACTTCTACCAAAGCGGCGCGGCGCCCTTTGAAGTGCCCCCGTGCGCGCGGCTCTCGATGATGGTTTTTCTGGATCCGGCCGAACCACCCACGGCGGTGATGCTCCAGATCCACACCGACCAGTGGAAGCACCGCGCCTTGTGGGGCGATCTGCAGGCCATCAACTACGGCACGGCTGACACCACCACGCGTTTCGGCGCGGGTGCGCTGCCGCAGCCTGGGAACTGGGCGCAACTGGAGGTGGATGTGACGAAGCTTGGGCTCAAGGCCGGTGATCAGGTGCTTGGGTTTGCTTTCACTCTGCACGGCGGCACCGCTTACTTCGACCAGTTGCAGATGGTGGGCCGGGTGGATGCCGCCAACGATCCGCGCAAATCGCTTGAGGTCTGGATCAAGGCGCACAAGGGCAAGGACACTCAGGGGCTTCCACCGGAGATCAACAAGCTCCACAAGGTGGCCGAGGACAAGCGCACGCCCGATCAACAGCGGCAGCTGCGCGAGTATTTTCTGGGCAGCGTCTGCTCCACCACGAAGCAAACCCTCGGCCCCTTGCAGGACGCCGAACGCAAGCTGCGCAAGGAACGCGAGGAAATCGATGCCGCCATCCCCGCGTCCTTCATCATGCGGGACATGGACAAGCCGCGGGAAAGCTTCGTCATGCAGCGCGGCGCTTACGACAAGCCCGGCGAGAAGGTGGCGCCACGCGTGCCCGCCATCCTTCCACCGCTCGCGGCCGCCGTGCCGGAAGCGCCCACCCGGCTCGACCTTGCGCGCTGGCTGGTCTCCGACTCGCATCCCCTGACAGCGCGCGTGACCGTGAACCGTTTCTGGCAGCAGTTCTTCGGTGTGGGGCTCGTGCGGAGCTCCGGCGACTTTGGTTCTCAAGGCGAGAGCCCGAGCCATCCCGAATTGCTCGACTGGCTTGCGATCCGTTTCCGGGAATCGGGCTGGGACGTGAAGGCGCTCGTGAAGCTGTTCGTCACGTCGAGCGCCTACCAGCAGGAGGCTGCAGCTGCGCCCGCCCTCTGGTCGCGTGATCCTGAGAACCGGCTGCTGGCGCGCGGGCCTCGTTTCCGGCTCGATGCGGAGGAACTGCGCGATCAGGCGCTCGCGGTTTCGGGTCTGTTGCGTCGCGAGCTCGGGGGCAAGGGCGTGCGTATTTACCAACCCGAGAACATCTGGGAGCCGGTGGGCTTCGTCGGATCCAACACCCGCTTTTACAAGGCGGATAGCGGCCCCGCGCTCTACCGCCGCAGCCTCTACACGTTCCTGAAGCGGACGGCGCCACCGCCCCTCATGGCCAACTTCGACGGTCCTTCGCGTGAACAGAGCTGCATGCGCCGCGAACGCAGCAACACTCCGCTCCAAGCCCTCCAGCTCATGAATGACGTGCAGTTCTTCGAGGCCGCGCGCGCATTCGCCGAGAGGATCCTTTCCGAAGCCGGACCGTCGGCGGGCGAGCGCATCGAGTTTGCCTTTCGCACCGCGCTGGCGCGCCGGCCTGAACCCGCGGAGGCCGCACTGGTGAAGGCCGCGCTGGATCGGCATGCGGCGGGTTACCAGCAGAACCCGGCTGCCGCAGGACGCATGATCCGCACGGGTGAGAGTCAGCCGCGGACCGGACTGCAGGAGCCCGAGCTCGCGGCATGGACGCTTGTGGCGAACCTTGTGCTCAACCTCGATGAAGCCCTCAACCTCCAGTGATCATGGACCCGCTGATTGAGCATCATCTTCTGCAGACCCGCCGCCAGTTCTTTGGCAGTGCGGGCCTGCGCGTGGGCGGCATCGCGCTCGCACATCTCATGGGTCGGAGCGCCGGGGCGCAGTCGCCATCGGCTGCGGCCGTGGCCGCTGCGGTTGCGTCTGGTGCTCGCGTGCATCCTGCGCAGCCGGGCCTTCCGCATTTTGCGGCGAAGGCGAAGGCGCTGATCTATCTCCACATGAACGGCGGTCCCTCGCAGATCGACCTGTGGGATTACAAGCCCGGGCTCAAGGAACACTTCGACAAGGAGCTGCCTTCCGAGGTGCGCGGCGGTCAGCGCATCACCGGGATGACTTCCGGCCAGGCGCGCTTTCCGGTGGCACCCTCGATGTTCACCTTCACGCAGCACGGCAAGTGTGGCCGCTGGGTGAGCGAGTTGCTTCCACACACGGCGAAGGTGGTGGACGAGATCGCGCTCATCAAGACGGTGAGCACCAGCGCCATCAACCACGACCCGGCCTGCACTTTCGTGATGACCGGTTCCGAGATCCCTGGCCGCGCCAGTATCGGCTCATGGCTCTCGTACGGTCTGGGCAGCGAGAACAACGATCTGCCTTCCTTCGTCGCGCTGACGCCGCAGTTTCCCACCGGCAGCAACGGCCAGGCGCTGTTTTCGCGGATGTGGGCCAGCGGTTTTCTCCCGACCCGACACAACGGCGTGGCGCTGCGCGGCAGCGGCGATCCCGTGCTCTACCTGCCCAATCCGGAGGGCGTGGGCGCGGGCGATCGGCGCGCGATGCTCGATGCGCTTGGGGCCCTCAACCAGCGCAACTTTGCGCGGATGGGCGATCCGGAAATCCAGACCCGGATCGCACAGTACGAGATGGCATTTCGGATGCAGGCCAGCGTGCCGGAGCTTGTGGAGCTCAGCAACGAGCCGCAGAGCGTGCTGGACTTGTACGGAGCCGAAGTTCGCAAGCCGGGGTCCTTCGCCCACAGCGCGCTGATGGCACGCCGCCTCGTGGAGCGCGGGGTGCGTGTGGTGCAGATCATGCACCGGGGCTGGGACCAGCACGGCGGTCTCCCCAACCAGTTGCGCAACCAGTGTGTGGACACGGACCAGGGCACGGGCGCTCTCATCGCTGATCTGCGCCAGCGCGGCCTTTTGGACGACACCCTCGTCGTCTGGGGCGGTGAGTTCGGGCGCACCGTCTACTCGCAGGGCACGCTCACGGCCACCAACTACGGACGCGACCATCACCCGCGCAACTTCTGCATGTGGATGGCCGGGGGCGGTGTGAAGGGAGGCATCAGCCACGGGGAGACGGACGATTTTTCCTACAACGTCGCCAGCGATCCGGTGCCGCTCAACGATCTCAATGCGACGATCCTTCACTGCATGGGCATCGACCACGAGCGCTTCACCTACAAGGTGCAGGGACTCGATCAGCGGCTCACCGGCGTGGAATCGGCTTCGGTGGTGAAGCCGCTTCTCGCCTAGGTTGGCCGCGGCACGAGCCTGTATTGGAAGGGGTCTGTGCGCGGCGAATTGCTTTGTGAGCGGCTCCCAAATCCGGTTTCGTTTTCCCTGAAAATCTCCTCCCCATGAAAATCATCCGCATTCTTCTTGCTGTCCTCGTCGTGCATTTTTGCTCTGCCTGTTTTGAGGTTGGGGTCCTTGTTCATGTGAAGCCGGATGGATCCGGGACGATCGAGCAATCGGTGAGCGTGAGCACCGCGATGCTGGCGCAGGCCAAGTTGCTTGGTGGCGATAAAGGCAAGGCGCCTACTGAGATCAACGAGGAGGAACTCCGGGCCGCCGCACTCGCGCTCGGAGAAGGAGTCACGTTTGTTGGCGCCAAAAAGATCGAGCAGGAGGGCAGGGAGGGATACACCGCCACATTCGCATTCACCGATATTGGCAGGATCCATCTGGATCTTTCCAAGATGGGACAGGCTGCCGGACCGGGCGTCGAAGGGAAGTCGCTCACGGTCGGATTCAAGAAGGGCAATCCTTCCGAACTGGTGCTTTCGATGCCGAAGACGGATGCGAAGGATCAGGAGAAGTTGAAGGCGGCGCAGACCCCTGAGATGGAGGCGATGGCCGAGCAGATGCTTCCGATGATGGCGCAGATGTTCAAGGGCGCGAGGATGCGCGTGGAACTTGAGTTTGAAGGCGCCATCGTCGACACCAACGCCACGCATCGGGAGGGTTCGCGGATCACGTTCATGGACGTGGAGTTCGACAAAATCATGGCGGATCCCGCCAAGTTCAAGGTCCTGAGCAAGGTGAAAGATCCCACCTCACCCGAAGCACGTGAACTGCTCAAGGGAATGCCCGGTGTGAAGGTGGAAACTGAGAATCCGATCCGGGTGCGCTTTCAGTAAACCCTGTGTCCTAGGGCTGCGCGGGCTTGATCCAGCCTAGCGATGCGAGGAATGCGCGCGTGGCGTCCATTGTGGCGCGGTAGGCGGCTCCGCCGTCGCGTCCGTAATTGAAAAACCCGTGCCCCAGGCCGTCGAACCCCACGAGTTCGCAACGGTTGCCAGCAGCCTTCATCGTGCGCTCAAAGGCTTCGGCGGTGCTGTACGGGACCGTCGTGTCAGCGCGCCCGTGGAAGATGATCGCGGGCGCCGTGCCCGGCTTCACATGGTGTGCGGGTGAGAGGTTGCGCGCCTCGGTGCCCAGGACTTCCGGGCTGAGACGGGTGCCGAACCCCTTGAGTTCCATGCCCCCCATCGGCGCCAGCAGGAGCGCGGGGTTGAAGAGCACCAGGGCGTTGGGAAGTGCGGACACGGCCTGATCGGTGGCGCCCGGGTCGAAGCCGGGCACCGTGGCTGCGGCGGCTGCGAGGTGGCCTCCAGCCGAGCCCCCGGCGGCGGCAATGCGCGCGGGGTCGATGCCGAGTTCCTCCGCATGCGCGCGAACCCAGCGGATGGCCGCCTTTGCATCGGCGAGGCACTCGGTGGGCTTCACGTTGTGGCGCGATTTGACGCGGTAGTCAGCGGTGATAGCCACCATCCCGCAGGCCGCAAGTTCGCGGCATTGATGCTCGAACTGTGCCGGCGAACCCGCGCTCCAGCCGCCTCCGAAAAAGAACACGATGGCGGGCCGGCGGGTTTGAGAATCCTGCGAAGGTTCGAAGAGGTAGAGTGAGAGCCTGGTTCCGTCCACCTCTCGGTAGACCTGTGGACGAGCGCCCTCTAATTGCGGCGGGTATCTGAACTGGGCGCGCGCATTGGAAATCAGCAGGGCGGAGAGGAGGACAAGGCAGGAAGCCACCCAGCGGGTGAGCAGGGAAGGGGCGGGACGGAGGATGTTCATGGGGGAGGGAAAGGGCGGGGGGGAATCCGCGGAAGTGCCTGTGGCAAAGGATGCACGCGGTGCGCGAGGGGTTGTGGTGACTGGAAAAGCCGGGGGTGAGGGGCTGCCTTTGCGCGAGTGGTTAGGAAGGGAATGAAAGGGGGTGTGATGGGGGCGTTAGTTGCTTTTCTTCGGCTTTGTCGCGTTGTTTTGAATGTACTCGTCGCGCGTGACGATACCGTCCTTGTTGACGTCGAACTTTTCAAACCGTCGTGCCGCTGCCTCGGGATCGGACTGGTGGGCCTTGTAATCATCGAGGGTGAGCTTGCCGGTTTTCTTGGGGTCGAGTTTGTCGAACTTCGCGGCGCGCTCAGCGCTCTGGGCGTCCGGAGTCTTTTCGGAAGTGAGCGCAACGCTTGTGGGCGCGGGCTCGGGCTTCGATTCCGGCTGCGCTGCGGGAGCAGTGGTCCCAGTCGGTGCTGCAGGCGCGGCCGTGGAGGAGGGAGCGGATGCCTTCTTTTTCTTCTCCTCCTTCTTGGTCTTGTCCCCGCGGCCGCTGCCCTCGCCCTTGAATCCGGCGGCGGGTTTGAGTTCCGCAAGAGCCTTGCTGAGACGCTGCCGGGCGGCCACCGCGGCTTCGTCCTTGGAGTCTGCAGGGACGGCGATTTCCTCAAAGGGCGCATTCTTCATGTCGAAGAGCTGGCCACTTTGGTTGAGCTTCCATGCGGCTTCGCGGACGTGGAAGTTCTCGCCGAGCTGCGTGAAGACCCATGTGCGCGGGGATTGGGTTTCGCCCCGGATCTGTGGTGCGAGGCTTTTGCCATCGATGACGCGGTTTTCAGGAAGGGGCGCGCCGGCGATTTCTGCGAAGGTGGGGAGGAGGTCGGAGGCGTCGGCGAGGTTGGCGGTGAGCCTGCCTGCGGGTGTCACACCGGGCCAGCTGACAAGGAGCGGGACGAGGCCGCCGCCTTCTTCCATGCCGCCTTTCTGGCCCGCGAGCCGGCGTCCGCCGATGGTGGCGAGGTCGGAGGCGGCCTTTGCGGTGCCGTTGTCGCCCATGAAGAAAATCACGGTGTTTTCGCGGAGCTTGAGACGGTCGAGTTCTGCGAGGAGTTTGCCGACCAGCTTGTCCATGTAGGCGATGTTGTCGGTGTAGAGTTGGTTGTGGCGCGAGGCGGCATCGGAGCCCGGTGCAGGCGGGGCGCTGTCGGGGGTGGGGAGGATTTGGGAATGCACATGGGACAGCGAGTAATAGAGGAAGAAGGGGCGGTCCTTGTTTTCGTTGATGAACGCCATGGCGTTGGAGTGCATGAGGTCGGGCATGTACTCGGTGTCGGTCAGCGTGAGTTTCTTCTCGTCGATGTGGTAGGGGCCGGGGTTTGCGCGGACGCCATCGTCGGCGCCTTTCTCGCCGGCGAGTTCGTACTTTTTGACCCACGCGGCTGCGGCGGCTTTGTTCCAATAAATGCCGCTGGCCTTGAAGCTGAGCATGTGGTCGAAGCCCCACTGGGCGGCATCCCCGGAGGGCAGGATCTGGCCCCACTTGCCGATCATCGCTGTGGTGTAACCGGCTTTTTTCAGGACGTTGGGAATCATCACCTCGGCTTTGTCGCCGGTGCGGACGAGGGAGGCGCAGGCGTCCTGTGTGACCGCGCCCGAGCGGAACGCATAACGGCCGGTGAGGATGAGCGCGCGCGACGGACCGCAGAGCGGGGCGGTGTAGAAGTGGCTGAAGCGGATGCCGGTGCTGGCGAGCGAGTCGATGTGCGGGGTCTTGTAACGGTCGGAACCGTTGGCGCCGATTTCTGCGAAGCCGAGGTCGTCGGCGAGAATGAAGATGATGTTGGGCTTTGGAGCGGGCGCGGCGTGGAGGGCGCAGAGCGGGGCCGAGAGGAACACGGCGAGGATTGTGAGGATGCGTTTCATGGGGGTGGGTTTCGCGAGGCCGTGCATTTCCGAGGCTTTCAGGGCGGGCGGAGCAGCGCGGGGGGCGGGCTGTCTAATGAGACAGCAATAGCCAAACGGTCCTCGTTTGCGAACTGCGTTCTCGGGCTATCGCGCCGGCCTACCGGCGGCACTGGCAGGTAGCGGCCCGTAAGGCACGCCAGCAAGGGACAGACGTGAGTGGCACTGAGATCAGTGCATTGGCCATGCCTCGATGAGTGAGATCGGCCACGAGACAGGCGCCGATGCGCAAGAGCGACGGGAGGAGGGTTGGCCCACGGAACGCACGGACGACACGGAAAGCAGGAGGGGGGTGAGGATGGTAGTGAGCTGTTTCATGGTCCGTGCATTCAGTGCGTTCCGTGGGCCATGGCCTTCTGCAGGAAACCTTGCCTGTCCCTATCGGCTCCACTGCTTCGATGAGGTGGCTCGGCCACGAAACAGGCGCCGATGCACGAGAACGATGGGGGGAAGGTTGGCCCCCGTAGCCTTCAGATGCCTCTCAAGGGTACTCGGTGGGGCTGTCGGGAGAAGGTAACGCCAAACGTGAACAGGCGGGGTGCGAGCTGGAATAAAGCCAGCAAGTTTCCAACGTAATATGGATAAAATGCACCTTTAAAGATGCATATAAACCGATCGGCTGGATTTTAATCCGCTTTTACGGAGGAAGGCGAACAAAATGCCCCTTATTAGAGGCGAAAAACTGCAACAGATCCATTGTGTCTTGATGTCTGATGAAAAAACGTTCAATTTGCATCTCAAAAGGAGCAAAAAATGAATCTGCATTCCTTGGTGCGTTATCATCGAAAAGCTGCGGATCTCTCGCAGATCGAACTTGCCGCACTGGCTGACGTCAGTCGCAAGGTCGTGCAGTGCATTGAATCGGGAGGGGAGCAGGTTTCTTGGAAAAA
Organism: Chthoniobacter flavus; assembly: GCA_945861435.1. GTDB lineage: Bacteria > Verrucomicrobiota > Verrucomicrobiia > Chthoniobacterales > Chthoniobacteraceae > CAIURC01. The sequence continues at coordinate 2,533 of CAMAUX010000059.1, read as the reverse complement.
TGTGCAGGCGGTGCTGGCCGTTCTGAATGTGACGCTGACGCCCATCGGGCCGCTGGTTTCGCAGTGGCAGGAAGGCGCCAGCCAACAGGAGCAGGAACGATGAAAATCGCCTCTCCCGAGCCGCACGCCCCTTCGCGGCGGGCCATGGTCTTTCAATGCGACGTTCTCGCTGGACACGTTGCGTCACTGGAGAGCGGCGAATGGCGCTTCGTCTATGAGTCCGGCTACACAGGGCCGCCGGTGTCATTGAGCCTTCCTGTCCGTGTGGAGCCCTACCTCTTTGCTGCCTTTCCTCCATTTTTGGAGGGGCTGCTTCCGGAGGGTGCGCAGCTGGAAGCTTTGCTCAGACAGCTCAAAATTGATCGTGGGGATTGTTACCGGCAGTTGATCGCGGTGGGGCAGGATGTGGTGGGGGCGCTCAAGGTGATTGAGGAGGGCGGAAAATGAACCGTTGCCGAATCACTCTGGAGGAGATTTCTGAGGGAATTCGGTACAGCCGCGAGGGCCTCAAACGCCTGGACCCGCGCCTGATGGAGATCGATTCCTTGCCATACACTCTGGCGCAGCAACTAGAAGAAGCTACCGCTCGAGCGGGCAAGATGTCCGTGCAGGGCGTGCAGCCCAAGCTCAGCGCCGTTTTGCGAATCAAGGAAGGTCGTTTCGAAATCGTGGACCGAGGCGGCCGTTTTATTTTGAAATGCTGTCCTCCTCAATGGCCGGAAGTGCCAGCCAACGAGGCCCTGACGATGACTCTTGCCGAACACTCCGGTATTGAGGTGCCTGTGCACGGACTGGTGGAAGCAAGCGATGGGTCGGTGGTGTACTTCATCCGGCGGTTTGATCGTGTCGGTCAGCGCCACCGTCTTCCTTTGGAGGACGGTGCTCAGCTGTTGGGATTCACCCGCGACACGAAGTACGACAGCTCGATGGAGCAGGTGGTTGGCATGCTTGACCGGTTCTGCACGTTTCCGGTGATCGAGAAGAGGAAGCTGATGTTGCGTGTCTGGTTTTGTTTTCTCACGGGTAACGAAGACATGCATCTGAAGAACTGGTCGCTCGTGAGCCGATCCAGCCGGATCGCATTGAGTCCCGCTTACGATCTGCTCAACACGAGCATCGTTTTGAAAAACCCTCAGGAGGAGATTGCTCTGTCCATCCGTGGTCGCAAGCGGAACCTCAACCGGCACGACTTGCTCGACTACCTCGCGGTGGAACGCTGCGGACTTCCCACCGAGTTGATGCGGAGTGACTTGGAAAAACTGCTGGTGCAGGCGGAGGAGGAGTGGCCTGCCTGGATCCGGCGCAGCTTTCTCAGCGAGCCGAAACGTGAAGCCTACCTGCACTTGGTCCGCGAACGGTTCACACGGCTGAGAAGCCAGACGACGTCGTAGCCCTTCGCCTGCGGCCCCACCCGGTGGTCGCACTCTGAGGGCCAAGACAGCGCGGAAAAACCGCTCTTGCCCGACAAATCCGACCGAAGCGGACGAGTCCCTGTCGGCTTTATTGGCTCCACAGATCGGCACCGCCTCCGGATCATGAGAGGGAAAAATGCTTGCGGAAAAACCCAGCCGAGAACACGCCAGCAAGGGACAGCCGTGAGTGGCGCTGAGATCAGTGCATTGGCCATGCTTCGATGAGTGAGATCGGCCACGAGACAGGCGCCGATGCTCAAGAGCGACGAGAGGAGAGTTGGCCCACGGAACGCACGGACGACACGGAAAGCAGGAGGGGGGGTGAGGATGGTAGTGAGCTGTTTCATGGTCCGTGCATTCAGTGCGTTCCGTGGGCCATGGCCTTCTGCAGGAAACCTTGCCTGTCCCTATCGGCTCTATCGGCTCCACAGATCGGCACCGCCTCCGGATCAGAAGAGGGAAAAACGCCTGCGGAAAAACGCCTGCGGGAAAACCCAGCTGAGAAGGCGGTGGCAGTCGCGGTTTTGATGGCGCTTATGGCGCTTCTTGCGCTCAGAGATCTTGCGCGAACTGAGCGAGAGAAGAGGAAAGAACGGCGCGGTCCAGCAGGCGCAGGAGCGAGGGCTCATCGATGGTGGACGCAATGGTGCTGGCGATGCTTTGCGGGAGCGGGTCGTGCTTGAGTTCGAGTGTGCGCAGGATCGCGGAACGCATCGCCCGCAACTGCCCCTCGTTGCGGCCTTCGTTGCGGCCCTGTGAAAGTCTCGAAAGGGGATGGCGCAGCCCCTTCTCATGCGGGGCGTTCAGGGATGGGGCGTGAGCAGCGGGAACAGGCGGCGCGGGAGTCCTGCCATTCTGGCCCGGCGTCCTCTTGTGGATGGAGCGTACGGATGGGGATATACCGTTGACTCGGGGGGGGGGGGGGGGTACACCGGCGCCAGTTTTTTTGTTCAGTCTGAACATCCCCGTTCAGATCACCCCGCTGGCATTATGAAAAAGTGGATTCTCCAACTCTGTCTCCTTGTGCTCGCCTTGGTGCACCGGGCCTCGGGTGAGATTGATGCAGGAGGCGGGTTCACGGCGTTCGGGACCGGGTTTAATCACGCTTCTGTCGGGTCGCC
>CAMAUX010000058.1 GCA_945861435.1 Chthoniobacter flavus | reverse complement strand
CATCGCTTGTTGAGCGCGGCGCTTGGGTCGATACCCAAAACTATTGGGATGAAAGTCCGCCTCGTAGATCGGCATCAACACCAGCCAGAGCGCGGTTTGCACCACGCGATCTTTGACAGTCGGGATTCCCAGCGGCCGTTTCTTTCCGTACACTGATCCGAGGATGCACCCGCCCTTGTCAGAGGGTGCGCTCCACACTAACCTCTTAACGCCCATGTTTTCGTGGCCGCTACCCTTGGCGCTCACCCCGCAATCAACCTCCCCAGAGTGGATCGCGCAACGCGCCATGGAGTGGTTCTCAGGCGCTTACCCCAGTTCCATCCTCCTGCTGGCCGCGATCCAACCGGGCCTGATCCTCTGCTTCTGGCTTCTCTCCCTGCTCTTTCCCGGCATGGAAAACCGCCCAAAAAAAGCAGTCCAACTCTGGGCATCCTACGCACTCGGAATCCTCGCTTCACTCGGCCTCTTGGCCGGCGGAATCTACCTATCCTCAAGAGTCGATTCCGGCGGCATCTACTTCGCCTCGGTGGTGGTTGGCGTCCTCGGCGTCGTGGCCACCCTCTTCTATGCACCGGTCGCCGTATACCAGGCGACCATCGGCCAGTCCTCGGCCTTCCTCGCAGGCGTCGCCTCCCTGACTGTCACCGCCTACTGGGTCGCGTGCCTGCTGGGCGGAAAGCCCGTTCGCATCGACCTGCGCGAACGCGCAGGCGAACAACTCGAACACCTGCGCTCCCTCGCCGCCAGCTCCCAGCCCGTCTCCAAGGCCCTGCCGGACGAACATGTCATGGCCGACCGCGCCCGGCCGATTCCTGAGAGAAAAGCTGCTGCCGAGCGCATCCGCCAGCGCCTCGAACAGGCGCGCGCCAATCTCCCACGGAACGGAGACCCGGAGTTCAGCCGGGCAGAGGCTCGCTACAAGGAGCAAGCACGGACTCTTCAGGCCGACTCAGACTCCGCCGCGGCCCAGCAGAAATGATCCGCCAGCGCTAAGACTTGGGGCGTCCACGTCGGAGAAGACGCGACATCTTACCCCAGAGAAGAGCGCGCACCTCCTCCACCCCGTCGACACGCAGGGCCAGCGCCGCTGCAAAAAAGCTCAAAGCGGAGATGCCGATGACCGACGCAAGCCAGCCCAATCGCACGACAAAGTGCATCTGCTCCCACGCACCACCACTGGCATGCCAGGCCCACCCGCAAAGCCCCCCCATCGGCAGGCATGCCACCACGAGCTTGCCCAGGGTGCGCAACAGCAGCCCCGTATGCAGCGTGCGCACCTCGCGCCCCATCATCCAGTACAGCGCCGTGAAATTGCACAACGCCACAAACCCGGTGGAAAGCGCGAGCCCGCGGTACCCCATCGTCCAGTGGAACGTGAAGAGCCAGTTGAAGACCAGATTCAGCCCGATTGCAGCCACACTCACCCACATCGGCCGTGAACGCCTGCCGATTGCGTAAAAGGTGGGCTGCAGCACCTTGATCGCACTGTAGGCCACCAACCCGACCGCATAACACTGCAACGCAGACGCCGTAGCCAGCCGACTCGCGGCCGTAAACTTCCCCCCCTCGTAAATCACGCTCACAATCGGCTCGGCAAGCAGCACCAAACCCACGGTCGACGGCACCGTAAGCAGGCACGCCATCCGGATCCCGCGCGCCAGCAGCGCACTGAACTCCTCGCGATCCTCAGCCAGCGCACTGCGCGAAATGAGCGGAAGACTCACCGTACCGATCGCCACGCCAAACACCCCCAGCGGAAGCTGCATGAGCCGGAAAGCAAAACTCAGCCAGCTCATCGGACCATCCCCAAGATAGGACGCAAAACGTCCGTTGATCATCACGTTCACCTGCACCGCACTCGCCGCGATCACGGCGGGCCCCATCAGCAGAAGCACATGGCGCACCCCTTCATCCCGCCAGAGAAAGTCGGGCCGGAACCTGTAGCCTGTCCTTCTCAAAGCCGGGAACTGCGATGTCAGCTGCCAAAGCCCGCCCACCAAAGTCCCCAGCGCAAGACCGATCACCGAACGCTCCCCAAACTGCGGATCCATCCACCACGCAAGAACCAGCCCGCCTCCGATAGATCCGAGGTTGAAGTAACTTGAAGCCATCGATGGCGCACCAAACACCCGGCGCGAGTTCAGCACCCCCATCGCCAGCGCGGCCAGCGACACCAGCAGGATGAAGGGGAACATGATCCGCGCCAGAAGCACCGTGAATTGCTGCTTCTCCGGGCTGTATCCATCCGCCAGAAGCCAGACGAGTTGCGGCGTGAATACCACCCCAAGAATGCTCACCACGCTCAGCAACACCACCGCCATCGTCGCCACCTTGTTCGCCAGCGACCACGCCGCATCATCCCCCTCCCTCGCGATCTTCTGCGAAAAAACCGTCACAAAAGCCGTCGACAACGCCCCCTCCGCAAACAAGTCCCGCAACAGGTTCGGCAACCGGAACGCCGCCACAAATGCATCCATCGCAAAACCCGCCCCGAAAAGCTTCGCAAAGATCAGCTCCCTCACCAACCCAAGCACCCGACTGCACATCACCGCCGCCGACACCAACCCGGCATCGCGCGCGCTGATCTTACCCCCCGCCTTTGAATCTCCTTCAGTAGACATCGCTTCCCTTCTCCACCGCACGGTGACTCGCCCGCCGCAGACGGTCCATGATCGCCACACCCACGCCGTCCTCCGGCACAGGCTCGGCCACGATTAAATCCAGCCCCGCCGCATCCAGACGCCGCATCTTCGCAAAGAGCGACGACGCCGCCTCCCTCAAGTCTCCGGACGCGGAGAGCACCTCCACCGCCGCAAACGCATGCCCGGCCGGAACAGAACGCCATGCGAGCAAACCCGCACGCTCAGACGCGCCCCGCGCCGCTCCCAAATCAGACGCCAAAAGCATCAGAGTACGCGGAGCATAGTGGCTCGCCAGCTGACCCGGCGCTTCCACAAGACTCCTGCCTGCATGCGCAGCAGGCGAACGCAACTCCACCTCCCCAAACTCCCCCAACTCAGCCGCAGTCACAGGACCGGCCCGCAGGATCTCCATCCCCCCGGGCCTCACCGCCACGATGGTCGACTCCACCCCGTGCAGACACGCACCCCCATCCACCACCAACGGGATCCGCCCGGAAAGCTCCGAGCACACGTGCTCCGCGCAGGTGGGACTGATGCGCCCAAACCGGTTGGCACTCGGAGCAGCCAGTGGCTTCCCAAAGGCACGAACAACCGCCGCAAACACCGGATGCGCGCTCATACGCACCGCCACAGTTTCCATCCCCGAAGTCACCAGATCCGGCACCTCCTCCGTGCGCGGCAGCACCAGCGTCAGAGGGCCGGGCCAGAACCGCTCCACCAGAGCCCGCACCCGAGCGTTCACCGGAGCCGAAGCGGCAGTCAGCCTCGGAATCCACTCCACACCCGGTACATGCACAATGAGCGGATCAAAAAAAGGCCGCTCCTTGGCCTCGAAAATCTTCACCACCGCCTCGGGCCTCAGCGCATCCGCCGCCAGCCCGTACACCGTCTCCGTCGGCAGCGCCACCGTCTGCCCATCCCGGAGCAGGCGCACCGCACGCTCCACAGCCTCCTCCACTGCCCCGCCCCCGGTCGGCAGGCACTCGGTCGCCACGCGCGCAATCTCCATGGCCTACTCAGCCCCCGGAGTGAGCGATCGACGCGCGGCCCGCACAGTTTCAGCCGCCTCCCTCGCACTCGGCCCAAATGCCATCAAATGCCCCATCTTGCGTCCCTCACGGGGAGTATCCTTACCGTACAAGTGCAGCTTCACTTCGGGGTATCTCAACGCAGCCGCCCAATAAGGCTCACCCTCGCTCCAGAGATCCCCCAGCAGGTTCGCCATCGCCGCAGGACGCACCAACTCCGTGGACCCCAGAGGCAGGCCGCACACCGCACGCAGCTGCTGCTCAAACTGGCTCGTCACACACGCGTTGAGTGAAAAATGCCCCGAGTTGTGCGGCCGCGGAGCCAACTCGTTGATGAGGATCTCCCCGTCGCTCATCAGGAACATCTCCACCGCCAGCAAACCCACCAAGTCCAACTGCTCAGCAACCGCCTCCGCCAGCGCGACGGCTCGTGCGGCCACCTCGGGCTCCACAGTCGCAGGCACACTGGTCACATCGAGAATGTGCCGGTGATGCTCGTTCTCGCACACGGGAAACGTTGCCATCCGCCCATCCACTCCACGCGCCACGATCACCGAGATCTCCTTTGAGAAAGTCACCCACTTCTCCAGCACCGCCCCCTGCCCCTCGAAGCGCGCCCATGCAGCCGTCAAATCCGCCCCCAGCTGGATCTTCAACTGCCCCTTCCCGTCGTACCCGAAGGCCGCTGTCTTCAGCACCGCAGGCAGGCCAACCTGCTCCACGGCGGCACGCAACTCCTCCTCCGAGCCCACACGGCTAAACGGCGCCAGCGGCAACCCCGCCCTGCGCAGGAATTCCTTCTCCCTCAGACGGTGCTGACAAACGTGCAACACCCGCCCCGATGGACGCACCGCACAGAAATCCGCCGCCCACTGCACGCTCTCCACGGGGATGTTCTCAAACTCAAACGTGATCACATCCACCTGCCTCGCGAACGCCTCCACCGCACGCCTGTCTTCGTAACTCGCACAAACCTCCACATCCGCCACCGCACCCGTGGGCGTGTGCCTGTCCGGCGAAAACGTCTGCACCCGGTACCCCATCCGACGCGCGGCAATCGCCAGCATCCGCCCCAACTGCCCACTCCCCATGATTCCAATCGTGCTCCCAGGAAGAAAAACGCGCCGTGAGTCCATGGTAGGTAATCGGTGTCAGGGGAGTTGCACCGCCAGCACATCGGCGGTCTGCCGCGCACGAAATTCCTTCAAAGCCTCCGCCAACCGTCCGTCCTCCAACGCAAGAATCGCCACCGCCAGCAACCCGGCATTTTTCGCACCCGCTGTGCCGATCGCCAGCGTCGCCACCGGAATGCCCGCAGGCATCTGCACGATGGAGAGCAACGAGTCCACCCCCTTCAAAACCCGGCTCTCCACAGGCACCCCCAGCACGGGAAGCACGGTCTGCGCAGCCAGCATCCCCGGCAGATGCGCAGCACCACCCGCCCCGGCGATGATCACCTTGAGCCCTCGACCCGCCGCCTCGCGCGCAAACTGCGCCATCAATTCGGGCGTCCGGTGGGCGGACACCACACCGCGCTCGCAGGGCACCCCGAACTGCTCGAGCACCTCCACGGCGTGCCTCATGGTTTCCCAGTCCGACTGGCTCCCCATTACCACCGCCACCTTGGGCTCAACAGAGTTCATCCCCCTTATTGGAGCAGGGTACCACCTGATGGCAAGCGGGATGCTCCAGCGCGCAATGCGGCATTGCCCAACCGCCCTAATTCAGCCACTCACTAACACTTCATGTTCCCGCAGAACATCGTCCTTATCGGCTTCATGGGCACAGGCAAGTCCTCCATCGGCAAACGCGCTGCCCGCATCCTCGGCTTCCGCTTCGTGGATACCGACCACCTCATCACCGAGCGCGCCGGCATGGAAATCCCTCAGATCTTTGCACTTCATGGCGAGGCCCATTTCAGGGACCTCGAAACAGAAACCCTGCGTTCCCTCGAAAACACCAGCCACCAAGTCGTGGCGACCGGCGGCGGCATCGTGCTGCGCGAGGAAAACCGCAGGCAACTGCGCTCACTCGGCTTCACCGTGGCTCTCACCGCGCGCGAAGACGTCCTCTTCGAGCGCGTATCGCGCAACACCAAACGGCCACTCCTCCAGACCGCCGACCCGCAGGGCACCATTCACAACATGGTTCAGGAACGCGCCGCATTATACGCCGACACAGCCCAGTTCCTTGTGGATACCTCCGACCTCGGCCAGCAGGCGCTCGCTGAACTCATCGCACACGAGGCGCTCTCCCGCTTTCCCTCCCTCACGTCCACTTGAAGGCCGAACTCCAAGCCTTCGCTCGCTCCATCGGATTCGATCTCTGCAAGGTCGCCGCCTGTACTCCGCCCCCCCATGCGGACGCCTTCCACCAGTGGATCGCCGAAGGTCGCCACGGAGAAATGCAGTGGATGGAACGCAACAGCGAGCGCCGGACCGATCCACAACAAGTCCTTCAAAATGCGCGCTCCGTCATCGTCCTCGGCCTCAACTACTGGCAAGGCCCCGCTCCCTCCACCGAAACTGCGGAGGCCCCCGCACACGGCCGCATCGCCCGTTACGCATGGGGCGCCGACTACCACGACCTCATCGAACCGCGCCTGCGCCAGATCGACCAGTGGCTCACGACCCACGGCGGCTCGCAGCGCTTCTACGTCGACACCGGCCCCGTGCTCGAACGCGACTTCGCCGCGCTCGCCGGCCTCGGCTGGCACGGCAAAAGCACCATGCTCATCAACCGGGACTTCGGCACATGGTTCTTCCTCGCTGAATTACTCACCACCCTCGACATCCCGCCGGACCAGCCTGTCAACGACCACTGCGGCAAATGCACCCGCTGTATCGACGCCTGCCCCACCGGCGCCATCCACGCCCCGCACCAACTCGACGCACGCCGCTGCGTCTCCTATCTCACCATCGAACTCAAGGGCTCCATCCCCCTCGAACTGCGCCCCCTCATCGGCGACCGCGTCTACGGCTGCGACGATTGCCTGAGCGCATGCCCATGGAACCGCTTCGCCCAAGTGGCGCAAGACGTTGCATTTCAAGCGCGCCCCTTCGTCCATTCCATGAGCCTGCGCGACCTCCTTGCACTCGACCAAACGGAGTTCAGCGCCCTCTTCAAAGGCTCCCCCATCAAGCGCATCAAACGCCGCGGCCTGCTGCGCAACGTCTGCGTGGCTCTCGGCAACGTCGGCACCCTCGAGGATCTCCCGGCCCTCGAGAAAGCCGCGGCTGATCCGGAGCCTCTCATCGCAGAACACGCATCCTGGGCCATCGACTCCATCCGCCGCAGACTCCCCAATCTCCCCGCCCAAAACCGCGAAGGCCCCGAAGGCTAAGAACGCTCACACGCACCAAAACTCGCCGCCCGCAACTAACGACGGCGACGCGCTCCGAACGAATACCCTTTCAACGTGCGCACCCCTTTGCCAACCCCACCTGGAGTGAGGCTCTGCTCGTTGAAAAGCGCCGTGTAAATGTACTCAAACCCCTCCAACTTCTGCCGCGGAATCTTGGCCTGAATAAAACGCTCAATCGAACGCACCGTGTCGATCTCCTCGGCCGTGAAGATCGTGAAGGCATCCCCCACGTTCTTCGCACGGCCCGTGCGCCCGATCCGATGCACGTAATCTTCAGGATGCCCGGGCACGTCATAATTGATCACATGACTCACCCCGGCGATGTCCAGTCCGCGGGCTGCAATGTCCGTAGCCACCAGAACCTCGTACTTGCCGGACTTGAAACCCTCCAGCGCCTCCACCCGCTCGCTTTGACTCCGATTGGAGTGCAACGCCACCACCGCATGGTTGAGCTTCTCCAAACGGCCCGCAATCTGATCGGCCGCAATCTTGGTGCTGGTGAAAATAATGCAACTCTCGTAATGCGTCCGCTCCAGCAAGGCGAGGAGCAGATCAAACTTCTGGTCCTTCGCCACCGGATACAACGCGTGGGTCACCGTATCAGCCGGCATCCGGGTCGCCCCGATCTCAATCACCTCCGGGTTCTTCAAAACCCACTGCGTCATCGTCGCAATCTCCGGCGGCAGCGTTGCCGAGAAAAACAACGTCTGCCTGCTCTTGGGACACTTCTCCACAATCCGGCGAACCTGCGGAAGAAAGCCCATGTCCAGCATCCGGTCGACCTCGTCCAGCACGAGGAACTGCAGGTCCTTGAGCGAAATCTCCCCCTGCTCCAGAAAATCCAACAACCGCCCGGGTGTCGCCACAATCACATCGGGGCCCTGCTCAATCTGCTGACGCTGCGGCCCGAAACTCACGCCCCCCTGGATGAGCGCCACCCGCAGATCCGTGAACTTCCCGTACTCCCGAAATGCCGTCTCCACCTGAGCCGCAAGCTCGCGCGTCGGCTCCAAAACCAAGCAGCGGCACGCCCCATGGGCCTGCAGCTTATGCAGGATGGGGAGCGCGAACGCCGCCGTCTTACCCGTCCCCGTCTGCGCACTGCCCATCAGATCGCTCCCATTCAAGATCACCGGAATCGACCGCTCCTGAATCGGTGTCGCACTCTCATACCCCATCGCCTCGATGCCCCGGAGCACCGGGTCGATAAAACCGAAATCCTGAAATGACATGAGAACAACCTAGGGGCGAACAGGGGCTATCCACAACAAGACAATTCCGTTTGCACGCCCTCACGCTTTACCGTATACGGACGCTCGCTTGCGCGAAGCCGCCACCCCTCGTATTCCCAGCAGGTCAAGAGCCGATCCGCTTCCCAGCACGAGCCCCCTCCGCAGCGAACCCCCCTTTTTCCAACCATCCCTTTCCCCAACCACTTACCCATGTTCCGCCGCATCCCTTTCAACAAAGTCAACTGGACCACCAGCGCCTTCCTCATCGGAACCCTCTTCCTGTCACTCACCGCCGTTCCCCTCTACATCTGGAAATACGGCATGGACTGGTGGTTCCAGCTCCCTCTCTTCTTCTTCATGTTCTGCGCCTGCGGCTTCTCGATCACCCTCGGGTATCACCGCCTCTTCTCCCACCTCTCCTTCCAGGCCCACTGGGTGGTTCGCCTTCTTACCCTCCTCTTCGGAGCCGGTGCTTTTGAAAACTCCGCCCTGCTCTGGTGCTGCGAACACCGCACCCACCACAAGCACGTCGACCATGATGAGGACCCGTACGATATCAGCAAGGGCCTCTTCCACGCCCACATCGGCTGGCTGCTCTTCAAACTCAAGCCCTCGCCCCCCTTCGACAACGTCCCCGATCTCCAACGCGACCCGCTCGTCATGTGGCAGCACCGCTACATCCACTGGATCGGATTCACCGTCGCCTTCGGCTTCCCCGCCGCCCTCGGTTACCTCCGGAACGGCTGGCAATGCGCACTCGGCTCCCTCCTCTTCGCCGGCGTCGCCCGCGTCGTCTTCCTCCAGCACTGCACCTTCTGCATCAACTCCCTCTGCCACTACATCGGACGCCGTCCGTATTCCACCCGCAACAGCGCCCGCGACTCCTGGATCATGGCCGTGTTCACCTTCGGCGAGGGCTACCACAACTATCACCACGAGTTCCAACACGACTACCGCAACGGCGTGAAGCCCTGGCAGTTCGACCCCACCAAGTGGATCATCTGGACCCTGTCCAAACTCGGCCTCGCCTCCAAGCTGCGCCGCGTTCCCTCCGACAAAATCCTCCTTTCCCAGCTCGCTGAAACCCAGCGCTGCTTTGAAACAAAGCTCGAATCCACCGCCCTCAGCGAGGCCGCGCGCTCGTACATCAGCGATGCCGCAAAACGCCTCCAGGAAATCTCCGCAGCCTGGGAAAGCTACAAGACCGAGCAAATCGAGATCACCCGCGAGATGCTCGCCGATCTCAACCGCGAGATTAGCGTGGCCCTCGCCGCACTAAAACTGCGCGGCTTCAACGAACCCGCCTAGGGCTCGGACGGCTATCCATCAGCACACGTGTGATGCGTAGCTGATTCGGCCCAACCGCAGGATCGCCGTCCTGTCGTCTTCAAAAGGAAGTGGCGGAAAGCTTCCCCAACAAACCCGCGGGCACGGAATCTCACCGCCCACCCGCGCGCAAAAAGTACTCCAGAAAACGGTACGCCTGCGCATTGGACTTCATGCTCGGATCGTGAACGGCACGATTCGTCATCCCCACCCGGAAATCCAAGCCCAGCACCCGGTACACCTCGCGCACATGGTTGAGATGCAACCACCGCGACGCCCGGTCCTCCGATCCTCCGGAAACAAGGAACGGACGCGGCGCCATCAACGACTGTAGTTCAGTCAGGTCCATCCCCAACTCTCGCATCTCACGGTAAGCCCCGGTCAACGGGTGCCCCTCACCCGGCAACCCCGCCGGACGCGCCCCGCCCGGCGCCGCCCCCAGATACCACGGGTCCCAGTAATTAATGTTCCCTCGCGTGTCGTCGAATCCCGATCCCGGATCCGACCACACGCCGCATGCAAAACGCTCATCAAGGCAGGCGGCAAACATCGCCCACTTCCCACCGTAAGAATGCCCGATGACTCCGATGCGCGCGGGATCCACCTCAGGCAACCCAGCCAGCACCGTTGCGCAATTGGCCCCCACATACGCAAGAAAAGACAACGGCTGGCATTGCGCCCCACCAAGCTGCGGCTTGCGCGCATCCCCACCCGGACTCCCAATCGCGAGCGCCACAAATCCGCGCCGCGCCAACTGCAGCGCAAAGTCCCTCTGGGGCTGACCGCGCCCAATGCTCGTCTCCGGCTCGTAGTAGGGCACGAACACCGCCGGATGCCGTCCAGGCCCCGCAGGCACGAGCAACCAGCCCGCACTCATCATCCCCGGCGCGATCTCCACCGAAACCCGACTGCGAAAAACCGCGTCGTCCTCCTCCGTCTCCAAGAAATCAACGCGCGGACGCTCCAGAAGCGGCGGCCACGGCCCCATCACTCGCATCCATTGCGCGCGAATCTCCGCGCGACGTCGCCCCCAATCCTCCGGCGTTGCCACCCGTGATCCATCCGCAAATTCCAGCGGCGAACGCACCGCCGCCAGCTTCCCGGCCATTTCCAAAGGGGGCGCGAACCATCCCCGCACATCCGTAGGTGGAGCCTCCTCCACCGCAAAAAGCAAAGGAGCCACCACGTTCATCCACCCGATTGCAAAAATGGTTCCCCTCATCACACCACCTCCGAGTGCCACGCAAACAACGGCCTCCGCGGCCTAGGGCGCCAGCAACTGCTGGATCTTGCTGCGCAGCTGAGGCAGGCGGAACGGCTTTTGTAAAAACGCATTCACGGGTTCCTTGCCAAAACGCACCATCACCTCGTCCTCGTCGTAGCCGCTCATCACGATCGCCTTGAGATTCGGCTGGTAACGGCGCATCTCAGCAAGCGCCTCGTCCCCGTGCAACTGCGGCATCGTGAGGTCCAGGAGCACCATGGAAAAATCCTCATCCCGGTCCGCCACAGCGGCCACCGCTTCCTCGCCGTCCGCCACGTGCCGCACAAGGAAGCCCAGCGCTTGGAGCATCAGCGAGACGGTGATGCGCACCGTTTCCTCATCATCCACCACCAGCACCGTCCCACAGCCCGTCCATCCCTTGTTGAGTGCCACGCCACGGTCGGGCCCACCCTCCACCTCAATCGCGCAAGGGAAGTGCAGTTCAAAGGTCGTCCCCTTTCCCTCCTCACTCTCAACACTCAACGCCCCCTTGTGACTGCGGATGATCCCCAGCACCGCTGCAAGGCCCAGACCGCGTCCGGTCACCTTCGTGGTGAAGAAAGGTTCGAAAATGCGCTGACGCACCTCCGCCGGCATCCCGGCACCGCTATCGCGCACGCGCAGACACACATACCGCCCGGGCGCCAGCGCCCCCACCAAGTTGTTACTCACGGGGGAATGCTCGTCGATGGACACCATCCGCGTGCTCACCCGAATCGTCCCACGCCCGTCTCCAATCGCCTCCGCCGCGTTGATGAGCAGATTCATGAGCACCTGCCGGATCTGGGTCGCATCCGCGAGAATGTTCGGCAACTCCGGAAACAGGGAATACTCCAGCTCCACCTTCTTGCTGATGGACACCTGCACAAGGCGCGCGGTCTCCTCCACGGCACCGTTGATATTGAGCATCTCCAGCACGAACTTGCCCTTGCCGGAAAACGCCAGCATCTGCCGGCACAGGTCCGCTGCACGGGTCGCTGCAATCTCGATCTGGTCCAGAAACACCTGCAGCTCCACGTTGTCCCCACCTTCCGTGCGCGCGAGATTCGCATTCCCGATGATCCCGGTCAGCAGGTTGTTGAAGTCATGCGCAATGCTCCCCGCAAGGATCCCAAGACTTTCCAGCTTCTGCGTCTCCTGCAACTGCCGATCAAACGCCTGCCGCTCCACCTCCCGCTCACGCCGCGACGAGATATCCATGCAGAACGCCAGCACCCTCCGCCCACCCACCTCGGAGCGCACCCGCGCATTGAGCTCCACAGGGGTAATCCGCCCGCTCGGCGCAAGGAGTTCCAACTCCAGATTCCGGATGAATCCGGACGCAAGCCCCTCGCTGTACTCCTGCATCACACGCTCCCGGTCCTGCGGTGCCAGCAAGCTCTGCAGGCTGGCTCCTTCCAGCTCGCCGGACGCGCTGCGCCCCGTCAGACGCAAAAATTCCTCGTTGCACTCCACCACCCGGCCCGCCTCATCCAAGCGCACGTAACCGGTGTTGGTGGCCTCCACCAGCGTGTAATACAACTGCTCGTGCTCACGCACCTTCTGCTGCGCCAGCACCTCCCCCGTCACATCCTTCACTAACGACAGAATCGAAACCGCGCGCCCCTCCCCATCGCGCAACACCGAGTTCTGCCACACACAGTGCAGCACAGCGCCGCCCTTGGTCAGGTTGCGCGTTTCAAACACATGCCCCTGCTCTCCTGCCGCACCCAACTTCGCCAAATACCCGGCAAAAGCTTCTGCGTCCTCCCCATGCACAAGCGGCCACTCCCCAAAATGCCGGCCCATCACCTCCTCCGCTGCCCAACCAAAAAACACCCGCGCCTGCCCCGTCCACAACTCCACGCGGAAATCCGCCGACCACTCAATCACCGCCAGGGGCGAGTTCTCCACATGCCCGATCAACTGCCGCTGCGTACGGTCCAACTCCGCCATCGCCCGCTTGATCTCCGAAATATCCCGCGCAATCCCCAGCAACCCGTTCACACGCCCCCCGCCGTCGCGGAGCGGATACTTGCACGTCAGCAGCACCCCGCGCCTCCCGTCCGCCGCCACAAACGGCTCCTCCCGATTCAAAAGCGGTTCACCCGTCTCCAACACCCGGAGGTCGTCGGCCGCATAGCCCTCCGCAATCTCCCGCGGCAGCCCTCTCTCAAACACCGTGCGCCCGATACTCTCCACACCAAAGAAACGCTCCGCCGCCACGTTCATCGCCAAGTGACGCCCTTCGCGATCCTTGAAAAAAACAAGGTCCGGCACCGCATCCACAAGCGTCCTCAGCAGCGCTCCCTCCTCGGAAAGCGAACGCGAAATCGCACTGCTCCCAACCGTCCACGCGCTTTCCTCGGCGCCTGAAACAGTGGAGCGCTTTCCGCGGACGGAAGACGTCTCGGGATCCATGGGGTGGTTGAAAATGATTGGCCCAAAGGGCCTTGTACCCTTCGTCCCCTAAGGGAACAGAAGGACGCTCGGCGGGTAAAGCCCCAATTGGCCACCAACAGCCTTCATTGCAGGCTTTTAACGTTCAACACCGACCACCCCGCACCCAC
Organism: Chthoniobacter flavus; assembly: GCA_945861435.1. Taxonomy (GTDB): domain Bacteria; phylum Verrucomicrobiota; class Verrucomicrobiia; order Chthoniobacterales; family Chthoniobacteraceae; genus CAIURC01. Next base: position 22,405 of record CAMAUX010000058.1, on the reverse strand, counting down.
CTCAACCGCGAATCTGCCCGCTCCCCCGCAGCTGGTACTTGTACGTGGTCAACTCCTCCAGCGCCATCGGCCCACGCGCGTGCAGCTTGTCCGTGCTGATCCCAATCTCCGCTCCAAACCCAAACTCCCCGCCATCCGTAAACCGGGTCGACGCGTTCCAATACACCGTCGCGCTATCCACCTCCTGCAGGAACCGCTCCGCCACCGCCTCGTTGGCCGTGATAATCCCATCGCTGTGATGCGATCCGTGCTCCTCGATATGCTCCACCGCCTCCCCCACATCCCCCACCACCTTCACCGCAAGAATCAGATCCAAAAACTCCGTGCGAAAATCCTCCGGTGACGCCGGCCGCGCCGCATCCCCAAGAATCCGACACACCGTCTCATCCCCGCGAATCTCCACCCCACGCCCGATCAGCTCCCGACCCCCTCCCGCAAGGAAGCCCTCCGCCACCGAGCGATGCAGCAGCAGCGTCTCCACCGCATTGCAAACCCCAGGACGCTGACACTTCGCGTTCACCACAATCTTCTCCGCCATCCCAAGATCCGCCTCCGCGTCCACATAAAGCGCACAGATCCCATCGTAATGCTTGATCACCGGCATGCGCGCATGGCTCACCACCGTCTCGATGAGCCCCCTGCCACCCCGCGGCACGATCACGTCCAAAAACCGGTCCATCGCGCACATCTCCTTCACCGCCTCACGATCCGTCGTCTCCACAAGCAACACACTGTCCGCCGGCAACCCCGCACGCGCCGCCCCGCGACTAAGCGCCGCTGCAATCGCCATGTTCGATCCGATCGACTCCGATCCCCCGCGCAGAATCGTCGCGTTGCCCGTCTTCGTGCACAACACAGCCGCGTCACTCGTCACATTCGGACGCGATTCGTAAATGATCCCCACCACCCCGATCGGCACCCGCACCTTGCTGATCTCCAGTCCGTTCGGTCGCGTCCACCGCCGAATCACCCCGCCCACGGGATCCTCCAACCGCGCCACCTCCCGCACCCCATCCGCCATCGCACGCAGCCTCCCCTCATCCAAGCGCAGACGGTCCAGCATCGCCCGGGAAAGCCCCGCACCCTCCGCTCGCGCAAGATCCCCGGCGTTGGCCTCGAGGATCGCGCCGCCTCCGGCAACCAATTCATCCGCCATCGCAAGCAACCCCTGATTCTTCTGCTCGGATGAAGTGCGCGCAAGCACACGCGCGGCGGCACGGGCCCGACGCCCAAGTTCAAAAATCTGATCGTGAAGAGTGCTCATAGTCTGTCGGAAAAAATAGCGGTCGGCGGTGCCTTCAACCCTTGGAAGAACGCCGCAGGAACGTCGACCCCACGGACTCGCCCGCCACGATCGCCCCGATCTGGCCCGGCTTGCGTCCGCTCGCAATGTGAGTCTGGATCCCCGCCTCCACCGCAAGGCGCACCGCCTGCAGCTTGGAAACCATCCCGCCCACCGAAAAATGCCCCTTCTCCTGACGCGCGAGCCCCGCCACGGAGTCGATATCATCCACCACAGCCACCGTTTGCCCCGCATCATCGAGAAGCCCGTCCACGCTCGTGAGAAGGAGCAAGCGCGAAGCCCCCGCCAACACCGCCACCTCAGCCGAGAGCCGGTCGTTGTCTCCAAACTTGAGCTCCTCCACCGCCACCGAATCGTTCTCGTTGATCACCGGAACCACACCGCGGTGTGCGATCAAGCGCTCCAGCGTGTTGCGCACATTCTGATGCCTCGTGCGGCTGTCGAGATCCCCATGGGTGAGAAGCAACTGCCCCACGATCAACCCGTGCCCCTCAAACATCCGCGCGTAAAGCTGCATCAGTCGCGACTGCCCCACCGCCGCACACGCCTGCCTCGCCGAAAGCTCCTCCGGTCGCGCCGCAAGGCCCAGCGCCATCAAGCCCGCCGCCACCGCGCCGCTCGAAACAATGATGCACTCGTGCCCGGCCGCCACGAGCGCCGCCACCTCCGCGCTCAGACGCGCAAACTGTGCTTCGTCCAATGAGTTGCCCCCCGCACTGGCTAGGATGCCGGAACCAAATTTCAAAACGATGCGCATGATGAGTGTCCTTCTGAAAAAAACCGCAGGAGAAAGCCATCACCTTCACAAGCCCCCGCCCGCTGGGACAAGCCCAATCATGGCCCCTCCGAGGCGCTTCATCATTCATAGCCGCTCCACCAAAAGCCACGATGGCCCCGCTACTGAATCGCTCTGCCCGCTGCTTTCCTATGGCACTCCACAGCCACCCGATCTAGAAGCTGCGATGCAGAAGAAACTTTTCACCGAACTGGAACTCTCTCCGGAGGTGCTCAAGGCCGTCGCTAAAATCGGCTTCGAGCAGGCGTCTCCCATCCAGTCGGAAGCCATCCCCGTAATCCTCACCGGAGCCGACGTCGTCGGCCAAAGCCAGACCGGCTCGGGAAAAACAGCCGCCTTCGCCATTCCCGCCATTGAACGCGTGGATGGCGCCCTCAAAGCGGTGCAGGTCCTAATCCTCTGCCCCACCCGGGAACTGGCCGTACAGGTGGCCGAGGAAGTCGCCAAACTCGCCTTCTTCAAACGCGGAGTACGCGAACTCCCCATCTACGGCGGACAATCGTACGACCGCCAGATCCGCGGGCTCAGAGCGGGAGCCCAGATCATCATCGGCACGCCAGGCCGCGTGATGGACCACCTCCAACGAGGAACGCTGCGACTCGACCAACTCCGCATGGTCGTGCTCGACGAGGCCGACCGCATGCTCGACATGGGCTTCATCGAAGACATCCAGACAATCCTCGGCCAGGCCCCCGCAGAGCGCCAGACCGTCCTGTTCTCAGCAACAGTCCCTCCCCCCATCCAAGCCCTCATCAAGCGCTTCACCAAGACTCCGGTCAGCGTGCGCATCGCCGCGGAGACGCTCACCGTGCCGATGATCGAGCAGATGTACTACGAAGTGGACCGCCGCCAGAAACTGGAGGTGCTCTGCCGCATCATCGACCTTGAAGACATCAAGTACGGCATCATCTTCTGCGCCACCAAGATGATGGTGGACGAACTCGCCGAACACCTCACAGCGCGGGGCTATTCCGCCGACAAACTCCACGGCGACATCTCGCAGGTCGGCCGCGAACGCGTCGTCGCCAAGTTCCGCAAACACTCCTTCGAATTCCTCGTGGCCACCGACGTCGCAGCGCGCGGCCTCGATATCGACGACATCGAGGTCGTGTTCAACTACGACCTGCCGCACGACGGAGAAGACTACGTCCACCGTATCGGCCGCACCGGCCGCGCAGGCCGCTCCGGACGAGCCATCACCTTCGTCGCCGGTCGCGAAATCTACAAACTCCAACACATCCAGCGCTTCACCAACAGCCGCATCCGCCGCGAAAAAATCCCCACCGCCGATGCGGTCGAGGAAAAGCGCTCACAGGCGTTTTTCGACAAACTGCGCTCCACACTCGAAACTGGCGATTTCCAGCGCCACGACACGGAAATCGATCGTCTGCTGGAGGCAGGCCACGCCCCCACCGACATCGCATCCGCACTCATCCATCTGGCGACTGGAGAGCCCCCCCGCCCCAGTGACCCCCCTCCACGCCTCACAAAGCTCGCCCCTGCACGCGCCCTCCCCTACGCGCCCGCGGACCCTCAAGCCCCTTCAACACAAGAGTCCGCATCCCGTCCAACCCCCAAACCGCGCGAATCCAAGCCCCGCGAATCATCCCCCCGCACGAAGGCCGAACGCCCGGATTTCCGCTTCGCCAATGAGGGCATGCGGCAGGCGCCGCGCGATGCGACGGATGCCATGGATAATCGGCCCGCAGGCTTCCCCGAACGCAGAAGCCGATCCATGGAGCAAGAGTCCTCGGCCTCTCACGAACCGGGCATGCAGCGCCTCAGCTTCAACGTGGGACGCGAACACGGTATCGCTCCCGGAGACCTTGTCGGAGTGATCGCCGGCGTGACCCGAATCCCAAGGGAACTCATCGGTGCCATCCGACTCTTCGATCGCTCGAGCCTGGTGGACGTGGACCAGCAATCCATCGCTCTCGTCCTCAAAAAACTCAACAAGATCCGATTCAAGGGACACATCCTCTCCGTTCGCCGCGCGGAGTCGCCCACGGGGATACCGACCGCCTCCAGTGACCACCCCCCGGGCTTTGGAATGGGCGGCAAAAAACCCGTGCGCACCCCGGATTCCAACCGCCCCCCAAAGCCCTTCAAGCGTCCACACGCCACCGAAGAGTAACATCGGCCAGATTGCCACCCCACATCGGTTTTTGCTAATCACCCCGCATGCCCGGCCCCATCGGTTCACCCCTGTCGGGAGAAGAACTCATTTCCGCCGCCCATGCGGTGATCCGCAACGCCCGGTTCCCTCAGCTAGCCACGGTGGAAGGCGACCAACCCCGCGTACGCCCGGTCTCGCCGGTGCGCGTAGAGGGGTTCACCATCTTCATCGCCAACCTGCGCCGCTACGGCAAGACAGCCGAAATCTCAGCGAACCCAAAAGTGGAGCTCAACTATCTGGACGAGCGCCATGATCAGGTCCGCATCACAGGCGTCGCCCAAGTGGTTACAGACCCGGTCGTCCTCGCTCAAATCTGGGGCGACAATCCGCTGCTGCGAAAGTATCTTGGTACGCCAGACAATCCCGACCTCGTGATCTACCGAGTCGAACCCAACCGTGTGCGCTTCATGCACGAATGGGCCCTCGAGTATCAGGAAGTCCCGCTCACGCCCCCTCCGCTTCCGGCTCACTAAAAAACCACCCAAAACGTCCTCCGACCTCGGAGTCCTCATCTCAACCCACCACCCGCTATGAAAGAAGCCGCCGTCGACACCCACCAGAAAGCGCTCCGCATCAACCTCGATCCCAGTTGGTACGGAACCTTTGCAGAAATCGGCGCGGGTCAGGAAGTGGTCCGCTGGTTCTTCCGCGTCGGAGGCGCTGCAGGCACCATCGCAAAGAGCATCTCCGCTTACGACATGACGGTGAGCGACGCTGTCTACGGCCCCAGCGACCGCTACGTCTCACGCCACAGGCTGCATTCGATGCTCGACCACGAACTGCAGCTCAACCTCGAACGACTCAGCGACAAACGCGGCGAGTCCACGTGCTTCTTTGCCTTCGCAGACACCGTCACGGCCCGCAGCTTCAGGGGAAACAACGAATGCCACGGCTGGATGGGAGTGAAATTCCAGGCCCACCCGTGCGACGAACCCAGCCAGATCATCCTCCATGTGCGGATGCTGGATACCGAGGCCGCCCTTCAACAGGAGGCCCTCGGAATCGTAGGAGTCAACCTCCTCTACGGCGCGTTCTTCCGCCACCATGAGCCCGAAGCACTGCTCGAGTCTCTGCTGGACAAGCTCACCACCGGCCGCATCGAAATCGACATGATCGAGTTCAGTGGCATCGAATTCCGCCACGTCGACAACCGGCTCATGAGCCTCAAGCTCGTCCAACTCGGCCTCACCGGCGCCGCCATGTTCGGCAAGGACCGCGAAGTGCTACAGCCCAGCGAAGTCTTCTACAAACACGCAGTCCTCGTCTCACGCGGCAGCTTCCGCCCAGTCACCCACGTCAACCTCGACATGGTGCGCTGCGCAGAGGAAAAATTCCGCAACGACCCCCGGATCGGCCAGAAACCGGTGGTTGAAGTGATGGAAATCACCATGCGCAACCTCCTCACCGAGGGCGCCGTAGACCGCCGCGACTTCCTCGCCCGCGCCGACCTTCTCTCCGCCTGCGGAATGACCGTCTTGGTCTCCGATTACTCGGAGTATTACCGCCTGGCCAGTTACCTCGCACGCCATACCGCGGAGCCTATCGGCATCGTCATGGGCGTCCCCAGCCTCGCGGAGCTGTTCGACGAAAAATACTACACTCAGCTTCCCGGCGGGATTCTCGAAAGCTTCGGACGCCTGTTCAAAAACGACCTCCGCCTCTACGTCTACCCGCTCCAATCCGCGCCAGGCACACCGGTCACCACCATCGACACCCTCGAGGTGAACCCCGAACTCCGCCCCCTCTACCAGTACCTTGCAGGCCGCCAGCGCTTCGTGGCCCTCGACAACTACCGCCCGGAATACATCAACATCTTCTCGCGCGATGTCCTTAAACGCATCGCCGCAGGAGACTCTTCTTGGGAGCAAATGGTGCCGGACCAAGTCGCCGATATCATCAAAAAGCGGGGCTTCTTCGGCTGTCAGCGCCAGCCCTGAAACTGAAACCGCCCCCTGAGGGCGGACGTCATCTGGCCGCTGACAAGTGCGCTTCCACAGCGAGGTCGCACGCCACCCGCGATCTCGCTCGCACCCGCCATCCCGCACCAACCCAGTCGCTCCGCAGACTCCGCTTATTCCTCGCGGAGCCGGATGTTGCGGTACTCCATCTGAGCGCGGTCGGCCTCCAAACCAATGGGGCCCGTCTCCGGCAGCTTCAGCGCGGCTTCCAAAACCTCCCCATTGCAAGTGCAGTGCGCGACATTGTCCCGCACCACAATCACCACCTCGTTCCAGTCCTGCGCCTTGTACTGCTTCAACTCCTTGTAAGGTCCGGCCACCAAATAATCGCGGCACTGCAACTGCGGCTTGCGCACAAAAATCCCGCTGTCCGCATTCACCGCCGCACGGAACTCCAGCTTCAGCGTGAAATTCTTCGGGAACTGCCGCGTGGTCCACAACTGCCGCAAACGCGGCCCGGCACCCTGTGGCTGCACCACCAGCATCCCATCCCGTGCCACATAACGCTCGTCACTGGCGCTCGTCTTCCCATCAAACTTGTCCGCATCCGTGTACTGCCAGCCCGTCAGATCCTTGCCGTTGAAAAGCGACACGTATCCCGACTCCACCTCCGCACCAACGACGCGCAACGCGAAAATACACGACAGGGCCGCTCCGATCAGGAGCCTTCTGGAGATTGCAAAGGGGGTGCTCATCCCCCTCTCCTGCCCAAAATCCCGCGCCCCGTCGAGCCTCAGAAATCGGAACCGGAATTGCTCCGACTACTTGCCTGCCCGTCGCTGCCTGGCGTCACGCATCGGCCATTCCGGCGCGTCCACACGCGCATCTCTCATCAACTCCTCCGCCTTGGAGGCCAAATCCGGCCGCTCGGCCGCGATGTTCCGCGACTCGCCGGCATCGCCCTTGATGTCATAAATCTCCATCGGCTTCGAAGGCCCATTGCGTACCGCCTTCCAATCCCCCCAGCGCACGGCTTGAAGCGACGCCCCTTCGTGCAGTTCCCAGTAAAAGAAGGGACGCTGCGGCGCACTCCCCCCCTTGAAGAACGAAACCAGCGAAAGCCCGTCGCAGGGCACCCCTTCGGGAATTCTCGCACCGACAAGCTCCGCGCACGTGGGCAGAAAATCCCAGAACGCCCACGGTTCGTTGCTCACGCGCCCCGCAGGCACGCCGCCCGGCCACCGCACGATTCCCGCATTGCGCAGCCCTCCCTCGTAAAGCGCCCGCTTGTACCCGCGCAACCCGTTGTCCGCCTGACCAAAGCGTTTGCCCAGTGCCGAATCCGGAGGAAACGAAGACCCGTTGTCACCAGCGAGCACCACCATCGTACGGTCGTCGATGCCCAACTCCCTCAGCAGCGCCAGCAACCGACCCACGTCTGTGTCGAGCCGCGTCACCATCGCCGCGTAATTCCTCTCCTCCTGCGTCCACGCCTCATCCCGGTAGATGCCCTGATCGTTGATCTGAAACGTCCCGTGCGGAAGGGTCACCGCATAATAGAGAAAGAACGGCCCGCTGCGGTTTGCCCTCACGAACTTCAGCGTCTCCTCCGCAATCAAGTCCTGCGCGTACACCGCCCCTGTGCCGCTCACCTTCGTGTTGCCATCGTTACCCGCAATCTCAAAGCGCCGGTCGTCGTCGTAGAGATACTTCGGGAAGTAGCTGTGCGCGTGACGCTGGCAGTTGTACCCGAAGAAATGATCGAACCCGCGTTTCAACGGACTCCCCGTCGTGTCGAACATCCCCATTCCCCACTTCCCAATACACGCCGTCGCATAGCCCGCACCCTTCAGAAGCTGCGCCACCGTATAAGTGCCCTCCGGCAGCGGCATCTGCCCCTCTGCGCCAATCTCCCGGTTCGCACGGATGGGTGAGTGCCCCATGTGCAGCCCCGTCATCAGCGCGGTCCGACTCGGCGCGCACACCGTCGTCCCACAGTACGCCTGCGTCGTTCGCAAACCCTCCGCCGCCATTCGGTCAATGCATGGCGTCTTGATCAACCGCTGGCCGTAACACCCCAGATCCCCCTGCGCGAGATCGTCGCTGAGAATGAAGATAATGTTCGGCTTCTCCCCGCCAGCAGCCCTTGCCGGGCCAACCTCCATCCCAAACAAAACACAGACGCAAAACAGCAGGATCCGGCAGGTCATCAGCATTCGCATAAGAAAAAAAGACTTCAGGGGGTTCGACACTACGCAATCAGCAAAAGCGACGCAGCGCCGCCCCTCAACCACGAACGGCCACGCCGCACACGAACCGTTCTTCTGCGTCGAAACACGCGTCCCGTCGAGCCCGCAAACTGCCAACCGAACATTGCAATCTCATGCTCAGCACCGCCGCCCAAGGCGCATCCGGCCCATCCACCGAACCCCGAAACACTGTCGATCGCAGCCATTCACAAAGGTCTCAAACCCTGCGTTCCACCGCCCTCCCACCCGCCGCGAATTCAGCGCCCACCGCGCGCACGAATCGAGCGCAGGAACTCCTCCATCAACGCGCTCCGCTGAGCATCGTGAAACTCCGCGCCCCCGTGCTTGCCACCATGAATCACCTCAAACTGGACCGGTAACTTTGCCGCCTTGTAGGCGCGCTCCAACTCAACCGACTGTTCAAAAGGCATCTGCGGATCCGCATCCCCATGAATGAGCAGGAGCGGCGGATCATTCGCATCCACATGTGCCACCGGACTCGCGAGCCTCGCCAACTCTCGCTTCCCGTCCGGTTGCCCGCCCAGCAACAGCCCCAGTGCAGGCACCCGCACGCTGCGACCGTGTTCCGAACTCTGGCCAAGGATGCTCTCGAGATTCGAAGCCCCAAAAAGACTGAGGATCCCCTGCACGTCACTCGATGCAGAACGCTCAGCCCCCACCGCCCCCTCCAGTTCCCGCCCCCCGTTGCTCACGCCCACCAACGCCGCAAGATGCGCGCCCGCTGAACTCCCTGCGATGACGATCACCGAGGCATCGATCCCGTGTTCCACCGCGTGCACCCGCAGGTAACGAATCGCCGCCTTGATGTCGTGCACCTGCGCCGGGAACTGCGCCTCGGTCGAAAGACGGTAATCAACACTCGCCACCGCGAATCCTTTTCCCACAAGGGCCCCGAGCGGCATCTCCGCACGCGTCCCCGCCCTCCATGCGCCCCCGTGCATATACACCACCAGAGGCCCGGAAGCGCCTTTCTCCGGAACATAAAGATCAAGCAACAGCGGACGTCCCGCCACGCGCGCAAACTCCACCCCCTTGATCGTTGACGCACCACCACACGCAACCCCCACCCAAACCGTCAGCAGAAGAATCAGAAGCTTTTTCATCAATCCTCCACCCCTAGCGCATCTCCACCCGCTCTGTCCCGCCTCGCTTGAACCGCCACTGCATCCGCAAGTCCGAAGGCCGCCTCATTCCACTGAGCCGCCGGCAGGGACAACCCAACCAAACACACACCACCATTCCACACGTCCTTCGCCGCCACCCAGCGCCCCTCACACAGCCTCAACACCACCGCTGCACAACCCGTTGAGACGCGCCTGAAGAAATCCTCCACGGAGGTTCGCCACGTCCTCAAAACCAAGCCCGTGTAGCGCGCACGCCGCCAGATAACCACGCTGCCCCTTCTGACAAAAAGTCACCAAGCGCCGGCCATGGGGCAACTCTCCCACCCTGGCACGCAACTCCCCAAGCGGGATGTTCACAGCCCCGGGAAGACTCCCATATTCGCGAACCTCCTCCGACTCCCTCACATCCAAGAGCAACTCACCTCCGCCACGCCATGTCTCGGGCGCAACGCTCGCCACATCGCCGCGCGCAATGTGACCCGCCACGAAACCCGCCGTGTTCACAGGATCGTTCGCACTCCCAAACGGAGGCGAATACGCAAGATCCAGCGTTTCCAGATCAAACACACTCATCTTCCCCGCAATCGCCGTCGCTAACACGTCCGTGCGTTTGTCCACCCCGCCCTCACCCAGCACCTGCGCACCCAGCAACCGCCCCGTGCCCTCCTCAGCAATCACCTTGGTAACCACGGGCGTCGCCCCAGGATAGTAGTGCGCGTGGCTGAAGTCCCGCGTCATGCTCGTGAAAAAGCTGAACCCAGCCGCCGCCGCCTGCCGACTGTTGAGCCCCGCGAAACCCACCGTCGTATCCAACACCCGCACAATGGAAGTCCCCATCGCCCCGGGATAGATCAACTTCCCACCCGCAGCGTTCGTCCCTGCCACACGCCCCTGCCGGTTCGCAGGCCCCGCAAGCGCGATCCGCGCCCGCGCCCCCGTCAGCGCATGGATCGTTTCCGCAGCATCGCCCACCGCGTAAATGTGCGGATCCGAGGACTCCATACGGCCGTTCGTCTTCACCCCGCCCGTCACCCCAATCTCCAACCCAGCCTCCCGGGCCAGTCCCACCTCAGCCTTCGCCCCCACGCTCAGCAACACCAGATCCGCCGCAAGATGCGGACCATCCGCAAAATCCACCCCCGCCTCCGTAAACGCCGTGACGGTGGCATTGCCGCGAAAGCTGAAATCAGCACGCCGCGAACGCTCCTCCAGCAGCAACCCCATGTCCCCGTCCAGCAGCGGCAGCATGTGCGGATTGCGCTCCACCACCGTCACGTGAATGCCCCGGTGGTGAAACGCCTCGGCCATCTCCAACCCGATGAACCCACCACCAATCACCACCGCGCACCGTGGCTTCTCCTCATCGAGAAAACGCACGATCCGGTCCATATCCGGAATATCCCGCAGCGTGAAAACGTTCGGCCGGTCCACCCCGGGAATCGCGGGCACCACTGGCGTGGCACCCTGGCTCAGGATCAAACGGTCGTAAGCCTCGTCGCGTTCCACCCCACCAGCCCCCCTCACCCGCAGCGTCTTCGCCACTCGGTCGATCGAAAGCACCTCGTGACGCACATGCGCATGAATGCGCGACCGCGACCAGAAACGCTCCGGCGTCATCACCACCAAGTCCCCACGCTCACGAATCTCCCCGGCGATGAAGTACGGCAGCCCGCAGTTCGCAAAGGAAATATACGGCCCCCGCTCAAACACGTGAATCTCTGCGGTCTCGTCCACACGGCGCGCACGAACCGCCGCTGACGCCCCACCCGCCACGCCCCCCACAATCAGAATCCTTCTCGGCTTCCTCATCTCTGGATATCTCCCCTCAACGAACACAACTACCCGCCGCAACCGACCTGTTCCACGGCATCCTCGCCATCAGCAATGCCAACCCACACCACCCAGACACTCCGGCGAAAATCAACCCGCACCCCATGAACAGCGGCAGAACCGCAAACCGCGAATCCACCCCCAGCGCAAGCCCCGCTCCGCCCGCCGTCAGCACCCCGATCACCACCTGCACCTGTCGCATCAACGGCCACACCCGGCTCTCCCCGCGCTCAGTCGGAAGCCCCGCATCCATCCAAGCCTGCGTGCCACCCTCCACCACCACAGCCCCTCCAAAGCCGGCGGCCCGAAAACGTTCAGCCGCCTTCCTCGCCCGGTTGCCGCCCTGACAAAGCACATAAAGCGGCGCGGCAGGGTTGGCCCGACGCGCGAGGTAACCGGCAGCGTCCAGGGAATCCAGTGGAATGAGCGTGGTTCCCGCCACGTGCGCGGCCGCGTGCTCAGGAGGCGTGCGTACATCGAGAAGCTCGCAAGACGTACCGGCGACGCGGAGACGCTGGAGATCGGCGGGACGGATGGAACCGATCGAGCCCGTGCCGCAGGCCCCCTCGGGTTGGCCTTGAGTATGCGTCGCATTCATGGTTATAACCTTATAACCAATCAACGATACATGGCAAGGACAAGACATCCCACCCCCCTCTCAAACCAACACCTCGAGCAGATCGCCGCCCTCTTCAAAGTGCTCGGCGAACCCATGCGCCTGCGCATCCTCCAGACCGTGTGCAAACAACCCCTCTGCGTCGGCGACATCGTGCGCGCCGCAGGCTCCACACAAGCCAACGTCTCCAAACATCTCTCCCTCATGGGAACCGCCGGCGTCCTCCACCGCGAGCGCAACGGCCAGCGCGTTTTCTACAGCGTCAGAGAACCGCTCGTCCTCAAACTCTGCGAAACCGTCCGCGCCCACTGGATCAGCTAACCCCTCCCCATCTTTCCAGCGTCTAAATCACCCGCCACCGCCTTCCCGTCCCCTCGGGAGGGATGATGTCAGGCCTTCCCCACCTCTTCGTAATCGATTAGCTCGCTCGTCTTTCTAAGGCGCTCCGCGAGCTCCTTCAGCAGCGAGTGCACGATCCCGGGGTTCTCGCGCAGGATGGTGTCAAAGCTCGCCTCGGAGATCACCACCAACTCGGTATCCGCCACCGCCACGGCAGACGCACTCCTCGGAGCGTCGATGAGCAACGACATCTCCCCGAAGTAACTCCCCTCACGCGCGGTCCATAGCAACCGCCCTGCGCCTCTGGCCACGTCATTGCCCGCCCCATCGGCATCCTCGCGCTCACGCTTGCGCATGGCCACCGCCCCCTTGGCAACATAGAACATCTCGTGCCCGGGGGCCCCCTCCTCAAAGAGCACGTCCCCCTGCCTGACAACCCGCAGAAACGGAACAAGCAGCCGATTACCCGACACCCCCGACTTGAGCGTGCCGCTGAGAAGTCCCCGCAACATCAGCGCCTCCCTGCGGTGCGTGTTGGCCATCACCTCCGCTCCAAACAAGAGCGCCGCGAACAGGTAGAACACCCAGACAATGAGCAGGAAGATCGCCTTCAACGACCCAAACGCATACCCGTAAACGGAGTTGAACTCGAGCATCAGGCTGAACACTGGCCGGATGAGCACCAGCAGCAGCGTCGTCGTCAGCGCACCCGCGCACAGGTGCCACAGGCCCACACGCACCGGGGCGAACGTCGTCAGCACGACAGCCACGCCCAAAAACGTGCAGATCGCCGGCACACCAGCCTCCAAAATCTTCTCCCACCACTCCCAACCAGCAGGCATCGAGAGCGGATGGGTCGCATGGTACGCGTGCCAGAACACCCCCCCGGTGAACGTCACCAAAGTCACCATGATGGCCCCCAGATCCAACGCCTTCCCATAAAAGAACGGCAACCGCCGCTCCGACTTGAACACCCTCCTCAGGCTGCTCCGCAGCGCACCGGAAAGTGGTGTCACCGACCACAACATCACCCCGATCCCCACCAAACCCAGCGCCCGCTCCCCTGCCAGCGACTGCAAATCCTTGAGCACCACCCGGTCCAAAGTCGGGAACAGCGCAGTCACCAACTCCGCCATCGCATCCATGTTCGCCGCCGAATTCAGCAGATATCCAAGCACGCAACTCACCAGCAACAGAAGCGGCATCAGCGCAAGAAACCCATAGTACGCAAGCGTCGCTGCACTCTCGAGATTCTGGTTCCTCGAAAACGAATGCACCGACTCACGGCTCACCAGAACCGCCATGTGCAGCGCATCGCGCCCAGTGATTCTCATTGCCTCCCTATAGTGTGAGCCCCCCTCGGTGGCAACCCCACCAAAAAACCCGTTCGCCGTGATGCCGCGCTCACCGGCCACGTCGCCCCAGATTCCTTGTCGTCATCAGAGCGCACATACCACCGATGCGCTTCTTCATCTCGGCCACAGGCGGAGACCCATGCTGTCGAGCGCTCATCCGCTTGTCCCCTGAAAGGTGACTTCCGGATTAACCCCAAGATTCCACCCACTGCACGAACCGCATCCCTCTCAACCCAGAACCCCGGCCAGCATCTGGTACACAAGCACCGCCAACCCCACCATCACCAGCGCGGCCAGCACATTCACGCTCATCCACAGATGCCGCCCCCTGCGCAGTCGCTGCAATTCCGCTCCCTGTTCTTCCACCTGCCGCCGCTGCCGGTCCACCAGCGCCCGCAACAGCGCATTGTCTCTCACAAGCCCCTCCGGCGAAGCCGCCCGAGCCCGCTCTTCAGCCAACACCATCCCCTGATGACACTCCGCCAACGCCCTCTCCAGACGCTCCCGCTCCTTCTCTCTGCGCGCCTCATCCTCCCTGAGCAACCGCACCTCCGCATGCGCAAGCCTCAGCCCCACATCCACCTCCCCCAAGGCTCCACGCACCATGGCAACCACCGTGTCCACCGCCCCCGTGCCAGTGTCTAAGAGCACCCGCTGCATTTCCCTCATCCATACCTCCCGTCGCTGCGCAACCTCCTGCTCCGACTCCATCGGCCTCTCGCAGTCCTCCCCTGATCCCCTCAGCGAATGCCCACCCTCCAGTTCCTTTTCAAGTTCCACGACCCGCCCCTCCATGCGCCCTAACTCCCCACGCGCTTCAACCTCCCCAGCACGCGCCGCCTCCAACTCAAACAGCGCATCCTTTTCAAAAGCGACCCACTGCCGCTCCCTCTCTTCTCCCTTCTCCCTGCCCAATCCCATTTCCTCCTCCCATTCCATCAACTGCTTGCGCTTGCGCGCCAGTTCCGCCCTCAGCATCAGACGCTCATTGCGATACGCCCGGCACTCCACCATCCAGCGCCCTCGCTCCACCCCCATGCGCTGGCACTGCTCCTGCGCTGCCTCCCACTGCTCGCGCACGTACCCCAACTCCGCAGCCATGTCCGCCAGCCTTCTCCGTTCAGCCCCGACCCCCTCCGCCCCCACCTCCCCTCCCTGACTAGGAAACCCCATCGACTCCGGCGCAGCCCACGGCGATTCACCTGCCTCCGGAGCAGGAATCACCAGCGAGCGCCCGCATCCAGGACAGTCTGCCTTCAAGCCCGCCGCTTCCACATCCGCCACGATGTTCTGTCCACAATGCCAGCATGAAAAATTAATCTCCGCCATGCGCCACCTCCACCTACCTAATCCGCCTGCCGTCCGGCTTCCGTCCTGCCGTCCGGCTTCCAAAGATTCCCGCCACCCTTCGCTTCCGAAATCCTTCCCTCCATATTGAATATCGCAACCGCCCACCTCCTGCGGGTGGGATAAAAGACACCATTGCGCGCACGTGCACATTACCCATGCACTTGCCTCCCTCAGGGAGCGCGCCTATAAGCGGTGGAATGATCGATTACATGCAAAAAGGAGGGCCCTTGATGTGGCTGATCCTCCTCTGCAGCGTGCTGGCGGGCGCCATCTTCTTGGAACGCGCCGTGTTCTTCCACCGCTGCTCGATCCGGGTAGGTGAATTCATGCGCGGCTTGGCCAACCTCATCCGCCGCGGAAACTTCGCCGAGGCCCTCCACGAATGCGCCGCCACCCACGGCCCGGTCTCCCGAGTCATCCATTCCGCCCTCCTCCGCCATCAGGCGCCGCGCTCCGAACTCAAGGACGTGGTCCAGGAAGCCGGCCAACTCGAGGTCCACCGCCTCGAGCGCCGCCTCGGCACCCTCGCCGCCCTGAGCTTCGTCGCCCCCATGCTCGGCCTCCTCGGCACCATCACGGGACTCATTGACGCCTTCGTCTCCGTCACCACCCAGAGCGGATTTGCCGGCTCCAACGAAATCGCCGACGGCATCTACCAAAGCCTCCTCACCACTGCCGCCGGCATTGTCGTCGCCATCCCCTGCGCCATCGGCTACGTCTACCTCTCCTCACGGATCAACGCCCTCATCCACGACATGGAGCGCGCGGGCATCGAGGTCGTCAACCTCATCTCCGAACAGGCGCGCCAACCCGGCCTCATCGACTTCCCGCAGGCCACACCGCTCCTCCAGCAGGCCGACTAATCCGGCCAGCCCCCAAAGGCAAAGGCCGTGAAACTCTCCCGCTCGCTCCGATTCAACCCGGCACTGGCCTGCGTCCTCCCGCTGGTCAATGTGCTCTTTCTGGTGCTGCTCTTCTTCGTGCTCAGCTCCCGCTTTGTCCTCCAGCCGGGCCTCGCCGTCCACCTCCCCTCCTCCCGCTTCACCCTCGGCCCGCAAAAGGACGCCCAAATCGTCAGCATCGTCTCCACCCCCATCCCCTCCCTCTACTACCGCGACCAGAAACTCAGCCTCGAGGAACTCGTCCAGCAACTCGGCCATGTCGAAAAACGGGAGCGTTCTCTCATCCTGCGTGCCGACCGCAACACCCCCTACTCCTTCGTCGTCGAGGTCATGAACCGCGCCCTGCAAAACGGCTACACCATCGTCCTCGCCACCGCCCCGGAACGTCCATGAAACCGCAGGCGCCACCCACGCCTGGCCTTCTTTTCCACTGGGAAAAAAGGCGCGGGTTTAACTGGCTCCCCGGCTTTCTTCTCCTCTCCGTGCTCGCCCACGGCGCCAGTTTCTTCCTGTTCACCATCGTCTACCCTGAACAAGTCATCCTCACCCCGCCCCCCCCGTCCATCACCTGCCTCGACCACGACAACCCCGACCACAAGGCCCTCCTCGCATGGATCGATGCACGCGATCCCGCTCGGATTGCCAGCCCGGCTCCCCTCCACCCCTCCGTCCTCTTTCAGGCGCGCTACCACGCCTCCTACCTTTCTGAGCACACCTCGCCACGCGCCGCCCTCCAATCCCCAACCCCTCCCCCTCTCGCCCCAGTCGCTCCCACCGACGCCATCGACGAACTGCGCCCCATCACCCCTCCCTCCACCCCCACAACCGCCGGGGAACCCACCCGCGTCGCGTTCTCCGACTCCCTCACAGCGCGCACTCCAAAAAGCCCACCCGCCCTCAACATCCCGCACGCAGGCCCCCCGCTCAAACCCGCACGCATCCTCCTCGGCATCACCCAACGCGGCGAAGTGCGCTTCACCTATCTTCAGGAGTCCTCGGGAAACACCGAGGCTGATCACGCGGCCATGGACGCCCTCACACCGATCGCCTTTGCGCCGGGCACCACCGAAATCACCTGGGGATTCGCCACCGTCCACTGGGGCGAATCCCTTCGCGCCCCAGACCCCGCTCAGCCCTCCAACTCCTCCGCGCCCACACCGTGATCCCCGTCACCTTCAAGGGCCTGATTATCGTCTACCTCTCGACCATGGTCGGGATTGTCATCCTCGCCTACACCCTCGCGGCCATCCGCCGCCGCCGCCGCGAACGCCACGCACTGCAACACGCCGTCCGCTGCCACTTTTGCGCTCTGGAATTCCACGACAACTCCCCATCCCCCCTCCCCGAGTGCCCCCGCTGCGGCGCCTCAAACGAGCGCACTCGATTCGCGCGCCTCTGAACCGCTCGCTCCTCGCTCTCAAACTGACAAAGCTCACAGACAACGCCCCCCCTCGGGAACCCACCTCCGCCCCGCGCTGCACAACTTTCCCCTTTTCACCCAAGAAACCCACTGTCAGGCTTCCTCATGGCAGAAGCATCCGACGCCACTTTCTACAAAGCCGCCGACGCATTCTTCAGCGCGAACAGCGGGCTCGCGCTCACCTACGACGACGTCACCCTCGCCACCCTCTACTCGGAGGTTCTTCCAAGGGAGGCCATCCTCGAAAGCCCGCTCCACGAGCGCCTCCATCTCCAACTGCCCATCGTCTCGGCCGACATGGATACCGTCACCGAGTCCCCCATGGCCATCGCTCTCGCACTCGCAGGCGGCCTCGGCCTCATCCACTGCAACATGCCGGAGCGTCAGCAACTCCACGAAGTCAGCCGCGTCAAAAACAACGTCCACGGCCTCATCGCAGACCCCATCAAGGTCGCACCCACCGCTCTCATCGGTGAAGTCCTCGCCATCATCGAAGAAAAGGGATTCACCTTCCGCTCCTTCCCCGTCGTCGACGAACACGACCGACTCCTCGGCCTCCTCCCAGGCCACGTCGTCCGCCCTCGCTACGCCTCCATCTCCGTGGCCAAGGCCATGCACCCGCGCTCCGCAGTCCACACCCTCCTGGAAAGCGAAATCGCCTCCGCCCCCATCCAGCGCGCCGACCAGTTCTTCTCCGAACACATCGGCATTCACAAACTCCTCGTCGTCGATTCCCAGGACCGCCTCCGCGGCCTCTTCACCGCCTCCGACATCGAACGCATCTCCAGCGAACGCCTCGCAAACCTCAAGCCCGCTCGCGACAGCAGCTTCCGCCTCCTCTGCGGCGCAGCCATCTCCGCCACACGCACCGCCGCAGGCGCCCTCGACCGGGACCGCATCCTCGCCCACGTCAGCGCCCTCGTCGAACGCGGCCTCGATGTCGTCGCCGTCTCCACCGCCCACGGCTTCAGCAAAGGCGTCGGCGACACCGTCCGCCTCATCCGCGGCGGGTTCAAGGACCTCCCCATCATCGCGGGCAACGTCACCAGCGGCGACGGCGTCGACTTCCTCGCCGACTGCGGTGCCAATATCATCAAGGTGGGTCAGGGCCCAGGCTCCATCTGCACCACCCGCATCGTCGCCGGCGTCGGCATCCCCCAGCTCACCGCCCTCCACGTCACCTCCATCGCCGCACGCCGACGCGGCGTCAAAATTCTTGCCGATGGCGGCATCACCAAATCCGGCGACGTCGTCAAGGCTCTCACCCTCGCCCACGGCGTCATCTGCGGAGGCCTCCTCGCAGGCTGCCCCGAGTCCCCCGGCCAGATCATCGAGATCAATGGCAAGATGTACAAACAGTACCGCGGAATGGGCAGCCTCGCCGCCATGGCCGCAGGCAGCGCCGCGCGCTACGGCCACTCCGGCAAGGACTCCTCGCGCAAGGTCGCCGCCGAGGGCGTCGAAGCACTCAAGGAAGTCAGCCCCCCTCTGGACACCGTCCTCACACAACTCGCCGGCGGACTCCAAAGCGGCATGGGCTACCTCGGCGCTCGCACCCTCCCGGAACTGCGCGCCAACGCCCGCTACATCCGCGTCACCCCCGCAGGCCAGCGCGAAAGCGCCCCGCACGACATCGTCGAAGTCAAAGCCGCCTCCTGAAGCTTAAAGGGCACACACAGCCCACGAGGCCCGCGAGCCGCACAAAGCTCAACAGGCTCACCCCCGGGCCCCTTTCCCTCGCTCCATCCCCCGTTCTGCAACGCCAACTTTGCGTTTGCATCACAATCAGAAAGCCTCTCTCGTACCCGCCTCTATGAGCCAGAACCGCCGCGTCGTCATCACTGGAATGGGAGTCCTCTCGCCTGTCGGCAATGATCTCCATTCCTTCTGGGCAAACCTCACCCAAGGAGTCAGCGGCATCGGCCCCATCACCGCTTTCGACATCTCAGACTACGATTGCAAAATCGCCGGCGAAGTCCGCGACTTCGACCCCGCCAAATGGTTCTCCTCCCCCAAGGAAGCTCGCCGCGCCGATCGCTACTCCCAGCTCGCCATGGGCGCCGCACGCATGGCCATCACCGACGCCGGCCTCCTCGAAATCCCAGCCTCCGACGCCCACCGCTACGGCGTCATGATCGGCAGCGGCATCGGCGGCCTCCGCACCCTCGAGGATCAACACACCAATCTCATCACCAAGGGCCCCGGTCGCATCTCCCCCTTCATGATCCCCATGATGATCTCCAACATGGGCGGCGGTCTCGTCTCCATTGAATTCGGATGGCAGGGCCCCAACTTCGCCCCCGTCTCCGCCTGCTCCACCGCCGCACACGCCATCGGCGAGGCATGGCGCATGATCCGCGACGGCGATGCCGATGTCTTCGCCGCAGGTGGCGCAGAAGCCGCCGTCATCCCCCTCGGCATCGGTGGCTTCGGCGCCATGCGCGCCCTCTCCACTCGCAACAACGAACCCACCCGTGCCTCACGCCCCTTCGACGTAGACCGCGACGGCTTTGTCATGGGCGAAGGCGCGGGCGTCGTCATCCTCGAAGAACTCGAGCACGCGCGCAAACGCGGCGCACAAATCTACGGCGAAATCATCGGCTACGGCCTCACCTCCGACGCCCATCACATGAGCGCCCCCCACCCCGATGGCGTCGGCGCCACCCGCTGCATGCAGATGGCCCTCAATAAAGCCGGCCTCAACACCACCGACGTCGATTACATCAACGCCCACGGCACCTCCACCCCCATGGGCGACATCTGCGAAACCAAGGCCATCAAGGCCCTCTTCGGCGATCACCTCCGCCGCGCAGGCCAGAGCGGCGAAGAAGGCGCAGTCGTCAGCTCCACCAAGTCCATGACCGGACACCTCCTCGGTGCCGCCGGCGCCGTCGAAACCATCGCCTGCATCCTCGCCATCAAGAGCAGCATCGTCCCCCCCACCATCAACCTCGATAAGCCAGATCCCGAGTGCGATCTGGACTACGTTGCCCACTCCGCACGCCAGAAAAAAGTGCGCGTCGCAGTCAACAACTCCTTCGGCTTCGGCGGCCACAACGCCACCCTCGTCGCCCGCGATTTCGTCGGCTGACAAACCCCGCCCACCGCAACTCGAAAGCGCCTGCATCCCCCCAGCGCGCAGAAAACCCGCCCCCGTCTTATCCACCCACCTCAATCCCCACCCCCCATGTTCCCGCGCATCCTCGTCCCCACCATCCTCATCGCCTCCGCATCCGCGCTCCTCGCCGCGGATAAATCCCCCGCCTTCACCGAACCCGAAGCAGCCGGCCCAGACTTCGCCATCCAGGGCGAGTACACCGCCGAAAACGGCGCCGCCCAAGTCCTCGCCATGGGTAATGGCAAATTCCACATCGTCGGCTGGAGCCACGGACTCCCGGGCGCAGCACCCGATGCAGAAAAAACCCTCGAGATCGACGCCGAACGCGATTCCGCCGGCGTCGTCCGCTTCTCCACACCGGAATGGAACGGCGAAATCACCGGCGACACCCTTCGCGGCACCAACGCAGAAGGCAAAACCGTCACCGCCAAGAAAACCCTCCGCACCTCCACCACCCTCGGCCAGAAGCCACCCGCAGGCGCCGTCGTCCTCTTCGACGGCTCCAATGCCGATGCATGGCAGAACGGCAAAATGGACGAACGCGGCCTCCTCGGCGTCGGCACCAAATCCAAACAGACCTTCGGTGACTGCACCCTCCACGTCGAATTCCGCACCCCCTTCATGCCAGAGGCCCGCGGCCAGGGCCGCGGAAACAGCGGCGTCTACGTCCAAGACCGCTACGAATGCCAGGTCCTCGACTCCTTCTCCCTCAAGGGCCAGAGCAACGAAACCGGCGGCATCTACCAAGTCGCAGGCCCCAAGGTGAACACCTGCCTTCCCCCGCTTTCCTGGCAGACCTACGACATCGACCTCCAGTCCGCCCGGTTTGACTCCGAGGGCCGCAAAACTGAAAACGCACGCATCTCCGTGCGCCTCAACGGCACCCTCGTTCAAGACAACGTCGAACTCCGAGGCCCCACCCCCGGCGGCGGCCTCAAGGAATCTGCCGACCCCGGCCCCATCATGCTTCAGAACCACGGCAACCCCGTCTTCTTCCGCAACATCTGGGTGCTGGAGAAGAAAAAGTAAGCGGCAAGTCTCCGCTTCCCATCTGTACTATCCCTGATTGGGCCCCCGCTGTTCGTGTCGTTCGGAAGCGGCGAAGGCAGGGGCACTATCTCCCTCCCTGTAGTTCCGCGCCTTGGTGTCTTGGTGTGAAAATCCACCCCTCAAGCGCAATACCAAGGCACCGGTGCACAAAGCAGGGCGGACAGCTCCGAGACGCCTGCACCATCTCCGCTCCTCTCGATCTCGCCAAGTGTCAGGAAGATCACCTTTCCCCGATCCGTGGTACATTTTGAATCGACCGGTGACACTGTGCTTCATCGATTATCCGCCTGCGACGCGGCTTATCTCGAACTGGCCCTGCGGCGTCACCTCCCTCTGGCAACCAAGGACAAGGCGTAAATCGACGCATCGCGGCGCGCCGGGATAAGACTCGCTCTCGAAGCCTTCTAATTCTCCCTCCGCCCCCCAGAACCGGACTCACACACCGGCACCCGCCTCCGCCACTGAGCGCGCCTCGCGTCCGCGCCCCGGCAGTTCCCGCGCACGCAGCCACACAAAAATCGCCGGGGTGATCAGCAGGATGTGGAGAAGACTGCTCACCATGCCGCCGATCACTGGTGCAGCGAGGGGCTTCATCACCTCCGCGCCCGTGCGTGTGCTCCACATCACGGGCAGCAGGCTGGCCACAATCGTCGCCACCGTCATCACCTTCGGACGCAACCGCAGACGCGCCCCCTCGCGCACCGCATCGAGCAGATCCTCGTAACCGAATGCAGCACCCCGCGCGGCCTGTTTTGCGGCGAGCGCCTCCTCGAGATACACCACCATCACCACGCCGGTCTGGATCGCCGTGCCAAACAGCGCGATATACCCCACCCACACCGCGACGCTGAAATTGTA
>CAMAUX010000057.1 GCA_945861435.1 Chthoniobacter flavus | reverse complement strand
AGCAGCCACCCGAGAAAGAAAATCCCGCTCGCAAAAGCTGCAATTGCCTCCCCTCAAATTTCGCCACCCTCCCTCTGTAAAAGTCCCTTCAGAACCTCGGTTTCCTCAGGCTGTGGGATGGCTGTGATTTTAATTCACGCCGTGAGTAGGAGAACTGTCCTCAAAAAATACTGGGTGCACAACAGCGGATTGCTTCTGGTAAAACCAATTGGAGTGCCCCCGAGTTTTGAGCTACTCGCGATGAGAGATTATGTTGGTGGTTTGGCCATCGCGGGGCGCGTCAAATAAGCCATCGGGGACAGTCACGAGTGTGGAAGATTTCCCGGTTGGAACCGAAAGGGGGGATGAGGCGGCGCCACATACGGAGCACCCAAGAATGTCTGATGGATCACAAAACATGTCCTATGGGAAATTTCTATCCGCGCCGTAACTTACCGACACCAAGTCCCAACTCTTGGCGAGCAGCCGGGCAACCCATTCCGCTTCCACCGATGCAATTCCTTCCGCACTTCCCTGTCACTGTTCTGGTCTTGTTTGCAGCCCTTTCCGTTCAGGCCGATGCTGCTCCGCTTGCATTGCGTCAGGATGAAGCCGCCCACACCATCTCTGTCTTTCGGCAAAACATCGCTGAACCAATCCTGACTCAAAACGCACGGCCTGAGTTCCGGCCATTTTTACATCCGATCGTCGCACCTGATGGCAAGGGGGTTCTGACGGAGTTGAGTCCGGAGCATCACAAGCACCAGACCGGTCTTTACTGGGGACTCAAGCAGGTGAATGGGCGGGATTACTTTCACAATCCAGGTGCGGGCTTCTGGCGCAAGGTCTCCAGCGCGTCGCTCGTTGCGGAAGGCGAGTCAGTCAAGTGGAGCACGGTTTACCACCTTCTCGATGCCCAAGGGAACCTGGTGATGGCAGAGACCCAGAAGTGGACGATGCGCGACACGGGTGACCGGTACATACTGGACCTGGAATGGAAGGGTGAAGGTCTTGTAGATCTCACAGTGGCGAAAGAGCCGTACGGCGGTCTCTTCCTTCGCATGCCTTGGAAGCCTGGCATGGACGGTGCCGTGGTAAATAACGACCGCCTTCGCAATGGTCTGGCTAACACAAAGAACGCCTTTTGGGTCGATCTCGGACTCAAAGTTGAGGGACGCGAAGACCAGGCGCACATCGCAATTTTTGATCACCCGAAGAACGCTGGATATCCGCACGCGTGGCGTGTGGACGGTCAAATGGGCGTGGGGCCTTGCCGTGCCATCGGCGGTGACTGGACGATTGAGAAGGGCAAATCCGATACCGTTCGACATCAGTTCGTCGTCTACACCGGCAAACTGGATCAGGAGGCCCTCAACCAGACATGGG
The DNA here is from genome assembly GCA_945861435.1 of Chthoniobacter flavus. GTDB lineage: Bacteria > Verrucomicrobiota > Verrucomicrobiia > Chthoniobacterales > Chthoniobacteraceae > CAIURC01. Next base: position 35,127 of record CAMAUX010000057.1, on the reverse strand, counting down.
AAAACTTTAGCCAGAAAAAGGTCCTTGTTGAAAACATGGTGCTCGCTCGGAAAGGTGGCAGTGCCGCTGCTTTTCTCACCGGGGAACAGGCAGTCGCAAAAATGACAGTCCCCGCCGGGTTGGAGGCGAAACTTGCCGCCGTCGAACCCATGATCACTCAACCCATGGCTTTTTGCTGGGATGACCGCGGCCGTCTCTGGGTCGCTGAAAATCGGGATTACGAAACGCGGAGCACTGGTTTCTCCGCGGACGGAAACAGTCGGATCCTCATCCTCGAAGATACGGACGGTGACGGGAAATTCGACAAGCGCACGGTTTTCATGGAAGGGATCCCGTTTCCCTCGGCGATTGCGATTGGATTTGACGGGCTGTGGCTAGGTGCTCCGCCGAACCTAATTTTTGTTCCGGACAAAAATCACGATGACAAGCCTGACGGGAATTTCGAAGTGCGCCTGACGGGCTGGGGCATCCGGGACCGGCATGAGGTCTTTAACAGCTTCTCCTGGGGACCGGATGGCTGGCTTTACGGTTGCCAGGGATTTGCGACACCTTCGACGGTAGGCAAGCCTCTGAACGGCGGCACTATCCTGCGCAAGGGGGATGCGTTCCCGATCGATATTGCAGTGAAAGACGGGCAATTCATCGACGGTGGAGTGTGGCGTTATCATCCAACGAAGGATCGTTTTGAAGTGGTCGCGCACGGTTTCAGCAATCCTTGGGGACTTGATTTTGACGACCACGGCCAGATGTTCATCACCGCCTGCGTGATTCCGCACCTTTGGCATGTGATTCCCGGCGGCATTTACCACCGCCAGGGGGGCAAACATGTGAACCCCTACGTCTTTGATGATATCAAAACCATCGCGGACCACCGGCACCGCTCAGCCCATGGGGGAGCCCGCGTCTATCTCGCTGACGCATTTCCCAAGGAATACCACAACCGGATATTCATGGCGAATCTCCACGAACATGCGGTGCTTACCGATATTCTGGAACCAAAGGGCTCCGGGTTTGTGGGCCACCACGGTGACGAGACCCTGCTTGCAAACGACAATGCTTGGGTGGGTTTCAGCACCGAAATCGGGCCCGACGGAGCGGTCTATACTCTTGATTGGCACGACACCGAGATCTGCGGAAACGCCATCCACGACAAAGAGACCGGTCGCATCTACCGCCTTGCGCCGAAAGGGCTACCAGGCACCACCAATCTTGACCTCAACGCGAAGAGTGATCTCGAGCTCTTGAGCTTCCTCACGAATGCAAACGACTGGTATAGCCGTCGGGTCCGGGTTCTCCTCCAGCAACGTGCTGCCGAGGGGTGCCTCGATGCTTCAGTGCCTGCGCGCCTTTGGGACTTGTTCGCCCAATCCAAGACAGGAGCACACCAACTCCGTGCACTCTGGGCGCTGCATGTGACCAAAAACCTGTCCGAGGATCGCCTGTTGCCGCTCTTCGATCACGCTGAGCCCTATGTGCGTGGGTGGGCGATTCAACTACTCGGGGAAGATCATTCCTACAGCCGGGCCGCTTTGGACAAACTTGCGCGACTCGCGGAAAAGGATCCCTCGCCCATTGTTCGGCTTTATGTCGCCGCGGCCCTGCAGCGCATGCCGCTGGCTGACCGCTGGCCGATTGCCCAGCAGCTCGTCGCACATTCGGAAGATGACGCGGATCACAATCTGCCCAAGATGCTGTGGTTCGGTATTGAGCCCCTGGTTGAGAAAGACGCTGCCCGCGCTCTTGTCTTGGGCGCTGGCAGTCGAATTCCAGTGCTCACGAAATATATCGCCCGCCGCGCAAGCATTGCCAAGGAATCCGAAGCGGTTGCTGATGCGCTCACCAAAACGGCTGATCTCAATGCCAGGCTGTTGCTTGTGGAAGGCCTGCGCGATGGGTTGAAATCGCTCGATAAACGTGAGGTGAAAGCTCCCAAGAATTGGGAGACTGCGGCTGCGGTACTTACTGCGACGAACGATCCGAAACTGCGCGAATTTGTGGCGCAGGTTGGCCAGCTCTTTGGGGATGCTAATGCCGTGGGAGCACAGCTCGCGGCGCTACAGAACAAAGTAACACCGGTTCCACAGCGCCGCGAAATTCTACAGTCGTTCGCCCGTGCGACTCATGCTCCGGCGCTGCCAGTGGTACTGTCGCTCTTGGATGAAGAAGCGCTTCGTCAGGACGCGATTCGGGCGCTTGCCGCGTTTGATGATCCAAAAGTGGGGCAACAACTGCTCGGGCGGTACGCTTCGATGTCGCCAGTCCACAAGGCGGAGGTGGTTCTTACGCTTTCCGGGCGCCGGAACACGGCGCAGGCACTGGTCGATTCCATAAAAGGCAACCGCATTCCAAAGAGTGACGTGAGCGCCTTTGCCGCACGTCAGCTCTACCGCGTGATTGGACCCTCGTTTGTAGAGTTTTGGGGGCCGATAACGCAGCTCGCCAGCGACAAGGAAGCCGACACCGCGAAGTACAAAGCGTTGTTAACCGATGCTTACCTGGCGAAGGCGGATGTGTCCCGGGGCCGCGCAGTATTTGAGCGTTCGTGCACGCTATGCCACATGCTCTACGGCTCCGGTGGAAATGTCGGCCCGGATCTTACGGGATCAAATCGTGCCAACCTTGATTACATCCTCGCGCAAATTATCAACCCGAGTGAGACCATGCAGGAGGCCTATCATCTTGTTGTGGTGACCACTCGCGACGGGCGCACGGTCTCTGGAATGGTGGCGGCGGAAGATGAACAACAAGTGACCCTGCGTGTGATCGGCCAGGACACGGTCATCGCAAAATCGGAGATTCAATCCCGCGAGAAATTGCCGATTTCCATGATGCCGGAGGGTTTGCTCAAGGCGCTGTCTGACGAAGAGGTCCGGGATTTGATCGCGTACCTGCGCACCACGTCGCAGGTGCCTCTGCCCCAAAAACAGAAGGCGAACTAGCATTCAAATTAACACGAAAGCGGTGCTTGTTCGATAACAACCAAAGTTAAAGTGACTACCAAACCTCCTCGATTCGCCGCCTTTAAAAGGCCCCGGGTTCTATTTTTCATGAAATTCGTGAAGGTTGTTCTTTTGCTCCTGCTTGGAGTGGGAAAAGGCCCCGATCTCCTCGCGGCTTCGGGCGGATTGTGCGTTGCCGTGACGCCCGATGAAATTCAGTTCCGCTGGGATTTAGAGGTTCCTGGAAAGGTTTCCATTGAGCGGCTTTCGCTTGCCACCAACCAACTCACTGCTGATTCCGCCGAGGCTCAGTCTTCGGAATCCGTTGTGGTATGGAGGGGCGAAGCCTCGCAAATGCGGGCAACGACCCCGCGCTTCGAAGGTGGGCGTGACCGACTCTTCGCAAAATACCGGCTGTGTTCGGCGGACGGAAAAGAAGCACTCGGTGCCCCGCAGTATGTGACTGACTTCAGGGCTGTGCTTCGCGGAAAGAACCCACTTCGAGCCGGCGCCTCGAAAAAGGGGATCACGTGTCTACTGGATGAGGCTGACGGGGTCGCGCTTGGATGTGCCCAAGTGAACGAGAACATTGATATTGGTGTGTTGCTGGATCTTCAAAGCGCCGAAGCCAAAGCTCATTTCACATATGAGGGGCGTACCATTGGACTGCGTCCCGCGGGTGTGGCGCTTTTGGATAAACATTTAAAGGCCGCTCATCAAAATGGTCAGCGTGTTACGGGAATCCTCCTGAATAACGTTCGCGCCAATACGCCGGCGTCCTCGCCGTTGGTACATCCTCTTACGGATCCTTCGCGGGTTCCGATCGGCCCTTCAGCTTTCAATACTGCGACCGAAGAAGGCGTCTTCTATTACCGGGCGATTATTCACTGGTTGGTCGAACGCTATACCCGGGAGGACGCCGTGTTCGGTCTTCTAAGTGGTCTGGTGATTGGAAATGAAATGCAGAGTCACTGGTCGTGGTATCACCTTGGGAATGTGGATTCCAAAATCGTCATCCGCGAGTATTCGGCGGCGCTGAGGATCGCGGATTTGGTGACGCGGTCGATGCACGAACAGTTTAGTATCTACGTTTCGCTGGAACACCATTGGCTGATGTCGGCCTCTGAAGACCCTACAAAGGGATTTTCAGGACTTGAGGCGATTTCGGGAATTCAGAGGATCTCGACGGAGGGTGGTAATTTTCCGTGGGCGTTGGCATTCCATCCATATCCGCAAAACTTATTTAAAGCGGAATTCTGGAATGACCGTTCGGCGCCTCTCCGGTTTGATGCGCCACGGATTACCTTTCACAATCTGGAAGTCCTTCCAGCTTTTCTGGGACAGCCCGAGTATTTGTTCGAGGGTAAGGTTCGGTCAATCGCCCTCACGGAGCAGGGATTTCATTGTTCTGACAAAGAGAATGGAGAAGAGGAACAGGCGGCGGCATTCGCACTTGCGTGGAAAAAGGTTCAGGCGCTTCCTGCAATTGAGTCGTTCCTTTACCACAGACACGTGGACCACCCTCAGGAAGGCGGACTGCACTTTGGCCTGCGCGCTCATGACGGCAGTAGCAACGTGAATGGTATTGGAAAGAAACGTGCGATTTGGAGCCTGTTCCAAAGCGCCGGAACAGCTCAGGAAGACTCTGCGTTTGCTTTCGCGCTGCCCATTGTGGGGCGCGCGGATTGGAACAATCTGATTTCTTCAAAGTTCGAGGCTCCCCGAACGCCTTTTCACGAATCCGACAAGGTTATTTACGATTTTGTTCAGGCGCGGGATTCGGCGTTGAAAGAGAATGTACAGAATGTCGCTCGAAAGCTGGTCGGTCCTGAGGACGAAATCCAGCGGCCCGGGTTGTTACAACATCCTATGCCAAAGGGCCTCGGTCGTCTTTCTTTCAAGGTGGAAGTTCCGTCCGAAAAAGAAGGGGATGGCTTGCTTTTGTTTGAAGCATTTCTGAATCACGAAAAGAGCACGGGCGCCGGATTTGCAGTGGAGGTTGACGGAAAGGAAGTGTTCGCCAGGAGTTTGAAGGCTGCGGAAAAGGTGCCTGCGGAGATTTCTCTGAAGGCTTGGCGCGGACAGAAGGTGACGATCTGTTGGATTGTCGATGCGTTGAAGGATCCCGGCTACGACTGGACGACATGGGTCGCACCCCGGCTCGTTTTGAGAAAGAGTTTAACGCCATAGGATTTCGGGCGGGTGGACCCGACCGGCTCCCAAGATCAAAATTAGCATTGTCTCCAGAAATCCAAGTTATGAGAAATTCACTGATGCGGATTATTGCAGCCTTAACCGTGGCAGTTTTTGGCCTGCCGTCCGGGTACGCAGTCGAGGCCGCTGCGCGACCGAACATTCTTGTCATTGTTGCCGACGACCTCGGTTACGGAGAACTCGGATGTTACGGAGGCAAGGAGATCCCGACACCGAACATTGATGCATTGGCGGCTAGGGGAACGCGTTTCAGGAGTGCCTATGTCACTGCACCGTTTTGTGCGGCTTCGCGCGCGGCGCTTTTGACTGGGCGCTATCAGACGCGGTTTGGATTTGAGAATAACCCTACCGGTGCCAAAAACTCGATGCCCGGAATTGGGCTCCCGGTGTCGGAGAAGACCATTGCGGATCGGTTGCGGGACAGTGGCTATGCAACGGGATTGATTGGAAAGTGGCACCTCGGGGGCACGGCGGAGTTTCATCCGCAGCGGCGGGGCTTTGATGAGTTTTTCGGGTTCCTGCATGAAGGGCATTTTTATGTGCCAAGTCCCTGGCAGGGGGTGACGACCTGGTTGCGGAAGAAGACCCTCCCGGATGGGGGGAAAGGGCGGTGGAGTTCGCCGGATGGCCGGATTGTGTGGAGCACAGAATTGGGACACAATGAACACGAATACGATACCGATAATCCTCTTTTGCGCAGCAGCCAGCCATTGGATGAAAAGGCAAACCTTACCGATGTCTTCACTCGCGAGGCCTGTGACTTTATCGGTCGTCATCAGGCTCAACCGTTCTTCCTCTATCTAGCTTATAATGCGGTCCACAGCCCGATGCAGGGTGCGGATCAGTATATGAAAAAATTCGCACACATTGAGGATGTCCAGCGCCGGATTTTTGCCGCGATGCTGGCTCATCTGGACGATGGCGTTGGCAAAGTCCTCGCGAAATTGACGGAGAGCGGAACTGAGGAAAATACGCTCGTTGTTTTTCTCAGTGACAATGGTGGACCAACCAAAGAGCTCACCTCCGATAATACTCCTTTGCGTGGAGGAAAAGGGGAGTTGCTGGAGGGGGGAATTCGAGTTCCGTTTATCGTCTCCTGGAAAAATCATCTTCCAGAAGGTCAGGAGATCGATACGCCTGTAACCTCGATGGATGCGACGGCGACAGCCTTGGATCTCGCCAGGACGGCTCCAGAGAAAACAGCGCTGGATGGAGTGAGCCTGCTGCCGCTTCTCACGGGTCAGACGGGCCATTTTTCGGAGCGGCCTTTGTTCTGGCGGGTGGGGAAGCAGAACGCGACGCGGTTGGGCGAATGGAAACTCATCCGGAGTGGCAAGGAATGGCAGCTTTATGATCTGGCCCACGATATTGGGGAGGCCACAAATTTAGCCCCTCGGGAGCCGGCCCGTGTACAGCAGATGTCGGCGTTATGGGACAAATGGAATGCTGAACAAATCGAGCCTCTCTGGCGATAGCGCGGAAGGAAAATCCAGCATCTAAAGGCCTTTGGCGGAACCTCAGGCTCAGAATAAGGAAACCTTTCCAGTGGCCGCGCGCCGCTTTTGCTGCCCCAGACCGGCCCCAGCTCATTCCATTCACCTATGAAGTTCACGCTACCACTCCTCGCCGCCCTGTTCCTCTCGCCGCTGGCGGCGCTGAACGCTGCGGCACTCGGCGCCAAACCAAACGTCATCGTCATCTTGGTCGACGATGCCGGTTATGGCGACTACGCCTGCCACGGCAACCCGGTGGCGAAGACGCCCAACGTGGACAAGCTTCACCAGGAAAGCGTGCGGTTTTCCGACTTCCACGTGACTCCATTTTGCACTCCCACCCGCTCACAACTGTTGACCGGCGTGGATAATTTCCGCAACGGCGCGAGCGTGGTCGCAGGCTCGCGGATGTTACTCCGCCCTGACTTGCCGACGGTGGCCGATATCTTCGCCGCCAACGGCTATCGCACCGGGCAGTTCGGCAAATGGCATCTGGGCGACAATTATCCCTTCCGTCCACAGGACCGTGGCTTCAAGGACGTGCTCTATTTCAACTCGGCGTTTGTCGGCGTGTCTGACGACACCTGGTGCAACGATTATGTCGATCCGTGGCTCCGCCACGCCGACGGCAAGCCGGTCCAGCTCAAGGGCTACGTGAACGACATTGTGTTCACCGAAGCCATGAAGTGGATGGATCAGCGGAGTAAAGGCGGGGAGCCTTTCTTCTGCTATCTGCCGTTACCTCTGGTCCATACGCCGCTGATTGTGCCGCAAAAATATTGCGAGCCCTACAAGGATCAGAAGCCGAACCATCGGCAAGTCCTCGGCATGCTGGCCAATGTGGATGAAAACATGGGTCGACTGGACGCCTTCCTCCGCCAGTCAGGTCTGCGCGAGAACACGATCCTGATGTTTCTCCATGATAACGGCACCGCCAACATGTCAGACCTCTACAACGCCGGGATGCGCGGGAGCAAGGCGACGCCCTGGGAGGGCGGCCATCGCTCCCCGTTGTTTGTCCGTTGGCCGTCCGGCGGACTGCGGCCGCCGGGCGAAGTGTCCGGCCTAACACAGGTGCAGGATCTGGTGCCGACGCTGATCGGGCTGTGCGGTCTGAAGCAAACGCTTGGGGCCAAATTTGACGGCATCAACCTCGCGCCAGTGCTCCAAAAAGCGGGGCAGGAGCCGCCTGACCGGATACTGGTTGTTCAACACGGCTATCCTCGGAAAGCCGCCCCAGGCATTGATCCCGCGCAAAAACCTTTGGCCGTCATGTGGGGGCGCTGGCGTCTGGTGGAAAGCGAATTATACGACCTTGCCACCGACCCGGGCCAGCAGAGGGATGTGAGCGCCATACAGCCAGAGATCGTCGCGAAGCTGCGCGCAGCCTATGCAGAATGGTGGAAAGACGTTGAGCCATGGACGACCAGGCGCAGCGCCATCATCGTGGGCGACGACCATGAAAATCCGTCCATGCTGGTGCCGTCGACGCAGTACGAGCAGAAAGGTCTCTCTCCAGAAATGGTGCGCAGAGGCACCTACACGATGGATCAATGGTTCATCCAAGTGGCGCGCGACGGTCACTACGAAATCGCTCTCCGTCGATGGCCGGAGGAGGCGAATACCGCCATCTGCGGCACGGTGCCCGCCTGGGACTCCGTGCTCGGTAACCACCGACTTCCCGCCGGCAAGGCCTTTCCTATTGTGAAGGCGCGGCTGAGCGCAGGTGAGTTCAAGGGCGCAAAAGAAGTGACTCAGACCGATACGGTTGCCGTGTTCAACATCTCCCTCAAGCAGGGCCAGACCATGCTGCGCGGCACCTTCCTCGACGATCAGGGCAAGGAGATCTGCGGCGCCTATTACGTCAGCGTCCGCCGGCTTGATTGAATGCCATCAAAGAAATGTAATCATGACACAGCCGTCCCACAGGAATGAGGTGGCAGGTTAAAAAAGTTGGGCTGGAGAAAGGATCCCTACCACACAGTAGGGGTGTGAACCAAAAACCAGCCCGCGCCGACATTATCGTTCTCACTCAAGCAGCTTCTCAACTTCATACCGAGGAGCGTCCTCAATCAAACCGCCCGCAAAACTGGGGTGGACACAAAGGCTCGCACCTTCAGCGTTTTGAGCCACCTGGCTGCCATGCTCTTTGCACAGCTTTCGCATGCCATCAGTCTCAACGACGTTTGCGACTGGCTTCGGCTCAAAGCAGCGGCTTTGAGCCGCCTTCAAATCGTACCACCCTCGCGCAACGCTCTTTCTCACGCAAACAAGGTGCGTTCAGCTGACTTCATCGAAACGCTTTTCTGGTCGGTTCTCGCACACCTTCAGAACATCCAGCCGCGCTTTGCCTCGGGCAAAAAAGGCAAGGGCCTCCTGCACCGTTTCAAGGTCAGGATTCACGCCGTCGATTCCACTGTGATGGAACTGGTCGCCAACTGCATCGACTGGGCCAAACACCGCAGACGCAAGGCCGCCGCCAAAATGCACCTGCGCCTCGACCTGCACAGCTTTCTTCCCTCCTTTGCCGTTGTCGACACCGCTGCCCATCACGACAACAGGCGGGCACGCGAGGTCTGTGCGGGTATTGCCCCCGGTGAAATCGTCGTCTTCGACAAGGCTTACGTCGATTTCGAGCACCTTAGGGACCTAAATGAACGTGAGGTCTGGTGGGTGAGCCGCGCCAAAGAGAACCTGGCCTACAAGGCAAAAAAGACCCTGACTAAAGGGGTCAAAGGCATTCTCAAGGACCAGCTCGTTGTGCTCAAGAACGCCAAGCACGAAGGCATGCTGCTACGACTCGTGGAGGCGCAGGTCGAAATTAACGGAGAAGAACGCCTGCTGGTTTTTATCACCAACAATCTGAGCTGGAGTCCGCGCTCGGTGTGCGACCTCTACCGGAGGCGCTGGGACATCGAGGTATTTTTTAAACAGGTCAAACAGACCTTGAAGTTGAGCAATTTTTTGGGCCACAGCGCCAACGCAGTGCGCTGGCAGGTGTACACGGCCCTACTGGTGTACGTGCTAATGCGCTTCCAGGGATTTTTGTCAGCCTGGGCGCACAGCTTCACGCGGCTTTTTGCGGTGGTGCGCTCAGCGGTTTGGGAACGGCTCGACCTGCTTGAGTTCTTAAAAAGCTATGGGACAGCATCGGGACGAATACGATTTATCGGGGCGCTTCATGAAGCTTGGCAGCAGCTCTGGCTCTCTGGGATGGCCCCTCCCGCAGGCCAAAAAACCGCTTCCACAGCGTAAATCTCATGGGACAGCAGCCACCCGAGAAAGAAAATCCCGCTCGCAAAAGCTGCAATTGCCTCCCCTCAAATTTCGCCACCCTCCCTCTGTAAAAGTCCCTTCAGAACCTCGGTTTCCTCAGGCTGTGGGATGGCTGTGATTGACTTCCTTATTTGCGCCTTTGCCTCACGTCGTCAGTATCAGATTTTCACATCCGACCCCGACTTCGATCATTATTCCGAGATCATCCCTATATCATTACTTCGCCTGTAAGCACCTAACACGTAAGATTGTGTTATAGACCTAATTTTCCGAAGTTTCCCTCTTATTTCCTACGCATAGTGTTGCGGACTTTTTCACGGTCTGTCAGCGCCCTTCCTGTCGTAAACCTCTCCAGGAGTTGCTGCTGGCTCTCGTGCTTGATCTCTTCAACCACCGCACTGGTTGTCATCGAGCAAATTCCCAGCCGGAAAAAAAGCTCTCGCAAGCCTCCTTCCGCCAAATCCACAAACACAGACGTGTCGTGTATAACGACATTCATGCGGCTCCCACGGACAACGTAAAGTCGCCACGAATCGACTCGATCGTCGTGTTCGCTAAGACTGCCGCTTTCGACAGGGAGATAATCTCATCAGCAACCGCGCGCAAAAGAAGGCGCCGAAAACGCGTGGGGCGTTCCACGCCGGCGTACCGTCCAGGCTCCCCCTTCGTCCGATATCCCGCCATCCTGTATTTAATCCAAAACTCTCTGCGCGTTTGAGGAGTCACGGGGTTCACCGCCTCCGCCCGCTTCAGCAAAGCCGCAATGGAAATGCCGTTTATCTCCTTGAAATCAACCATTTCTCGCGGCGTTAGAGACTTCAACTTTTTCCCCGAAGTCGTGAAAAACTCGCGTCGCAAGGTGTCCTCGGGAACCGGTATTTCAGATCCGGAAATTGGGCAAACTCAACGCAATCACGGTGTGCCGGCGCTCGGAAAGAGTGTGGCGATCCGCGGCCCCGCAGACTTACCGCCTCACGGCCCATGGCCACAGGCAGGCGCGTGAGAAGGCCTCGCAGGGAAGTTGTCTCGGGCGGGCTCCTGCAGGCAGATGGTTCACCTCGAGGATGCAGCCCCCTTCCACGCTGTGCGCGTCAGACCGGCCCGCAGACTTCCACCACCACAGCCGTTGTGTTGTCGCGCCCGGAACGCTCCAGGGCCTCACGCACCAGCAACTGCGCAGGCGTGGACTTGCCGCGCCCGCGCCCCCGTGCCCGCGCCGGCTCCCGCAACAACTCGAGGAGCTGCTCATCAAAAAGCCCGTCCACCACCCCGTCGCTGCAGAGCAGGAACACATCGCCCACCTCGCACACCACAGAGCCCACCTGCGGATCCACAAACTGATGACCCGCGCCCAGCGCTTTTTGGAGAAAATGCCTGCGCGGATGATTGCGCGCCTCCCGTTCATTGAGCTTCCCGTTCCGGAACAACCAGCCCACGTGCGTGTCGTCGTGCGTGATCTGCCGGATGCCGCCCGATGCCGGTAGATAGTAGATCCGGCTGTCGCCGACATGCCCGAAACACATCCGCCCCGGACTCAGCCAGCAAAGGCTCAGCGTGGCCCCCATCTCCGCGCATTCCTCATAACTCCCCCCGAGGAAAAGCAACGCCCGGTGGATCTGCGTGTACAACTCCGCGAGCACGTCCGCGAACCCTGCCTCCATCCCCTGCCCGGCCTGACGAAACGCGCGCGGCAACAACCGCGTGATCTTTTCCACCGCAATCCGACTCGCAAACTCCCCGGCCTGCGCACCTCCAATCCCGTCACTCACCGCAAACACACAGTCGTGGCTGGCGAGGGAAGTCTCTCCGAACTTTCCGAGCAACTGCGCCTCACGCCCATCAAAGCGCAAACCAAGAAAGGCATCCTCGTTGTTCTGCCGCACCTTGCCGCGGTCGCTCAAAGCGGACCATCGGATGCGACCGGGTTGCGGATGGTTCTGGAGCGCGGTCATTAGACAGGGGGAAGAATAGAAGCGAACTCGAAGTCGATCAGACAAAACCGCCCGTCGCTCTGCCTATAGGTGACATTACGAATGTCCTGATCTTCATGACGGACACCGTACGTCTCCAATTCGGTGAAGAGCTCCTTCAAGCGTGCTTCATCCAGATGCTGGACGCGGGCGCCGCAGTTGGTGGTCACCATCTGCAGGCGATCTGGATAGAATTCAACCACCTTGGGCACAAAGAGACACCCGGCGCCCTCCAGAAACTTCAAAACCCGCACCTCGTTGGCAAAGCGTTCCTCCGCCCGGGGACCCCGGAACGTTTTGTACACCCTTCCGTCGTAACCCACACGGACTGTGGATCTCAGAGTATCCTTTACCGTTCCCATGGCTCCATCCTCGTTGAGCAAGGCCGCCAGCGAAACAGTTTTTCGAGACTTGGATTGGGTTTTTTTTGGAAAAAGCGGTCGCCCACTGGCCAAGTGGCATCGCGTCTGCTAATTGGCGTTCTTGCTCTGACCCGACCCGCTCGCCGGGGAGGATGACGAGCAGTAAACCCAAGCGGGCAACCTCCCGGTGTGCCGCTTTCAAAGTAAGATACACAGACCCTAACCCTAACCATCCATGCCCAAGTATAAGTTGGAATACATCTGGCTCGACGGCTACGAGCCGGTGGCCAATCTCCGCAGCAAGACCCTCGTCAAGGAGTTCACCTCCTTCCCGAAGCTCAAGGACCTCCCCAACTGGGGATTCGACGGCAGCTCCACCCGTCAGGCTGAAGGCAAGAGTTCCGACTGCGTTCTCAAGCCCGTCTCCGTCTACCCCGACGCGACCCGCCAGAACGGCGTGCTCGTGATGTGCGAGGTGCTCATGCCCGACCTCACCCCGCACGTCAGCAACTCCCGTGCGACCATCCTCGACGATTCGGGCGCATGGTTCGGCTTCGAACAGGAATATTTCCTGTACCAGAACGGCGTCCCCCTCGGCTTCCCCGAAGGCGGCGGCTTCCCCTTTCCGCAGGGCAAGTACTACACGGGCGTGGGCTACGATGCGGTGGGTGATATCGCCCGCCAGATCGTGGAAGAGCACCTCGATCTCTGCCTCGAAGCCGGCATCAACCACGAAGGCATCAACGCCGAAGTGGCCAAGGGCCAGTGGGAATTCCAGATCTTCGGCAAGGGCTCACGCACCGCAGCCGACCAGGTCTGGGTGGCCCGTTACATCCTCTCCCGCCTCTGCGAACAGTACCAAGTCGAAGTGAACTGGCACTGCAAGCCCCTCGGCTTGGATGTCGATTGGAACGGCAGCGGCATGCACTCCAACTTCTCCACCACCCACATGCGTGAGGTCGGCGGCAAGGACTACTTCGAGGCCCTCATGGCTGCCTTCGACAAGCACAAGAACGAGCACATCGCCGTGTACGGACCGGACAATCACCTCCGCCTCACTGGCCTCCACGAAACCCAGTCCATCGACAAGTTCAACTACGGTATCGCCAACCGCGGCGCCTCCATCCGCGTCCCCCACAGCTTCGTCAACAACGACTACAAGGGATACCTCGAAGATCGCCGGCCCAACTCGCAGGGCGACCCGTACAAGATCGCCAGCCGCATCCTGCAGACGATCGCCACTGTCCCCCTCAAGGGCAGCGCTCCCAAGGCCAAGAAAAAGTAAGGCAGGCAACCGGTTGAAATAACCGGTTCATTCCGAATCCAAAAACGCCGTCCCGTACAAGCGGGGCGGCGTTTTTTTTCTCGCTCACCTTCCCCCGGATGGAACACGCTCCCCAGACCACACGGGGATCGCAGACAGCCCGCAAATCGAGCGCCAAAGCCGATCCCAGCGCATAAGCAGCGTTCGTCCAAAGGCGCCCCGCCCATCGCCGGCCCCCGCATTCCCCATTGCCGCCCCCACCAAGCCACGCCAGCCTCTCCCTCCATGACCCCACGGGCGATTATTGCGCTGCTGCTCTCCATCATCGGCGGCCAGTTCCTTGCGTGGATCTACTTCCAGTGGGGCGCCAATCAGTCCGCGGAAAAAAAGGCACGCAGCGCCCCCGCCCCGGCCTTGAGCTTCAACGCGCGCCTGTTCGATCAGTGGAAACTTCCGGCGACGTCCCCCCTCGAGGCGAAGGCTGAAGAGGCGAAGCTCCGCGCGCGCATCCAGTCCCTGCTCCAGAACCTCAGCGATGGCCGCACCACGGCCGGGGAACTCGCTGCATTGGAAACGGACCTCACCGCCGCCCCGCGAACCGCCGCCACTGCATCCATCGTGGAATTTCTCACCAACGGGCTCGACGCCCCCACGGGCGACGAGTTCTCGCCCGGAGACGGCCGACTGGAGCACTCTCCCAGCCTGCGCATCTTCCTTCTGGACCTGCTCGGCAGACTCGCCCGCGAGAACGACCGCCCCGAGGCATCAGCCCTCGCTCGCAACGTGCTCGAACACTCCGACTCAGCGGACGAATGGGTCATCGCGCTTCGCAACCTTGCATGGCAGCAATCCAAAAACCGCGCCCTGCTCGCCGAAAAAATCCGCGCCCTGCTCACCAAACCCGAATGGCTGGCAAACCCCACCGCAGGCTTCATCCATGCACTGGATATCGTCCCTGCACTGGCGGATCCCACCCTGCTCCCATTGCTCGAATCACTCCTTGCCGGTTCAAACGCAGACCTTCAGCAGGCAGCCGCCAACAGCATCGAAAGGCTTGCTGAAGCGGCCCCTCTTGAGGTGATGACCCTCCTCATCCAACGCCCTCTTCTCCTCAAGGATCAGCCGCAGACCCGCGCGGATGCTTTCGCAAAGGCCAACCTCGTCAACGCCACACAGCGCCGGGCCGTCGAATCCTACCTCACCCGATCCGACGTGGGCACCGATGAGAAGAGCCGCTTTCTCCGCAGACTGGCGGTCCCCACCACCTTCCTCGGCGACTCCCTCACAGGCCGCAGCTCCGCCCCGCCAGAGCCCGCCATCCACGCAGCCAGAACACTTCCCGCCGTTCGCGACTGGATGAGCGACCCGCGATTCGTCTCGCTCCAACCCGAACTTCAGGCCCTCGAAAAGCGCCTCCAGCCCTGAACCCGTTGCGCCACCGGGCACTCCCGTGTTCCCAACGCACCCGGGCCCGCGCTCAACGGTAAAGAAGGCCAAGCGCGCCTTGGAAAATCGATGGCAGGAACGCCGCATAAACCTGCCAGGCCACCACCAACCCAAAGACCCTCACCGTCTGGTTGAGGAGAAATTCCTGATAACGCTCCGCCTGCCGCGGCCCGAGCACCAGAAGCGGAAGCACGCTTCCATCCAAGGGAGGCAGCGGCAGCAGATTGAAAGGCACCAGCACCACCTGCAACGTGAACGTCACACTCAGCAATTGCGCACAGAACGCCCATGCGGCGCCGTAACGCGCAGCCGCATCCGCCGCCACAACCACCTTCGCAAAATCAGGCCGCATCGGCACCTTGAACACCCCCGCATCCAGCCCCCAGCGCATCAGAAACACCGCCACCAAAAGCAGCACCACATCCGCCGCGGGTCCGGCGGCGGCCATCAGCGCCGCACGCCGCGGATACCGCGCAGCCCATTCCGGATCATACGGCGCACTGGCCCATCCCATCATCCAGCGCCCACCGTTGAAGAACCAGGAAAGCAGAGGAACCACGATCATCCCCAGCGGTTCCCGCCGCATATGGGGCACAGGATCCAGCGAGACCTGACCGAATCGATGTGCCGTATCATCACCAAGCTTCAGAGCAGCCCACGCGTGCCCCGCCTCATGCACCACCGTGCTGTACACGAACACAAAATACCAAATCAGACCGTCCGCCAGGTTCAGTTCCCCGATCATAGCCATCGCCGCAGAAACCCCGAACTCTAACGCGCCTCCGGCCGCACCGGTTGTGCGCGGAGCACCTGGACGCCGTCGATCACCTCCGGCGCTGCGTCCTTCTTCTTCTTCGGCTCCGGCTTGAGAACTTCACGCAACACCTTGCCGACAATGGGTGCCGCGAACGTCCCGCCATGCACCTCGTCCCGTCCCACATCCCCTTCGTAAATCGCCGCGAATGCGTACTTGGGCCGGTCAGCCGGCGCGAACCCCGCAAACCATGCGGCCGTGCGCTCATGCGGCTTTGCCCCCCACTGCGCCGTGCCCGTCTTACCCGCCACCCGCACACCATCCACCTGAGCCCGCCCAGCCGTGCCCATCTTGCTTTCCACCACCTGCACCATCGCCCGGCGCACTTCGGAAAAAACCTCGGGCCGGATCTCCATCCGCGCACGGGCCCGGATGTCGTACGCATGCACCACCTGACCATCGATACTCTGGACCTGCTGCACGAGGCGCGCCGCCATCAGCGTCCCACCGTTGGCCACCGCCGCCATGAGCTGCGCCATCTGCAGGGGCGTCACCAGCGTGTCCCCCTGCCCGATCGAAAGGTTGTAGACATCGCCCCCGGCCAGCTTCCGCTTGTGCACCTTCATCATGTACTCGTCCGTCGGCACCAATCCGACCTCCTCGGACCCCAGCGGAATCCCCGTGCGCACCCCAAGCCCAAACTTAAAGGCGTAATCGACGATATCCCGCGCCCCGATCTGCGTCCCGGCCTGCATGAACCACGTGTTGCAGGACTGCGTGAGCGCATCCGCAAAATTCATCGAACCCATGTCCTTCTTCTTCCAGTTGCGGAAGGAAATTTTCCCGAGTTCAAGCACGGGCGGGCAGCTGAATTCGTCCTCCGCAAGAATCTTACCCGTCTGCAGCCCTGCCAGCCCAACCAGCACCTTGAACGTCGACCCCGGCGGATAGGCGGACCGGAACGCGCGCGGAAGCAACGGGATATCCTTGTCCTCCTGCAACGCACGGAAGGCCTCCTCGGAGATCTTGGGAATGAAAGCGTTCGGATCGATCGTCGGCCACGAGGCCATCGCCAACACATCGCCCGTGTACGCATCCATCATCACCAGCGCCCCGCGCTTGCACCCCTCCTTCAACGATTGCTCGCAAAGCCGCTGCAAATCCAAGTCCAGCGTAGTCACCACGTTGTATCCAGGCTGCGGCGGAATCGAAACCTGCTCCCCACTCCTCTTACCGGTCGCATCAAAGGAGAGGTTGTACTGACCAAACTTCCCCTGCAGCTGGTCATCGAAGGAAAGCTCCAGACCGTCCCTTCCCTCGGCGTTGGACCAGAGCGTCTCGTTATTCTCCACCGGCCCGTCCGGCGTCCGCCCAGCCCGCCCCGCGTACCCGATGATGTGCCCCGCAAGCCCGCCATTTGGGTAATACCGCAGGTAAACCGACTGCAGAATCAACTCCTTGGACTGCGCAGCCTCCACCCTTGCCACCTCCTCCGCGCTCAAATCCTGTACTAAAATAAATGGCAGCACCCCCCGGTTGGCATAGTGCTTCAACACCGCAGCCTCCGCGAACGGGACGGGCCGCCCAAGTAACTCCTGCACACGCACAGCCTGCCGACGCGTGAACTCGATCACCTGCTGTCCCTTCCATTCCAACGGCGTCGGAAAAACAATCCCCAGATTCTTGCTCACCCGCGTCTGCGCGAGAGGATTCCCGTTGCGATCCACGATCTGCCCGCGCGGTGCAGGGATCGCCATGAGGTACTTGCGCGCCTGCTTCTGCGTCTCCCACGTCGGCGCCGCCACCTGCTGCGCGCCCGATTGCGCCTTGCCACTCGAAACATCCTCCCTCGCCTTTCCTGTCACCCCCACCCCGACGGATCCGCCACCCGCCTCAGGCACAGACTGCGCAGCAACCGCCCCCGCGAGGAGCAGTAATCCGAGAATCAGCCGGGAAATCATGCACCTCAACCCTAGCGATAGCCTCCCCACCCCACAAGAGTGCAAAGCACGCCGGACAAGTTACCCCCCATCTTAACCCCAGCGCACCCCTGTCTAGTGAGGTTCCCCCCCATGCACCCTCTTCGGTGCACGGCTGCCGCCATTGACAGCGTCTCTAGCTTTCTGGTCCCATCCAAGGGTGAAGCTCACCCCTCTTCTCCTTCCACTAGCCATGCTTTCAATGGCCGCTTGCAGCACCCTGTCTAATTACAAGGCACTCTATCATAACCCGCTGCCAGCCGCGCCGGAGAACGATCCCGCAGCCAACCGTATTAGCTTGGATCTGTTGCATACCGAGCCGGTCGTGTTGTCACTCACGCCGGAAAGCTCCCTCCGCGCATCCGCATACTGGGGCCCCGTCCAATTCAGCGTCGTACCCGCCACCTTCCCGGGCGAGAACGTCCTTCACAACATTTCCCGCCAGGCCGACATCTCTCTGAACAGGAGGCAGGGACGGGTCGGCTCCCACATCGCCCCCTTCAAACTCGTGGACGAGAGCCCCCAAAACGCTCTCCACATCCTCGTAGCCAACCCGGGGAAGACCTCCACCCCACCCACGAAAATCCTGATCGGCTCCGAGATGTCCGGCCCCACTCCTCTCCCAAAACAGATCCGCGAAATCTACGAATCCTCCTCAGGAACAAAAATCCCGTTCGCCCCAGAGCCAACGGACGACGGATACGCCTGCATCAGCTTTAACCTGCCAGAGCTCGCCGCAGGCCACACCCTCCTCTTCATCGCGGTCCCGGAACAACTCCAACCCAGATACAAGAACGGTAAACGCATCCACTTTGATGACGTCACGATCCGGACGAAGGACATCCCGAAGGTCCACAAAAAGTTGTAACAGCCCACTCGCCCTCCGCACTCGGACAAGTGCCGCAAAGCCCACCCCGGAACGAAGCGCCACCGCTCACACTCAGCGCAGCCAGCCTTCGACCTCCGCACGAGTCAACCCGGGGCCGATCACCGCCACCGCCAACCGCTCCATCTGCAGACAATCCCGCGCAACCGCCTGCACCTGCGCCGGAGTAACCGCAAGAACGCCCCTCTCCGTCTCGGCGGGATCCACCACCCGTCCAAAGCCAATCAGGCTTTCCCCAATCCACGTCATCTGACTCCCCGTGCCCTCCAACCCCAGCACGGTTTGCCCCACCGTGTAGTCGCACGCCTTGCGCAATTCCGCCACGGAAGGCGCCCGATCCTGAATCCTTCGCAATTCCCCAAGAATCATCGCCACCGCCTTCCGGAGCTTTCCCCGCTCGAGGCCGGCGGAAATGTGAACCGCCCCCGTTTCAGCAAGCGTAAGGGTCGACGAGGAAACGCTGTAACAAAGACCGTGCTGTTCGCGCAGCCGCTGGAAAAGCCGCGAACTCATGTTCTCCCCAAGAAGCACGCTCATCAGCTTCAGCGCATGCCGCCGCGGATCCCGCCGACCAAAGGCATGAAAACCCAACGCCAACTGCGTCTGCTCCGCATCCTCAGCCAGCACATTAAAACGCGGCCCCCCACCGCCCACGCGGCGCACCCGCTGAAAGCCGGACTTCCGCCCCTCTGACAACCTGCCCAGCGACGGCCGCAGCAACCGCACGAGTTCCTCGTGATCCACATCCCCGGCCGCCGAAACGATGGTGTTGCGTGCGCTGTAATGCTGGAGGAGGAAGTCCTTCAACGCAGCGCGCCCCATCCGTCCCACACTCTCCACCGTGCCGGTGAGCGGACGGCCCAACGGATGTCGCGGCCACAAGGCCTCGGCCAGCATCTCCTCCACGTGCTGGGAATGCTGATCGCGGTACATGGCGATCTCCTCGCGGATCACCTCGCGTTCCCGCGTGATTTCCTCCGCGGGAAGCCGGCTGCACACGTACATGTCCGCCAGCACGTCGCAAAGCATCGGCAGATGCCGCGAAAGCGCCTTCGCATAATAACAGGTGTGATCCTCACTCGTGAACGCATCCAGCGATCCGCCCACCCCCTCCACCTCCTCACTCAGCTCCAGCGCACTCCGCCGCCGTGTCCCCTTGAAAAGCAGATGCTCCAAAAAATGCGCCATCCCGTTCTGCTCCACCCGCTCATGACGCCCACCTACTCCGGCCCAAAATCCAAGCGAAACCCCCTGCCTCTCAGGCATCCGCACCGATGCGATCCTCACCCCGTTATCCAACACACTCACCTGGTACCTAGAACCCGGCGAGCTCCGTGGAGGACGTGTCATAGAACCCTTCATGGCTAACTCCCCCGCTTCCGCCGAACCGCCTTGCGCGTGCCCTTCGACACCGCGCCTGCGGCATGCGTCTTTGCGCCCCTCCCTGCCGCCTTGCCACGCCGCTGCGCACTGCGCAACTCCAGCACATGCGCGGCCAGTTCCAGATCGTGCGGAAAGGTGATCTTGAAGTTCCAATCCTGATTCTTGAGCAACGCGATCTTCTTCCCCAGCTTCTGCACCGCCGACACCTCGTCGGTCACCATCTCGTGCTCGGCCATCAGCGCCGCATAAGCCTCCAATATCAAACCCGTGTCGAAAATCTGCGGCGTCTGCATCGCCCATAATCCCGTGCGCTCCACGCTCTCCTGCACCATCTGCTCGATCGTCGCACGCTTCACCGTGTCCGGGATCGGCGATGCGCAGCAGGCCGCCCCGTGCTGGCGCGCCATCTCATAACAATCCCGAATCAACTGCGGCGTCGAAAGCGGCCGCGCGCCATCGTGGATCGCCACGTACTCGTACCGCTGCGCATCCACGGCTTGGAGCCCGTTCCATACCGACAGATGCCGCTCCGCGCCCCCAGCCAACACGCGCACCGGACGACCAATCGCCTCCGAAGCCAGCATCTCCTCAAACTCCCCCACCCTGTCCTCTCGCGCCACCAGCAGCAACTCCCCCACCTCCTCCGTCTGCGCAAAGGCTCGCAGCGCGTGCCATACCACAGGCTTGCCAGCCAGCGGTGCCGTCAGCTTGTCGAACCCCATCCGACGCGAACTTCCGGCGGCGACAATGATGGCGGCGAGCATGGGAAAAAGCGCGTGGGGGATTTCTTCTGCAACGCTGTCGTGCGGACCGGCAGCCTCGTTCAACTCATCGCCATCGACGCAGCCATCTCAGTCAGCAGACCTACTGAAGACGCGCCGACACCGCCTGACTCAACGCACGCCCGTCAGCACGCCCCTCCGCCAGTTCCGTCGCACGCTTCATCACCTGCCCCATCTGCGCCTTCGTCGTCGCACCGATCTCCGCGAGCGCGCGGCCCACCAGTTCCTCCAACTCCGCTGCGCTCAACTGCTGGGGCAGAAACCCCGCCAGCACCTCCATCTCCTCGCGCTCCTTCACTGCCAACTCCGGACGCCCCCCCTTCTCATAACTTTCCACAGCATCCTGCCGCCTCTTCACCTCATTACGCACCACCGCCTGCGCCGATGCATCGTCGAGACGCGCCTCCGCGCCGCCCTTGTCCAACGCTGCATTCTTGAGCGCCGTCTTCAACATCCGCAAAACCGACAGCCGATCCGCCTGCCGAGCCTTCATCGCGACCTTGAGTTCCTCATCAACACGGGCTTGGAAATCCATAGAGAGTCACAATCTATTGAACCCCCGCCTCTGCGCAATCCTTTCCCAGACGCACGCCTCCCCACAGCGCTTGACCGCCCGCCGATCCCACCCCGACACTCCGCCC
Source organism: Chthoniobacter flavus (assembly GCA_945861435.1). Taxonomy (GTDB): domain Bacteria; phylum Verrucomicrobiota; class Verrucomicrobiia; order Chthoniobacterales; family Chthoniobacteraceae; genus CAIURC01. Next base: position 13,738 of record CAMAUX010000057.1, on the reverse strand, counting down.
TCGCATGAACGAAGTCTCCATCAGCGTCCCAGGAACCACCGCAAACCTCGGCCCAGGCTATGACGCACTCGGCATCGCACTCGACGTCCGCAACAAAGTCACCGTCCGCGAAGGCGCCTCCATGGCCCACCCGCCGATTGTCGCCGACGCTGCGGACCTCTTCTTCACAACCTCCGGCAAGCCCCCTTTCCCTTTCTCCTGGGAAATCGAGGGCGGAGTCCCGCGCTCCCGTGGCATGGGCAGCAGCGTCACCGTCCGACTCGGCATCCTGCACGCTCTCAACGAACTCACCGGCCAGCCGCTCCATGCCGACCAACTCTTCGAACTCTGCGCCCGCCTCGAGGGCCATCCCGACAACGCAGCCCCCGCCGCGTTCGGCGGATTCACCGTGGCCAAAACGGGCGCACCCACCCTGCGCTGCGAGGTCGATCCCCAACTCGCTTTCGTCCTGCTGATCCCGGACTTCGAAGTGGCCACCCCCGCTGCACGCGCCGCGCTTCCAAAAACCATCACACACCGCGACGCCGCCGCCAGTTGCGCCAACGCCTGCCGCGTCACCGCCGCCTTCACCCTGCGGCGCTACGAACTGCTCGCCGGCTGCTTTGAGGACTGGCTCCACCAACCCCACCGCCTCCACCTCATCCCCATGCTGCACGACGTCATCGCCGCCGGCGTCGAATCCGGTGCCATCGGCGGCTTCCTCAGCGGATCCGGATCCACCATCTGCTGCGTCACCCTGCGCGACCCACAAACCGTCGCCGCCGCCATGCTCGCAGCCGCGGGCTCAAACGCGCGCACCCTCGTCACCACCGCCGACAATCGCGGCACCTTCCGGGTTTAACTTAAGAGCCCGCGCACCGCGCAAAACCGGAGCGTTCAGGAAAACAATTCTCCGGGCGCCCAGATCCCCCACCACCTCCGCATCCTCCAGACCCCACCGTGTTCCGCCGCTGGTTGGAAAGTTTCGAGCAGTTCGCCATCGACGTCATCCTTGAGCGTCGGTACGGCAAGCGCGCAGCCATCCTCCGCTGGCTGCTATACAGCCTCTCGTGGATCTTCCGCTGCATCGTCCAGACCCGTCTCTGGCTCTACCGCAAGCGACTCCTGCGCGACCGCACCGCCGGCTGCCTCGTCATCTCCATCGGCAACCTCACCGTCGGCGGCACCGGAAAAACACCCGTCGTCGAACTCTTCGCCCGCACCCTCAGGGACCGCGGACGCAACGTCGCCATCCTCAGCCGCGGTTACAAAAGCCGCAAGCCGCCCCTCATGCGCAGGCTCCAGCGCAAGTGGCTCGGGATGGTGCGCAACGAACCCCGCCTCGTACACGACGGCAAGGACCTCCTCCTCAACTCCAGCTTCGCCGGCGACGAGCCCTACATGCTCGCCCGCTCCCTCGGCAACGTCGTCGTCCTCGTCCACAAGGACCGCGTACGAAGCGCCCTCTTCGCCGTCCGCAAATTCGGCACCGACACCATCCTCTTGGACGACGGCATGCAGTACCTCCGCCTCAAGCACCGCATCGACGTCTGCCTCGTCGACTGCCAAGCCCCCTTCGGCAACGAATTCCTCCTCCCGCGCGGCACCCTGCGCGAACCCCCCTCCAACCTCCGCCGCGCCCACTACATCTTCCTCACCAAAAGCGTCGCAGGCCGCAACGGCCCACTCATCGAACGCATCCGCGAACACAACCGCACCGCTGAAATCATCGAGTGCACCCACCGCGGTCTCTATCTCCAAAACCTCTACCAAAAGGACGACCGCCAGCCCCTCGAGTTCCTCACCGGAAAATTCATCGGCGCCCTCAGCGGTATCGCCCAGCCAGAAAGCTTCGAAAACAAACTGCGCGACCTCGGCGCAGAACTCCCCCTCACCAAACGCTTCGCCGACCACCACCGCTTCACCGACAGCGAACTGCACGACTTCCTCAAACGCTGCGCACACCTCGAACTCGATCTCGTCGTCACCACCGAAAAGGACAGCGTCCGCTTCCCGCACGCCCCTCCAAACCTCCCTGTCCCAATCTATTTCCTCCGAGTCGAAATCGAGATCCTCTCCGGTCACGAAAGCTGGGCGCGTCTCATCGAGCGCGTCTGCGCCCCGGCCAACGGCGTCACGCCGGAGTCGATCTTCGCCTGAGCCGCCAGGCCCCTCGCTCTGCGCATCCAACGCCGAGCTGCATCCCGGCCCCCGTTTTCCATCGCCCCATTGCGTCCGCGCACCGTGTCCGAGCCCATGCGAGCGGGCCTCCGGCAAACCCATTCATAACAACAACGAAATCAGCGCATTGCATATATCTAAATACACCAAACAGCCTTGATTAACTCCTGAAAAACAAACCCATCACCCATGAATGGAAACAACTCGTAGTTAACACCAAATTAAAGTAGGAAATCAGGGCCCCTCCACCCCCTCGGCAGTCCTCCTCCACCCCGCCCCCCATGCGCCCCCCCCGACGCGTCCATTTCCTCCTCCTCGCACTCGCGTGCACCGTTGTTTTCTGGCTCGCACTCCGAAGCCCACAACCCCACCCCACCCCACAGCCGACTCCCCGCTCGGAAATCGCACAGTCCACAACGGCCAGCCCCGCCGAAGCCCCCTCCCCAGCGCCACCCCAGCCCACCCCGCAGGCTCCCGCAAAGCCGCCCGCAAACACCCCGCCGCAGCCCGCACACATCGCCGCGCAAATGGCCAGCCGCGTCGATTCCCCAGCCAGCGCAGCCTTCTATCACTGGGCCGAACGCTACCTCTCCGCTCCTGAACACGAACGCGCGGCCCTTGTAGAAGAAGGACGCCAGCTCGCCGAGGCCCGCCGACCAGAGCTCCGCGCAGTGATCGTCGCCGATCCGCGCAAAGCGCTGGAGCACGCAGTCCCCATGGTGCTCCGCCAGAACCTCCCACCCGCCGTCCTCGAGCGCCTCGAAGACCGGCACAACGCCATCGGCGTCCTGCGCGTCCTCCAAGGCGTGCCCATGGCCGGCGACCCGACCCCGCCGCGCTCCCTCACCTTCCGCGAGGTCGAATTCAAAGACGGCGGCACCTACAGGGCCTACGTCTACGGCCGACGCTCCGAGGTGGTCACATGGACCGCCAACGCATCCCTCAACGGCATCTCCATCGATCGCCAACTCGCCCTCAACGAAAACCCCTCCCGCACCCTCGAAGTCGGCGAGGTCCCTCCCCCAGAAAAACCCTCCGTCACCATCTGCCCCGTCTCCGGCCTCGTCACCCCGGGCGCATCGCTGGCCGAGGGCGCACCCATCACCGAAGAAACGCCCGCCGTCGAAACCGCCACCCAGATCGTCCAGCTCTGCGGCCAGTACCACGTCGAAACCTACAACCAGACGATCCTCTACGGCGAAGGCGTCACCGGAGGCTCCCTCGGCTTCACCGGCATCCTCCCCGCCGCACCCACCCCCGCCCTCGGCGTGGTCCGCGTCCTCGCCATCCCCATGACTTACGCCGACCAGAACGGCGTCCCGTCCACCGAGGCCGCCCTTTACAACGTGCTCCGCGACGTGGGCGATTTTTACGCGAAAGCCTCCTTCGGCAGGCTCACGCTCGTGGGCACCGTCACCCCGCCTGTGAAACTCGCTCACAACGAGGCATGGTACGTGAACCGCGACACCACCAACGGCGGCGACATCAGCGGCACCTCCCTCGAACACAGCCACGCCCGCGACGAAGCACGCAAACTCGGCTTCGATTCCAATAACTACGACTGCATCGTCGTCCGCCACAACGGCGGCCCCGGCTCCTATGGCGGCCTCGCCGGCGGCAGCACCGTGTGGATGCGCAGCGATAGCACAGGCACATGGGCCCACGAAATCGGCCACTGCTTCGGCCTCGGCCACTCCAACTCCTGGGACACCGCGGGCACCAGCGCCATCGGCGCCGGCACCAATCTCGAGTACGGCGACACCTACGACATCATGGGCAACTCCGGATCCTTCCCTGCCGGCCATTACAACGCCCAAGCCAAGTCGCAGATCAAATGGCTCCCACCGGCCTTCATCGAGTCCATCGCACAGAGCGGCCAGTACAGGCTCTACGCATTCGACCAAGGCGTCCTCGTCCCCGGCCGCCGCTACGCTCTCACCGTCACCAAGGACTCCCAGAAAACCTACTGGGGCGAACTCCGCTCGCTCTTTGACACCAACCCGTGGGCCAAAAACGGCGTGCTCCTCGGCTGGCGCTATCCCAATGGCAGCGGCTCCAACCTCCAGCGCATCGACGTCACCCCGGGCTCCCCCTTCTCCCAGTCGGACGCCCCCATCGCCGTCGGCAACACCTTCTCCGATCTCGAAACCGGCATCCACATGACCACCATCGCCGTCAACGACACCCCGCGTTACGCCGATGTCGTCGTCAACTTCGGCGACTTCAGCTCCAACCGCCCTCCCACCCTCTCCCTCACAGCCTCCGCAGAGGTCGTCCCGCTCGGCGCCACCGTCACCTTCACCGCCTCCGCCTCCGATCCCGACAACGATGCGCTCGCCTACTACTGGCAGCATTTCGGGGACACCTCGGTGAAGCTCGTCTCAGGCAACACACCCGTCATCACCCGCACCTTCTCCACCGCGGGCAGCTACGTGGTGAGCTGCACCGTCAGCGACATGAAAGGCGGCACCTCCACACGCTCCCGCCTCATCACCGTGGGCACGGGCAACAGCCGCTACACCATCAGCGGCCGCATCACCCTCATGGGCGTTGGCCTGCCGGACGTCGTCGTCACCGCCAACGGCTCCAACGGCGTGGTCACCGACGCCGACGGCTCCTACTCCATCCCCAACCTCTCCGCGAACACCTACACGATGACGCCGCTGCTCTACGGCTACTCCTTCGGCGAACTCTTCAACAACAGCATCACCGTAAGCCCCAGCGCTTCCGGCGCAGACTTCGAAGCCAGCCCCCTGCCCGTCGTCACCATCGCCGCCTCCATCCCCACCGCCAAGGAACTCGCCCCCGTCACCACCGGCCGCTTCACCCTCACACGCACCGGGGACACCACACAGAGCCTCGTGGTCAACGTGAACACCGCCCTCGGCAGTGCCACGAAAACGTCCGACTACACGCTCTCCCCGGACTACGTCAACGCCAGCCAGGGCTTCTCCACCTTCACCATCCCCGCCGACTCCGCCACCCTCGACATCACCGTCACCCCAGTCGTCGACACCTCCGCCGAAGGCCCGGAAACCGTCATCCTCCAACTCGGCCCGGGCAACGGCTACCTCGTGGGCAAAGGCTCCAGCGCCACGGTGGTCATCGAAGACGACGACACCGCGCTCCCGAAAATCTCGATCACCGCCACCCGCGACACCACGCAGGAAGGCTCCTCCCAGCAGGGCCTCTTCACCATCACGCGCACCGGCGCCACCACCACCGCCCTCACCGTTCTCTACTCGGTCGGCGGCACCGCCACCGCGGGCGCTGATTACACCACGCTCCCGGGCACCCTCCTCATCCCCGCAGGCTCCGCCTCCGCCACCATCAGCGTGGTCCCTGTCGACGACACCATTTCCGAACCACTGGAAACCATCAGCCTCACGCTCAGCACCAACGCCGCCTACCTCATCGATCCACTGGCCACCAACGCCACCGTCAACCTCATCGACAACGACCTTCAGACCATCACCGTCGTCGCCACCGACCCCACCGCCACCGAGGTCGACCTCACCGTCCCAGGCGCTGTCCCCGACACCGGCACCTTCGTCATCACCCGCAGCGGCGACACCTCCAACCCCCTCACCGTCTACTACGCCATGACGGGCACCCCGAGCACCGGCGTCGCAGCCCTCCACGGCGTCGATTACGAAGCCCTCCCCGGCTCCGTCATCATCCCCGCAGGCTCCACCCAAGCCAGCATCACCATCCTCCCTCGCTTCGACAACATGGGCGAAGGCCCGGAATCCGTCGTCCTCTCCCTTGGCGCAGGCACCACCAACTACGTGCTCGGCTCTCCAAGCTCCGCCACCGTCACCATCAACGACGCCCCCACCGACCTGCCCACCGTCGACGTCGTCAACACCTCCAGCGCCTCGGAACCCTCCACCACAGGCACCTTCCGCATCACCGTGCGCGGCGGCACGGGCACGGGCACACTGCCCATCGCCTTCACCCTCGGCGGCACCGCCACATTCACCACCGACTACACAGTCACCGGCACAGGCAACACCAGCACCGGCACCAGCGTGACTCTTTCCAACGGAGCCACCGTCACCAAGGACGTCGTCATCACCCCGGTCAACGACACCACCGCCGAGGAACTCGAAACCATCATCCTCACCCTCACTCCAAGCGCCTCCTACACCACGTACCCGCCCACCTCCTCCGCCACCATGTGGCTCAAGGACGACGACCAACCCACCGTCTTCGTCGACACCCAAGTCGGCACCTCCGGAAGCTCCACCGTCACCGAAGGCACCACCTCCACCCCCACCAAATTCTACGTCTCGCGCACCGGCAGCACCACCGCCGCACTCGTCGTCAACTACACCATCGGCGGCACCGCCACCGCGGGCTCCGACTACACCGCACTCAGCGGCACCGTCACCATCGCCGCAGGCTCCCTCGGCGCCGACGTCCCCGTCGTCATCACCAACGACACCACCTTCGAGGGAGTGGAAACCATCACCTTCGACTTCGCTCCCGGCGCCTATGCACGAGGCCCCGGCGCCGTGATGTACATCGCCGACAACGAGACCAGCACCCAGACCGTCGCCTTCCAAAGCGCAGGCGCCTCCGGCCTCGAATCCGTGGCCACGGTCAACATCCCCGTCACCCTCGCCTCCCCCGCCACCCAGCGTGTCACCGTCGAATACGCGGCCGATAGCGGCACCCGTTCCGCAGTCACCGCGACAGCCACGGTTTCGCCCGTCCCCTACTGGCTGCGCATGGTGCGCAACGGCACCTCCTTCACCAGCTACCATTCGCCCGACGGCGTCACATGGACCCAACTCGGCACAGCCCAGACCATCTCCATGTCGAGCACCAGTTACCTCGCGGGCCTCGCCGTCACCTCGCATGTGGCCGGCACCCTCTGCGCGGTCGTGTTCGACAACGTCACCGTCACAGGCCTCGCCAACGGCGGCACCCAGGGCGCAAGCAGCACCGCGGACATCGGCACCGTCGGCGCCACCGGCAGCGCCACCTCCTCCAGCGGCACCTACTCCATCAGCGGCGCCGGCGCAGACATCACCGGAACAGGGGACGCATTCCGCTACCTCTGGTTCCCCATCACCAACTCCACCACCTGCACCCTCACCGCGCGCGTCGTTTCCCAGACCAACACCAACACCTCGGCCCGCGCAGCCGTGATGATCCGCGAATCCACAGCCACCGGCTCCATGCACGCGATGACCGCCGTCATGCCCTCCAACAGCATCGGCATCTTCGCTCGCGCTACCACCAACGGCACCGCCACCAACCCCTCCAACTTCACCCCAACCTCCCGCCCAAGCTGGCTGCGCCTCGATCGCGCCGGCGACGTCTTCACCACCTCCATCTCCCGCGACGGAGTCTCATGGGCACAAGTCGGCACCCCGCAAACCCTCGCACTCCCCCCCACCCTGCTCGCGGGCTTCGCCGTCTCCGCCAAATCCGACGGCAGCTTCACCACCGCCACCTTCGACCAACTCACCCTCAACGGATCCACCGCAGGCACCCTCAACGGACGCACCATCGGCTTCGTCAACGAAGAGGGAAGTTACTCCCTCTCCAACGGCGTGCACACCGTCGTCGGCTCCGGCGCCGGCATCAACACAAGCACTCAGGACGAATGCTACTTCCCCGCGCAATCCGTCACCGGCGACTTCAGCATTGCCGCCCGCATCACCTCCCTCACCGGCGGCGCCACCACCGCACAAGCCGGCATCATGGTCCGGGAAGACGATAATTACCGCGGCCGCATGGTCTACATCGGCTCCGTCTCCACCGCCTCCGCAGAATCCATCGCACGCACCACCTCCGTCTCCACCGCATTCGGTTCCGGCGTCGATTTCACCCTCAACGCGGGCACCCTCACCTTCGAGGTCGGCGAACAAACCAAAAACATCACCCTCAGCATCACCGACGACAACGCCCCGGAACCCGGCGACAACATCGTCCTCCTGCTCCGCAACCCCACCGCCGCCATCCTCGGCGCCCTCACCCAGTTCACCTACACCATCATCGACAACGACGCCGCCACCAGCACCCCCTTCGTCGCCTTCGCCTCCGGCACATCCTCCGTCAACGAATCCGACGGCTCCGCCTCCGTCCTCGTGAGCCTCAGCCGCCCGGCCTCCTCCATCATCACCGTCGCCTATGCCACTGCCAACGGTTCCGCCACGGCAGGCGCCGACTACCAAGCCGCAGCAGGCACCCTCTCCTTCGCCCCCGGCGAAACGCTCAAGGCCATTCCCGCGATCCCCATCCTCCAGGATGCCGTGAGCGAACCGGACGAAACCCTCCTCGTCACACTCTCCAACCCCTCGGGCGCTCAACTCGGCGCCATCACCACCCACACCCTCACCATCAACGACGACGACTTCCCCACCGTCAACCTCACCGCCTCCGACCCCAACGCAAACGAAGCCGGCGACACCGGCACCTTCACCTTCGCCCGCACAGGCTCGCTCAGCGGCGCTCTCTCCGTCGGCTTCACCCGCAGCGGCACCGCCACCAGCGGCACCGACTACGCCGCCATCGCAACCCCGGGCACCGTGCTCATCCCCGACGGCCAGGCCACCGCCACAGTCACCGTCACACCCATCCAAGACACCACCAACGAGGGCACCGAGACCGTCATCCTCACGCTGAGCGCCAGCGCCTCCAATTACAAACTCGGCACCGCCACCTCCGCCACCGTCAGCATCGCAGACGACGACCGCAGCACCGTCTCCATCGTCGCCAACATCCCCCTTGCCTCCGAGGATGCAGGCCATCCGGGCCAGTTCACCATCACCCGCACCGAACCACTCGGCGTCGCGCTCACCGTCAACCTCACCGTCTCCGGCACCGCCACGAGCACCACCGATTACACGACCAGCCCCACCACCATCACCACCCTTGTCTTCAGCGCAGGCCAGGCCAGCCGCACCATCGACATCCTCCCCGTCGACGACCTCCTCACCGAACCCTCGGAATTCGTCACCATCTCTCTGGGCACCGGCAGCTACGACATCGGCGCCAACTCCTTCGCCAGCGTCGAAATCACGGACAACGACGCGCAGCCCTCCCTCTTCATCACAGGCCCCGGCGCGCAGGGCGCCCTCGTGGCAGCAGGCAACGGAGTCATGCTCTCCGCCACCGTCGCCGACGACGGAAAACCCCAGCCGCTCACCCTCGCATGGACCCAAGTCGCAGGGCCCGGCACCGCCACCTTCGACAACGCCGCCGCAGCCTCCACCGGCGTCACCTTCGACCTCCCCGGCACCTACATCCTCCAACTCTCCGCCACCGACGGACAGTTCACCGTCAGCGACCAGACCACCGTCGTCGTCGGCAGCGCCATCACCGCAGCCGACTGGGTCACCCAAGATCTCGGCACCTCCTCCAGCCGACGCGGCCAGACCCTCCAGCTCGGCAGCACCTTCTCCCTCACAGGCACCGGCGCGGGCTACGCCGCCACCACCAACGATCAAGCCCACGTCGCGCTGCGCAGCATCGACGGCGATTCCAGCATCGTCACACGCCTCACCTCGCTTCCACTCACCACCGGCCTCGCCGGCGTCACCATCCGCGACGCCATGGTCCGCAGCGCCCGCCGCGCAGTGCTCGGCTACGTCCCGGGCACCGGCCTCCAGTTCCGCACACGCACCGCCGTGACCACCAACGACACCGTCGTCACGCAGACCGGCCTCACCCTCCCGCTCTGGCTCAAGCTGGAGCGCAACTCCACCACCGGCGCCATCACCGCCTCCTACGCACCGGACTCCGCAGGAGCCCCGGGCACATGGACCACGTTGGGAACCCCCACCGTGATCACCATGGACACGCGCGCAAACGTCGGCCTCACCACCACCAGCAACTCCACCTCCGCCTCCACCACCGCCACCTTCGACAACGTCACCCTCACCCCCACACCCGCGGCCCCTGCGCTCATCGCCGAAGACGCCGCAGCCACACCCGCCCTCGCTGGCAATTCCTCCCTCACCGCCGGCACCTACACCGTCGCCGGCAGCACCAACGGATACTTCCACGCATGGCAATATTCCGGCGACCTCATGGTCACCGCAAAACACGCCACCGCCACCTCCAGCGCAGGCTCCGCCACCTCCGGCATCCGCATCTCCGAGAACATCGAAGGCGGTGCCTACGCCCAGGTCGGCCGCATCCCCACAGGCTCCTACAGCGGCTTCCTCTGGCGCTCCGTCGCAGGCGGAACCCCCGCTGGCGTCCCCAGCTTCACCGGCGCCACCCGCTGGATCCGCGTCATCCGAAAGGGCAACTCCATCACCGCATTCCATGCCGCCGATGTCTCCGGCGCACCCGGCACATGGACCCAGATCGGCCAGCCGCAGACCGTCATCATGACCACCCCCGTCCTCGTCGGCTTCTGGGTCGACAACGCAAGCGGCGTCGGCCTCAACACCGTCACCTTCTCCAACCTCAGCATCGTCCCCCTCAATTCCGCCCCGGTGGTCTCCATCCAAAGCCTCGCGGCCAACGCCCCTTCACCCGTCGCGCTGGACGGCACAGTCACCGACGACAACTACCCAACGCCACCCAACCTCACCACCCTCTGGAGCCAGCGCGCCGGCCCCGCCACCATCCGATTTAGCTCCTCCACATCAGTCGATTCGCTCGCCAACCTTCCCAAGACGGGTTCCTACACCGTCCGCCTCGCTGCCGACGACGGCTCCATCCAATCCTTCCGCGACCTCACCCTCACGGGCATCGGCGACGCCGCTCTCAACACCGCCCCCTCGCTCGGCGCAATGTCCATCGCCGGCAGTGAAGACACCACACTCACCTTCACCCCGACCCCATTCACCACGGCTTACAGCGATCCCAATGGGGACGCGCTCTTCTCCATCACCATCACCAGCCTCCCATCCACAGGCATCCTCAAATTCTCCGGCACCGCGGTGACCCTCAACCAAGTCATCCCAATCGCAAACATCGGCAACCTGACCTACACCCCGGCTCTGAACGAGTACGGCGCAAAAACCTTCACCCTCACCGCATTCGACGGCATCGCTTCCTCAACGCCAGCGACCCTCACCATGAACATCGCCGCGGTCAACGACGTGCCCACGGCAAACACACGATTCCTCACCACCGTCGAAGACACCGCCTACACCGGCACCCTCACAGGCTTCGATATCGAAGGAGACCCCCTCACCTTCTCCATCGCCACCCAGGGCTCCAAAGGCATAGCCACCATCACCAACGCAGCCACCGGCGCCTTCATCTACACCCCAAACCCCAACGCCAACGGCTCCGATTCCTTCACCTTCCTTGCCAACGACGGCACCGCCACCAGCGCCCCCGGCACCGTCTCCGTCACCATCACTCCGGTCAACGACGCCCCTCTCGCAACCTCAAGGCCTATCACCATCCCGGAGGACACCACCTTCACTGGCACCCTCATCGGCTCCGACGTCGATGGCGACGCAATCTCCTTCTCCCTTCTCACTCAGCCTTCCAAGGGCATCGCCGTCATCACCAACGCCGCCACCGGCGACTTCACCTACACCCCAAACCCCAACGCCAACGGCTCCGATTCCTTCACCTTCCTCGTCAGCGACGGCTCCCTCACCAGCGCGCCCGCCACCGTCTCCTTCACCATCACCCCGGTCAACGACACCCCCGTCGCAAACGCACAGCCCATCACCACCAACGAGGACACCGCATTCACCGGCACACTCACAGGCTCCGACATCGACGGCGATCCCCTCACCTTCTCCGTCGTCACCCAAGGCACCAAGGGCACCGTCGCCATCACCGACACCTCCACAGGCGCCTTCACCTACACCCCCAACGCCGACGCCAACGGCTCCGATTCCTTCACCTTCAAAACCAACGATGGCACCGCCAACAGCGCACCCGCCACCGTCTCGGTCACCATCACCCCAGTCAACGACGCCCCCGTCGCCAACCCGCGCTCCATCACCACCAACGAAAACACCGCCTTCAGCGGTTTCCTCACCGGCTCCGACGCCGAAAGCGATCCCCTCACATTCTCCATCGTCACCCAAGGCTCCAAGGGCACCGTCGCCATCCGCAAAGCCTCCACCGGCGCCTTCACCTACACCCCTAACCCCAACGCTTACGGCTCCGATTCCTTCACCTTCGAAATCACCGACGGCACAGAGAACAGCGCCACCGCCACCGTCGCGGTCACCATCACTCCTGCTCCCTCCCGCTCATTCTCAGGATGGAGCAACGACGCCACTCTCACAGACTCCCTGCTGATGAAATACGCCATCGGCGGCGCGGCCACCCCTGAGGCCACCGGTCAGGATCCCATCACCACCGTCACCCCCACCGCATTCACCATCACCGCCGTGGTCCGCACGAATTCCGAAAGCCTCACCGTCGTCGCCGAAGCCGTAAGCGCACTCAGCGATTACGCCACGCCATCCTCCACGCTCACCATCCAGGGTATCGCCGCAGCCGATCAGTCCGGAGTACCCGGCGGATGCCAGCGCCAGATCTTCACAGCCAACTCTACGGGCAAAGCCCGAAAGTTCCTGCGCCTCAAAGTGCAACTCGCTCCGTAGCGCCCCGCCCCTGATCAGTTCAGCCCGGCCGCCCGCTTGAACGCATCGATGATCGCACGGTCATCGTCCCCCTTGTCCCATACCAACTGCAAAAACTGCGCCAGCGTCATCCCGTGCTGGCGCAGAAACGGACGGTCGCCGCCGCAGCCGTACATCAGGTCCGGATCCATCTCCCCGCGCAGCTTGATGCGCGCCTTCACAATCAACCGCGGCAGCCATGCGATCCCATCCACCGCCGCCGACTTCGCTGGCAGCGCACTCATCGGCACCACCCGCCCCGTCCACCGCCCCTCCTGCACACCAAGGAAGTAACGGCGCCGGATCGCCGTCACCCCGAGCACCGTCTCGAATTCCACATCCCCCCAGCCCAGCGCATCGTCGACAAAATCAAAAAGCTCCTGCTTCGTGCACCCGATGCCCGCAAGAAACGCAGCATCGCCCCCGCCAAACATCGCATCCGGTGTCCGTGCCCCGGACCGCCCAGCCGCAAGCCCGCGCTCCCAGACACGGCGGAACTCGGACTCCCATTCAGCATCATTCAAGGCGGGTGGTTCGGCGATGGACATCCCTCCCCTCTACTGACTGCGCACACCGCATGCAACGGGCCAGTGGCCCCCATCAAAAGCGAAAAGCGCCCGCAAAGAGCGCCTGCAAGGGACAGGCATCATCTCAGCCGATGAACACCACCATGCCGATATCATGAGAGCCGGACCGACAGTCGCGCCCGCGCGAGCAACGGCCACTCACAACGTCTGCATGCCGGAGGCATGAAAGCTAATAGCCGGTGGTGATCGCAGTCCGCAACGCGGACGCAGGGAACCACCGGATCACGACACCCATGTGATGCCCCCCGGATGGGGGGCGAGAGGCACGACGATTCGAGGAAATTTTGCCTCTCCCTATCGGCTATCGGCTCAAGCGCCTCCACCTCAACCAAGCGCCTCCAAGGGACAGGCATTCTCTCCCTGTTTTCCAGCTTGGTGCCATGGTGCCTTGGTGTGAGAAACGGCGCCTGAACTTCACACCATGGC
>CAMAUX010000056.1 GCA_945861435.1 Chthoniobacter flavus | reverse complement strand
GTTCCCGCATTTTCAATATCACTTCCCGCGTGGTGTTCTGACTCATTTTTGATGACATCGCCCCCGGTGTCATCAGTTGTGAGGCAACGTATCAATTGCCCACCCCTCCCGATTCCTTCCCCGGTGTCATTTCATTTGAGTCAATTCGTGATGCGGGTTCTATCAAAATCCCGCTTGACCCTGATGGAGCCGGTGGGCATTGTCCCCGGCCCCGCCAATCCCGGAGAATTTTTATGAGCAAAGTTTGCAGCATCACGAAGGCCAGGCCGACCAAGGGATCCATCATTCATCGCCGCGGTTTGGCGAAGAAGAAGGGTGGCATTGGTCAGCACGTCACGAAGGTTGTTTCTCGGATGTTCGAGCCGAACCTAAAGAACAAGCGGATCTGGGTTCCCGAACTCAAGCGCTTCGTGCGGGTGCGTCTTACGGCGCGCGCGCTGAAGACCGTTACCAAGAACGGCGCTCACGCTACCTTGAAGAAGGCTGGCCTGATCTAAGGGTTTCCCAGAGACCGGTTTTCAATCCGGGTCGGGAGAAAGTTGGACCCGGCTTGGGTGTTTGAGAAGTTTTAAGGGCGGCTTGAGGAGACTCAGGCCGCCCGTTTTTCTTGGTACTGTCCACCTGCTTTTTCCGACGCACTTATGACTCCTGTTCCTGTAACCATCCTGACCGGCTTCCTTGGGGCCGGAAAGACGACGCTCCTCAACTACATCCTCAAACAGCAGCACGGATATAAGTTTGCCGTGATCGTGAACGAGGTGGGGAAGATCGGTATCGACGGGCAGTTGGTGGAGAATCAGAAGGAGGAGGTGGTGCAGATGAACAACGGCTGCCTCTGCTGTACGGTGCGCAAGGATTTGGTGAAGGGGGTGCAGAGTTTGGTGAAGAAGGGGGGATTCGACTATCTGCTCATCGAGACGACCGGGATCGCGGATCCCGGACCGGTGGCGCAGACGTTTCTGAACATCCCGCAGCTTCAGCAGTACGCGAGGCTGGATTCGATCATCACGGTGGTGGACTCCGAGCAGATCGAAAAGCAGATGAAGGAGACGGAGACGGCACGCGAGCAGGTGGCGATGGCGGACTTCATTTTGCTCAACAAGACGGATCTTGTGGACGAGGCGCGGTTGGTGGAGTTGGAGGCGAGGGTGGCCGGGCTCAACCCGCACGCGCGTGTGTTCCGCACCAACCAGTCGCAGGTGAACCTGAAGGAGCTTCTGGACATGAACGCCTTCAAGGTGGAGCAGAAGCTGGCGGTGGATCCTGAGTTTCTCAATGAACTCCAGCAGCGTCATCATCACGACATCAACTCGCTCTCGTTTGAGTTCGAGCGCGGGTTCAGCGTGGAGAAGTTCGAGGCCTTCGTTCAGGAGCTTTCCGAAGGGGAGAAGATTTATCGGTCCAAGGGTTTTCTGAGCATCGCCGGCAATCCGCGTCGTGCGATTTTTCACGGGGTGAACAACCGCTTCACACTGCTCTGGGACCGGCTCTGGGAGAAGGGTGAGCGGCGTAGCAGTCAGGTCGTGTTTATTGGAAGGAACCTTGACGAGCAGAGGCTTCGGAAGCAGATCGAGGCCTGCATGGAATAGTGGTGGCGCGGTCCGGGGTGCGGATCGATCCCCTCAGGCGCTCGCCCAGACTGTGGGCGAGGTCAGGGTGCAGTGTGGGCTGCGGAGGGAGGCTGACAAGCTGCGAAGCTCGACGCGCTTCTCGTGAGCAAGGTGGTGGTACTGCGGATGCAGGCGGGTATCGCCTTGCACTGACTCGGTCGGATCGGCGGCGTGAGTGGCCTGTCCGCGATGGGTCATCTGGGTTGCCTGCGGGAGTTGTTGGAGCACGTGTGGGCGAACGGGAAAAGCTTCGAGGGCGGAGGAAACGGCCTCTTTCCACTCAGCGTCGGAGAGGGAACTCCCCTCCAGAAGGGTGGGAGGTTTCTGAGGCTGGTTGGAGGCGCTGATGCGGAAGTGCTGGCGATGGGATCGGGGCCATTCCGCCACTGTTTCCCATGACTGGATTTGAAGGCCGGGGATTACTGCATACGGGGGGAGTGGCTCCGGATCGAGAATCCACGTGGGGGCCGTGATCTGGAGAAGGGAAAGGAAGTGGCGCTCGCCCATTTCTCGTCTCCAGAATTCTTTGAGGGGACGGCGGAGCAGCAGGGCGAGCCAGAGTTGTTCTTCGGGGAAGGGCTGGGCTGAACGGGCGTGTGCTGGAGTGGATGTGGGTGTGGTGCCCTGATTCGTGGGCGCATTGTCGGGCGCGTAGTCGGGGGCCACAGACTCGGGGATGGGAAAGTGGAGTGATGCCAGGCAGAGGCCCCCGGAATGGACGATCAGTTCAGGGGCGAAGATTTCCGGGAGTTGTGAGCGGCCGGCCTTGGAGTGGGTGAGTGCGAGGTGCTCGGGGGGCTTTCCGCGATCGAGCAGGGCTGAGACCCAGGGGGGGTGCCTGCCCGCTGCGCTCCGGTGGTAGAGTTCGTTGCAGGCTTGGGTGAAGAGCAGCAGGCGGTGGCCGAGTTTTTCGAGTGGATGGAGGAGCGTCGGGTCGAGTGCAAGCGGAACGGTGGAGTGAAGCAGAGGCGTGGGGTCTTGCGCTGCTGCCGAGATGGGGATCACAGGAGGAGCTTGAGGGCCGCGCGCACGAGTTCCTCCGTGGGGAGAGATTTTTCGGATGCCGTCTGGCGAACGGCCTTCAGGGCGTCGACTTGCTTGTACCCGAGGGAGATGAGTGCGAGGACGGCATCGTTGATTTGGGCCTCCTCGCGGGATGGGGCGTGTCCGGTGCTTGCGGCCTCCCATGCGGCTGCGACGCCGACCTTGTCCTTGAGTTCGACGATGATGCGTTCAGCGGTTTTTTTTCCGATGCCTTTTGTTTTTGCAAGGAGGCCCGGGTCACCTGCGACGACGGCGGCCTTGAAGCTGTTCACCGTGATGCCGCTGAGGACGTCGAGGGCCGTCTTTGGGCCGATGCCCGAGACGTGGTTGACGAGGAGGCGGAAGAGGTCGCGTTCCTCGGCGCTCATGAACCCGTAGAGGAGGTGGGCGTCCTCGCGGACTTGGAGATGGGTTAAAATCTTGATCTGTTGGCCGAGGGCCGGGAGTTTGTCGTAGCTGGAGAGAGGAATTTGCACATGATAACCGACCCCGTGAGTTTGCACGACGACGTGTGTAGGCATGGCTTCCGCCAGAGTGCCCTCGAGAAAGGTGATCATCTCACGCAGTGGAGAGGTGGGAGGGCTTTGTGGAAAGTTTTTTTGATCGCCGCCCTTTTTGTGGTGGGCGGCTTCGGCTCATGTGGAGCGGTTGATGTTCCAGGCGCGACTCCTCTGCCTGTGGGCCCGGAGCAGTGGAGGGTGTGGATGGCGCCAAAGCACCAGCATGCGCCAGTGCGTAGTGCGATTGAAGGCGCGAGGAAGACAGAATGGGTTGCGGGTTGGCGGGATGGAGTTGGCGACCAATTGATGGGCTTTGGTCAGTTCATGGCGCTTGGGGTGACTTGGGGGGAGTTTTGGAAGCGGGCCATTGAAAATGCCGGGGCGGATTTCGAAGCGCTTGTCCCTGTCCTTGTGCGCGACGGGAATCGGGTGGTGCAGTACGTGGAGTTGCGCGCTCCGAAGTCTGGGAAAGGGAAGGTGGCACTGCCGATGGGCGTGGGTCCTGCGCTGGTGTGGCCCGGCTTATGGGAGCGATTCGAGCCGGTATTGGGGCAGCGCATTCTTGTGGTGGTGGCGAGTCAGGGCTGTGCATTCCTGTTTCCGGGCGGTGATCGGTCCCACGAGCGGTATGCTGCTGCGGTGTTGAAGGAGTATTACGGGGGGGCGCGTCCTGTGAGTCTGGAGGTTTTTGAGGTAAATGGAACGGGTTGGCGTGCGGTGGGGGCTCTGGAGGAGTGACGGGGTGGTTATTCGTGTAAGGCTCTTATTGCGAGGGTATTAATAGATTTTATGATGGGTGATTTTGGGGGTTGTGGTGGGATGGATGCACTTGGAGTGAATTTTTTCGGTGAGGAATGCTGGATCTGTGCTATACTCAGGTTCCTATGCCTATCCACAAGAAGACCGCATTTTCCCGTCGACTTCCCGATTTGGTGACCGAGGAGCTTGCGAGCGTGCTTTCTTCGAAAGCAATCTTCGAGTTCAAGGAGCTTTTTGAGATCGTGCACGCGAACCTGCGCGCGCGGAACGCAGCCAGCGGCGGGGAGGAGATGCTCCGTTTGCGTGCGTACGAGAAGCTGCAGAACCTTGTTGCGCGAGGGATGGTCAAAAAGGAGTTGAAAAAGTACAAGGGGATTCCGAAGCAACTGGCCACCCTCCAGACCACGCCTCCTCCTGCGCCGGCCCCTGCTGCGGTCGCCTAGGTCGGGCGTCAGTCAGACTGTCTCCGAGGTTTCAGCGATGCAGGACTATCTCCCGATTTTGTTGCAGGTGGTGGTGGCTGTGGTTTTTGCCGTATCCACTTTGGTGATCAGCGTGGTGCTGGGCAAGGCGGCCCGGCGTAACGCGATGAAGGACTCTGCGTACGAGTGCGGGATGTTGCCGATGGGCGAGGCTCAGCCGCGGTTCAGCGTGAAGTTTTACCTTGTGGCGATGCTGTTCATCCTCTTCGACATCGAGGTGGTGTTCATGTACCCTTGGGCTGTGGTGTATCGGGACTTTTTGGTGGAGCACGGGTCCTCGATATTCTGGAGCATGCTGGGGTTTGTGGCCGTCTTGACGGTGGGGTACGTCTACGCGGTGTTTAAGGGTGCGCTGGACTGGAGCAAGTAGGAGGAGCCGGGGATCATGAGGAGGGGCGCATGAGTACAGCTTGCGGCCTTTCTTCCCTGTCGTCTTGGCGAGATGCGATCTGGGGCGGTGCCGGAACGGCTGAACTTGCTGGGGTGGAGTTTGTGAAAGGGCGTTGGGTGTACAGCCTGCACTTGCGTCGGTTTGTGGCAGCGCCTTAGGGTCAACCAATGGTCCATCACATCATGCTCTTCAAGCTGAAGCCGGAGGTGACGACTGCGAAGGTTGAGAAGATGATGATGACCACCCGGATGATGCTGTTGAAGATTCCGGAGATTCTCAGCGTGAAGTGCGGGAAGACGATCCGTGAGGACAACGCGTGGCCCTTCTTCATCGCCTTGGATTTCGAGTCCCTAGATAAGCAGTCCGTGGCGGAGGATGACCCGGTGTACCTGAAGTTCGTGACCCAAGTGGTGAAGCCGCATGTGGCTGAACGCTTGAGCCTCCTGTATGAGATGGAGCCCGGTAAAAGCGTAAAGTTTTCCTAGCGTATCCCCTGTCGGTCAACAGCGGTCGGTTGGCGGGGGCTTACAGACCCGGTAGAGTGGATTTGCTCGATCAGGACTTCAGGGCGCGTTGGTAGACTTCCTCGTAGTGGGCGGCGGCGAGGTCCCATGAAAAATTGGAGTGCATGGCTCGGGACACGAGGGCCTGCCATTGTGCCTGATCTTGGAATATGCGTTTGGCCCGGGTGATAGCGTTGTGCAGCGCTTCCGGGAGGTATTCAAAGAAGAGGAATCCGTTGCCGCTTTGGCTTCCTGGGTCGTAGTCCTGAACGATTTGGAAAAGCCCGCCGGTGGCTCTGGCGATGGGGATGCAACCGTGCCTGAGGGAATACATGGCGTTGAGGCCGCAGGGTTCGAAGTGGGAGGGGATGAGCGTCATGTCAGAGCCCGCTTCGATGAGGCGGGCCGTGGCTTCGTCGAATTGGCGCAAGTAGGCAAAGCGCCCTGAGTGGCGTTTGCTGGCGATGAGGAGTTCGCGCTGATAACCAGTGTCACCCTCGCCGAGGACGATGAGGCGCACATCGTCCGCGAGGATTCTGTCGAGGAGGGGTAGGAGAAGGTCGATGCCTTTCTGTTCCGCGAGGCGCGAGACGATGGCAAACACGGGGCCGCGCGGAGCGGGGTCGAGGCCGAGTTTTTCGAGGAGTGCTTTTTTGCACAGCGCCTTGCCTGCGGGATTCTCTGCGCTGAAGGGCGTGGGTAGGGCGGGATCGGAGGAGGGGTCCCACCGTTGCTGATCGGCGCCGTTGAGGATACCAGTGAGCGATTGGGAGCGGGCCCTCAGGATGCTATCGAGTCCGCAGCCGGAAGCTGGTGTTTGGATTTCGCGAGCATAGGAATCGCTGACGGTGGTGAGTTGGTCGGCGGCGAGAATTCCGCCCTTGAGGAGGTTGAGGTTGCCGTAGAACTCGAGACTTTCGGCGGTGAACTGGGAGCCCGGGAGGTTGGTGAGCGCGAAGTCGAGGCCCCAGAAACTCCCCTGATATGCGAGGTTGTGGATGGTGAGGACGGTCTTGAGCGGGAGTGCGCCCTCGCGAACGAGAACGGGAACGAGCGCGGTCTGCCAGTCGTGCAGGTGGAGGATTTGTGGTGCCGGTGCCACTCGGCGTGCGAGTTCAAGGACCGCCTTGGCGAAGAAGATGAAGCGCTCGGCGTTGTCGGGGAAATCTGCGCCCTTTTCGCTGTAGAGGCTTGGGCGGTCGAAGTAGGCGTTGTTGCGTATGAGGAAGAGTTGGACGCCGGCTGGTGTTTCGCCCTGGAGATAGTCGGCGGTGGAGTGTTTACCTGCGAGAGCGATGGGGAGTTGAACTCCGGTGGGCTGGACGGCAAGACGGGTGTCATTTTCCAGTCCGCTGTAGCATGGGAGGACGATGCTGACATCGTGTCCGCGCCGTGCGAGAGCGGCTGGGAGGGCGTCGAGAACATCTCCGAGTCCTCCGGTGCGTGCGAAGGGGGCCAGTTCACTGCCGGCAAAAACGATCTTCATGGGTGAGGTAAAGCTGCGTTCTGGTGTGGTGGTTCGGAAGCCAAAAGTGCGGGGATGGGTGGTGGCAGGGGGAGGAGGGGATATGGTCAATTTCCTCTTTTCAGTTGGGAGCTCATTGCTACATTGGTCGGCCCTGTTGGAAGAGCGCTAACCGAACGAATGACCCTCGGAAATCTACTTTCAGTCGACCAGATCATTCCTGAGATGAAGTCGGTCGAGCGTTGGTCGGCGATTGTTGAACTGGTGGACCTTCTGGTGAACAGGGGGCAGATTAGGGAGGTGGACCGGGAGGTGATTCTTGCGGCGCTGCGTCAGCGCGAGGAGACAATGAGCACCGGGATCGGTTTTGGGATCGCGATCCCCCATGCGTCCTCGGATCGGGTGGGGCATGTGGTAGCGGCTTTTGGACGCTCAAGTCATGGGATTGAGTTCGACTCTCTCGACAACGCACCTGTGAGGTTCATCGTGCTCTTCGTTGTTCCGAAAGATCAGTTCCAGACGCATTTGCGGACTCTGGCTGCGATCGCGAAGTTTCTGAATGACCGTGCGGTACGTGAGCGGTTGGGGACGGCGGCTTCGTCCGAGGAGATCCTTTCGATTTTCGAGAGTACGGCTCCAGCGAAGGCCTGAGGCGCTGGAGGTGCGGGCCCGGAGGTTTGGGCGTGGTGAAGGGATCGGAGGAGTTCCGTGCTTGGCCCGATGGGCTGAGTGCATTATCCCACTGACCCGCGTTCTGCGGAATTCATCCATGGAAAACATCCAGTCATTGCTTGAAGCCCGTGTGCGTGCGGCCCTTGATCCTGAGTGCGGGGTGCCGGTGGTGGTGCATCCTTCGGCGGACAAGCGCTTCGGGGATTATCAGACCAACGTTGCGATGCTTCTTGCCAAGCAACAGAAGGCCAGCCCCCGTCAGGTTGCAGAGGCCATCCTTGCTAAGTTGGAGGTGGTCGACTGCTGTCTTCCCGCGGAGATTGCCGGTGCGGGCTTCATTAACTTCCGGCTGCGGCCTGAGTTTTTATCGCGCAGGGTGGAGGCGCTCGCGGGCGATGAACGTCTCGGGGTCGCGTACCCTAAGCATCGGAGGAAAGTGGTGGTGGATTTCAGTTCCCCCAACGTGGCCAAGCCGATGCATGTCGGTCATATTCGGTCGACGATCCTTGGGGACGCCCTAGCTCGGATCGCTTCGTTTCTCGGGCATGACGTGGTGCGCGATAATCACATCGGCGATTGGGGGACGCAGTTTGGGATGCTGCTCGTGGGGTGGAAGCGGGACATGGATGCGGGCGCGCTCGTGGCGGATCCGTTGGTGGAGATGGAGCGTATCTACAAGCTTGTGAGCGCGCGCTGCAAGGAGGACCCCGGCACGCTGGAGGCGGCCCGGCACGAGTTGGTGCGGTTGCAGTCCGGAGACGAGGAAAACCTAGCCCTGTGGAGGGAGATGATCCGGCTTTCCCAGTCGCAGTTTGACCATATCTACGGGCGGCTCGGGGTGCGGTTCGATGTCTGTCTTGGGGAGAGCTTCTACAACGGGCGGCTGAAGAGCGTGGTGCAGGAATTGCGCGACCGCCAGATTGCGCGTGAAAGCGATGGAGCCTGCTGTGTGTTTTCCACTGGGGAAGGCGCGCCGGAGGCCGACCCGTTCCTGATCCGCGATAAGGAGGGATGGCGAGCCAATCCTGCGCTGGTGCAGAAGAGCGACGGGGCGGCGAATTACGCAACCACGGACCTCGCGACCCTGGAGTATCGGATGGAGGAGTGGGCGCCGGACGAGATCATCTATGTGACCGACGGACGCCAGCAGCTGCACTTCAGGCAGATATTCGCAATTTTTAGCCGTTGGCGGCCTGAGGACGCGGCGCGGGTGCGGCTAGCCCACGTCTGGTTCGGATCGATTCTGGGGGAGGACGGGAAGCCCTTCAAGACTCGCAGCGGGGACACGGTTCGGCTGCGCGATCTTTTGGATGAGGCGGAGGAGCGCGCCCTCAAGGTTCTTGAGGCCAAGAATCCGGAGCTGGGAGGGGAGGAACGGCGGGAGATTGCGCGGGTGATTGGGATCGGAGCGGTCAAGTACGCTGACCTCCTGCCCAATCGGCAGAGCGACTATGTGTTTTCGTGGGACCGGATGCTGAGCTTTCAGGGGAACACCGCGCCCTACCTGCAGAACGCGTATGTCCGGATTCGGTCTATCTTTCGCAAGGGGGGTGTGGAGGGTGGTGCGCCGCGTGCCGTGCAACTGCAGGAAGAGGCGGAACTGGCGCTGGCTAAGCGCTTGGCGCAGTTTGGCGAGGTGTTACCGCAGGTGATGGAGGATCATCGGCCCAACGTGCTGGCGAATTACCTCTACGAGTTGGCCAATACATTCCACGCCTTTTACGAAGCGTGTCCCGTACTGAAGGCTGAGGGGGACGCGAAGGATACCCGCTTGGTGCTTTGCGAAGTCAGTGGGCGGGTTCTGCGCCTTGGACTGGAGCTCCTCGGCATCGGTGTGCCTGAGCGGATGTAATCGCTGACGGACTTGTTGAGTCTCGCATATTACGGCGACGTTCGGCAGGGGCGCGGTTGCCAGCCGTGGCGTGTCGCCTAATTAGGCGAACCTCAATAGTTTTCCGGGGAATCGGACGAGCCTGAAACGTATGGGTTGGTGGAGCTTTCGACACCGATCTTGGTGGCGGGTCCGTGGCCGGGCAGGACGGTGGTTTCTGCTGGAAGCGTGTAGAGCTTTTCTCGGATGGCCTTGAACAGGATATCTCGATTTCCGCCCGGCAGGTCCCAGCGGCCGACGCCGCCCGCGAAAAGCACGTCGCCTCCGAAGAGGAGATGGTGCTCCCTAAGGTGGAAGCAGAGGCTGCCGGGGCAATGTCCCGGAGTCTCAAGGATTTGAAAAGTGAGGCCCTGAAATTTTCTTTCAAGAGTCTCGCTGAGGTGGATGTCCGGGGTGATGGGTTCCACTTTCCAGCCAAAACCGAGGCGGGTGAAAAAGGCTGGGTCGGTCACCATTGGCTCGGTTTCTGGATGGTAAGCGACCCTGCAGCCGTGTGTTTTTTGAATGAGGGCGGCATCCAACACATGGTCTATGTGACCGTGGGTGAGCAGGAGGAGTTCGACGCGGTGACCGTTGCGCTCAAGCCATGCGGCGGCCTCCTGCGGGGCGTCCACGAGGATTCGGCTTTCCGGCAGGTAGAAGCAGTTGGTCTCAAAGATTCCGCCGGTGAAGGTTTCCAATTGCATGGTGAGAAAGGGGCAGGGTGGGAGTTTGGATGTGTCCGGTTGTTCGGGCAAGCGGGACGATCGGGATTGCAGGGTTGTTTAATTGCGCCTAAAAGGACGGCAGCGCGAACAAGGATTTGCGCTTCCCCCAAACCCTGCAACGGTGTCCGCGTTCTCGATGCCCTTTCTCTCATGAAGCCCACCCACCTCTCCCTGTGTTCCCTTCTTGTCGCTGCGGTTTCCGGTCTCGGTATCTTTCCGGCATGGGCTGCGGAGGGGCCGGATCCGCGGCAAGTGGAGCTGGCAGTGGCGCGATTGCTGGAGCAGGGGCATTACAGCAAGAAGAAGCTCGATGATCGGTTTTCCCAGCGGATGCTGAAGAATTACTTGGAGCAGTTGGACTACAACCACCTGTACTTCACCCAGGGGGACGTCGATGGCTTCGTGAAGAGGTTCGGGAACACGCTTGATGACGACATCCTGCTTGGTAATCCGGACGCGGCTTTCACTGTATTTGAGGTGTACAAGAAGCGTGTCGAAAGCCGGATGGCGTGGGCTAAGCAACTGCTTGGGGAAGAGTTCAGCTTCAGTGGGGCTGGCACCGTGGAGCTTAATCGGCAGAAGAGCGCTTGGCCTGCGAGCGAGGGCGATGCGGACCGGATCTGGCGCAGCCGTATTGAGGGGGAGTTGCTGCAGGAAACGCTCAACAAGCACAAGGTGGATCCACCAGCCAAGGTGCTCGCGAAGAGGTACGATCAGGTGTTGCGTTACCTGCACGAGCAAACCAACGAGGATGTGATGAAGACATTTCTCAATGTGCTGGCGCTCGCCTACGATCCGCACAGCGAGTACATGAGTCGCTCGGAGGTGGAGACCTTTTCCATCAACATGCGTCTCTCACTCGTGGGGATCGGAGCGGAACTCAGCTCTGAAGATGGCTATGCTAAAATCCAGCGTCTTATTGTCGGTGGCCCGGCGGCAAAGGATGGGCGGCTGAAGGTGGGAGATCGCGTGGCCGCGGTGGCTCAGGGTGAGAAGGATTTCGTGGACGCGGTGGACATGAAGCTGGACCGCGTGGTTGAGATGATTCGTGGGAAGAAGGATACCATGGTGCGCCTGCAGGTCATTCCCGCTGCGGCCGAGGATCCGTCGCGCCGGGACGTGATCGAAATCAAGCGCGACGAGATCAAGCTTAAGGAGCAGGAGGCAAAAGCTGAGGTGATTGAGCGACCCCTCCCCGGGGGCGGCGTGCAGAGGCTGGGATGGATCGTGCTGCCTTCCTTCTATGCGGACATGGAGCGCAGTGGGGCGCCTGGCGCGAAGAGCACAACCAAGGATGTGCTGGCGCTTTTGAACCGGCTGTCGAAGGAGGGGATTGAGGGGTTGGTGATCGATCTCCGGCGCAACGGGGGTGGTTCCCTCGAGGAGGCGGTGAATCTCACCGGTTTGTTCATCAAGAAGGGGCCTGTGGTCCAGTCGCGGGACGGGGCTGGAAGATTCCATGTCTCGGAGGATACTGACTCCTCCGTGGCATATGACGGCCCGATGGTGGTTCTCACCAATAAGCTCAGCGCATCCGCCAGCGAGATATTTGCTGCCGCGCTGCAAGATTACAATCGGGCGGTGATTGTCGGCGACTCGAGCACGTTCGGAAAGGGGACGGTACAGACTTTGCTCGAAATTGGGCGCGCTATTCCCTCTGTGGGGAACGGAGCCGGGGCTCTAAAGCTCACCATTCAGAAGTTCTACCGGGTGGCGGGCGGCTCGACCCAGCTCAAGGGTGTCGAACCGGATGTGAAGCTGCCTTCCCCATTTGATCGGTCCGACATTGGCGAGGTGGCTCTCAAGGATCCGCTTCCCTATGACACTGTGGAGCCTGTCCAGTTTAGTCGCTTGGAGCGCCCGCTGTTCAAGGACGAGTTGAATGTCCGTTCGCGGACCCGGGTGGGTGTGGATCCGGAGTTCAGTTATATTTTGGAGGATCAGGATCGCTTGAAGAAGATCGTGGCGGAGAACCAGCTTTCGCTAAATCTCCAGAAGCGGCAGGCTGAGATTGACGAGGAGAAGGCCCGCAAGGAAAAGCGCATCGCTGAACGTGCGGCGCGCAAGCAGGATGTTGCTGCCGGCGCAGCGGCCTTCGCGCGTCCAGAGTACAAAAGGTACGCGGTGACGTTGGATAATGCGTCGAAGGCGGAGCTGCAACTCGTGACCAACGAGGGTGGCAAGGGGAGTGAAAAGGAGGGCGCCAAGCCTTCCTCAGATGACAACGGTGGAGCGGATTTGGATGAAGTTGCAGATGGAGCCAAGTCGGTCGATGCGGTTCGAAACGAATCCCTGAACATCCTGACTGACTTCGTGGAATTATCCCGTGCCGGCAAGGGGCCGTCAGCTGCAAACAGCCCTCGTTCTACGCCGATCAAGCGTAAGCGCTAAGCCCCTCTGGCACAGCGTTGCCTGCTCTGCCCTCAACGACTGGCGCGGGATCCGAAGATGGCGGACGCTGTGAGGCCGTCGACGGTGTCAATCCTAACATCGCGGACGGCGAGCGAGTCGGGAACCAGCGACTTGAGGGAGAACGGGCGCGCTTCGAGGGCATCGAAGCGGGGGCGAAGCATCGCGTTGGCGGCGCTCCCGGTCATTCCCTCTCCCTCGCAGCGGAGTTCGCTCAGATGGAGGTCCAATTGATCGTCCAGGTGCATCCGGCCGTGAATCACGAGGGCTGCGACCATCACGAACATCTTCGCTTCAATCGTGAGGCTGAAGTGGAGGGACTTGGCATCTGAAGGCTCTGGCTGGGTGATCTGAAGGCGGGTGCTTTTGACTTCGAGTCCCTGCTTGGCTGCGGTTGAAGTCACCTTGCGCCGTGCCATTTGCTCAAGGGCCTGCATCGTGGCGTGAATACTTATCTGGCCGGCGCCGGCTCCACGCAGGCTGAGGAGAGAGCATCCAACGGTTGCTGGATCATGGCTGAACTCGGCATCCGTGGCGTGAAGATCCATATCCAGCGGAACTCCGTCGATATAGATAGGCTTTGCGATGATGCGGAGTTCTTTTGTGCGCACTGCCATGGAGGTTCCAGATTGCGCGGGGTGGGGGAGTCCATCTGTGGGCGCATCGCTCCTGCTCAGGTCGATTGATAGAATGTCGAGTTGGTCGATCCTTGGTCCCGTTGCGCTCAGTTGGTGTGGGGTCAGCCGCAGGCTCTGTAAGCCTTGGGCGATGGCCTTGGCGAGCTCGTCTGGCGAAGAGGGAAGGTGTGAGCCGTGCAGCGGAAGCATTCGGAACCCTTGATGGCCGGGCGGCGGTCGTCAAGTCTGAGCCCCGGTCAGTTCATGCGATCGAGGAGGTCGGCGCGGTCCTTCGGGAGCCGATGGTAGACGCGGCTGAGGGCCGTCGCTGCGCCATGCTCCGGATCGTTGACACCGAGGAGACGGGCCAGTTCTTTTTCGAAGTGGAGCAGGGCTCTTCGGGATGCCGGATGGGCATCGAGGTGACCGATGGCGCGCAGAAGGAGGTCGTAGAGTTCCGGAGCAGGGGCGTCCGGCTCCAGTGCGAGTTCCATGAGTTGGATGAAGTAGGAGCCGAGTGCGAGTCGGGGATAGTCTTTGCGCAGTCCTTCGTGCAAAGCGTGGAGGTGGACATCCAGGAGGGTGTGGAGGTCGCCGCGGCGTGCCCTTTGGAAGCTGATCTGGCATTGGAAAAAGAGGTCCAGCTGCCCAGCAAAACGGCTTTTCGGCGCACGGGCGCCCTTGGCAACCGTACGGACGAGACCGTGCTCTTGGGTCATCCATGTCACGATGAGGCTCGATTCGGTGAGTCTTGTTTTTCTCACCAGAATGGCACAGCCCTGTTCCATTTTCGTGCAGGGTTAGGGGAAAGGACGTTCTTGGATGAGTGAAAAAGTTTCTGGCTCCCCCAGAGGGCCTTGGGTAGTTGTGAATCCCCATGACTCAGGAAAGCAAGCCCGCCCAAGTGCCGATGGATCTTTCTGGCCTCCAGACGAGTTACGCCAACGTTTGCCGGATCGCGCAAACACCCAATGAGGTGATCGTGGATTTTGGGATGAACCCTAACTTTTACGGTGCGATTCTCGATGAACCAGTGAAGCTAAGCAACCGGGTGATTCTCTCCCATGATGCGGCCAAGCGGCTTTGCCTGCATTTGACGGCGACCATTCAGAGTTACGAGGCGAGATACGGGGCGATCGAACTAGATATCAACAAGCGCCTTAGGAGCGCGGCGCCGAGCGCGCAGACGAACTCTGAGTAGCGGGATCCGTGCGCGTCCGGATGAGATAAAGAGTTGACCAATGCTCTTGATTTTGACGCTGGCGTCTCACTAAACTAACCTATGCCCCCCGTCAGCCGTTCCCCGCGGCCCCAGCGCGTCTCTCCGTGGCTTCATCCTTCGGTTGAGCCTCTCGAGGCGCGCATCGCTCCGGCATTGATTCTTTTAGGGGAGGCTCCCAATGGTGGTGGCACCCAGTACAAGTATTCTGCTCCGGACCTGTCCAAGCAGAAGTTCGTCGAGACGGACGGCGCAACGGACAGTATTTCTCGAGCGGTAGGGAAGGGGGAGTTTGACGACAACGTCACCGCGACGGTGGTTGAAAAGGACACCTATTACCTCAAGTTAGGCGCTGGGGACTTGGTCCTGATTTACGATGGCGACGGCTACAAGCCCTTTATTTCCGCGCCGGTGAGTGTGCTGCCATCGGACCCTAGCAAAGCGCCGGCATTGAAGTGCAATGTGGTGGCGTTCTTTGTCGACTTGAACCAAGACAACAAGGTTCAGGCTAACGAGTTGACTGGCATGTCGTTAGGCAACAACGCCCAAGTGCAGGTGGGTGGTGCTGTCTATGGCGACGTGGTGTCTAATTTTAACGATGTTGCTGGCAAACTCGGTGGTGCGTCGGAGACGAGTGGAGCGGCCACCGATCTGCTCGCTAATTCGATTTCAATGTTTTCCGCCACGGCGGTGACAGGGCAGATCATCAGTGGCGGATCGATCAATGGTATCCGAGTCTCCGGTGAGGTGGGCCGGATTCTGAGTGGCGATGCGGCGGACGGCTTGAAGTTCAACTTTTTTGCCGGAGCAGACGACACGCGATACACGGGAAGGGACGGCGGTGATATTCTCTCAGTGATCCCGCAGGACGGTAAGACGGGTGTTTCAATCGCCAACGTGTCCGTGGGTAAAGTTGGATCGTCGGTGGCTGCTTATTCTGCGGGCTTGATTCAAGCTGGCAACGGGGGTGCTGGCGGTGCGGGTGGAAGCATCACCGGCGTCGCAGTTTTCGGGGATACCGATGGTTTCACGATGCAGGCGGGGCGCGGGGGACGCGGCGTGGATGGCAGGCCCTCCGGAGGGCCTGGCGGGGCGTTGAGCGACGTACTGGTTTATGGCCCGAAGGAGTTTGGGGCGGACCCGACTGCGAACAGCGCGTTTATCTTCAGGGCTGGTGGAGGTGGTGATGGAACTCTGGGTGGAGCGGGGGGCGCTGGCGGGGCGGTTTCTAGTCTTTACTTCGGATACGAGTTGCTGGCTGGGAAGAAAATCCGATCCACTGTGACGCTTTCCGATACTGTGCTTGTGGAGGCGGGGTCTGGGGGGTTGGGGCGTACGGGGGGGAAGGGCGGAGGCATTAGTCTGGCCGGGGTGCTTTCTTCGCCGACGGGCGCAGGGAACGACATCAAGCTGCTGGCGGGGACTGGAGGGGTGCCGTATGGAACCGGTGGAGTGGTCGCGGGGGATGGGGGATCGATTTCCCAAGTTGTTGTGGGCAACCCCGGAGCGACGCTCGGCGGGCAACTCTCTGAGATCTTGATTGAAGCGGGAGATGCGGGTGTGCCGTTTGACATCACTTCGCGCGGAGGTGTGGGTGGGAGCGTTACCAATGCCAATCTGGCTGGGTTTATTGTGAAGGTGAACGCTGGTTATGGTTCATCGGGGATCACGGGTGGGGCTGGGGGCAGCATTACGAATATCCAGATTTCAGGCGGCCGAGAGGATGTGGTCCTGCCTGTGAGTCAGGTTGCCTTCACCAACGTGCATCCCGATCAGGTCTTACTCAGGGCGGGCGGTGGTGGCAGTGGGAGTGAGGGGGGGGGCGGTGCCGGCGGCAGTGTAGCAGGTGTCACCGTTCTTGGGGCGAACCTGAGCGTTTTTGATGTGAACCAAGGGGCCCTCGATGGTTGTGGTGGGCGCAGTAAGGTGGGGAATGGCGGACTTGGTGGATCGGTTTCGAACATTCAGGTGACCGACAATCGCGACGAGGTGGCTGGGCCAGATAAGAGTGCCCAGCTGAGGATAAAAGCTGGCGATGGTGGGCTCGGTGGCGAGGCCCGGGGTAACGCTGGAGGAGTTGGTGGGTCCGTGCTTTCCTGCCAGTTTAGTGGGGTGGACATTAGCCTTAGTTTGGTGGCGGGTATCGGTGGCACAGTGAGTCCTAAAACCCCTGTTGGAAACGGTGGTGCGGGAGGTTCAGTTGCCAGTGTTGCATTCAACGCGACCGGGTTGGTGGGCGGCTTGCCTCCGGGTGTCACCATCACAGCGGGAAGCGGCGGGGCGGCGGTGGGGACTGGAGTTTCTGGTGCTGGTGGTGGTCTTGACACATTGCAATTGAATGTGCCGGGATCGGTTGCGCTGACTGCAGGAAACGGGGGGGCTGGGGCGGCGATTGGCTCTTCTGGTCGTGGCGGCTCAGTGAGCAACGTTTCCGCCATATCCTCGTTGCAGCAGATCACCGTGGCCGCTGGATCGGCGGGATCAACGGGCCTGAAGGCGGTCGATGGTGGTTTGGTGAAGACTGGCCACTTTGGTGCGGCAACGACGTTGAGTGTGATTGCGGGCGATGGTTTTCAGGGAGGGGTGGGAGGGGGGGTCTCTGGCATCGTAATCGACCCTGCTGCCGGCGCTGCCATGGGGGCCGCCGCCCTCACGTTACGGGCAGGCAAAGGCTCTGGACTGGGGCTCGTCGCTGGTGTTGGAGGCAGCGTGACCAAGGTCACCGGGTTTGTCCCGCTTTCCGGGATCACTTCCATCACGGCTGGTGGCGGCGGTGGTGGCGTTGGCAAAGCAGCCGACGGCGGCTCGGTTTCCAGTGTGTTTTTGTTCGGCGGAGGAGGAGCCGGTGCGGAGTTGACGATAGAGGCGGGGAATGGAGGGAGCACGACCAACGGTGCCAACGGAGGAAATGGTGGGGCGGTGAATGGAGTTGCGATTCAGCCCCTTGGAGCGGGAACCATTCTGCGGCAGTTGGTGGCGGGTGATGGTGGATCCACCCTCACTGGGAAACTGGGCGGGAACGGCGGATCCGTGACGGATGTGGCGGTGCGGAGTGATATCGGTGTTCGGTCCGGAGTGAGTTTTGGTTATGGGGCCATGGGGGGCATTTTCTCGGGAGCCTTCGGCTCGGGCGCTCTTAAAAATGGGGTGTCCGGCGACGTGCGCACCATTCGGGCTACGGCGATCTCGTCCATCGTCGCGGGTAAACTGGGTGTGAGCGGAGTGGTGGATGTTGGCAATTTGGCCAACCGGGTTTCAGGGATTGTTCTGGGGGCAGCAGGCGTGCCTGAAGCTGTACGGGTGGATGCCTTTGGAAATTACGTGAACTTCGCCACGGCTTCGGTGGTGGGGGGCGTCGTGGTCCCGGTGAACGCTACGAGCGTTGCCTACCCAGCCTCGGGGCCGCATGCCAATACGTTCGATATCGACGATTACGTTGTTCCCGGGATCGCGGGGCCGGCGCTTGTCAATTGTGGCCTCACGGACGGCAGTCCTTTTGTTTCGTGCGCGAACACGGCCGGGTTGGTGGTCGGCATGGAAGTGAGCGGGGATGGAATTGCGCCGGGCGCTCGTGTGGTCAGCATCACCAACAACGTAGGATTCACGCTGAGCGCGGACGCGCACCCGGTGATCCGCGGGGCAATTACAGCGGTCGACGACAGCATCACGTTTGCGGCTGATCCCGGCCTGTTGTCCGGGCAGTCGGTTTATTTGAGCGGAGATCCTAAGGAGTACTTCGTAATCAAAACGGCTGATCCGAAGGTTGTTCAACTTGCGGCCACCCAAGCTGATGCCATGGGTCCCGTAAATCCATTGGTGGTGGTCGATCTGGTCGCGGACGTCGCCAGCGCGGCCCTTTCGGTGAAGCCGTTGGTTCTGGCGGGTGCGATCACAGCGGTTGACGATCAGGTGACTTTTGCGGTGAGCCATGGGATGCCGACGGGGCAGTCCATTTTCCTTGATGGTGCGCAGTTCTTCGTCATCGGCACCGTGGATCCGACGAAGATCCAACTGGCCGCCACGAGGGCGGACGCGCTTGCTGGCGTTCCTGTTGCTGTGAATTTGCCTGTGGATCGTCCGGTGGCCTACTTCACGGTGAAAGCGCTGCGCACTGAACCCGGTTTGTCGACGGTCAGCTTCGACGTCGATGACTTTATCGATTCAGGTGCGGCTGCAGGGCCGACTCTCGCGAACTGCGGACTGACCGATGGCAGTCCCGTTGTTGCTTGTTCAAATACTGCGGGTCTTGTGCTGGGAATGTATGTGAGCGCTGAGGGGATCGCGGCGGGGACGCGGATCACAAGCGTCGTCAACAACGTGAGCTTC
The DNA here is from genome assembly GCA_945861435.1 of Chthoniobacter flavus. GTDB lineage: Bacteria > Verrucomicrobiota > Verrucomicrobiia > Chthoniobacterales > Chthoniobacteraceae > CAIURC01. The sequence goes on along the minus strand of CAMAUX010000056.1, from coordinate 18,401 downwards.
ACGATGAGCACGCAGGCGCATCCCGTGCTCCATGGTTCCATCACCGCTGCTTCCGACACAGTCTCTTTTGCTTCCTCTCACGGCTTGGCGTCCGGCCAGTCTGTCCTTCTGGATGGAGCGGAGTTTTTTGTCATCACCACAGCGGACCCGAAGGTCATCAAGTTGGCCGCGTCGCAGGCGAACGCGCAGGCGCCTGTTCCTGTTGCCGTGGACCTGCTTCTGGACCGGCCTGTTGCGGACTTCACACTCAATCCTCTGCATCTGCAGGGGACTATTACTTCGGTCGATGACAAGGTTGCGTTTGCTGTGAACCACGGGTTGTCCAGCGGACAGTCTGTGTTCCTTGATGGGATGGAGTTTTTTGCCATTGCCACGGCTGACCCAAAGGTCGTCCAACTTGCTTCATCGAAGGCGGACGCACTTGCATCCACACCCGTGCCCATGGACCTCCGCTCCGATAGGCCGGTGGACTTAACCATCGCATCGGTTGCTGCGGTGGGAGTGCCCTCCGTTTTAACGATTGCGTCCGGAGACAGGGCGCTCGGAATCGGAGACACGATCACTGCGAAGACGGACGGATTTGTTGCCGCCAAGATTTTTGACCAGACATCGTGCAATATCAGGCTAGAGGCGCTTCTGACTCTTTCGGGGCGACTGGACGGGCTTGCCGACATCGGCTCTGCGGTGAATGCAGATGCGGATCCCAGTGTCTTTCTTGCTGGCCGTACAGCGAGTTCCGTGACCCTCGGTGCCTTGGTGACGGTGGGGGATTTCCAAGTCAATGGTAAGTCGGTCCCGGTGACTGCTAAATCCACGCTTCAAGATGTGATCGCCGGTATTTCAGCGGTGACCGCCAAAAACGTTAGCGCGAGGTATGACTTCGCGAGCGACCGGTTCGTCTTGGAGAGCGCGGGGCCCATTACTCTGGCTGCTGGAACCAGTAATTTCCTTGCGGCAGCGAAACTTGCGGCAAATGGAACGGGTTCGGTGCAGAGCGCCAGTTCCGTTGGTTTGCTGAGTCAATTGGTGGGCCTCAAGCCCGCCACTGCGGTGACGGGCGGGACGTTCACGGTGAACGGGCAGACTATTTCGGTGGCTCCGACTGCGAAGGTTTCAGACATCGTCACCGCGATTTCTCAGGCAACCGCGGGTCCCAACGTGGTCACGACCTCTTATAACTTTGCCACCGACCAGATCGAGTTGAAGAGTGCCGGGGCGATCACCCTGGCCGCTGGCACGAGTAATTTTCTGACTGCCTTGAAACTTGCGTCGAATGGGACGGGCGCCGTTCAAAGCAGCAGTCCTGTCGGGCTTGCGGATCAATTGTTGACGGTCAAGAGTCTGCGGCTTGGCACTGCGGTGGCCGCTGGCAATTTTACCGTGAATGGTGCGCCGGTGGTGGTGAATCCAGCGGGGACGTTGAGGGATGTTTTCGATGCAATCTCCAAAGCGACCTCGGGTGTCGTGTCGGCCACATATAATGCAGCCACTGACCAGGTGGAGTTGACCAGTACGGGCGCTCTTACGCTGGTGGATGGAACCAGCAAGTTCCTGACGGCGATGAAACTGGCTCAGAACGGGACCTCCTCCGTCCGCAGCGCTTCCTCCCTCGGCGTTGTCGACAAGACAAAGGCGCTGACGTCTGCGGGCTTGAAAACCGCCCCGGGAAGCGCTGCCGGGACACTCCGGGTGAACGGTTCCCTTGTTTCCTTCGATCCAAAAACGGACTCGATGACAACGCTTGTCCAGAAAATCAATGCAGCGGCGAGCGGCGTGGTTGCGGGATACGATGCGGTTCAGGATCGCATGACGTTGGTCGCGAGTAATCCTTTGGTTGAGCGGGTTTTCGTGGCCGAGGCCGCGACCGCCCTCTCCAAGGCTCTGGGATTGACTTCGCCGACTCTTTTGGGACGGCTGGAAGGGGCCGCCGACATCGGCTCGGCTGTGAATGTGAGTGCGGATCCCAGCGTCTTCTTATCCGGACGCACGGCGGTTTCCGTGACCCTCGGCGCTGCGGTGACAGCCGGGGACTTTCAAGTGAATGGCCAGTTGGTCTCGGTGACCGCACAATCGACGATTCAAGACGTGATCGCAGGTATTTCCGCGGCGACCGCCAGCACGGTGAGCGCTAGGTATGACTTGGCGAGCGACCAGTTCGTCTTGGAGAGCGCGGGTCCCATTGCTCTGGCTGCTGGAACCAGTAATTTCCTTGCGGCAGCGAAGCTTGTGGCAAATGGGACGGGTTCGGTGCAGAGCACCAGTTCCGTTGGCTTGCTCAGTCAGTTGGTGAGCCTCAAGCCCGCCACTGTGGTGACGAGCGGAACGTTCAAGGTGAACGGGCTGGACATTTCGGTGGCTCCGACTGCGAAGCTTTCAGACATCTTCACCGCGATTTCCCAGGCAACCGCGGGTCCCAGTTTGGTGACCGCCTCTTATAACTTTGTCAGCGACCGGATCGAGTTGAGCAGTGCCGGGCCCATTACTCTGGCGGCTGGCACGAGTAATTTCCTGACCGCCTTGAAGCTTGCGTCGAATGGGACGGGCGCAGTTCAAAGCAGTGCTTCTGTCGGCCTTGCGGATCAATTGTTGACGGTCAAGAGCCTGAGGCTTGGGACTGCGGTGGCCGCTGGCAATTTTACCGTGAATGGTGCGCCGGTGGTGGTGAATCCCGCAGGGACGTTGAGGGACGTTTTCGATTCCATTTCCAGAGTGACTTCAGGTGTCGTGTCGGCGACTTACAATCCAGCCACTGATCAGGTGGAGTTGACTAGTACAGGCGCTCTTGCGCTGGTGGATGGGACCAGCAAGTTTCTTGCGGCGACGAAGCTGATTCAGAACGGGACTTCCTTCGTCCGCAGTTCTTCCTCCCTCGGCGTTGTTGACCAATCGAAAGCGCTGGCGTCCGCGGGTTTTAAAACCACGACTGGCAGCGCTGCCGGGTCGTTCCTGCTGAATGGTTCCCTCGTTTCTTACGATCCGAAGACGGACTCCCTCACCACCCTCGTTCAAAAGATCAATGCCGTGGCGACCGGGGTGGTTGTGGGATATGATGCAGCTCAGGATCGCGTGACGTTTGCTGCGGGTACGCGTGTGGCTGAGCAGGCTTTCGTCAACGGGATTGGGAGCGTCCTTTCTGGGGCTCTGGGTCTGACTTTCGCGCCTGTCCAGCAGCCGATCTCCACGGGAACTGTGAGGTTTGTGGATCTTAACAACAACCTGGGTCAACCAGTCTGAAGCGCCGCCGGATCCTTTTATGTATCCCATTCCCCGCCACCGCTCGAAGTACAAGTCGCTCGTGGAGCCCTTGGAGCAACGGATCGCGCCGGCCCAGGCTGTGATCACGCCGGTTTCGGTGAACGCGGCAATCCAGCTTAGTGCGGATCCAAACAGCGGGCTGGGTTCGATTCTGACCACCGACATCGGGGGGGGGGCGTATCTGTTGAAGGTCACTCAGGGCTCCTGTCTGGTCTTCGTCACGGATGTGAACGGTGATGGCCTGTTCCAGTATGGGGAGATCACGGGCATCTCAGCGGGTAACGGCTTGCGCCTGACTTCCTTCGTGGACATCCACGGCGACATCGTCACCAATCTGAATCCGGACTTCACCCTCACCGATGCCGACAACGACGCGAGCAACGGCCGCGACGGGAAAGTGGTTTTGAACAACCGGATCGAGCTGATCGAGATGCGCTCGGTCACCCAGGCTGATCTTCTGACGAGCACAGATACCGTGGACATGCATCTGTCTCTCAGTAGTTACTCCATTTTTGGGAGCATCTATGCCGGCGCTGGATTCGGTCTCGCGAACGGTGCGCTGGGAGGCGGCCTTGTGATTGATACCACCGGCAGCGACGCTCAGTTGACCAAGTTCGACGGTGTTAATCTTCCCGAGGTTTACCAAGTCACGGTTCCAGAGATTGGATCGATCAAGGTCGGGTCTGCAGTTTCCGGCCAATTGTTCTCCTTCGGGACTTCTCAGGAGGGCTTCGGTCAGGGAGTCGGGGGGGGCAATATCCACGGGCAGTTCATTAATTTTTCCGCTGCCCCGGGTGTGGCGGGCGCTGATATCAACGGGTTGACTGTGGTGAACGCCACGAAGGTCGACATTGGCACCCTGCAGGCTGGCAATGGCGGGGTGGGGGCGGCGGGGGCTCGGGGCGGCGACGTGAACAATATTCGTCTTCCGGGTGATTCCGCAGGCCACTACCAGATTATCGCGGGGGATGCAGGTGCTGGCGCTCAGGGGGCGCGTGGTGGCGGTATCTACAACTTCTCAGATCTTGGATCGTATACCGGCCGAGCCTTGCTCCAGACCGGACGCGGGGGGATTTCTTTTTTTGGGGTGGGCGGCCCGGGAGGAGCGCTGACGGTGGACGCGTCTGCGCCGCAGAATATCTACGGTCACGTTTTTGTCTCCTTTGGTGCTGGTGGTGCTGGGCTCACCGGTGGTGGGGCCGGAGGCACTCTTTCCTCCCTTGCTCTCAGTATCTCGACGCCCGCCGGATCCGGCGTGCCATTTGGGCAGAAACTCGTGTCCTCGATGCACAGTCCGGGCGACATCGGGGTGGCCAACCAAGCGAACAGGTTCATTCGGGGGTTCGACTTCGATGGCGATGGGTTCAACGACATGGTGTACTCGGTCACCAGTCAGGATGCGACGCTGGTGGCCTTCGGAGATGGGACCGGAGATGTGAGGAACAACCGTACCCTCTACATCGGTACCGCTGCGCTTTCATCCGCGATCACGGTGAATGATTTCAACGGGGATGGGCATCCGGATATCGCGGTCGCCTCGGGCGGTGCGTCCATGGCCGGAGTCCGGGTGTTCCTCAGCATCCACGACCCAGTCACCGGTTTTGTAGGATTCAGCGATCCGATCTTCAGCCCAATTGCAGCCGCGCGGGTAGATCCTATTACCGAATTGCTTTCGACTCCTAATTTCTCCGTATTTCAGCAGATGAGTACGCTGGAGTCGGGGGACTTTGATGGGGATGGTGCTATTGATATCGCTGCGGTTGCCACCGATGGGGCGATCACCATGATGCGTAATGTGGACGGTGATGGTTGGTTTGCTTCGTCATTCCACGATGCGGGCGGTGCCCCAATAGTTCCTTTCCTAGGTGGCGGGACCGTGGTTCATGCGTCGGCCCTCACCAGAGGGGGAAGGGATTTTCTGATTTACGCTGCCAGAGGAGCAGCAGCCCCGGGTAACGTATTTGGCGTGTTGGGTATGGCCGCCGACGGCACTCTGACTACATTGCCGACAGTCTCCATCGGCCAAGTCGATACCATCCGCACCATCAGCACCATATCAAACGGTGTTCAGACCGATGATGCGGTCAGTCTTTCGGATACAACGCTGGAGGACTTTGCGCTGGTTGATATCGATGGCGATAACAGGCTCGACGTGGTCGTTTTGTCGGCCGATCCGAAGGGGTTCCTCGTCACCTTCCAGGGCGATGGCGCAGGCGGCTTTACGCTCCGCTCCGATCCCAATGCTTTGGCGGTTGGGAATCCCCATGAAAACAGCGGGATCCGTATCAGCGGGGACGACGGTCTTGGGTTGGTGGTGGATGGTTTGGTCGGGATCCTTCCGATGGCCGGCGGGGCTGGGATTGTCAACCGGGTCGCGGTGGTGGCTTACAACGTGGCTACCCTTACTGCGGAGGCCGCGTTTCACACGATCGCCATTCCTGACTTCTACAACGCCACTAATCCTCGCACCAACATTCTTCTGACTCCCGTCGGTGGTGCCGCTGCGGATTTGTCAATCCGTGCATTTGACGTGTTCGCTCCGGATCCAACCTCTCCAAATGTCAGCTTTGGGATTCTTGACCCGACAAAGGACGATCCGACGGCTGATTTTCTCGCGATCATAGGGGGGGGGGGAGGCTTCCATAGCATGGTCTTCAACGGCGTCTTCCTGACGGGGGGCGATGGTGCGACAGGTTTGCTGGGACCCGGAGGCGCGGGTGGAGCTATTGGTAATGGAACTCTCGGCGTCAGTACCCTGAGCACGGCGACGAATCTTATTGGCACCGGTTCGGTGGGTATCCTTTTGCCAGCGAACGCGAGTTACGAGGGGACTCTGGTTTTCAGGGGCGGCAGTGGAGGAGTGGGTTACGGCAACGGCGGGGCAGGGGGAAGCGTGGATGGTTTTTCTGTCAACTACGGCCCCAATTTGACCGCGTTTAGTTCCGCGTTGGGTTTGTTTGCGGGTGATGGCGGTGCCTCGCTTTCCGGGACTGGCGGGGTGGGCGGGTCCATCGCAAATTTCAGTGTCTTCTCCGGACAGGTTTTCGTGGCGGGAAATGGGGGGTCTGGAATTTATGGGGGGGCTGGCGGTTCCGTGTTGGGCAGCCGCCTTTTGACCACGGGTACTCAGTCGCCCGTTTTCGATCTTGCAACCCTGACTTATGTGACGCCGCCGGGATCTGACCCCCGCTTTGCCAACCTTCCGTCGACGCATGAAACGGAGATCAGTGCATTTGGTGGAAATGGCGGCGACGGGATGCTGGGGGGAGGGGCGGGCGGATCCGTTTTGAGTCTCAAGCCGTTGTTCATGTTTGTCGATGCGAGTCTCGTCGGGCAGCTTCAGGACTCCGGGCTCTTTGAGTTCAGTTGCACAGGGGGCGCAGGGGGGAATGCCCTCGGTGGACGAGGTGGAAATGGGGGCTCGGTGCTCGATTGCAAGCCGATCACCACTTCCAACAGCTTTGCCGGGGATTTGATCTTCACCGGGGGACGCGGCGGTGATGGATCGGCAGGCGGGGATGGAGGGTCGGTGCGCAACTTTGTCACGTCGGCGACGTCTGCGGCGCTTCCAGCGGCGATCAGCATCGTGGCCGGTGACGGCGGTAATGGCCAGACGGGTGCCGGTGGTAAGGGGGGGAGCGTCGCTGACGTCACCGTCACCGCGCTCGGGCGCGCCGATTTCTTCAGAGGCAACACCTTTGCGTTCGGCCGGTTGATTGCCGGGCGTGGGGGGGACAGTTTGGGGGCGACTGGCGGTGCAGGGGGTGGACTGTCAGGATTGAGTGTCTCCACTACTGCGACCAGCCTCGCTTTGGCCGCCGGGCGTGGGGGCGACGGCCTGAGGGGTGGCGGAACCGGTGGGGACGTGGCGAACTGCCTTTTGGATTCCGCCTTCGATCAGAACGCCAAGCTGCTTGTGATTGCGGGAGAAGGGGGCGATGCGTTTGGAGCGGCACCGACGACGGCGGATCCTCTGAGCTTCGGCGGAGCGGATGCGCGTGGCGGAGCAGGAGGCAGCATCGTGAACCTCACGCAGGGGCAGAGTGTGCGCACGCATGTGGATCTGATCGCCGGCAACGGCGGGAACACGGTGAATTCGGGCACCAGCGAGTCCTTCACGAACCTAGTGGGCGCGGGCGGATCGATTCGCTCGGTGCGGATCAGCGGCGACATTGGCAATGTGGACCGGACGACTGGGATTAAGTCTTATAACAACATCTACACCAACGAGCGGATGTCGGACTTTGTAGAGAACGTGCTGTTGGACGCCCCGGGGACTGTGCTCAATGACTCCCTCGGCAACGTGGGCATCGTCGTGGGTGCCCGTGGCCGGGTGAAGGATGCCAATGGAGACGGGTTGCTGGATCCGTCCAGTTCAGGCTCCAACGGCGTTCTAGCGGACGTGAGCGCGTCGCAGATCATGTCGGCGGTTGCTGGTTCAGTGGACCGCATCGCGGCGATTGCCTCCATCACCAACGTACAGATTACGAAGAGTGGCGGCCTCTATGGGGCCGACAAGGTGAGGGATGGTCTCGGGCGCGTGAATGCCGGCGATGGCACGGCATACAGCACCGGGGATGACTTTCTTGTGGGGCCCACCGGCACCTTCCGCCGCTTGGATTACCTCACCTTTGATGATCCGACCAAGGATAGTGGCGGGGATCCGCTTGTTACCCGTGAGGATATGTTGCGCAGGCAGCCAGTGCTCGGAGGGAAGCTCGTGGACGGAGCGATCATCGGCTCCAACAGCCGCACCAATCTGAAGGCGCGCGAGTTCATCCTGTAGCCGCTGCGGTGGACGGGCAAGGGGCAGCCGCGTTTCCACGCGCAGTCCTCCCTCTCGCGCACCCTGCCGGGGCGCGTCGTGTGCTGCCTGGGAACCGGCGGTTCCCTGCGTCCGCTTTTGCGGACCGCGTTCGCCGCCGGCTTGTCTAATGGCTCTCATGCCTCCGGCATGCCGACGTTGCGGGTGCGCTGAATCTTCACAAAGCCCCTGAGGGTGCCGCCTTGACTTGCCTAGGGCAGTCCTTAGCCTCGGAAAACTAATAGGATTATGACATTCAATACTAATGCCCTTTCCCGTGCTGCCAACGAGGCGCGCGGGCTCACCATGGACGCCGTCCATGCCTGCTCCTCCGGTCATCTCGGTCTTCCGCTCGGATGCGCAGAGATCGGCGCTGTGCTTTTTGGTCAGGCGCTCAGCTATGATCCGCAGGCACCCCGCTGGCTGAACCGCGACCGCTTCGTGCTCTCCGCTGGGCATGGTTCGATGTTCCTTTACAGCTGGCTGCATCTTGCCGGCTACGCGGTGAGTCATGATGATGTGAAGAAGTTCCGGGCTTTTGGGAGCCACACTCCCGGGCATCCGGAGTCCTTTGAGACGCCCGGCGTGGAGTGCACGACGGGACCGCTCGGCCAGGGAGTCGCGAATGCGGTGGGTCTGGCGATGTCGCAGAAGATGGCCGCTGGCCGGTTCAACACCGCGGAGCATGTCATTTTCGACAATCACATTGTGTGCCTTGCGGGCGACGGCTGCTTGCAGGAAGGCGTGGCTGCTGAAGCCTCGTCGCTGGCGGGGCATCAGCATCTCGACAACCTGATCCTCATCTATGATTCCAATGCGGTGACCCTCGACGCGATGGCCGATGCGAGCCAGAGCGAGGACACTGCCAAGCGCTATGAGGCCTATGGGTTCCGGGTGCAGACGGTTGATGGCAATGATCTCGCGGCCGTTCTCGCGGCCTTTGAGTCCGCCAAGGCCGCCACAGGCCAGCCGCAGTTCATTGTTGCTAAAACGCTCATCGGCAAGGGAATCCCCGAGGTGGCTGGTACCTCCAAGGCCCACGGTGAAGGTGGCGCGAAGTTCATTGAGGCTGCCCGCAAGGGGCTTGGGCTCCCCGAAGAACACTTCTTCGTGAGCACCGACACGCGCGCGTATTTCGTCGAGCACCAGAAGCATCTGACTGCGGCACACGCCCAGTGGCAGCACACTTTCGAGCTCTGGCAGAAGGCGAATCCCGCGAAGGCCGCCGAACTCGCCGATGCCGTTGCGAAGAAGATTCCCGCGGACCTGATGAGCCGCGTCCCGGAATTTCCGGCAGACGCTAAGATCGCCACGCGCAAGGCCGGCAGCGATGTGCTTCAGCCCATCGCGGTGGCCCTTCCCGATCTCATCGGGGGCAGCGCGGATCTGTACGGCTCCACGCTGAACTACATCAACTGCGACAAGGATTTCACGCCGCAGAACCGGGCTGGCCGCAACATCCGTTTCGGGATTCGCGAGCACGCCATGGCGGCGATCCTCAACGGCTTTGCGTACGACGGGATCTTCCGTCCCAGCGGCGCGACGTTCCTTGTGTTCGCGGACTACGCGCGCCCCTCGATCCGTATCGCGGCGCTCTCGAAGCTGCCTGTGACTTACATCTTCACCCACGACTCAATCGGAGTGGGCGAGGACGGCCCAACCCATCAACCCGTCGAAACCGTTGCGGGCCTGCGCGTGATCCCGAATCTCGACGTGATCCGGCCTGCGGATCCCGAGGAGACGGCGGGAGCCTTTGTTGCTGCGATGCAGCGTACGAATGGGCCGACCCTTCTGGCGCTCACCCGTCAGGCAGTGCCCATGCTCAATGAAGCCTCGGTGCAGACCCGTCGTGAGGGCGTGTTGCAAGGTGGCTATGTGATCGTGAAGGAGAACGGTCCTCTGAAGACCATCCTCATGGGAGCTGGCAGCGAGCTGCAACATGCGGTCGCCGCTGCGAAGCAGTTGGGCGAGGGCGTGCGCGTGGTTTCAATCCCGTGCATGGAGCGCTTCGAGGCGCAGAGCGCCGAGTACAAGGAGTCGGTGCTGCCGAAGAGCTGCCGTCGCCGCGTGGCCATCGAGGCCGGCGTGCCTGATCCGTGGCACCGCTACGTGGGGCTCGACGGCAAGGTGATCGGCATCACCCGTTTCGGCATCAGCGCACCCGGAAACAAGGTCATGGACTTCTTCGGGATGAACGCCCAGTCCGTGGTGGACGCTGCGAATGCGCTGAGCTGATTCGGTCCGCCTCCGGGCGAGTAGTTTGAAAGGCGCTGTCCTGCGATGCAGGGCGGCGCCTTTTGCTTTTACCGCGGAACTTCGCGCCGATCAAAAGGGCACCTTGGTTCGGAAATGCCTGATGGGTGATGGGTTTTCAAACAGGGGCGCTGGCCCGGAGTGGATGGACTATGGTGGCTTCGAAGGGGATCGCACAGGCAATCAGAAGAAGTGCCAGCGAGGCAGAGGATCGCCATGCATCCCACCAATATCCGTCCGAGGGGAGGGACCATTAGCTGAGCGTGACTTTGAGTTGCGCTTTACAAAGCCGCTCTCCTTTTACTTTTCCCTTACAATTTGAGCCTCCCGCGCTGGTGCTGGTTTTGAGAGGATTGACGTGCTTACCCACCCCATGAGCTCCCGTCCGACATCCATCCGTCTCCTATTCGCGTTGATTCTGGTCGCTGCCTTTCCGGTTATTGCGCACGACCTTGGCCAGCACCATGATTCACCTGACGGCTCGGCCGGTGTCGCCGGTCCCAGTTGGTTTGCTTCGGCGCCCAAGCCAGCGCAATCCGTTGCTGCGGCATCTGCGCATGGGCGCGCTGTTTCCTCGCGTTCGCTGTTCCCGGGCCTCGCGCTCTTCAGTCCGGCCACCCTGCTAACGTCGTCGGCCTCCGCGCCTGTGGGAAACGGGGCGCTGATGGCGGCGTCCTTCGCGCCCTTTAAGCCGCTCGTGCGCTATTACTGGGATAACACTACGTTTTACGAGGAGTCCGACGGCTTTCCGGACCGCACGATGATGCCGAATCTCATGGTCGGGATCACCTCCTGGCAGCAGCAGGTGCCCATTCCCGCCGCCTACTTCGCCAGTGTGACCAATCCCGAGGGCACCGCCACCTCGCTTGGTTACGGGCAGCCCAATTACTGGCGCCTGCCGCTGGTGCCCGTCCCGGCTTCCTCGCCGATCAGTCTTTCGGGCGGCAACTTCCAACGGGGCGCAGTGGCGTTGGCCTCCAACGGCATCCCGATTTTCAACCCCGCCAACAACACGGGCCGCGTGTCTTATGAAATTGGCGAGTTGGACGTGTATGGCGGGCACTGTGGTTTGGCGGACGACTACCACTACCACATCATCCCGACCCACCTGCTGAGCGCCTTCGGAGGCGTGCTCGGCAACGACAAGCCCGTGGCATGGGCGCTCGATGGCTATCCGATTTACGGCTACCTCGAGCCGGACGGCACTGCGCGTCAGGCGCTCGATGCACAGGGCGGCCACGACATCGGCAATGGCTGGGGCTATCACTATCACGCGATCGGCACCACGACGACCGACGCTACGCATCCCTACGGCACCCCGGCTTCGCCTTACATGATGAGCGCCTTCCATGGCACCGTCGTAAACTTTGGAAGCCAAGTCGACGGGCAGCCCGAGGTCGGTTCCCTGCGGCAGTCCGGCACGGGCGGTTACGTTGCCTCGCCGGTATCGGGCGCCTCCATTGTGGCGTTCAAAAACCCGGTGTCGCTCAAGACGGACACTTTGGGCAACCTCATGGAGGACACCGCGGGCACGGCTTCCGCGGACAGTTTCCTGATGCGGGTGCGCATCAGCGGGGTGGATTACGACGAGTGCTGGAAGATCAATCGCAGCGTGCTACCCCATACGCTGACGATGACGTGGCGGCTCTCGGGCGCCACCACCACGCTCACCTACACGCCCGGTAGCAGCACAACCGCCGCGCGCCTTGCGGCGTACACCATGGGCGCGTGGAGCCAGACGAAACTCCCCGACACAAGCCAGACCCAGGACACCACCACCACCTTCGGCGAGGACGCAGATTATTCCATCAACGCGCAGTCCTTCACCGACAACGGTAATGGAACGGTGACCGACAATGTCACCGGCCTCATGTGGCAGAAGACCGACAATGGCGAGTCCACATGGGACTCGGCGCTCGCCAATGCGGCGTCCGTCGCCACCGGCGGTTATAAGGACTGGCGCCTGCCGACGCCGGCGGAACTCTTCAGTCTCTTCAATCACCAGAACAGCAACCCGGCCCTCAACACCACTTACTTCCCGAATAATTCAGCGGGTGTGGCCGAGTACTGGTGGACCAGCGACCCGTATGGCAGCAGCACCGCCAATATCTGGTGTGGCAATGCGGGTGGCGGCCTCGGGGGGAAACCCAAAAGTGAAACCATCAGCGCGAGCGGCGCGTTCCGCTACCACGCCCGCTACGTGCGCGGTGCGAAGCCCACCAACCTGCACAGCTACACCGACAACCTCGACGGCACGGTCACCGATGCGGACACGAGCCTGATGTGGACGCAGCTTCCCGGTGCGGCGCGGACATGGGAGGGGGCGCTGAGTTACTCGGAGAACCTTTCTTTGGGCGGCTACACCGACTGGCGTTTGCCGAACATCAAGGAGCTGCAGACGCTCACGGACTACACCCTCGCAACGGCCACCTCGGCCACGGGGATCAAGCCGTCGATCAACCGCACGGTTTTTGCGAAGACCCTCACCAACTGCATCACCACCAGCGGTTCCACCGCGGTGACATGCGCGGACACGACGGGCCTGCTCGCTGGCATGCCGCTGGTGGCGCCTTCTGAGGTGGCTGCTTCCCACATCAGCAACACCACGCCGCCCACGGTGGCTTCGGTGACGAGCGCGACCACCTTCACGATGAGCGCTGCCGCCACCGCCTCGGGTGCCGGCATCACCCTGCGTGCGCTGGCGCTGCCGACCGCCTACTGGTCTTCCTCCTCGCTCAAAAACACCACGACGGAGGCATGGGTCGTTGAGACCGGGGTCAACACCACCTCCAATCCCCCCCGTAATTCGCAGGGTATCATCAGCTACGACGTGAAGACCGCGAGCTATCCGGTGTTCGCGGTGCGCACGACCTCGGTGGCGACCCAGATGGTGGTGGAACAACCCTCCGGCAGTGCGCTCACCGACGGCGCGAGCACGGTCAACTACAGCAACGTCACGGTGGGCTCCACCTCTTCGAAGGCCTTCGTGATCCGCAACAGCGGCAGCACCTCGCTCACCATCACTGGCGTCTCCATCGACGGCGTCAACGCCTCCAACTTTCTTGTCACCGCCGCTCCCGCGGGCACGGTGGCAGCGGGCGCGAGCACCACGATGGATGTGCGCTTCACCGCTTCTACTGCGGGAAACAAGGTCGCGGGTCTGCACATCGCCACCAGTGACTCCGCGGTCGGTGCGGCCTTTGACATCACGCTCGCGGGCACGGGTTATGTGCCGCCGCCCACGGTGGGTTCACCGAACGTGAGTCCGGCGGTGCCCGGCAGCAGCGACAGTCCGTACGTCACGGCCGTGGTGACGCCCGCCAGCGGCGCCACCATTACCAGCGTGCAGCTCGAGTACAACACGGGCGCTCAAGTCACCGGCCCCGCCTTCCGCGAGATTTTTGCGAGCGGATCCACCACGAGCGGTCTGGCTGGTGCGATGAGCACTTGGACAAGCACCACCCTGCGCAGTGGCGGCGCGGGAGATGTGAAGCAGCGCGGGAACGTGGCCAACCACACCGTGCCGATCGTGCTCACGGGCTGCAGCACGACCTCCGGATCCACCGTGGTCACCTGTGCGAGCACCACTGGGCTGATTCCGGGGATGCTCATCACCGGTCCGAACATCCCCTCGGTGAGCTTCGGTGCACCGACCACTGCCACCACGATCGTCTCGATCACCAGCGCCACAGCGATCGTGCTGAGCGCCCCTGCATCCGGCACGGGAACGGGTCTTTCGCTCACGGCGGCTGGCGTCACGCTCACCAATTGGACGAGCACTTTGAACAGCAACACGGTGACCTGCAGCAGCACCAGCGGTCTTGTGGTGGGGATGGGCATCACCGCCATCACCACCAACCCGCCCAATCCCACGGTGGCCTCCATCACGTCGGCGACCACGTTCACGCTCAACAATCCCGCCACTGCTTCGGGCTCCGGATCCACGCTGACGGCTTATGGGACGGGGTTGGAGTTCAGTAACGGTACCACGACGTACACCGACACCATGGCCGCCATGCCGGTGATCAATGCGGGCGGCGCCAGTGCCGGCTCCGTGACCTTCTGGGTGCGTACCGCGGACCTCAGCACTGGCAATGGCTGGGCGTTCCAAGTGTCCTCCGATGGCGGCACCACATGGAACACCCGTCTGGGCGAGATTTTCTCGGGGAGCGCCGGGCACGCGTTCGCCCAATTCTCCCACACGCTTCTCGCATCGGAACTCGTTGCGAACCTCAGGATGCGCTTTCAATTCAGCGGCAACACGGTCACGTCGCCCACGCGTCCGCCGACCTGCGACATCGACGACATCACGGTAAATCTCACTACCGGCGCGCCACCCGCGACTCTGGTGATGTACGACGATGGAGCGCATGGCGACGGCGCCGATGGAGATGGTGTGTACGGCGCGCAATTACCCGCACAGATCTCGGGGACGAACGTCAGCTACACCATCACCGCGACCGACAGCAATGCCGCCACCGGCACGGGCGCCGGCGGCTACACCACCGGTCCATCGCCCACCATCGTGACCAGCGCGGCCTTGCCCGGATCCGCGCTCAATGCCGCATATTCCGAAGCGCTCGCGGTCTCGGGTGGTTCAGGCTCAGGCTATGTGTGGAGCGTGAACGCGGGTTCCAGCTTGCCGGCAGGGCTTTCTCTGAGCAGCAGCGGCCTGCTTTCCGGCACGGTGACTGCAGCAGGTTCCCACAGCTTCACGTTGAAGGTCACCGACGGTGCGGGTCGCGTGGCGACACGGGTTTTCACCCTAGCGGTGAGTTCAACCACCGCGCCGAACGTGGTCATCATCGTCACCGACGATCAGGGCTGGGGCGATATCAGCTACCACACCGCCTCTGGCCAGGTGCCCGTGCAGACGCCGAACATGGCCCGCATCGGGAACGAAGGCATCCGGCTTGAGCGCTTCTATGCGACGCCCGTGTGCGCCACCACGCGTTGTGCCCTGCTCACTGGACGCAGTTCCGTGCGCACGGGTTCCGGCAACCAGCGCGGCGTGGATCTCTCCGAGCACATGATGCCGCAGAGTTTTAGAAGCGCCGGGTACCAGACCTTCATGTGCGGCAAGTGGCACCTCGGGGGCTGGGGCAACAACATCTACACCACCACACTCAACGGTGCTCCTGTGACCGTGCAGATGGAGGGGCCCGAGTACCATCCGCGCAGCCGTGGCTGGGACTTTCATTACGGGCAGTACGGCGGAGCGATCGGCTACTTCACGCACACCACGGCGGATCCCGGCCTTAACAGCGCGCTCGACTGGTGGCTCAACGGCAGCCCGATTGTGGAAACCACCGACCTTCAGGGAAACGGCGGGTACTCGACAGACCTGCTCGCCGACCGCGCCGTCGCGCAGATCGTGAGCCGGGACAAGACCAAGCCCATGCTGCTCTACCTCGCCTTCAACGGCGTGCACGCGGGTGTACAGGCGCCCCAGAGCTACATCGACAAGTACACTGCGCTCGGCGTCACCGACTCCGGCAGGCGCACACTCTGCGCGGCGGTGGACTGCATGGACGCCGGCATCGGCCGGGTACTCAACGCGCTCGATAGCGAGGGCATCGCCAGCAACACCGTCGTCGTCTATTTCAGCGACAACGGCGGCAATGAACCCAGCGGCTCCATCAATGACCCGCTCCGTGGCACCAAGAACGACAGCTACGACGGCGGCATCCATACGCCCGCCGCCATCCGCTGGCCCGGCGTGCTTGCGGCGGGCGTTACCAGCAACCAGTACGTCTGGGTGGGCGACTTCTTTCCCACTCTCGCCGCGGCCACCGGTGTGCCTCCGCAGAACACCAAGCCCATGGATGGACTCAACCTCTGGCCTGCGCTCCAGAGCATCTCGGCGGGCAACCCCAATGGCAGCGTGCGTCTTTCGCCCTTGGTGACAGGCGCGAGTGCTCCCGTGGCAATCCACACCTACACCGATCCGGTGAACGGAGGTGCCAAGGTCTTTAAGTTGATCCGCAACAAGTCGGGGACGACGAGCATCAACGAACTCTTCAACATGACCGATGATCCGTATGAAACGACCGATCTCCTGCTCGGTGCGAATGCGGCTTCGTACTCGGCGATTGTCACGGCGCTCTCCAGTGCCATCACGAGCATCACGGCGGAGAGTTATCCTCCGTACATCGGCCCCGCCGGAATCACGCAGAGCGTCGCGCAGGCTGATTCCATCACGCTCTACGCGCCGTTCACCAGCTATGGAAAGACGCCGAGCGTTCAGTGGCGCAAGGCGGGCGTGCCCGTCACCACCGGCACCAGCGGTTACTCCCAGGTGACCAGCAGTGGCGCAGCGGTGAGCGGCGTTTACATGGCGACACTCACCCTCGCCGGCGTCAACGCAGCCTCGGCTGGCAACTACGACGTCGTGGTCACCAGCACCAGCGGTTCCGACACCAGCGATGCCGGCACGCTCACCGTCACTCGTCCCGTGAGCACGCTCAATGATGGTCTGCCTGATTGGTGGAAGACAGCCAACGGCATCAGCGCCACATCCACCGCCGCCAGTGACGGCCCGTCCGGCGACATCGATGGAGACGGCCTTGGCAACCTCCTCGAATACGCATTCGCCACCAACCCGCGTGCCGCCGATTCCGGGATCGTCCAGCGGGCGCTGGTGGGCGGCTATCTGCAGCTGACCTATCCGCGCAGGCTCAATGTCGTGGACCTTATGTACACGGTGGAGGTGTCCGAGGATCTTCAGACTTGGTCCGCTGCGGGCGCCGCCAGCGAGGTGCTCTCCACCACTCCCAACGCCGATGGGTTCACCGAGAACGTGACCGTCCGGGTGCTGCCCGCCGTGAATGGAGCGGCGAAGAAGTTCGCACGAGTAAAGGTCTCCACGCGGTGACGGTACGCCTCGCGTGGTGAGACGCGATCCGGTGGTGTCCCTTCATCGGCCTTGCGGACTGCGAGCGCCGACCGGTTCCCGTGCCTCCGGCATGGCAGTGTGAGGCGTCACGAGCGCTTGTTTCTTGGTCAAGACGGCTGCAAGGGACAGACCGCTGCCCAGCCATTCTCTCGGTCTTTTGCAACTTGGTGCCCTGGTGCCTTGGCGTGAGAACCTGCGGTTAAAAGGCACACCATGGCACCATGGCACCAAGTGGACCTGCGTGCCTGGCCCGCTCCTTTTTAACTCCACTCAAAAAGCTCGAGCCGTGAGTTTTCTGGCGTGAATGAGGTGGTGCTCCCCCCGGCGAATCCCCCTCGGACACCTCGGATCATCGTCATCGAAAATGACAAATTGCGGCAGGTTGATGCCTTTTGCGAATAGGATGACGGAATGCCCGACCCCGACCAACCGCGCACCACCCTTCAGCAGGGCGATTTCGTCCGCCTGCTCATGCGCAATGAGCCCGTCCTCCGCGCCTACGCCCGCTCCCTCCTTCCCGACTGGCAGGGCGTCGACGAGGTGATCCAGGACGCCAGTGTCACGCTCTGGGAAAAATTCGATCAACTCCGCGACGAGGCGGGCTTCCTCCCGTGGGCAAAAGTCGTGATCCGCTTCAAGTGCCTGTCCCTTATCGACCGCCTGCGCCGCGATCGCCACGTCTTCAGCGAGGGCGTCCTTGAATTGCTCATCGAGGAAGCCGAGGCGTTCGATCAAGCCGAACGCGAACGCTCTCTGCGCGCCCTGCGTTCCTGTCTCGAGTCGTTTTCCCAAGCGCATCAGGAGCTGCTGCTCGCCCCTTACTTCGGCGAAGGCCGCGTCATGACGCTTGCCGACCAAGCGGGCAAGTCCCCCAACGCCCTTTACAAGCTCCTCGGCAGGCTTCGCGAAAAACTCGCGGCCTGCATCGAAACGCGCCTCGCCCAAATGCCCCTCTGACATGAACCCGAGTGAACGCATCCAACGCTATCTGCAAGGCACGGCCACTGGTGGCGAAGTGGCAGAACTTGACCGTCTCCTCGCGCAGGATCCCGCGCTTCGGCGCAAGCTGATCGCCGAAGTGGGAATCGACGCGGCTCTCCGGCAGGTCGCGCAGGAGCGGGCTGCGGAGCCGTCGGTGGAAGTCGTCCGGCGCTCCACCCTCGTTGCATGGCGTCCATTCGCTGCTGCTGCTGC
>CAMAUX010000055.1 GCA_945861435.1 Chthoniobacter flavus | reverse complement strand
ACCGTGCTCAGACTGTGATCCGTCAACGCCTGCCCCGTCCGCGCATCCACGATGTGCGAATACCGCACCCCGCCCAACTCCACCCGCTGAAACGTGTCCCCCGCCGTCGACACCGCCGAATCCCGCAGCCACACAAAGCGCGCGGCCGGCGCTCCCGGCACATCAAGGGGCGCCACCTCCACACGCCACCCCGGCTTGCCAGGCGGCGCACCCACCGCACCCATATCACCGCTCGCCGCCACCAACGCGCACGCGATCCCGTGCTCCTTCAAAACCGCGAGCGCCGCATCCACCGCCACCCCCTTCGCAATTCCCCCCAGATCCAGCCTCATCCCGGCCACGGTAAAGCGGACCGTCTTTTCCTCCGCACCCAACTGCAACCTGCGCCATCCCACGCGCTCCATCGCCTCCTGGAGCTTCTCTGCAGCAGGCAACTCCCGCTGACGCCGTGCCCTCCGCCAGAGCTGGATCACCGGTCCGGCGGTGATATCGAACGCGCCCCCGCTCCTCTCCGCAACGTCCCTCCCGAGCGCCAGCACCCGCCACAAATCCGAACTCACAGGCACATCCTCACCCACCCTCGCGTTGCGGCACAAACGGCTCAACTCGCTCTCCGGATCATAATCACTGAAAAGCGAATTCAGCAGCTCCACCCGCTCAAACGCTGCATCCGCAGCCTTCCGCGCCGGCGCCTCGCCTTCTGCGTAAAGCGTGATCCGAAATGGCACCGCCATCTCCGCCTTCTCAAACACGAAGCGTTGCAACTCCCCGGCCCGGGCCTCCGTGACAAAGCCACGAAAACCCAAAAGCCCCGCGAACAGCGTCCAGCACGCGAACGCCAGCGACCGCACCAACCGGGATGAAACAACACCAAACACAACCCCAACCCTGCGCGGCCGGCACCCGCCGCTCAAGAGCGATCAGGGGCGATCAGGGGCGATCAAGCCATGTCAAAAAGCAGCAACTGCGCATCCTCCTCCGCGCAGCACTCCAGCGCCAACGCCTCCGCCAGGCCCACCGCATCCCCCGCCCCCAGACGCGTTCCTCCCACCACCACCGTTCCCTGCGCCACATGCAACCATGCCCGGCGACCCGCCTCCACGCGATATCCCGCGGCCTCGCCCACCCGCAACCGTGCCAGCCACATTCCGCAATCCTGATGGATCGCAATCGAACCCTCGCGCCCGTCCCTGCTGGCCACCAGATGCCACGCGCCCGTGCCCACCTCAGCCATCGAACGTTCCGCGTACCGGGGCGTTGCACCCCTCTGATCCGGCACGATCCAGATCTGCAGCAGATGCGTCGGCTCGCTCGCGGACGGATTGAACTCGCTGTGCAAAATCCCCGTCCCGGCCGCCATGTACTGCACCTCCCCGGCCTTGATCACCCGCCCGTTCCCCATCGAATCCTGATGCCGCAACTCCCCCGAGATCACATACGTGATGATCTCCATGTCCCGATGCGGATGCGTTCCGAACCCCATTCCGGGCGCAATCACATCATCGTTGATCACCCGCAGCGCCCCGAACCGCTCCCAGCGCGCGTCGTGATAATCCGCAAAGCTGAACGTGTGATAAGTCTTCAGCCAGCCGTGGTCGGCGTGCCCCCTCTCTCCGGAACGACGGATGATCATCCCTCCATCCTGCACCATCCGCGCCCGCGGTGAAACCCCAACGATCACCCCGCGCATCCCGCACACGCGGCCCCCGCCACCCGTCCCGCCTCAGGAGCGAAACGTGAAGTACACAGCCCCCAGCAGGCACAACCCCGCCCACAGGTAATCCCACTTCAGCGGCTGATTCATCGCCAGCACCGCAAACGGAATGAACACCGCAATCGTGATCACCTCCTGCGTGATCTTGAGCTGCGGCAGACTCAGCGCGGTGAACCCAATCCGGTTCGCCGGCACCTGCAGCAGGTATTCAAAAAGCGCGATCCCTCAACTCACCAACGCCGCCACATACCACGGCCGTGGTCACCGAGACTCTTGAGATGCCCGTACCACGCCAGCGTCATGAACAGGTTGGAAAGGCAAAGCAGACCGACCGTTTGCACAAGCACGAGAGACATCGCGTCATCCCACCACAAAGCATCACGAGCGGAAAGAGAGACGCCTGCAAGGGACAACCCCCGCTTCTTGGGATGGGGAGGTTTCCGACGCTCAACCAGGTAAGATCGGCAAGATCCGAATCCCCGATCTGACCTCGTCCACAGTGACGAGCGCCCCGCGCTCCAGCGCGTCCTCATGGGCGCGCAATGCCCCAACCACCAACACCCCGATGTGATTCACAGACAAATCGCGAGCGCGCGTCTCAATCACGCTCAGCCTTCCCTCCTTACTGTGGGCAAGCAGGATTCCGAAATCCAAGTCATGCGTAAAAACCACATGTTCGTTGTCCCGGGCCCAACTCATCAACACCGCGTCCGGGGCATTGCCGGCAACGATCGCCGACCAATGTACCGCTTCGAAACCAGCCTCGGTGGGATACCCCACCCAGTCAGGGGAGAGATTCATGTCGACCAGCACTCTCACCGCCACACCCCTCCCTCACCACCTCCCATTCACCGCATTCACCCCATTCACCCCGCCACGAGAGGGAGCTCGATCTCCTCAACCCGCCAAGCTGCATACGCGAGGGCCTCGCGGATGTCCTCCGCAACGAGATACGGGTGCAAACGCAGATTCTCATCCACGGAACGCCCGGCAGCCACCATCCCGACGAGCGAACCCACAGTCACTCGAAGGCCGCGGATACAGGGCCTTCCGCCCATCGTATTCGGATCGCGCGTCATGCGGGTGAATTTCACTATGGCCCAACACTACCACACCCACGCCTGCTGCGCCACCCCACCACGATGACGGGCGGGCACCACCGCAAATCCAAAAATGGCAAAGCCCGCAAGGGACAGGCGAAATATCCGTTCCTTACCGCTTGGTGAGCTTGGTGCCTTGGTGTGAGAACCTGCATCTGAAGCGCACGGAGGCACAACGGCACCAAGGGGAGATGCGTTCTGGTGATTGGGAGTTTTTCTTGGTGCCTCTGTGCCTTGGTGTGCCGATAGGGACAGGCAAAATCTCCGTTTCACTGCCCTCGTGTCTGCCCCCTTTCTGCCATCTCTGAGTCTCACAAAAACGGCATGAAGCCATGGTGCGAGGTGCAGTTCAGGGTTCTCACACGGAGGCACAACGGTACCAAGGGGAGAGGCGTTCTGGTGATTGGGAGTTTTTCTTGGTGCCTCTGTGCCTTGGTGTGAGGGAATGCCGATAGTGTGCGGATAGGGACAGGCAAAATCTCCGTTTCCACTGCCCTCGTGTATGCCCCCTTTCTGCCATCTCTGAGTCTCACAAAACGGCATGAAGCCATGGTGTGGGGTGCAGTTCAGGGTTCTCACACGGAGGCACAACGGCACCAAGGGGAGATGCGTTCTGGTGATTGGGAGTTTTTCTTGGTGCCTCTGTGCCTTGGTGTGAGGGAACCAGGGACAGGCAAAATATCGGCCTTTCTGGGCCTTTCTGAGCCCGGCCGGCTCAGAGGAATGCGTTGGGATCCTGCTCCAGACGGCGAAGCGCGAGCACGTCGAGGTGATCCTTTTCACGGACAGAAGCGGACTTCATGCGGATGAGGGCGCTCTTTGATGCGTAGAAAAACGTGTGCCTGCCGAGCGTGTGCCTCAGCGCATCCGGCTCAAGGTCTCCGTAGCGCAACCCGGACATGCGTGTGAACACATCCAACTGGCAGTGCTCGGTCTCCTCCACGATTCGGATTGCCCCCTCCTCATCCGTGAAATCTGCGGCACTGAGTTCACGGGCGTAACCCGCGCCAAAGTTTGACAGGCAAACGAGAAAGCGGCGGACATTTTCCTCCGACGATTCGATCAGCACACATCCTCGGTGAGGCGCACGTATCCGTGCAGTGCCACGGCAAGCCCGCCCACGAGGATGAACCGGACGTCACCCTCAGCGAGACGCCCCAACAATTTTTCGAACGAATGTTCCATCGTCGTCGGGCTTCCACTTCCCCCCCAACAGTGCATGTGCATTGCGCCGCAGAGCGTCCACCCGCGCCAGTGCATTTCCACGCGCAAGACTTCCCCCCACGCGCTTGCGCACGGGTTCCCGAACCGAGGTGGATTCGCCAGCACTCACGAGCGCAAAGCTACCCGATTGGGGTGGATTAGCAATTCCTCCCATCGGCCATGCCCGCAGTTGAGACGCCAGCAAGGCGCCCGCAAGGGACAAAATCTTCTCGCATCGTCAGCCTTCTCGCGCACCCTGCCGGGGCGCGTCGCTAGGGGAAATGCGAGTGCCTGTTGCTTTCTCAGGCCCCTCCACAAGGCACGATCGGTGCCCTTATCTCCATTCCACTCGGGACAGGAGACACCGCTCTTCCCCGCTCTTCCCCGCTCTTCCCCGCTCTTCCCCGCTCTTCCCCGCCTTGGTGCCCGTGCTTGGTGTGAGAGCCTGTCTCTGAAGCGCACACAAGGCACCCACCTTTCACCGCCCCGCCCGCCAACCCGCCTCCATCCAAGGGCTACGAACGCCCGCGCCCTAATGCCCCGCCTCCAGCACCTCCCGCAAGAACGGTGCCGTCCGGCTGCGCTTCACCCTTGCCACCTCTTCCGGTGTCCCCGCGGCCACCACCTCGCCTCCGTCCGGCCCGGCTTCCGGCCCGATATCGAGCACGTAATCCGCCTCCGCCACCACGCTGAGATGATGCTCGATCACCACCACCGTGTGGCCCTCGTCCACCAACCGATGCAGCACTTTCAAAAGCTCCGTCACATCCCCCATGTGCAGCCCGATCGTGGGTTCCTCCAGCAGGTACAAAATCGAACGGTCCGGGCGCCGCGACACCCGCGCACGCCCCAGCCCGCGCGTGAGTTCAAACACCAGCTTGAGCCGCTGCGCCTCGCCTCCGCTCAGCGTCGGACTCGGCTGCCCGAGCTTCAGGTAGCCCAGTCCCGTGTCGCACAGCAGCCGCAGAGGACCCGCCACCTTCGTCACTGGCGCAAAGAATACCGCCGCCTCCTCGAGGCTCATCTCCATCACATCCGCGATGCTTTTCCCGTTGTAGAGCACCTCCAGCGTTGCCGCCTCATAACGCCGCCCCGCGCACTCCGGACACAGCACATGACTCGCCGGCAGGAAGTTCATCTCCACCTTCACCATCCCCTGCCCGCCGCAGCCCTCGCAGCGCCCGCCCTCCGTGTTGAATGAAAACCGCCCCGACGTATACCCGCGCATCCGCGCCAGCGGCACCTGCGCATACAGCTTCCGGATTTCGTCGAACACATTGAGGTACGTCGCGGGCGTCGATCGCGATGTCTTTCCAATCGGTGACTGATCCACCTCGTACACCGCCTCCACTCGCTCCACCCCGCGCACCTGCGCCAGAGCCGCACCGCGCTTCCCGCGCCCCCGTGCCCCTTTCAACGCCGCCTCCACCGCCGGCTTCAGCACGCCGCGCATCAGCGTGCTCTTTCCAGAACCCGACACCCCGCTGATCACCGTCAGGCGGCCCAGCGGAATCCGCGCGCTCAGATCCTTCAGGTTTCGCAGCGAAGCGTTGCGGATTTCCAGCCAATGCTCTGCATCCGCGAGACTCCGCCGTCCGCCGCGCACCGGATGCCTCAGCGGCTCGCGCAGACACCGGCCGGTAACCGATTGCGGATTGCGTTTGATCTCGGCGAGCGTCCCGCACGCCACCACCTGACCGCCGCGCGTTCCGGCCCCTGGCCCGAGGTCGATGATGGTGTCTGCACGGCGCATCGTCTCCTCATCATGCTCCACCACCACCAGTGAGTTGCCCTTGCGCTTGAGCGCCTCCAGCGTGTCGAGGAGCTGCGCGTTGTCCCGCGGATGCAGCCCAATCGTCGGCTCATCCAGCACGTACAACACCCCGCGCAGATTGGACCCCAGTTGCGCCGCCAGCCGGATGCGCTGCGACTCCCCGCCGCTCAACGTCTTCGCCGAACGGTTCAGCGCGAGGTAATCGAGCCCCACCTCGCTCAGAAACAGCAACCGCTGCCGGATCTCCGGTAAAATATCCGCCGCGATCCGCTGATGCACTCCGCTGAACTTCAGCTTCCCCATCCAGCGCGAAGCCGCGCTCGCGCTCCATCCCACCACCTCGTCGATGCTCGCCCCATGGATGCGCACGTGCCTCGCCACCGCATTCAACCGACCGCCCGCACACCCGGGACACGGCTCGGACTCGCCCTCTTCCAACTGCTCATGCTGACGCTCCGCATCCATCTCCCGCTCCACCTCCGTCTCCAGCTTCGGATTCACTGAAAGCCGCCACACCTCGCCGAACCCATTGCACTGCGCGCACCATCCGTGCGGCGAGTTGAACGAGAACAGCCGCGGATCCAGATCCTCAAAGGATTCCCCGCACCCGGGACAGCTCTGCGTAATGCTCAGCACCGTGCTCTTGCCCCGCCCATCGAGCAGCAGCGCCGTCCCCTTCCCGATCTCCAGCGCACGCTTCACCAGCGCACGCACCTTTGCGGGCTCCCGCTCCGCACCCACCAGCACCTCGATCGTGTGTTCACGGAACCGTTCCAGTTTCTCAAACCCCTCCACCTCCACCCAGTCTCCGTCCACCCGCAGCGTCGTGAACCCCTGTCTCCCCGCCCATTCCGCCACCTCCGTGTGGAAGCCCTTGCGCCCCTTCACCAGCGGCGCCAGCACCCGCAGCGGACCCTTGCGTGCAAGCGCCTCCGCACGCTTCTCGACTTCTGAAAGCGCCTGCCGTTCCACCGCCACATCGCACGTCGGACAGAACTGCGTCCCCGCCTTCGCGTAGAGCAAACGCAGGAAATGATAAACCTCCGTCACCGTCGCCACCGTTGATTTTCCGCCGCCGCGTGTGAGCCGCTGCTCGATCGCCACGCTCGGCGGCAGACCCGCGATCAAGTCCACATCGGGCCGCTCCAACTGCTCCACGAACTGCCGCGCGTACGCCGACATGCTGTCCAGAAAACGCCTCTGCCCCTCCGCAAACAACAGGTCAAACGCGAGCGTCGATTTCCCGGATCCGCTCAACCCGGTGATGATCACCAACTCGTCCCGCGGAATCTGCAGCGAGATGTTCTTCAAATTGTGCTCCCGCGCTCCGTGCACCGTGATGCTCCGGGCCTCCGCCACCCGCGGCACTTTTTCCGCGACCCGCCCCTCTGCAACTCGCGCAAGTTGCGCAAATCGCCCACCGTCCTTCTCCAGAACACCCCCCAGAACACCCCCCAGAACATCGCGCAAAAAGCGGCCCGTGTGCGATCCGTCCACGCGCGCCACCTCCTCCGGCGTGCCCGTGGCCACCACCAACCCGCCACCCGCGCCTGCCTCCGGCCCGAGATCGATCACATGATCCGCGCACTTGATCACCTCCAGATGATGCTCGATCACGAGCAGGCTGTTCCCCTGCTCCACCAGCCGATCAAACACCTTCACGAGCACCGCCACATCATCCAGATGCAGCCCCGTCGTGGGCTCATCCATGATCAGCAGCACTCCCTTCTTCTCCTCTTCCTTTTTCCCATCTCCACTCTTTGCACTCTTTGCACTCTTTGCACTCTTTGCACTCTTTGCGCTCGTTGCGCCCTTCGGTCCCTTCGTGCCCTTCGTCCCCTTCGATCCAGCCACCAGCCGTTCCACCAGCTTGATGCGCTGCGATTCACCGCCAGAGAGCAGATTCAACGGCTGGCCCAGCGTCAGATATCCCAACCCCACCTCCTCGAGCACGCGCAGAGGCCCGGTGATCCGCGCCACGATCTTCTCCGCCCCATGCACTCCCTCAAAAAACTGCACCGCCTCGGTCACGCTCAGCCCCAGCACTTCATCCACCGACTTCGCGCCGCCGGCCCCTTCCAAGCGCACCTCCAGCACATGCGCCTGGTACCGCTTCCCCTCGCACTCCGGACAGCGCACGAAGACGTCGCTCAGAAACTGCATCTCGATTTTTTCAAAGCCGCCACCGCCGCACCGCTCGCAGCGTCCGACGCCTGAGTTGAACGAAAACGCGCTCGCACCGAGGCCGCGCGCGGCTGCATCCGCCGTGCGCGCGAACAGTTCGCGGATATCCTCGAACACCCCCACGTACACCGCCGGGCTGGAACGCGGTGTGCGCGAAAGCGGCGACTGATCCACCATCACCACCTGCCCGAGCTGCTCCGCTCCATGGATCGCGCGGCATGCGCCCCGCGTCTCCTCGGCCGCCTCCCCCAGCGCCACCCGCAGGTTCTCATACAGCACCTCGTGCACCAGCGTGCTTTTCCCAGAGCCGGAAACTCCCGTCACACACGCAAAAACTCCCAGCGGAATCTCCACATCGACCCCGCGCAAATTGTGCTCCGACGCGCCTTCCACGCGGACAAACCCCGCCGGTTTGCGCCGCTTCTCCGGCACCGCAATCCCGCGGCGGCCCGCCAGATAATCCGCCGTCAGCGTGCCCTTGCTGCGCATCAACTGCGGCACGGTTCCTGAAAACACGAGGCCGCCACCCGCGGCTCCGCGCCCTGGCCCGAGCTCGACCACATGATCCGCCGCGCGGATCACCGCCTCCTCGTGCTCCACCACCAGCAGCGTGTTGCCCTTGTCGCGCAACTGCTCGAGCACGCCGATCAACTTCACCGTGTCCCGCGGATGCAGGCCCACACTGGGTTCATCGAGCACGAAGAGCGTGTTCACCAGCGACGCCCCAA
Organism: Chthoniobacter flavus; assembly: GCA_945861435.1. Classification (GTDB taxonomy): domain Bacteria; phylum Verrucomicrobiota; class Verrucomicrobiia; order Chthoniobacterales; family Chthoniobacteraceae; genus CAIURC01. The sequence goes on along the minus strand of CAMAUX010000055.1, from coordinate 28,823 downwards.
GGCATGTCGTCAGATTCACCCGCTCAATCTCGCCGCCGCTGAGCGTGCGCGTGGGCCGGTCCAGACTCAGGTACTCCAGCCCCACCTCGCACAGATAGCGCAACCGCGATCCCACCATCGTCTTCAACATCTCCGCCGTGGTGTCGCCCGCAGGCACCGCATGCGCCTCCAGCACGCGCCCCAGCTCCCCCACTCCCAGCGCCATCAACTCCGGCAGCGTCCGCCCGTCCAAGTGAAAGTTCAACGTCGCCGCGCGGTACCGCCCGCCTCCGCAATCCGGGCACAACGCGTAGGACCGGTACCGGCTTAGCAGCACGCGCACGTGCATCTTGTAAGCCTTCGTCTCCAGCCAGTCGAAGAACCCCTTCACCCCGTACCAAAGCCCCTCCGACCAATTCTCCTCCGACGTCGCCGCGGGCCGCTCCCCGTGCAACACCCACCGCTGATCCTCCGCAGGCAGCGACGCAAACGCCTTGCGCACATCCAGACCGCGCGCACGCGCCGCCTTCAACAAATCCCGCTGACACTCCTTCCCGCTCTCCGATTGGAACGGCTTCACGACTCCCTCCGCGATGCTCAGGGAGCGGTCCGGAATCGCACGCTCCAGGTCAATCGTGATCGTCCGCCCGAACCCGCGGCACTTCGCACACGCTCCCAGTGGATGATTGAAACTGAAGAGCCCGGGCGTCGGCGCAGTGATCTCCACGTCGCATTCCGCACAATGCCATCCGCTCGAGAAGGACACCGCATCGGATGCACCGCCCTCCTGCTGCACCATCACCAGCAACCGTCCCTTCCCAAAACGCAGCCCCGTCTCCACGGCCTCGCTCAAGCGTGAACGATGCTCCTGAGTCAGCGCCACCCGATCCTGAATCACCGCCACCTGCGCCGGCAACCGGTCCACTCCCGCCGGTTCATCCGTGCGCACTGCGCGCCCCTCGATCCACACACGAAGATAACCCTGCTGCTGCAGAAACCCGAAGAACTCGGCAGGCGGCGTGCCTGCAGGCACCGGCACGGGAAACGTCACCACACCCGACACCGCGCCCTGCATTCCTGCAGCACGCGACAACAGCGCCTCCACGATCGAGCGCGCGCTCTCCGGTCGCACGGCCCGCCGGCATCCTGGACAGCGCGCCTCCATCACGCGCGGCAGCAACAGCTTCAGGTAATCGTTGATCTCCGTGATCGTCCCCACCGTCGAGCGCGTGCTCTTCACCGGATTGGCCTGCTCAATGGCGATCGCCGGCGGGATTCCCCGGATCGCATCCACCTGCGGTTTGTCCATGCGCTCGAGGAACTGCCGCGTATACGGCGAGAACGTCTCCACGTAACGCCTCTGCCCTTCTGCATAAACCGTGTCGAAGGCCAGACTCGACTTGCCGCTCCCGCTCGGGCCCGTGACCACGATCAACTCGCCCAAGGGCAGGTCCAAGTCGAACCCCTTGAGGTTGTTCTGGCGCGCATTGCGCACCTCGATCCGGGCGCCGTCACGCGGCGAACCCTCTGGCTGCGATGATTGATTCTTCACGGGGTGGACCGCCACTTTCGACGGCACCCGCCCCGTTGGCAATCCCGCCACCGAAAAAATCCGGCCACCGGGCATGGCACCTGCTTTTTTGGTGCGCCCACCCCCCAGAAAACCGACCGCCGCTCCCACCCACTTTCCACCACCCAGTCTCCTATGGACGAAATCCTCAAAGAGTTCCTCATCGAAAGCCACGAGAACCTCGACCGTCTCGAACGCGACCTCGTCAACCTTGAGAAGGATCCGCACGACAGCGAAACCCTCGGAAGCATCTTCCGCACGATCCACACCCTCAAGGGTTCCAGTGGATTCCTCGGCTTCGGCAAGCTCGAAGCCGTCGCTCACGTTGGCGAAAACCTTCTGAGCAAAATGCGCGACGGCCTTCTGGTCATCAACCCGCAGATTGCCGGCGCTCTCCTCTCCACCGTCGACGCCGTGCGCACCATGCTCGCGGAGATCGAGGCCACGGGCTCTCCCGCGGAACGCGATTACAGCGAACTCATCGCCCTCCTCGCGCAGCTCAAGGATGGCCCCTCCGACTCCCCCGCGCCGGCCGCCGTCGCCGCTGCACCCGCACCGGAGATCGCCTCGGAACCCGCTCCAGCAGTCGATCCCGTGGTCGAAGCCTCCGCTCCGGCACCGGTCGATCCTCCCTCCGCCCCCGTCCTCGCTGAAGTCCCGCAGGAGCCACCCGCGGCTTCTCTTCCTCCGACTCCTACTCCTACTCCCATCTCCGCACCTACTCCTCCTCCCGCAGCAGCCCCCGCCGCCCCGGCCGTCGCAGCATCCGCCGCCCCCGCAACACCCCCGGCCGCTCCAACCGCCGACGCGCACGAACCCCGCGGCTCTGCAGCTTCCGAGAGCTCCATCCGCGTCGACGTCAGTCTTCTCGACAAACTCGTCAACCTCGTGGGCGAACTCGTTCTGGCCCGCAACCAAGTCCTCCAGTTCACCACGCAGCACGCTGACAGCGCGTTCCTTGCCACCTCGCAGCGCCTCAACCTCATCACCACCGAGCTCCAAGGCAGCGTGATGAAGACCCGCATGCAGCCCATCGGCAACATCTGGAACAAGCTCCCGCGCGTCGTCCGCGACCTCGCCTCCATGTGTGGCAAGGAGGTCCGCCTCGACATGGAGGGCAAGGACACCGAACTCGACAAGACCATCATCGAGGCCATCAAAGACCCCCTCACCCACATTGTCCGCAACTCCGTCGATCACGGCATCGAATCTCCGGAAGGCCGCGCGGAACGCAGCAAGCCCCGCGAAGGCTGCCTCAAAATGCGCGCCTACCACGAGGGCGGCCAGGTCAACATCGAGATCTCCGACGACGGCGGCGGCATCCACATCGAACGCGTCAAACAGAAGGCCGTCTCCCGCGGACTCATCACCAGCGAGCACTCCGCGCGCATGACCGATCACGAGGCCTTCCACCTCATCTTCATGCCGGGCTTCTCCACCGCGGAGAAGGTCACCAACGTCTCCGGCCGCGGCGTCGGCATGGACGTCGTCAAAACCAACATCGAGAAAATCGGCGGCACCGTCGACATCCACAGCCAGTTCGGCGTCGGCACCACCCTGAAGATCAAGATCCCCCTCACCCTCGCCATCATCCCCGCGCTCATCGTCACGAGCGGCGGCGAGCAGTTCGCCATCCCGCAGGTCAGCCTCCTCGAACTCGTCCGCCTCGAAGGCGCGCAGACCAAGCAGATCGAACTCATCCACGGCGCTCCCGTTTACCGCCTCCGCGGAAAACTCCTCCCGCTCGTCTACCTCAACCGCGAACTCAAGCTGCACGACGCTCCCGAGGTCGCACTCCGCGGCGAGATCCACATCGTGGTCGTTCAGGCGGACGGCTACCCGTTCGGCCTCGTCGTCGACGAAATCAACGACACCCAGGAGATCGTCGTAAAACCGCTCGGCAAACAACTCAAGGGCGTCACCTGCTTCGCCGGCGCCACCATCATGGGCGACGGCCATGTCGCCCTCATCCTCGACGTCCTCGGCCTCGCACAGCGCGCCTCCATCGTCTCCGAGATCCACGACCGCAACAATCTCCACGAAGCCGCACACACCCGCAAAGCCGACGACCAGCGCCAGACCCTCCTCCTCTTCGGCTCAGGCAAGGGCAGCCGCCTCGCCATCCCCCTCTCCACCGTCGCACGCCTCGAGGAGTTCCCACGCTCCGCCATGGAATACTCCGGCGGCCAGGCCGTCATCCGTTACCGCGGCCAGATCCTCCCACTCGTCCGCGTCGCAGATTATCTGCCGGACAACGGTCACACTCCCGAGGACGACGCCGACACCATGCAGGTCGTTGTCTACTCCGAGAAAAACCGCAGCGTCGGCCTCATCGTCGGCAACATCGACGACATCGTCAACGAGTCCATCACCGTCAAACGCCACGCCTACGGCAACGGCATCCTCGGCTCCGTGGTCATCCAGGACCGCGTCACCGACCTCCTCGACATCCAAACCATCCTCCGCTCCGTCGATCCCACGCCCAAGCCCGGCTCTGCAGCCGCATAAACCCTACTCCACACACCCATGAGCCAGACACAGCAATTCGCCACCTTCCACCTCGCCGGGCTCTTCCTCGGCGTCGATGTCCTCAAGGTCCAGGAAGTCATCCGCTACCAGACGATGACCCGCGTCCCCATCGCCCCCTCCATGATCGAAGGCCTCATCAACCTCCGCGGCCAAATCATCACCGCCATCGACCTCCGCCGCCGCTTCGAACTCCCGGACCGCCCCGAAGGCCAGCTCCCCATGAACGTCGTCATCCGCGCAGACGACGGCGCCGTCAGCTTCCTCGTCGATGAAATCGGCGACGTCGTGGAGATCGATGACGAAAGCTACGAGTCCGTCCCGGAAACCCTCACCGGCACCGCCCGCGAACTCATCTGCGGCGTCTACAAACTCTCAGACCGCCTCCTGCTCATCCTCGACACCGAACGCGCCTCCAACCTTCCCGCAGCCTACAGCCGACCCACCGTCAAAAACTGAACCGTTCTCAACTCCCAACTCTCACAAACATCCCCTGCTTCAGAATCCCACACCCAACCTCATGAAAGCCAACAGCAAGCCCTCCGCCAAAACCGCCGCTCCCGTCAAGAAAGCCAGCACCAAGCTCATCGCCGCGCCCAAGGGCACCAGGGTGGCCGACACTGAGCTCACCGACCTCCGCGCCCAGAGCTCGGCGCTCAACCGCTCCCAGGCCGTCATCGATTTCAAAACCGACGGCACCATCCTCCACGCCAACGAGAACTTCCTCAAAACCCTCGGCTACTCCCTCGCCGACATCCAGGGCCAGCACCATCGCATGTTCTGCGACCCCATCTACACCCAGAGCGGCGAGTACCGCGAATTCTGGGCCGCTCTCAACAGGGGCGAATTCCAAGCCGGCGAATTCTGCCGCATCGCCAAGAGTGGCAAGGAGGTGTGGATCATCGCCTCCTACAACCCCGTCTTCGACGACGCAGGCAAGGTCGTCAAAGTCACCAAGTTCGCCACGGACATCACCGCCTCCAAGACGGAGCTCAAGGTCCGCACGGACATCATGAACATGACGAGCATCGTCTCCGAGGCCGACCTCAAGGGCGACATCCTCAACGTGAATGAGAAGTTCCTCCAGGTCTCCAAATACGGACGCGACGAACTCATCGGCAAGGGCCACAACACCACCCGCCATCCCGACATGCCCAAGGAGGTCTTCCGCGACATGTGGGCCACCATCGGCAAGGGCAACATCTTCCGCGGCGTCGTCAAAAATCGCGCCAAGGACGGCACCCCCTACTACGTCGACGCTGTCATCGCCCCCATCATCGGCGAAAACGGCAAACCCAAGAAGTACCTCGGTGTTCGCTACGACATCACCGACATGGAGATCGAGCGCCAGAGCATGCGCGGCGTCTTCCGCGCCATCGATGCCGCATTCGCCTACATCGAGTTCGACACCGAGGGCAACGTCCTCATCGCCAACAAAAACTTCCAGGACGCCATGGAGTACTCCCTCGATTCCATCAAGGGCCGCCACCACCGCATGTTCTGCGACGACGCCACCGCCAACTCCGCCGAGTACCGCCAGTTCTGGCCCGACCTCAAGAGCGGCAGAAGCAAGTCCGGCGAATTCAAGCGCATCAGCCGCAGCGGCAAGGAACTCTGGCTCCAAGCCGTCTACTCACCGGTCACCGATGAGACCGGCCGCGTGGTGAAGATCGTGAAGATCGCCACCGACATCACCGCCGCCGTCCGCCAGCGCATCGCGCTGGTCCAGGTGCTCAAGGACATCAACGACAACGCGCAGACCCTCTCCTCCGCCTCCGAGGAACTCACCGCCAACAGCCAGCAGATGGTCTCCAACGCAGAGGAAACCTCCGCGCAGGCCGGTGTCGTCTCCGCCGCCGCCCAGCAGGTCTCCAGCAACGTACAGACCGTCGCCAACGGCACCGAGGCCATGAGCACCAGCATCCGCGAGATCGCCAAGAACGCGCAGGACGCAGCCAAGGTCGCCGCCATCGGCGTCAAGGCAGCCGACACCGCCACCGGCACCATCTCCAAGCTTGGTGAAAGCTCGGCCGAGATCGGCAAGGTCATCAAGACCATCACCTCCATCGCGCGCCAGACCAACCTCCTCGCGCTCAACGCCACCATCGAGGCCGCTCGTGCAGGCGAGGCAGGCAAGGGCTTCGCTGTCGTCGCCAACGAGGTGAAGGAACTCGCCAAGGAAACCGCCAAGGCCACCGAGGACATCAGCCAGAAAATCGAGACCATCCAAGCCGACACCAAACACGCCGTCGCCGCCATCTCCGAGATCAACGACGTCATCAACAAGATCAACGACTACCAAAACACCATCGCCAGCGCTGTCGAGGAACAGACCGCCACCACCGCGGAAATCACCCGCAACGTCGGCGAGGCCGCCAAGGGTTCCTCCGAGATCGCACAGAACATCGTCGGCGTCGCCGATGCCGCGCGCAATACCACCCTCGGCGCCAACGACACCGAAAAGGCCGCGCTCGAACTCGCCAAGCTCGCCGCGACACTCCAGCGCACCGCCACCTCCATCCAGGGCTGATCCCACCCCGGGCCCAGTTCCCATCAAGCCGCCCGGTTTCCCACCGGACACCGGGCGGCTTCCCCCTTCGAACCACCGCACAAGGCCGGCTTCCGCCCCACGGCCTGGCCCTCGCACCGTCCGCGCAATCCCCCCTTTTCTCCCCATGCACCTCACCCACAGTCTGGGGAGCATTCCGCTCACCCCTTTGCTCCCCAACCATAGGAAACACTCATGCGTGCACTGATTGTCGACGACTCCAAGACCGTTCGCATGGTCTTGGGAAAATCCCTGCGGGAAATCGGATTCGATGTCCTTGAAGCCGAGGACGGCCAGAAGGCTATCGAACGCCTCTACCAAGGCGACACCGTCGACCTCCTCCTCGTCGACTGGAACATGCCCGTCATGAATGGCTACGACCTCGTCTGCGCCGTGCGTGCCAACATCCTCCTCAACGACATCCGCATCATGATGGTCACCACCGAGTCCTCCATGGAACACGTCCAAAAGGCTCTCGCCGCAGGCGCAAACGAGTACCTCATGAAACCTTTTACCAAAGATCTCCTCCTCGAAAAACTCACGCTGATGGGCATGCTCTGATAACAGCCCTCTCAGGCATGAGCATCCCAACCACACCACTTCCAAAAATCCGCGTCCTCATCGTGGACGATTCCTCCCTCATCCGGAGGCTCCTCAGCGACATCCTCGCCGCCGACCCCGACATCGAGGTCGTCGGCTCCGCCGCCAACGGGAAGCTCGCCCTCGCACGCCTCGAAGAGTTCAAACCCGACCTCATCACCCTCGACATCGAGATGCCGGAAATGGATGGGCTCGAAACCCTCCGCGCTCTCCGCAAGACCCATCTCAAGCTCCCGGTGATCATGTTCAGCACGCTCACCGAGCGCGGCTCCTGTGCCACCCTCGACGCCCTCTCCAGCGGCGCCAGCGATTACGTCACCAAACCCGGCAATGTCGGCAACGTCATCGCCAGCATGGAGAAAATCCGCAGCGACTTGGTCCCAAAGATCAAGGCCCTCTGCAGACGCCCAGCCCACGCCGTCCCCGGCATCATCGCCGCACGCCAGGCCATTCCCACACTCCCCCGCCGCGAATCCACCCCGGGCGCCATCGACCTCCTCGCCATCGGCGTCTCCACCGGCGGCCCCAACGCCCTCGCAGAACTCATGCCCGCCATCGGCATCGGCCTCCCCGTCCCCATCGTCATCGTCCAACACATGCCGCCTCTCTTCACACGACTCCTCGCCGAACGCATCGGATCCGTCTCCGGAATCCCCTGCCGCGAAGGCGCAGCGGACGAAGTCCTCCGCCCCGGCGAGGCATGGGTCGCCCCCGGTGGCTTCCACATGGAGGTCCGCCGCGACAAGACCCAGGTCCGCATCGCCCTCACCGAGGACAAACCCGAGAACTCCTGCCGACCCGCCGTCGACGTCCTCTTCCGCTCCGCCGCCCTCGCCTACGGACCCCGCGTCCTCGCCGTCGTCCTCACAGGAATGGGACAGGACGGCCTGCGCGGTTCGGAAGTCATTCGTCAGGCGGGCGGCCAGATCCTTGCCCAAGACGAAGCCAGCAGCGTCGTCTGGGGAATGCCGGGCGCCGTCGCCGAAGCCGGTCTCGCTGACAAAATTCTCCCCCTCAACCAAATCGCCCAAGAGATCCGCCGCCGCATCGAAGCTGGCTCCAAGCCCGCTTTCCCACTCCTAACCCCGAGCAAACTGAACTCATGAGACCTGCCGACTTCGATTACGTGCGCACCTATGTGCGCGAACAGGCGGCGATCGTTCTTGAACCCGGGAAGGAGTACCTCGTCGAATCCCGCCTCGAAGCTCTCGCCCGCCGAGAGAAGTTCGTCTCCGTCGACGCCCTCGTGGACACCCTCCGCGCCAAACCAAGCGACCCCCTTCATCGCCGCCTCATCGACGCGATGACCACCAACGAGACCTCCTTCTTCCGCGATCTCCATCCCTTCGAAGCCCTCCGCAAAATCATCCTCCCCGAGATCCGCCAGAAGCGCGAAGCCGATCGCACCCTCAACATCTGGTGCGGCGCGGCCTCCACGGGTCAGGAATGCTACACCGTCATGATGGTCCTCGCGGAACACTTCCCGGAAGTCCTCGCGTGGAACTTCAACTTCATCGCCACCGACCTCTGCCTTGATGTCCTCAATCAGGCGCGCGCCGGCAGCTACAGCCAGATCGAGATCAACCGCGGCCTCCCAGCCCCCATGCTCGTGAAGTACTTCACCCGCAAGGCCGATCGCTGGGAATTCCGCGAAGACCTCCGCAAACGCATCCAGTTCCGCGAGCTCAACCTCGTCAAAGACTGGGCCTTCATGCCACCGCTCGACATCGTCTTCCTCCGCAACGTCCTCATCTACTTCGACAACGATATCAAGAAAGCCATCCTCGGAAAAATCCGCCGCATCCTCCGTCCCGGCGGCTACCTCTTCCTCGGCGGCGCGGAAACCACCATCAACCTCGACGACCAGTACGAACGCGTCGTCCTCGACCGCACCACCGTCTACCGCACCCCCTCCATCCGCACCACATGAGCTCACCTGTTCCCATCGGCGACCTGTCCCAGTGGCTCTCCCAAAGCGTCATCGACATCTTCGACACCATGTTCACGCTCGCCGCGCAGCCCGGCCCCGTCCCGGCCTTCGCTGAGGGCAAGCCCCTCATCCTCGCCGCCATCGGCTTCGCAGGCGACGCCAACGTCGACGTCGTCCTCCAAACCCCCGCAGACGCCGCCGCACGCCTCGCCAGCAACATCCTCGGCATGCCCGTCCAGGAACTCGACGAAGACATGGTCAACGACGTCGTCGGTGAACTCGCCAACATGGTCGTCGGCTCCGTCAAATCCCGCGTCTCCGACATGGGCGTCTCCTGCGTGATGACCATCCCCACCATCTTCCGCTGCACCCAGTGCCGCACCGCCTCCTCCGGCACCTCGGAACGCCGCTCCCTCGGCTTCCGCTACGGCAACGACGACCTCCTCGTCGAAGTCGCCCTCAAGACTCCCAAAAAGTAATCCCCGGCGCCACCCGGCGCGCACAGGGGAACTCCCGCAGAACCCGGCGGATGCATGATCCCCGCCCCGCCTCTCTCCACCCTTCGCGTTGACGCGCCCCGAGGAGGGGCCGCCACGTTCCCACGCTTCCGCATCCTCGGGATCTGGCGTAGAGACATCTCATGACCACCCCGCTTCCCGTCCCCCGTCCCTCCGCAAACGGCTGGCGGTTGGAGCACTCTTATGCGCGCCTCCCGGAGGTTCTCCATGTGGCATGGAAAGCCACACCCGTCCAAGAACCGCGCCTCGTGGTTTTCAACAAACCGCTCGCTGCCGCGCTCGGACTCGATGCCGACGCCCTCGCCCAACCTGAGAACGCCGGCCTTTTCGCAGGCAACAATCCACCCGAGGGCGCCGCTCCACTCGCCCAAGCCTATGCAGGCCACCAGTTCGGCGGATTCACCGTGCTCGGAGATGGACGCGCGCTGCTGCTCGGCGAGCAGATCACTCCCGCCGGCACCCGCTTCGACATCCAACTCAAGGGCTCCGGCCCCACCCCCTTCTCACGCGGCGGCGATGGACGCGCCGCCCTCGGCCCCATGCTGCGCGAGTATGTGATCAGCGAGGCAATGCACGCCCTCCGCATCCCCACCACACGCAGCCTCGCCGTCACTGCCACAGGCGAGCCCGTCTTCCGCAAAGAGACACTTCCGGGCGCGGTGCTCACGCGCGTCGCGGCGAGCCACATCCGGGTCGGGACCTTCGAGTGGGTGGCAGCCCGGCGCGATGCACAGGCGCTCGAAGCGCTCACCCTGCACACCCTGCAACGCCATTATCCCGAGCGCGCCGCCTCGGACACCCCGGCGCTCGAACTGCTGCGCGCGGTGCTCGAAGCGCAGGCTTCGCTCATCGCCCGCTGGATGCTCGCGGGCTTCGTCCATGGCGTGATGAACACCGACAACATGGCTCTCTCCGGCGAGACCATCGACTACGGACCCTGCGCCTTCCTCGACCGCTACCATCCCGACACCACTTTCAGCTCCATCGACCGCAACGGACGCTACGCCTTTGCCAACCAACCGGCCGTGGCCCAGTGGAATCTCGCACGCCTCGCAGAATCCCTGCTGCCCCTCATCGACACCGACGAGACCCGTGCAGTAGACGCCGCCACCGCGCTCATCCACGAATTCCCCGCCCGCTACGAGCACCATCACCGGGCGGGCCTTCGCGCAAAGCTCGGCCTCTTCCACGAGGACTCCGGAGATCACCAGCTCGCACAGTCTCTCCTGGATTGGATGACCCTCACAGGCGCGGATCACACCAACACTTTCCGCGCGCTCTCCTCCGAACAGGCATTCCGCGAGCCCCCCTTCGCCGATCCCGTGTTTCACGAATGGCACGCCCGCTGGAAGGCGCGCCTCGCACTCCAGTCCCAGTCCGCAACGGACAGCCTCCTCCACATGCAGGCCCACAATCCCGTGGTGATCCCCCGCAACCATCTTGTGGAAGAGGCGCTCACCGCTGCGAGCGATCACGCGGACCTCGCACCGCTGGAACGTCTGCTCGCCGCGATCGCAAATCCCTTCGACCACTCCGCTCTCCCGCCTGCACCGTTCCTCGAACCAGCGCCGCCGGAGGCCCCGCCCTACCGCACCTTCTGCGGCACGTGAACCGACACCCTCAGACCGGCGGCCTGCACTTCTAGGGAACCACCTCCTGCGGAGGCTGATCCTGACGACGGTACTGCTTCTGGTAACGCAGCGGTGTCAGCCCCATCTGCTGACGGAACTGCGCGGTGAAAGCGCTCTGATCGCAAAACCCAAGACGCAGCGCAATGTCCGCAATCCGCGCACCCGGCTCCCGCAACGCCTCGCAAGCCCCATGAATGCGGGTTTTCAGAAGATACGCCTGCGGACCGACGCCGAAGCTGTCCTTGAACTTGCGGTCGAAGTGGCGCGGGGAAAGACCGACGTAGCGCGCCACATCCGGGATCTGCCAGCGGCGGCCCGGATCCTCGCGGAAGAGGTTGGCTGCCTCGAGGGCGGCCGCATCACCAGTGACGAGACTGCGCTCCCGGTCGTAGGGCTGGACCACGCCCATCACGCCACACGGTGATCCATTGCGGTCGAGCACCGGAAGCTTCTGCGTGATGAACCAGTCGGGAATGCCCTGCTGGCTGAGGAAGAGCTCAACACGGTTCGTGATGGGTGCGGCGTTCCGGAGAATCCACTCGTCGTCGGCGCGAAACTTCTCCGCAAGAGGACGCGGGAAGAGCGCAAAGTCGTCGCGACCCAACAGCCCGGAGGCGTCCGCAAATCCAAGGTGACGACAGAAACGCTCGCTCGCCAGCACGAGCCGGAGGTCACGGTCCTTCGCAAAAAAGGCGAGGTGCGGAAGGTGATCGAAGAGGTGGGTGAACTGCGCGAGGTCACCCGCCTGGCGCAGGAAGCGGTCGCGGCGCGCCGCGGGGCTGAGGTTGCGAACCTTCGCCGGGGCGTGGTCTGCCGGCACCGGGTGCGGCGGCGTGGGGCGGCGTGCCTTCCGATAGGTCCGCGACTGTTTGCAGCCTTCTGCGGCGGGCGGAGGAGTGCGGCGTGGCATGGCTGACTTTTAACAAAAAATGTCGTCCCTCCACAAGAAGCCCGCCGGGCGCCCGTCTATGTTTGGAATTGAGGACGCTCACTCCGCCGTGTGGCTTGCGCACAAGGCTGGCATTTCATAATGCAACCTGCGTCCCCGCCGCCCGCGGCATCCATCCCCAAACGATCCCCAACCCCTCACTCCATGTCCCAGCTCACCCGTCCACGCGTCGCAATCATCGGCCTCGGTTTCGGTGCGGAATTCATCCCGATCTACCAGCGGCATCCGAATGCAGAACTGGCGGCGATCTGCCAGCGCAACCCAGAGACATTGCGGGAGGTGGGGGACAAGTTCGGGGTCGAGAAGCGGTACACGGACTACGCAGAACTGCTGAAGGATCCCGCAATCGATGCCGTGCACATCAACACGCCGATTCCCAATCATGCCGAGCAGACGCTGCAGGCACTGCGTGCAGGCAAGCACGTGGCCTGCACCGTCCCAATGGCGACCTCGGTCGAGGACTGCAAGGCGATCGTGGACCTGTGTGCCCAAACGGGACTCCGCTACATGATGATGGAAACGGTGGTGTACGCGCGGGAGTTCCTCTTCATGCAAGAGCTTTACCGGGAGGGGAAGCTGGGCAGATTGCAGTTCCTAAAGGCAAGCCATCAGCAGGACATGGATGGATGGCCCGGCTACTGGCCCGGCCTGCCTCCGATGTACTACGCCACGCACTGCGTGGGCCCGGTGCTGGGTCTCGCTCGCAACCAAGCCTCGCATGTGAGCTGCTTCGGATCGGGCACCATCCGCGAGGAGATGCACAGTTGCTACGGAAGCCCGTTTGCCGTGGAGACCACCCACATCAAGTTCAAGGACAGCGACCTGAGCGCCCATGTGTACCGCTCCCTCTTCGACGTCGCCCGCCAGTACCGCGAGAGCTTCGAGGTCTACGGATCCAAGCAGGCCGTCGAGTGGCCTCTGGTGGAAGGGCGCCCGCTCGTCCTCCATACCGCCAAGAAGCCGGAACCCGAGATCCCGAGCGAGATGGAATGCCCCGACTTCGGTCATCTCCTCCCCAAGGAAATCGCGGGCTTCACCAAAGGCGGCGTGTATTCGGACAAGGAGGGGGACGAGCACCTCAGCTTCATCCAAGGCGGCGGACATGGAGGATCGCATCCGCACCTCGTGCACCAGTTCGTGGAACTGCTGCGCGGCACGGGCGAGGGCTATCCCAACGCGGTACAGTCCGCGAACATCACCCTCTGCGGCATCCTTGCACACCAGTCGGCCCAGCAGAATGGCGCCGTGCTGCCGTTGCCTGAGTGGTCGCTGCAGTAGGTTCCAGACCCGACAGCGTCCCAGCGTCCCAGCGTCCCAGCGTCCCCTGCGTTTCCTAGTCTCTGGCGCAGGCGGCGTCTGAGCACCTGCCTCCAGATCCTGCGCGTGCTTTCGCTCGGGGCTGCGCTTAGTCCGCGGAGTCCTTCCCCCGCGCTGGGCGGAGGGCGCGGAGAAGCAGGGCGAATGGCCTCAGCGGGAGTTGCACGGACAGGTGAATGGCGCGCAGAAGCGGGCGCCCGAGAAAGAGCAGCGGAGTGCAGATGCGCCGCATGACAGCGCTTTGCTCGTGTACAATGCTGATGCCCACGATGGTAATGATCCCGCCCATCTTCACCACAGGCCCCAGATGCAACGGATGTCCGAAGTGCTGAGCGCCTAGCTCCGTCAGCAGGAGCATCCCCACGAATCCGATCAGCAGGAAGGCCGTGTGGTTGAGCACCGGGAAACGCTCAACGAGCTCGATGCAGACGCCTGCGAGAAAACGCAGGGCGAGGATGCCAATGAACACGCCCGTGATGACCACCCAGAGCCGATCGTCCAAGGCGACTGCAGCCACCACATTGTCGAGGCTCACCGAGAGGTCCAACAGTTCGATCTGCAGCACGGTTCCCCAGAAACTGGCGGCACCCGCGCGCAAGCCCTGTCCTCCGTCTCCCCCCTCTTTCTCGCTCAGATGGGAGGCCATCAGGTAGACGAGGTAAAGCGCGCCAAGCGCCTTGAGCCACGGATTATGAACGATGAAGCCCGCCGCAAAGAGGCAGACTCCACGGAACAAATAGGCACCAATGATGCCAAGACGCAGCGCGAGCTTTTGCTTGTCCGGGGGAAGATGGGACGCCATGGAGGCGATCGCCAGCGCGTTGTCCACCGACAACAGAGTCTCGACTAGGACAAGCGAGAACAGGACGGGCAGGATGCTGGTAAGTTCTGAGAACGCAGGCATGAGGATGGGCCTACCCTAGCCGTATACGGGCCCTGCCTCAAATTGAATGAAGACCGCGTGCAGGAAACTTGCATTACAGAATGGCAACCGACCACCGCCTGAGGCTGCCTCGCATTGGAACCTCCACCTCCCGCCCCGCCTCCTGCTTCACGGTTTCATGGCTTGCCCACCTCAATTCCCGCTACAAGCCGCAGCACTTTGCGTTTAGCTTTCCTCCCATGAAGGAAAGTCCATCCGCCGCCGATCATTCCGGTGCTCCCCCGCAGGGAGCCGCTCCCCTCCCAATGGCAGAGCCTTTTGGTCGCACCGCAGATGGCCAACTTGTGGAGATGTACACGCTTTCGAGCCAGAGCGGCGTGCGCATGCGGGTGATCACCTTCGGCGCGATTGTCGTGAGTCTCGAAGCTCCGGACCGCGCGGGACGCACGGCGGACGTGGTGCTCGGACTCGGCACGCTTGCAGAATATGAACGCGGCAACCCCTACTTCGGGGCGGTGGTCGGTCGCTTTGGCAACCGGATCGCGAACGGCCGATTCGCACTGGATGGCCGGGAATACCAGCTCGCCACGAACAATCATCCCGCAGGAATTCCGTGTGCGCTGCACGGCGGGCTCAAGGGCTTCGACAAGGCGGTGTGGAAAGCCGAGCCGCTTGCAGGCGAGCACGGACAAGGATTGCGCCTCACCCATCTCAGTACCGATGGCGACGAAGGATACCCCGGCAACCTCCTCGTCCACGTGACCTACTGGCTGAGCCCGGACGGGCAATGGCGCATCGACTACCATGCAACGAGCGACCGCGCCACGCCCGTAAACCTCACCCAGCACACCTTCTTCAATCTCCGCGGCGAGGGGACCGGCGATATCCTCGGCCACGAAGTCACCATCCACGCCGACCGCTTCACCCCCGTGGGCGCCGACCTCATCCCCACCGGCGAACTGCGCCCGCTCTCAGGATCCCCACTCGATTTCCGCACCCCACACCTCGTCGGCGAAAGGGTCGAGACGGAGGACGAACAACTGCGCTTCGGACGCGGATACGACCACAACTTCGTGCTCAACGCACAGGACGGTCGCCTCGCCCTTGCAGCACGGGTCCGCGAACCCGAATCCGGCCGCGTCCTGGAAGTCCTCACCACCGAGCCCGGCCTCCAGTTCTATTGCGGCAATTTTCTCGATGGAACGACGACTGGAAAAAAAGGCGCTCCCCACGGATTCCGGACGGGGTTGTGTCTGGAAACCCAGCATTATCCAGACTCGCCGAACCAGCCCTCGTTTCCGTGCTCGGTGCTGCGCCCGGGTCAGGAGTTGCGCAGCACGACGGTGTACCGCTTCCTGGTGGAATAGACACCTGTCATCTGGCTGCGGAGCGGGGACTGCCCCCACACCAGCGCCGCCTCGCACAGAGAGGCGCGCCGCCTAGGAGCGGCGCAGCTTGGCGATCACCTCGGGAACGATCTCGAGCGCGCGGTCGACATCGGCCTCGGAGTTGAACCGGCCGAAGGAGAACCGCAGGCTGGAACGCGCGCGATTGTCCGAGAAGCCCATGGCCTTGAGCACGTGGGAGGCGTGCAGGGAGCCCGTGGTGCAGGCGGATCCAGAGGAGCAGCAGAGGCCGCGCTGGTCGAGCAGCAGGAGCACGGCCTCGGAATCAATC
Source organism: Chthoniobacter flavus (assembly GCA_945861435.1). Classification (GTDB taxonomy): domain Bacteria; phylum Verrucomicrobiota; class Verrucomicrobiia; order Chthoniobacterales; family Chthoniobacteraceae; genus CAIURC01. The sequence goes on along the minus strand of CAMAUX010000055.1, from coordinate 12,695 downwards.
GCGTCGAAGGCGAGGCTGCTTGTGTTCGGCAGGCGGTGCTCACGATCACCGTTCACTTGCGTGCCAGAGACACTCTCGAGGATCCCGTTCTCAAACCGATCGCGCAAGGCGCGCACGGCGATGGCCTCGTGGTCCATGTGGGTGGCGGCGAGTTCACACGCCTTGCCGAGACCGACGATGGAGGCAACGTTCTCCGTACCCGCACGGCGCCCGCTTTCCTGACCGCCTCCAGTAAGAAAGGGGACGAACTTGGTGCGCTTGTTGACGTAGAGTGCGCCCACGCCTTTCGGACAATGGAGCTTGTGACCCGAGAGGGAGAGGAAGCTGACACGGCCGTCAGAAAGCCGGACAGGCAGCTTGCCAATGACCTGCACGGCGTCGGTATGAAACAGCGTGCCCTTCTGGCGGACGATCGCGGCGATGTCCTCGGTGGGGAAGAGCACGCCGGTCTCATTGTTCGCCCACATGATGCTCACCAGCGCCGTGTCCGGTCGAATGGCGCGCTCGAGTTCATCCAGGTCCACCTGCCCGCGGCTGTCGACTTCGATCCACGTGACCTCATACCCGCGCCTGGCAAGAATCTCCGCAGTCTTGAGCGTGGCGGAATGCTCCACCCGCGTCGTGACGATGTGCTGACGATCGCGGTCCAGCGCCAGCGCAGAGTGGATGGCGGCGTCCGTGGACTCAGTGCCGCAACTCGTGAAGAGAATCTCGGAGGGTTCGCAACCAAGAAGCCCGGAAACACGTTCGCGAGCGGTGGCAAGAGCCTGGGCGACCTGCTTCCCGATCCGGTAACCGCTGGAGGGGTTGCCGTAATGCTCGCGCAAAAAGGGCAGCATTTCATCCAACACCGCCGGGTCCACCTGCGTCGTCGCGTTGTTGTCGAGGTAAAGAAGGTCAGGCGAATCCATGGCCGGAAAAGGGCGCGGAGATTAATTCCCCACGCCCAGTGAGCGCAAGACTCTCCCGCACCCCCGTCGCAGTCCCGCAAAACCCAGCACTATGAAACAGCTGCGGTGGAGTCTGCGGCGGCGGACGCTTTGTGAGCAGCGGGATGCGGCTCGGGCGAGGGGGAATCCTTCGGAAGGGGGAAGACCCAGAGGTGGTAGAGGAGAAACTTCAGCCAGCTCAGGAAGAACTGGGTGGCAACGACATCGAGGTCGACATGCACCGGGCCGAAGTCGAGGTGCATCCTGGCATCAAAGCCCTTGAGCAGGGTGAGAACCCCGGACGAAGTCGCCCACATCAGCACCACCGCGCAGCAGTACCGGGACAGCGCATCACGCTTGCGGGCGTCCGTGCGGAAGTTGACGAAGTAATTCCAGAAGAAGAAGGCCACGCTGCCCACCGCGATGGAACAGCCCGAGACCGCCCACACAGGCAGCTCCGTGTGCAGACGCAGCCACTTGAAGGGCGTCGCAATCAGCAGGTAGTTGAACACCGCACCGGACAGAAACCAAAACAACCGCCGGTAAGTCTGGCGGCTCTTCGAGCTCATCGGGCCGCTGTCAGGAGATTCCATGAGCCGCTCCTCATACGGCAAACCATGGGGCTTGAGAACAACGGAGTGCGCCACCCGCGGCAGCCGGTCGCTTCAGGCGGGCGGGATCACCAGAAGCGGGACGCGCGCCCCGTGACGCACGGCGTCAATCGTGCTGCCGTGGAGCAGATCGCCCAACAGGCGGTGTCCGTGGGAGGCAAGCGCGATGAGGTCCACGGCTTCGTCCTTGGCGACCTTCAAGATCTGCTCGGACGGACTGCCAAGCGCGAGGCGGGTCTCGATCACCAGCCCGGACTCGGCCCGCAACCGGCTGGCGTCCTCCTCCAAAAGCCTCCAGTCCTCACGCATCTCCTCAGAGTCAGCGAGATTGAGTTGTTCGAAATTGCGGGCAACCCAGCCGTCCGCCACATGAAGCAGGAGGAGTTCGCTTCCGTTCAAGCGCGCCACTTCCGTGACGTGCGCGAGAAGACGCACGTTGGCGGGCGAGTGGTCGAGCGCGACGAGAATTTTCTGGTACATGGCCGGTTGGGTCAGGACAGGAAAAAATCGGCCAGCAACTTCAGGTTCAGGCCGATAATGAGAACGGCCGTCGTCCACGCGAGGAGCTTCACCCAGAGCGGGTTCACGAACGGGCCCATCTTGGCCGGATCACCCGTGAAACACAGCAGCGGCACCACGGCGAATCCGAGCTGCATGCTGAGGATCACCTGACTCCAGATGAGCAAGTTGGTGGTCTGGTGTTCGCCAAGAATCCCAATCACAAGCATCGCAGGCACCACCGCCACGATCCGGGTCAGCATCCGGCGCAGCCACGGCGTCATGCGCAGGTTGAGGAAACCCTCCATCACGATCTGTCCGGCAAGCGTGCCCGTGAGCGTGGAACTCTGACCACTGGCGAGCAAAGCGAGGGCAAAGAGGGTGCTCGCCACGCCCACACCGAGCACCGGACTCAGCAGCCGGTGCGCATCCTGAATCTCCGCCACCTCGGGGTGACCGTTGAAATGAAAAGCAGCCGCCGCCAGCACAAGGATCCCCGCATTGATGAAGAACGCAAAGAGCAGCGCCACGGTGGAATCGATCGTGCCAAAGCGGATCGCCTCCGCACGCCCAGCCGGTGAGCGTTCGAAGTTGCGCGTCTGCACGATGGAGGAGTGCAGGTAGAGGTTGTGGGGCATCACCGTGGCACCGAGAATCCCGATCGCCACAAAGAGCATGTCCCGGTTGCGGAACAACTCGGCTGTGGGCACAAACCCCGCAGCGATACCGGCGGGGCTGGGTTTGGCAAACAGCAACTCGGCGAGGAAACATGCGCCGATGGTCAGCACCAGCGTCACCACCAGCGCCTCCACATAGCGGAATCCCCGGTTCTGCAAAAGGAGCACGAGCATCACGTCGAGCACCGTGATCGCACAGCCCCAGAGCAGCGGAATCCCGAAGAGAAGCTGCAGCCCGATCGCCGAGCCCACCACCTCCGCAAGGTCGCACGCCGCGATGGCCACCTCGCACACCACCCACAATCCCCACGCCACCGGCTTCGGGTAATGATCCCGGCAGGCCTGCGCAAGATCGCGTCCAGTGGCGACCCCAAGCTTCACACACAGGTGCTGCAGCAGCATCGCCATCAGGTTCGAAAGCAGGATCACCCACAGGAGCCCGTACCCGTAGCGCGCACCGCCCGCGAGGTCCGTAGCCCAGTTGCCAGGATCCATGTACCCCACAGAAACAAGGAACCCCGGCCCCGCAAACGCCAGCAGCTTGCGCCGAAACGAGCCACCCGCCGGCACGGTCACCGTCCGGAATGCTTCCGGAAGAGACGGGGACTCGGGAACGGGGTTGCGAGGTTGCATGGACGATCGGTGGACGCCCGTTCTCGTTCCGGACATCCGCGATGTCGAGTCCGGGATGGCCGCGGCGCACCCTTGATGCAACACTGCGGGATGGCGCGCATAGCAGTGAATCGCTAGAGCCATGGGGCATGCATCCGCGTCTCTTCAAACTTCTCGCCCTTTCCACCGCGCTCGCCATGCAGGCTGGCTGCCAGACGCCCCAATGGCGCGACGCGCAGGCCGGACGCCCGGCGATGATCGCGGCGATCGCCGCAGAACCGGAGGGCGACTACTTTATCGGCCGCCGTTTCTTTAAGACTGAATACAAGTTCTGGGGCTTCGTACGCAGGCCGCGCCAATCATGGTCCGAGGCCAAACTCGTGATGCTCAACGAACAGTCCAAACTGGCGCCCGACCGCGAGACCAACACCATCGGCAGCGACAACGGCTTTGAGTACCGCCTGTATGGGAAGCTCTCCGGCGACACCGTCTACGAACCCGCCAGCAACGGCTTCTATCCAGAGTTCGTGCTGCGCAATTACGAACTCTCAAGCCGCGCCCCAGGGGCGATCTTCCGGAGTTCCAACTGCCTGAATCCGGAAGTGCGCATCATCCCCAATCCGTACTGAGGAGTGCGGCATCCACCCGCAGGCCCGTCCATCCCTCCGGGGTTGGAGCAGCCTCCTTGGGGCCCACAATCGGCGGACATCGCAAGGACGGGCGCTGTGGCGGACCCCAATTTGCGGGGCTTCAGAACACCATCGGAAGATCACTACCACGGGGGTGCTGACAGGCTGTGCAACAGCACGAGATCAGTCAGATAAAAACCGACGGAACAAGAGGCGATTTCAGCCGCCATCCCCCGCAGCCAGATCCGCCAAAACGGCGCGGGGCGGGAATCTAATTAAGCGCTATAGACAGAGCCTTCAGGATTGCATCGCAGGCCATATCCGGTCGATTAGATAGCCATGCGCTTGCCTCTATTAGAATCCACCAGCTTTCGCTCCCTGTTCTGCAATCGTGCAGGGCTCTTCAAGTCGGCGGCCCTCGGAGTTGGGCTCCTCGCTGGAACCCTTGCTCCCACGGCCATTGCGGGCAAATCCGGCACCATCGAAATGTATCAGGTGGGCCTCGGGCGGGGGGTGGATCCGACCTTCTCGGGAAGCACCCATGAACTCGATGTGCGGGGCGTGATGGAAGGCTTCTTCGTCCAGCAAAACCAGGAGTGCGTCGGGCGCATCTCCAAGGGCCAAGTTTACCGCTACCAAATGCCACCCGGAAGCGACCCGCACGGGATCGCCGTCCTCAATTCACTCCGGTGGGTCTTGTTTGAGGGCACCAACTCGGTCGGCGAACTCACCTACACGGGGCGCATCCGGCGCACTCTGCCGCTCACCCCCGACCTCTCTCACATCCCCGGCGTCACCGGAGCTGGCCCGCATGGACTCACCGCCTCCGGCACCCGTCTTTGGTACGCAGGCAAGGAAGGCAGCGTGTTCGGGTGGATTAATCCGAAAACACGCGCCCAAGGCTCCGTCGCCGCGCCCTTGGTTCCCAGCGGTGAGTCCATGGTTTCCGCAAAACCAATCTGGGTGGCCCCCGACGGAGCAGGCGGAGTATGGGGCACCCAACTGATCTCCTCCAAACTCTGCCGCGTGTCGGTTTCCTCGTCCGGCGTCACTTCCATGCAGGAATGGACGCTCGGGGACAATGGGATCACGGACTATCCCATCGGCATCGTCTCTGATGGCAGGGGAGGCGCATGGTTCAGCGTGGAGGGGGAACCCGACGATGCAACCGCGTCGGGCTACTTCGGTCACCTGCGCAGCGATGGAAAGATCTTCACATGGAAGACACCACGTCCGTTCGCACGACTCGGCGGACTCGCCTACGACGGCCGTGGCACCCTCTGGACCGAATACACCACCTCTCTCCAAGAAGCCCCCGTCGCCTGCATCGCACAGATCAAAGTGAGCACACTCGTGGAAGCAGCCGGCACTGAGGCCACCCTCACCGAAGACGGCTACCATCTCAACATCCTCGACCCGGGTGCAGCCCTCACCGAAATCCCCATCGAAGCGGCCGCCGGCGCCAATCACTTCCTCCACCGCATCCAGGTGGATCGGAATGGTAAGAAAGTCTGGTTCACTGACATCTGGGGCGATCAGGTCGGGATCTATTACGTGCCCTAGGTGAGGGGAGGCCGCCGGCGCCATCGGCGTTGGCGTTGGCGTTGGCGTTGGCGGTTGGCAAACAACCCCACCAGCGCCTACTCCTCCGCGGAATCATCCTCCCGCTGCGCAAACCAGACGGGACGACGGGCGGCGCAATTCCAGCGCGCAGTCGCAAAGCGCCGTGGCCGGCCGCCGGTCCATCGCGGGCTTTGCTTGCGATGTCTCACTTTCCGCGACCTTGTTGCAATGGAGGGCTGTGTATATAAAACCGCACCCCACCCCTCCCCGTGCAGCGATTCCGCATCTGGGTCTCCCTGGCTGACGGCAGTGTCCAGCGCATGGACCTGCCCGAGGGACTCCATGTGGTGGGAAGCGGCACGGGAGCCGATGTACTCCTCAAACAACAAGGCGTTGCCGATCGACACCTTGCCCTCCGCCTGAAGCCAGAGCGCCTGCAGGTCGAGGACCTTGCCGGCGGAGTGACAGTAAACGGCCGTCCGATCACCGAGCACCCGGAGGTGGCGCTCCCGGCTTCGATCGAACTCAAGGGAGTCATCCTCAAAATCGAGCAGCATCCGGAAGCGGTTGCCCATTCCCCTCTGGATCTCACCATCCCGGCGCAGCCGACTCCCAAAGTTTCTTTCGTTTTGGAGGTGACCATTCCCGCGCCCAGCACCGCCTCGGAGATCGGAAAGAATTCGGACGTCACCATCGCGGTGCCAAGGAGGGAGGCGGTCTCCCGCATTGCACCCGCACAACCGCCCGGCATCGCACAGAACAAGGCTGCGCTGACGACCGAGTACACGCTGGTACACGAAATCGCGCGCGGAGGGATGGGGCAGATCTATTCCGGCGAGGATCCCCAACTCAAGCGCCAGGTCGCCGTGAAAGTGAGCACCGTGGCCCATGGCGGGATCGACCCCCGTTTTGCGAAGGAAGCCGAGGTCCTCGCCCAACTCGCCCATCCCAATGTGGTTCCCATCCACAACATCGGCGTCGATGCCCTGAACCGCCCGTTCTACGCGATGAAACTGGTGAAGGGACGCACGCTCCAAGCCATCCTCCACGCCCTCCGCGAGGACGATCCCGCCGCACACAAAGACTACCCCACCCCCACCCTGCTCACCATTTTTCGCAAGGTCTGCGATGCGATGATGTTCGCCCACAGCAAGCGCATCCTCCATCGCGATCTGAAGCCGGATAACATCATGGTCGGCGAGTACGGCGAGGTGCTCGTCATGGACTGGGGCCTCTCCAAAATCCTCGGCCAAAACGAAGAGCCACACGCAACCAAGGGAACCAACAGGACCACCTCCAGTCCGGGCGATTTCGGAATCACCATGGAGGGATCGGTGATGGGGACTCCGCAGTACATGTCGCCCGAACAAGCCGAGGGCATGGTCGCAGACCTCGACGAGCGCTCAGACATCTATGCGCTCGGTGCCATCCTGTACGCCGTTCTCACACTGCATCCGCCCATTGATGGCACCACTCTCGACGAAGTTCTCACCAAGGTGAAGAGAGGCGAGATCAGCGCAATGCACATCCTGCGAAGCGAAGCCGCCCCGCCCAGGGAAAAACCCCGCGATCGGCTTCAAATCGAGGTTCCCGAAGCACTGAAGGCGGTGACCTTGAAGGCCATGTCCACAAAGCGCGACGACCGCTATCCGACCGTGGAGGCCTTCGTCGCCGACATCGAGGCCTACCAGAACGGCTTCGCGACAAGCGCGCTCCATGTCAGCGCACTCGGACAGTTCCTGCTGCTGGTGAAGCGCAACAAAGGGGTCACCGTCTCCATCGCAACGGCCATCCTGGCCATCACCGCGCTCACCGCTTGGTTTGTCCTCAGCCTGCAGACCAAGCAACGCGCAGCCACTCACGCAGCCGAAGTCGCTGAAGAGGAAAAGAACAAGGCACTTCGGGCCGAGAGCATCGCCCAGGACGAAAAGAACAAAGCACTTCAAGCCGAGAGCATCGCGCAGAACGAAAAGAACAAGGCGCTTCAGGCAGAGAGCATCGCGCAGGACGAAAAGAACAAGGCGCTTCAGGCAGAGAGCATCGCGCAGGGGGAGAAGAACAAGGCGCTTCAGGCAGAAAAACTCGCCCGGTTATCTTCCTCCAAGGCACAAATCGCCCTCGCCGAAGCGTCCTTCCGATCCGGCGATTTCCCCGCAATGACGGAGGCTCTCGATCTCTGTCCGCCGGACTTGCGCGACCAGACATGGGATTATCTCGCAGCCAAGAGAGACAGCTCGATCGGCACCCTGAAAATTCCGGGCTTTGAAAAGCTCGTCACGATTCGAGAGGTGCCGGGTGCAGCCGGCCTGTTCGCCCTCGCGACCGCACAGGGCGAGGTCGGGTTCGCACAGGCAGACTCCGGCCAGTTGCTGCGCACGGTGAAGACGCCGACCGGCCTGCGAGACCTCGTGTTTTCAGGCGATGGCCTCACCTTCCTCACGGTAGTCGGCACCAAGGAATTACTCCTCCACGACACAGCGACGGGAGAGCTCCGCACCCAAATCACGCTTCCATCGGAGATCAAGGACTCCCGCGGGGACATCATGCCCGCCGCAGAGTCAATCGCCCTCAATCAGGACGGCTCCCTTCTGGCTGCTGTCGTCAAAGCGAGGGAAGGATCCACCTCCGTCTCGCTCCTGCTTTTCGCAGTGGCCGATGGTGGCGTCCAGTGGCGGACGGACTTGGGGAATGTCACCGGAATCCAGTTCGATCGGGAGGGAAAACGCCTCATCGCCATCAGCGGGGGATCCACCCGCTATTGCTGGGGCTTTGACACCACGAACGGAAAAAAACTGTTCGAGACTCCGCTCTTCTGCCTCTGTCAGGCCATCCATCCCGACGGGAAAACCGCGGCCATTGGCTCATCCTCGGGCGAGTTGCGGATCATCGATCTCGCGAGTGGCGTCATCATCCAGAACGCAAAACTCCACTCGGGACGACTGGTGTCGATGGCATGGACCACCGACGGACATCTCCTGACCATGGGGACCGAAGGAAAAATCTACGACAGCCGGTGGCTCTTCAAACTATGGGCTCCCGAGACCCTGGCTCTCCGCGCCGTCTTCTCCGGCCTCCGCCCAGGATACCCTGTCCGCTGGGCTCACGATCCCCTCGGCGGATACCTCCTCACCGCCGACACACCTCCGCGCATCTGGCGAATCCCCGCCGGCCGCGAACTGGCCCGGATGAACCACCGCTCCGAGTCCGGCTATTCCGGGGCTTTTCTTTCCGACACCCTCCTCCTGGCAAGGGAGGGATGGGGGCTCACGTTTTATGACGTCAGCACGCCCGGAAAATGGGTGAGAGCGAAAGATGCCCCGGTCTGGCCCCACCGCTACTCTGCCGTGCACCAGCAGACGGGCTTCTTTGCGATCACCGGCGTCGATCGGCCCATCACCCTCCAGCTTTTCTCCGCCAACGCCAACACGCCCAAGGAACTCTTTGTGGCGCCGCTCGCCGGGAGAATCTCCGACCTGTGTTTCCACCCAAAGGGAGACGCCATCGCGGCCACACTCACCGATGGATCTCTCCTCACCTTCACCGTCCCGGCCGGTGAACCGCGGCTGAAACTCCCGGGAAAATTCCAAAAGATCGCCTTTTCGGAAACCGGCAATCGCCTCATCGCCTCGTGCGCCGGCACCCTGAAATCCGGCATCACGGAGTATCAACTCCAACAGATCGACGGGGCCACGGGCGCCAATTTGAAAACCGCCCCCACTCGGTTTGAAATCCAGGCCCTCGCGGTTTCCCCGGACCAAAGCGTCCTCGCAGTCGGCGGCATCGACCGGAGCATCCACTTCTTTGATCCACGCACCCTCGAAGAGAAGCAGCCCCTGCGCGCCCACGAAGGCGAGATCAGTGCGCTGACCTTCCACCCCACGGCCCCCATCCTTGCAAGCGCGTCCTCCGACGGCTCGGTGAAGCTCTGGAACTACCAGACCGGACGGATGCTGGATCACTTCATCGGCCTCGCCGGGGTGCCGGTCACGCTGGCATTCAGCCCGAACGGCAGGCTCCTCTTCGCCGACGCCGAAGAGCGCACCATGCGCCTCTACGACGTCAGCCACCTCACCGCCCTGTCCGAACCCAAGTAGGCTGCGTGCTTTTCGGGCGAACGATCACGCGCCCGCCTGTCCATCAGCGATAAGAAAGCCCACCCCCAATCCTCCTCACTCTCTCCCTTCGGGTGCATAGCGGGTGCATAGGGAGGCAGCCGGCAATCTATCGGGGTGCCCCACTCCATAGCCCCACATCGAATCATGCCACCCCTGCCCCCCTCCCAATTCCTGGCCGTGCTTCCCGTCTGCGCGCGCCATCCATCCACTGGTGCCCAATACGAGACGGCGATACGAGACGGCGCATAGGGTGCATAGGGACCGGCAATTTATGGGTGCATAGGGACAGGCAATTTATTAGGGCGCATGGGAGGGCGCATGGGGACAGGCAATTTATCGGCGCTCTAGCTGAGGGGAGGCCGCCGGCGCACTGGCACTGGCAGCACTGGCACTGGCGGTTGGTAAACAAACCCCACCTGCGCCCCATCCTCCGCGGAATCCTTCTCCCGCTGCGCAAACCAGACGGGACAACATGCAACCCGTCGGACATAGCCAAGGGCTACTGAGAAAACGGGGGTTTTGATTTGTGGGGTCTTTCTGGACTGAAGGACCGGAGTTCGCCCAACGGGGGGGCATAAACACGACACAGGGGCGCATAGGGACGGCGCATAGGGACAGGCAATTTATCCCGAAAACGGAAGTTCGGGCTAAAACGCGGCTTTAATCGCGTGGCTCGAAGCGGGGTTTGGCGGGTCTGGATCCAACTTCGGCGAAGCGGGCACGGGTGCATAGGACGGTGCATAGGACGGTGCATAGGGACAGGCTGATTTATCGGCGCTTCCATCTGAGGGGAGGCAGCCGGCGCACTGGAGGCGGCGCATAGAGACGGTGCATAGGGACATGCAATTTATCGGCGCTCAAGCCGGAGGCACACCGATTTGGGCGCCAGCGCCTCTGCGCTGGCGCATCCCGACTGGAAGGGCATTCCCAGGATCGTTTGGGTGAACGCTTGGGAAAACATCCGCAACAATTGAAACCTCCAACGCTCCTAGAATTTGTCGGCTGTGACTGCCTTGAAGTCGTCGGTACGGAATGGGCTCGCTGGGAGGTCAGCTCCATTGACCAAGTTGGGTTCCGCATCCTCACGCCAAGCGAACCGAACCGCCACCGGCTTGGTCACGGAAGCGCTGCTCACCACGAGCGAATCCCCGTCGATTTTCGCCTCCGCCTCCACAAACTTCTGGTCTTCCCCAGCAATCGTGAAGTGCGAGAGCGCCTTGCCGTCCCGGGCTTTCAGTCCGGCGCCATGTTCGAAACGAACGCGGATCTTATCTCCCTCCACAGAGGACTTCTGGAAAATGGGACCTGAGTACACGAGATCCTTTTTTCCGTAATCCTTGGCTAGTGCCCAAAGGGCGAGGCGGCGTCCCACGTCCACTTTGTTGGTGGGGTGAATGTTCTGGATGTTCCCAATGTCGGTGGTCACAGCCATCCCCGTATTCGGCACCGTCTTGAGCGTGAATAACTGAGAATCCCACAGTTCTGCGCAGGGGGTCAGGTCGGCCGTAGGATTCCCTCCGGCATAACCGAACGGAGCGATTTGCACGAAGTGGAATGGGAAATCCCCTTGGGCGAAGTCCGCCCGCCAGTTGCGGATCATCAGGGGAAAGAGGGTGCGGTACTGGTGGGCCCGGCCGACGTTGGACTCTCCTTGGTACCAGATCGCGCCTCGGATGCTCAGGGGCAGAAGGGGGGCGATCATCCCGTTGTAGAGGTTGGCGGGGCGGCTATTGCGGAGCGCAGGCGAGGCGGTAAGGTTGGGCTGGGGTGGAACGGGCTTGCCCCCGGCCTTAGCGTCTTCGGCCTGTTTGGACCAAGCGGCCTTAGCCTTCTCGAAAATCTCTTGCGCCTTGGCGGGATCGTAAATAGCCACGTGCCGGTCCCAGCGATCGAGGAAGGGCCTGAGGGAGGCCTCGGCCTCCATGGAAGCGCGGCTGGCCCAGGATTCAACGGGGGTCCCTCCCCAGTTGCTGGCGATGAGGCCGATGGGCGCCCCTGCAAGCTGCTTGTGCAATTCGCGTCCGAAGAAGAAGCCGACCGCGGTAAAGTCGCCGGCTGCTTCTGGAGAACAGACCTTCCACTCGCCTTGCACGTCTTCTCGGGGAGTGGCGGCGGCGTGTTTGGCAACCTTGAAGTGGCGGATTGCCGGGAAATTGGCGCCCGGAATGTCGGTGCTCGCGGTGCTGGACTGCTTGAGCGACCACTCCATGTTGGATTGGCCTGAGCAGAGCCACACTTCACCCACGAGGATGTCGGAGACCTTGAGGGTATTGGTCCCTGAAACGGTTAATTCGATGGGGGTGGAGGAGGCCGCTGGGAGTTCGAGTTTCGCGGACCATTTGCCGGCGGGGTTGGCGGTCGTGGTGGCTTGTTTGGAGCCAATTTGGACGGTGACCTTTTCGTTGGGATCGGCCCAGCCCCAGATAGTGGCGGGTTTGCCGGCTTGGAGGACCATGTGGTCACTCAGGATGCGTGGCAATTTAACTTCGGCCAGTGCGAAAGGGACGATGGCGATGGAGGCGGAGAGGGCCAGTAGGGGGAGGAGGCGGGGAATCATAAGGTTAAAAATACTGCAAATAAGATAACCGGTATGCAGCCTAAGTTTAGAGGAAGGCTCGTGGTTTCCGTTCCTGAGCGCTGCTAGAAGGCGTGGCTGGGGCTGGTGGCTGGGGCTGGCTAAAGGGAGTTTCAGTGAAGGGAAGCGAAGTGTTGCGCTGGAGTTCTCGCGGTTTGGTTTGCAGGGTGCGTAGGGACAGGCAATTTATCAAAGAACCCGTTGAGCCCCACCACCGGCCCGCACATCTTGCATGGGTGCGTAGGGACAGGCAATTTATCGGCGCTCTAGCAGCCTGTCGGACTTTCGCCGCAACGAATGAGGGGGTGTCGGTGTTCATTGGGCATGGCTGCTAGGCTCGTCTGTGTTGACCGCGATACTCCGTTGCTGATGCCCCCGGACCTGCGGGAGTGGGTGCCGGAGGATCACTTGGTGCATTTCATCATGGAGGCGGTCGCCTTGATCGATTTGCGCGAGGCCAAGATCAATGAACGAGGGACCGGCAGC
>CAMAUX010000054.1 GCA_945861435.1 Chthoniobacter flavus | reverse complement strand
GCTCCGCGCCTTCCAAATCTGCCAACCGAGCGAGAAAACCCGGTCATCACCGCGCAGCGGCGCCTGATCGCGTCACGCCAAGGTCGCTACCCCACCCAAATCTGAAATTACTGACTCCAAACTCGCACGCCGTGATTTATGCGGGTTAGGTGCTTGGCGATTGGAGGCAATAGCGGAAGTGGGGATTGGGGGGCGGGAAGTGGCGGGGTGGCCGCCTCAAGCGCCCGGCGTTCCGAGTGTCATCGTTCAATTGCTGGGCCGCTGCACATTTTAGGAATCAAGTGCGCTGCCCTTCGGGGGCGGCCTGCGCACCGGATGGATTAAAAACCTGGGCAAGCCGGGGCATTTTTGGATTCGCCCACGGGCCGGGGTTTTGCTGAAGATGTGTGACTGGCTGGATTCCCCCCAAGGCTCCCTGCTTTCGGGATGAATCGGCACACCCCCCTCGCTTCCCATCCATGAACACCTATCTGCGTCCCCTCCCGGTCCTGCTGCTCACCACGCTTTTTTCACCCTGTCTGCTTTGGGCGGGGTATGAGTTCAAAGATCAACCGGGCGATCATCTCGATGTGCTTTCGGCGGGGCGTCCTGTGGCGCGCTACATGTACAGTTCGGATTGTTCGACTCCGGAAAAGCGCGGGGAGCATTACAAGCCCTACCTGCATGTGTTCGACGCGGAGGGCGGGGGATTCATCACCAAGGGGCCTGGGGGAGCATTCACTCATCACCGAGGCATTTTCATCGGATGGGCCAAGCTCACGGTGGATGGCAAGCAGTACGACCGCTGGCACATGAAGGGGGGCGAGCAGCGTCATGTCCGGTTTCTTTCCCAAGACGGGGGCGAACGCGGTTCCTTCACCTCGCAAGTCCAGTGGGCGGGCGATGGCGATGCGGTCATTCTTGAGGAGGAACGGACCTTCAGTTTTCTGCCGCCGCCCGAGGGGGCCTACGCGTTGATTGAGATGCGCTCCAAGCTCAAGGCGGTGGCGGGGCCGGTGGTGTTGGACGGGGATCCCGAGCACGCCGGGCTTCAGTTCCGGCCGGCGAACGAGGTGGAGACGGCGCTGACTCGGTACCTGTATCCGCGCAAGGCGGCTGAACCGCACAAGGACCGGGATTACCCATGGGTCGGTGAGTCCTTCACGCTGAAGGGCGAGCGTTTCAGCGTGGTGTATCTCAATGATCCGAAGAACCCGAAGGGAACGCCGTTTTCTGCTTATCGCAATTACGGGCGTTTTGGGGGGTGGTTCAAGGACACCATTCCCGCCGGTGGGGAGCGTGTGATTCGGGCAGGCTTTGTGATCATGCGCGGGGAGCTGCCCTCGGCCGCTGCAATTCAGAATGTCTATAACGCCTTCGCGGGGACGAAGGATCCGGTGCCGGAGGTGACTGCTTCAGAGGCGGAACAGCCCAAGCCGAAGGAGAAGAAGGCCGAGCCCGCACCGGCGCCGGCGGCTCCCAAACCTCAGGGTGGCAAACCGCAGGCGTGTGTGGAGACCGTGCCTTTCACTCTGCCCTGCGCGGAGGGGGCGTCGGCCAGTGCGGCCGCGTCTAAGACGGAAGCATCGGATTTTTCCGCAAATGCGGTTGCTGGTGGGCCGGCAAAAGGGCCGAAGCGTGCAGGGGGTGGTCCTGAGAATCCGGAGCTGAAGTTCAAGCTGCCGGTGCCGCCCGTGCTTTCGCCGGAGGAAGCTGTGGCGCGGATCAAGTTGCCCAAGGGTTTTCGGGCGGAGTTGGTGGCAAGCGAGCCCATGATCGAGTCGCCGGTGGCGGTGAGTTTTGATGATCAGGGGCGGATGTACGTGGTGGAGATGCGCGGGTACATGCACGATTTGGATGCAAAGGGGGAGGACCAGCCCATTGGGCGGATCTCGCGTCTGGAGGACACCGACGGGGACGGGCGCATGGACAAGGCGACGGTGTTCGCGGATCACCTCTTGATGCCGCGTGCGGTGATGGCGTACCGGGACGGCGCGCTTGTGGGGGAGCCGCCGAATCTGAAGTGGTTCCGGGACACCGATGGGGATGGCGTGGCGGACAAGGTGGAGGTGGTGGCGACGGATTTTGGGAAGGAGGGCGGTCAGCCTGAGCACATGGTGAACAGTCCGACGTGGATGATGGACAACTCCATCACGATGGCGAACCACCCATCCCGGTACCGGTTGCATCAGGGTGGGTTGGTGAGCGAGCCCACGGCGCAGGGTGGTCAGTGGGGGCTGACGCAGGACGACTGGGGGCGCCCGTATTTCAACTACAACAGCGCCCTTCTGCATCTGCACCTCTTTGCCCCGCAGTTCTACCTGCGCAACCCCGGGCTGCCCTCGCGCACGGGGTTGAACTTCAACGCGATGAAGGAGGGGACTACATGGCCCTCGCATCCCACGCCCGGGGTGAACCGGGGCTACACGATGGAATCGGTGCAACCCGATGGGAAGGTGACCAAGGGGACGTTGCGTGCGGATGGAACTCTCCGTTCGGTGACGGCCACGTGCGGTGCGGCCATTTACCGCGGGGATCTTTTTCCGAAGGAGTTCCGCGGGAATGCATTTGTTCCCGAGCCGTCGGCGAATTTGGTGAAGCGCCTCGTGCTTACGGAGAAGAACGGTGTGGTGACGGGGGCCAATGCCTATGAGGAGCGTGAGTTTCTCACCTCCACGGACGAGCGGTTTCGTCCGGTGAATGCGTACACGGGGCCCGATGGTGCGCTGTACCTTGTGGACATGGCGCGCGGGGTGATCCAGCACAAGGGTTTCCTGACCTACTATCTGGTGGCCAATATCGAGGATCGCAAGCTGGAGACGCCCATCAGTCTGGGGCGCATTTACCGGATTGTGCCGGAGGGTTCCAAGCCGGCGATGACCAAGCTGCCCAAGGACACGGCGGGTCTGGTGGATGCGCTCAACCATGCCAACGGTTGGGTGCGGGATACCGCGCAGCGCGTCCTTGTGGAGCGCGGTGACAGTGCCAGCGTCGCCGCCCTCAAGGAGCTTGCGCTCCATGGCAAGACGCCTCAGACGCGGCTCCAAGCTCTTTGGACTTTGGATGGAATCAAGGCTCTTGCGCCCGAGTTGGTGGTGGCGGCGCTGCGCGACAAGCATGAGAAGGTGCGCGCCGCGGCGGTGCGTCTGGCCGACCGGACGCTGCTTCCCGAGTTGCTCAAGCTCGTGAAGGATTCCAGTGCGGAGGTCCGAATCCAGCTGGCTTTTGTGCTCAGCCCGCAGCCCGGCCCCGAAGTGGAGGCGGCGCTGCTTGCGCTTTTGAAAAAAGGGGATGGGCCGGTTTTGTCGGAGGCGCTGGTCTCCGGGATGGCGGGGCGGGAATTGGAGTTCATCGAGCGCCTGCTGAGCGAGTCCGCGCAGAAGGACGATGCCATCCAGTCCAGTGGCGTGTTGCCGCTGCTTTCCGGGGCGGTGATGAGTCAGCGTCGGTCTGCACGCATCGCGCGCTTGTTGGAGCTGGTGGGCGGCTTGAAGGAGGGGAGCCCTCGTCAGGTGGCGCTGCTGAGTGGCATGGCCGGCAAGCCTCTTGCCAAGGGTGCCAAACCGAAGCTGGTGTATCTGGACGAGGAGCCCAAGGCGTTTGCGGCGTTGATGAAGGGTGGTGCGGCCACGAAAACGAGCATGCAAGCCATCGATGCGGTGCTTGCGTGGGAGGGAAAGCCGGGCGTGCCGCCTGCGCCAAAGAAAGTGGCGCTCAATGCCGAGCAGCAGGCTCTTTTTGAAAAAGGACGCGGGATCTATGCCGGCATTTGCGCGGGGTGCCACCAAGCCTCTGGGACGGGGTTGGAAGGGCTTGCGCCGCCGCTCCTCGACTCCGACTGGGTGCTGGGTGCGGCGGACCGTCCCATCCGGATTCTATTGCACGGGCTTTCCGGTCCGATTCCGGTGGGATCGAGCGTGTGGCGTTTGGAGATGCCTGCGCTGGGTCAACTTTCGGATGAAGATGTGGCGTCGGTGCTCACGTACGTGCGCCGGGAGTGGGAGCATCAGGGATCGCCCGTGTCCACGGCCGAAGTGAGCCGTGTGCGTTCGACTTATTCCCAGCGTACTGCGACGTGGACGGCGGAGGAGCTCAAGGCGGCGGCTAAAAAGGAGGATGGCAAGGCGGGTAAATCCCAGCGTGAAGGCAAGCCGGCATCCAAGGACCAAGCCTCGGCGGGAGCGGCGGCCTCAGTGGACGGAGGCGGTCTGGCCTCCGGAAAAGACCGCTAAAAAACCGGCCTCGATGGCGACGGCCTCCTGGACATTGCGTCCGAGGTTGGAGCGGAGGCGGGAGAGTGCTTGGGTTCTGAGGAGAATATCCGGGATTGGCAGTTGACCGGCGAGTGCTTCGGTCTGTGAGCGGGCATATGGAAGATCGGAGGCTTCCGGGGCAGCGCCGACTTTCTGGCGGAGCACATCGGCCCACCACTGCTCGAGCACGGCGAGGAGCCTTGAGCGCTCGCCCACGTAGCGGCTTTCGGTGAGGGCTTTGAAGTATTCCTCCCGTTCTTCGAGGCCTTCGCGGTTGCCGACCTGCTTGTAGAGGGGTTCTTCCTTTTTCAGCGCGGCGTCGTGTTCGGAGCGGATGGTTTCTTTGACGGATCCAAGGAGTTCGTTGAACTGACGGATGAGAAGGTAAACCTCCGGGACGGTCATTCTGGGGGTTGTGGCGGCTTTTCCCAAGATTTCGACGAGTTGAGTCTGGGCTGGCGATGGCGTCGGGCGGGTGGATCGGTGGAGGGGTACTTCGATGCAGCGGGAGAGGATGGTTTCCAGGAGTTGATCCGGCAGGCTGCTTACGAGGAGGAGGTGGGAATGCAGGGGTGGCTCTTCCAGAGTCTTTAGGAAAGCGTTGGCCGCCTGTTCCACAAGCCGATCGGCATCGAAGAGGATGCCGACCTTTTTGCCTCCGCGCAGTGAGCGCATATGGAGTTTGTGCTCGAGTTCGCGGATGGACTCGATGCGGATTCGGCGGCTCTTGCTCTCGGGCTCGAGCACGTGGCAGTCCGGGTGGGTGAGGGGGGCGTTTGCTTCGTCCAAAAGCAAGGCGGCCAAGCGGGTGGCGAGTTGACGTTTGCCGGATCCCTCGGGGCCTGTGATCAGGTAGGCATGGGCGAACCTGTCCTGAGCAAGGCTCTGGCTGAGCAGTGCGAATGCTGCGTCCGCAGGGAAGGACATGCTGTTGCCTTTCTCCGCGGTGAATCAGGGCACCCGGTCCGTGCTGGATCGGGGAGCGGGTTTTCCCGGGGCCCCCTTTTGACTGGAGGCTGGAGTGGCGGTTTTGTTGATGACCACTTGATCGGAATTGCGGCGTGCGCGCTGGACGAAGGTGTTGTTGTCGCCCCACTGGCGCCATGGGCCCGGGGGGACATCACGCTCCTCGACAAAGCGCCAGTCGGTGACGCCGGTGGAGGCGAGACCTAGGGAGTCGCGAACGGCCGGGCTTACATCGAGGCCTGCGCCCCTGTTGAGGTTGGGTTTCGGGCGATCGTTGCCGAAGACGTACTGCCAGTGATCGGTGCTGAAGGGGCCGCAGTCGCTCCACTGGGCGTAGGCTATCTTGTTAGTTTGGCGGTTGCGGATTTCCACCCAGCGATCTTTGCAGACCGACTGGCCCTCTTTTTCGAAATCCCGTTTGAACCATGGGATGACCTTGCGGGCCTCCGGTTTCGTGCTTCCCCGGGTGACGTCATTGTAGGGGAGGGCGACGTAAAAGGGGTTGAGGCGAGGGGTGAAACGCGCGGGCAGGTAGCCGCTGCGGGAATTGGGGTCGTCGAAGCCACCGAAGTTCGATGCCCAGTTGAGGTCCCAGGAGCTGGAGCGGTTGTGGACCGGGTTGTTTACGGTGGCTCGCTCACCCACCCAGAACACCGTGGTGACGATGTCCAGCTTCCAAGGGTAGATGCCAGAGGCGACTTGGAGGGAAGGGCGTGGGTTGAACGAAAAATCGTTTGTGGTGGAGGGGGCCGGTGTGGGGATGTCGGCAGTCCGCTTGGGGGGCTCCACTTTGGGGATCTGCAGAATGGCGCTTTCGCGGAGCTTCTCTGCGTACCGGGAGAAATCGCCGCTGGTGCGCACGGGTGCGTTCTGGGCGTGGAGTCCGGAAGCGAAACTGGCAGCGAAAGAGAGGAAGAGGAGCCGTTTCATACGCGCCTTGGGGCGGTGTTCAGGGCATCCTTTTACCGGGGGCGGTGCGGGGGGTAAAGGGGTTTTTCGGTGGTGGCGCTGCTGTTTCCGGGGCTCTGTTTAACTGCAAGATTCTTGATATAAGCATCTTGCGATTTATGTGCGCTGGATGATGGTGGGTTTCAGGAAGCGGTCATCAGTCCCCGGGTAGTCCAGAGTGTAGTGGAGTCCACGGCTTTCGCGGCGCAGGAGCGCGCAGTCGACGATCAACCCGGCGACCGTCGCCAGATTGCGCATTTCGAGCAGCTCGGTGGTCACCTTGAAGTTCCAGTAGAACTCCTGGATCTCACTCTGGAGGTTGCGCAGTCGGGTGGCGGCGCGCTGGAGGCGTTTGGTGGTGCGGACGATGCCTACGTAGTCCCACATGAGGCGGCGGACTTCATCCCAATTGTGGTAGATGACGACGAGTTCATCGACGTCATGCGCGTCGCCGCTGATCCATTCCGGGAGGGTCTCCGGCCAGAGGGGGCCATCGGTTGGCGAGTTGAGCAGGTGGCGGCAGCAGCGATCGGCCAGCACCACGGCCTCGAGCAGTGAGTTGCTGGCGAGTCGGTTGGCGCCGTGCAGGCCCGTGCAGCCGACCTCGCCGATGGCGGAGAGGCCGGGCAGACTGCTCGCCCCGTCGGCGTCCGTGAGCACTCCTCCACATTGGTAATGGGCGGCCGGAACCACGGGGATCGCCTCGCGGGTCATGTCGATGCCGAACTTGAGGCAGGTCTCGTGGATGTTGGGAAAGCGGTCGCGGACGAATTCCGGGGATTTGTGGGTGATGTCGAGGAATACGCACTTGGCTCCCGAGCGTTTCATTTCCGCATCGATTGCGCGGGCCACGATGTCTCTGGGGGCGAGTTCGGCGCGGGGGTCGTACTTGGCCATGAACGGGCGGCCCTTTGCGTCGAGGAGTCGTGCGCCCTCGCCCCGCACCGCTTCGGAGATGAGGAAGGAACCTGCGTCGGGATGGTAGAGGCAGGTGGGGTGGAACTGGACGAACTCCATGTTGGCGATTTTGGCGCCTGCTCGCCATGCCATGGCGACGCCGTCCCCTGTGGCGACCGCGGGGTTGGTGGTGTAGAGGTACACCTTGCCGCAGCCTCCGGTGGCGAGGACGAGGCGGTCGGTGCGAAGGGTGAGGACCTGCCCGGTGGACTCGTCGAGCACATAGGCTCCAAGGCAGCGGTCCGCGCTCACATGGCCGAGTTTGCGCAGGGTGATGAGGTCCACCGCGAGGTGGTTGGCGAGCATCTCAATGCGGGGTTCCGAGTGGGCCGCGGCGAGGAGGGCTTCCTCGATGGCGCGTCCGGTCACATCGCGCGAGTGCAGGATGCGGCGCATGGAGTGTCCGCCTTCTCTTCCGAGGTCGGGTCCGCCTCCGTTGCCGTCGCGTTGGTCGAACTGGACGCCGATCTGGATGAGTTCTTGGATGCGTTCGGGACCGTCGGTGACGATCTGGCGCACGACCTCCTCGTCGCAGAGGCCTGCGCCGGCATCCAGGGTGTCCTTGAGGTGCAGTTCAAAGGAATCCTCGCTGCTGGTGACGCAGGCGATGCCCCCCTGAGCATAGCGGGTGTTGCATTCGCCGGCTGAGCTTTTCGTGACGACGGCCACCGTCCCGTGCCGCGCCGCCTTGAGGGCGAAGCTGAGGCCCGCAATCCCGCTGCCGACCACGACGAAGTCATAGCGTTTCATGAGAAGATGAGGTTGTCGATGAGGCGGGTTTTTCCAAAGAAGACGGCGAGGGCGAGTGCATCCCCGCTGCGCACGGTGGTGACGGGTTGGAGGGTCGCTGCGTCGACAAACGCGATGTAATCGGTGCGGGCGAGGGGGGCGGCGGCGATGCGTTTTTGAACGACGGAGAGGAGGCTGCGTGCTGCAGTCACGCCGCCCCGCCAGGCCTTTCGGGCTTCCAAAATCGCTGCACGAAGGATGGGGGCCTGGGCTCGTTCCGGGGCCGAGAGGTACTGGTTACGGGAGCTCAGAGCGAGGCCGTCGGACTCCCTCACCGTGGGGGCGAAGATCATCTGCACGGGCAGGTTCAGGTCGCGCACCATGCGTTGAAGCACCATGCACTGCTGGAAATCTTTGAGGCCGAAGATGGCGGCGTCCGGTTGGACGATGTGGAAGAGTTTAAGCACCACCGTGCAGACTCCCCGGAAATGGCCGGGACGTGAGCCGCCGCACAGTCCCATGCCGACCTCCTCCTCCTGCACATAGGTGGAGAATCCCGTGGGGTACATCGCGGCGGCATCCGGGTGGAAGAGGATATCCACGCCGAGGCGCGCGCAGAGGTCGCGGTCGGCTGAAAAGGGGCGCGGGTAGCGGCTGAAGTCTTCCTTCGGCCCGAACTGGGTCGGGTTTACGAAGATGCTGACGACGACGTTTCCAGAGGGGCCCGCTTTGCGTCTTGCGCGCCGAATGAGCGCGGCGTGCCCTTCGTGGAGTGCCCCCATTGTTGGCACCAGAACGACGGTGCCCTTTGCTGCGCCAAGGTGGCGACGGACGGACGAGGGGGATCGGAGGAGTTTCACGAGGGAGGAGGGCGATTATCCGCAATCGTCTCTGAGGGCAAGCCGTCTGAAAGCGGTAAGGGCGAAGGAGTTGGCAGGCGGGCGGGTGAGGGGAGTCGGTATTGCGGGGAGATGCCGGGTGGCGAAGCGCGCCAAGAAGGGGAGCACACCGTGAGCGGATCGCGGGGGCTTTCGCGAAGTGAAGGCTCAGGTTTTCGGGGGTGGTTGGAGGCTGGTTTTGAACGGGGGCGGTTTCATTGTTTTGGCGGCGAATCGGTTTGCCGCAGAGGGCGGAAAG
The DNA here is from genome assembly GCA_945861435.1 of Chthoniobacter flavus. Classification (GTDB taxonomy): domain Bacteria; phylum Verrucomicrobiota; class Verrucomicrobiia; order Chthoniobacterales; family Chthoniobacteraceae; genus CAIURC01. The sequence goes on along the minus strand of CAMAUX010000054.1, from coordinate 29,821 downwards.
CAGCAGGATGAGACGCTATTAAGACCCGCGCCTGATGATATTCCAAAAGTCGAGTTTCCGACGTCCTGCTACCCGCACACAAAAAGGGCCGCGCAGGCTGAGTTTTATGAACTGGGATTTGCCCCGCTTGAGGGTGCCGGGGATGAGAGGGATGTGGTTGTGGATGCTGCTGGTGTCCGCTGCGGTGGTTTTTGGTCAGGGGGCGCAGGGCGTGGCGTGGCGCGCCAACTTTGCGGGCAGTTCTGGCAATGCGGGTTTCCAGGACGGGGTGGGCAGCGCCGTGCGCTTCAACGGGCCTTCCGGGATGGCGGCCGATCCCAACGGCGTCGTGTTTGTTGCTGACACGCTCAACCATGTGATCCGGAAACTGTCTGCGGACGGCTCCGTGTTTGTTTACGCAGGCACTGTGGGAGCAGTTGGGGCGGGGGATTCGTTGACCACGGTGGTTTCCATGAATCCAACGGGGGCATTGGGAGGGAGCACGCTCACGCTTCCGGCGGCGGCCAACCCGTCGCAGTTGGGAATTTTTCCCGGTATGTTGGTGAGCGGGCGTGGGGTGGTGGCAGGCACGAAGGTCGTGGCGGTGAACGGGAACACGCTCACGCTCTCCAGCGCGCTGACCGTCGCTGCGAGCGGCGCATACAGCTTCACGGGCACGGTGGTGAACGCGGCCGAGGCGCAGTTCAACGCTCCGCGTGCATTGACCGCGGACCGAACTGGCAGCCTTTATGTGGCCGACACCGGCAACCATACGATCCGGCGGGTCACTCCTCAGGGCGGGGTGGTGACGATTGCGGGCAAGGCCACCGTGTCTGGGTATGTGAACGGAATGGGGAATGTGGCGCGCTTCAACACGCCGGCTGGGGTGGCGCTTGGGATCGACAATGCGCTGTACGTCGCGGATACGGGCAATCATGTGATCCGGAGGGTCGACGCAGCGGGATCGGTGACGCTGTTTGCCGGAATCCCCAACAGCGCCGGGAGTGCGGACGGGGCGGTCTCGGCGGCAAAGTTCAATGCGCCGCAGGGGCTCTGGGTGGACGCAGCGGGCAACGTGTATGTGGCGGACACGGGCAATCAGTTGATTCGCAAGATCACGGTGGTTTCGGGTGTGGCGACGCGGGTGGACCGTCTCGCAGGCACGGCGTTGCAGGTGGGCAGTGGGGACGGTGCGGCGACGGTTGCGCGCTTCAACCAACCGGTGGCGTTGGTGGGCGACGCCAATGGGGATTTGCTGGTGAGCGATCGCGGGAATCAATTGGTGAGGCGGGTGACCATGTCCGGGGCAGTGAGCACCGTGGGAGGTCAGGCGGGGATGGCTGGGACGGTGGATGGGGTGGGGGCGGCTTCCAAGTTCAACGAACCGACGGGGATCGTGCGTCTGCATGACGGCAGGATTCTTGTGGCCAATCGTGCGGCACACAGCATCAGCATCGGGGAGCCGGGGCCGGCCATCAATACCACGGGTTTTTACAACTGGTTTCCGCTCGCTGGGAGCGGCGGAGGTCAGGGCACACAGGACGGCGAATTGCGCATGGCGCGCTTTGTGGAACCGGGTGCCTTGTGTGCTGATGGGCAGGGGAACCTCTACCTCCTCGATAATCAGACCGTGCGAAGGGTTTCAGTGGCGGGGCAGGTGTCGACTCTTGCGGGGAGGTCCGGTGTGCGGGGAGCCGAGAATTCGGTTTCCCTCGTGGCGAGCTTTGCGATGAGCGCGTCTGCGGGATCGACGAGGGTGACGCTCGCATCGGCGTCGGATACGGCTGAGAACATCGGGCTGCGCAGTGGCATGACGCTGGCGGGTGCGGGGGTGCCGACTGGGACGGTGGTGATTTCCGTGGTGGATTCAAAGACGTTCATCATCTCCGCCGCCACGAGCGCTGCGTTTTCAGGCAACTACACCATTTCAGGTGCGACGTCGGGTTTGTTCAAGGATCCCACGGCGCTGGCGCTGGATCTGGAGGGCAATGTGTTGGTGGCGGACACGGGCAACCATGCCATCCGGAAGATTTCCCCAGCGGGTGTGGTCACGACGGTCGGGGGCGTGCTTGGGAACTCCGTTACCAGTACGGCATCGCCCCGTGGATTCAACGGCCCCAAGGGCATCGCGGTGGGGGCGGATGGTGCACTTTACGTTGCCGACACGGGCAACCACACCATCCGCAGGCTGAGCGCGGGTGGACAGGACAGTATCATTGCAGGAGTGGAGGGGGCCTCCGGTGTGGACAGCGGACCTTTGGGTGTGGGCAGGCTCAGCAACCCGAGTGCGCTGGCGTGTGCGGGGAGCACCCTGTTTGTCGTCGAGGAGGGGCAGCACACGGTGCGCAAGGTGGATTTGGTCACGCAGAATCTGACTCCCTTGGCAGGGACGCCCGGCTCGGCGGGCTTCTCCGACGGGGTTCCCGGAAGCTTCAATGCACCCCGCGGGATCGCCGTGGACGCGGTTGGCTCGGTGTACGTGGCGGACTCAGGAAATCAGGCGGTTCGCGTGATCAAACAAGGAAGTGGTGTCTTCACCGTTGCGGGTGCCGGCGAGGGCTATGCAGACGGGGCCGCATCATCCGCCAAGTTCAGAGGGCCTGCGGGAATCGCTTTGGTGGGCGTGGCCGGAATGGCGGGAATCTATGTGAGTGACCCGCTCAACTTTTGCATTCGCAGAATCCGGCCCTCGGATGGCAGTGGAAACGGAGGTGGTACGCTGACAGTGGGGGGCGGCGGGGTAGGTACGGGCGGGACGGCAATTGCAGGCGGAACGCTCACTTTGAATACTGGATCAACCGGCACCACGAGCGGGACCTTCAGTTTGGCGGATGCGAGTTTCTCTGGCGGGGCTCTGACTTTGGTTGGGGGGACGAATCTTGGGAGTGGCGGGACGCTGAACGTGTCCGGAGGCACGTTTGCTTTGAGCGGGGGCGGGACTCTGAATGTTTCGGCTGGAACCTACAGCAGCGGACCGGGAGGCGGGACGCTGACGGTGTCGACTGGCACGTTGACGTTAAGCGGTGGGACTGGGGGGACGGCAATTGGGAGCGGTGGGGTTTTCAGTGTGTCGGGCGGGACGTTGAGTTTGAGTGGGGGGGCGACAAGCACGAGCGGCGGGATGCTGACTGTGACCGGTGGGACGACGAGCGGAACGCTCAGCTTGAGCGGCGCAACAATTGGCAGCAATGGAGGCACGCTCGTCCAGACGGGAGTAACAACGGGAACGACTGGTGGGACGCTGACCTTGAGTGGAGGAACGACGGGGACAACCGATGGGACGCTGGTGCAGAACACCGCAACGATCGGGACCAATGTCGGCACGCAGACTGTTGGCGTTGTGAGCGGCGGGACTTTGAATTTGTCGCCCGCTCCTTTTTCGGGCGGGACGCTGCAGTTGGCGGGAGGATCCGGCGGAATGTATAGTGTGGCGAGTGGGAGTCTGACAGTGCTCGGGTCGACCTTGAGCGTATCGGGCGGGACGTTGAGTCTGACCAATGGAACAACGGGGACAACGAGTGGGACGCTCACTCTGTCCGGTGGCTCGCTGAGTTCTAGTGGTGGGCAGATGGGTGTGTCCGCTGGGACGCTGAACTTCACGGGTGCGACGGCGAGCGCAAACGCTGGGACGTTGACCTTGAGCGGCGGGACGGTAGGCGGGACGCTGACCTTGATCGAGGGGACGACAGGAGGAACGACGGGTGGGACTGAACCGATCATCCTGACCTACACGGATACGAGCGCGGCGGAGACGTTTGCGACCGTGACGGGTACGGTGGCAGGTACTGTCCTGGGGACGGGAGGCACGCTGACCTACGGCATCAAGGGAGCCTTCCCCGCCGGGAGCTTGGATTTTGGCAGCAGGACGGGAAAGAGCCTCACCGTGGCCGATGGGGATGAGTTCCGGTTTGGAACCGGCGACTTCACGATGGAGACATGGGGATATGTGAGGGCTGGCGGGTTCTTCACGTTTTATGATTCGGGCGGTGACGTGAACAGCGCCGGCAGCTTCGCGTTCTTTTGTGACTCAGGGGTCCTGAAGGTCCGCATCGATGGATACACGAACGACCTTGGGTGCCCGTTTGATCTGGCATGGGCCAACCAGTGGGCGCATTACGCGGTGGTGCGGCGTGCGGGGGTGATCACCATCTTTGTGAACGGGGTTGCGGTGGTCAGCGGGGATCGGCCTCAGAACATCACGAAGGGAAGTCCGTGTCTCGGGCGCCTTCAAAGTTATGAGGGTTACGACCTGGAGGGAAAGATCTCGAACTTTCGGATGATCAAAGGTGGGGCGATTTACATGGCGAACTTCGCGCCGCCGAGTGGTGAGTTGGCGGTAGTGCCGGGAACCGTCCTGCTGCTACGGGCCGCGTCTGCAGCCCAGTTGCTGGTGGATTCGAGTGGGTTCAACCACACCGTCGCCAACAATGGAGGGGTGGCCTTCGATCCCAGCGGCCCCATCCTGGGCAGGTTGGTGACGGAGGCAGGCGGCGTGGTGTCGCAGACCGGGCCCTTTGGAACGCTGTCGGTAAACGTGGCGACTGGGGCTTACACTTTCACGCCGGACGCACAGGGGATCAACGCGTTGCGCGTGAATGGAGGCGACGGCTTCATCGTGACGATGAGTGATGGTTTGGTGGTCACACAGAAGGCCTTGAACGTGTCCGTCACGGCGGCGAACGACGCGCCGATGGTGGTTGCGCCCGCCTCCTTTTTCTTGAGCGCGGTTGGGATGGGGGATCTCGTTTACAACGGAGCGCCCTTCACGGACGTCGACAATGCGAGCCTGATGGTGACCCTCATCGCGGGGGAGGGGACGATCACCGGGGGCGAGGGCAGCGGCATCACGGTGGGCGGCACGGTTGCCGCGCCGACTTTCTTCGGGACGGTGGCGGACTTGAACGCGTATTTTACGAAGCCGGGGAGGATCACCTACCAGAGCGCGTTGAACGGCACGGGGAGTCGGATGCTTACGACAACGGTGAGCGATGGATCGCTCTCGGCGAGTGCAACGAGCACGATCAATTTCACAGGAGGGAACAACGCGCCGGCGCTGGCCCCTATCGCGTTGAATGGCACGGAAGACACGCCGCTCAACTTTACGGCCGTTCATTTCGCCACGGCTTACTCCAATGCCGGGAACAGGGCGCTGGAGAGCATCACCGTTGTGACGCTCCCGGGGACGGGAACGCTGAAGCTGAATGGCGTGGCGTTGTCTCCGGGGCAGGTCATCCCCTTGAGCAATCTGAACAAGGTTCCTATCCAAGGCCTGATCGGCCGCTGGTCGTTTGATTCCGCCGATGATCTCGGGAAAAACTCGGTCACCGGCGCGGCCCTCAGCAACTCGGGCGGCGCCACTTGGAGTGCGAACGGGAAGAGCGGGGGAGCGGTTGATTTTGACGGAGCGTCATTACTCTCCGCGATTTCGGGGACGATCGACAACCTGCCGGTTGGCGACAGCAATTACTCCGTAGCGCTGTGGTTCAAGGCGAGGTCTTTTGGATCCAAAGGATTCATTGGCTGGGGCGCTTATGGCGGAAGCAACCAAGTGAATGCGTTTCGCCTGAATGGCGACGGGCTGTTACTCAACTATTGGTGGGACAACGACCTCTCCGCAGCAGTGGCCACGATGTCGCCACAGACCTGGTATCACGTGGTCGCTACTTACAACGGCTCCGAGCGGGCGATCCACTTCAATGGGCAAAAGACGGCCTTCGACAGCGTTTCCGGCGCGAACGTACAGGCCCTGAATTTCGGGATTGGCAAGACCTATGGCGACGACTACTTCGACGGCCTGATCGACGAGGTGCTGATTTACTCGCGGGCACTGAGCGTGACTGAGATTGCGGCGCTGGCCGCTGATTCGGGTTCCTCAGGGGGGGGCTTCACTTACGAACCGGCCCCGAATGACAACGGGCCGAAGACTTTCACGGTGACGGCTTCCGACGGTTCGCTGTCGTCCGACGTGGCCACGGTGACGATCAACCTTGCGTGGGTGAACGACGCCCCGACGGTGGCGGCGCCGATTTCTTTCACGGTCTCCGAGGGAGTGGCGGGCAGTCTGACTTACATTGGGACACCTTTTGCCGATGTCGACAGCAGCAACCTGACCGTGACGTTGAGCGTGGACGCTGGGGTTCTCAACGGGGTGCCAGCCGTCGGAGTCACCGTGGGTGGGACGTCGACGGTGCGAACGTTTGCCGGAACGGCTTCGGCGCTGAACGCGTACTTCACGACCCCGGGGAACGTCACCTACCAAGGGGGGCAGGGCAGCGCGGCGGGCCAGCCCCTCAAAACGTTGGTGAGCGATGGGGTGTTCTTGGCGAGTGCACAGAGCACGATCAATTTCACAACGGGAACTGGCGGAGGAACTGGTGGTGGGACGAACACGGGTGCGGGTCTCACGGTGGACACTTACGCGGGTGGGTCCGCGCAGGGGGGAAATGCGGACGGTTCAGGTGCGGAAGCGCGCTTCGGATTTCCCCAAGGGGCGGCGGTGGACTCCAATGGCAACCTGTATGTGGCGGACACCGATAATCATGCGATCCGCAAGATCAGTCGGACGGGGGAGGTGACGACGTTGGTGGGCGGTCTGGACAAGCCCGGCGATGAGGACGGCTCCTTGGCGCAGGCGCGTTTTCAGGCTCCTGGCTGGGTCGCGATCGACCGGGCGGGGAATCTCTATGTGACGGACATCGTCACGCACAAGATCCGGAAGATCACGATGGGCACGACGCCGGAGGTGTCCACGCTTGCGGGTTCCGGAACGGCTGGCAGCACGAACGGGCCTGCTCTGACGGCGAGCTTCAACCAACCCACCGGTATCGCGGTGGATGGCGCTGGGAATGTGTACGTGGCGGATTCCGGAAACTTCGTGGTCCGCAAGGTGAGCGTGGATGGAGTCGTGACCACGCTCGCAGGGGTGGTTGGGGCGGAGGCAATCTTGGATGGGCCGGCGCTCTCGGCCCGCTTTGGACTGCCCGTCGGGATCGCCGTGGATGAAGCGGGCGCGACGGTGTTCGTGGGTGAGGCGAGCGGGGTGATCAGGAAGATTTCCGGTGGCGCCGTGGCGACCCTGAACACGCAGGGATCCAGCGGTACGCAGTCGGGATTGGTGAGCATCGCTGGCATGGCGCTCGACACCTTGGGGAACCTGTACGTGGCGGATTATACCGCCTGCACCATTCACAAGATCACTGCCTTTGGTGAGGTCAGCACGATTGGTGGAATGCAGTTTCAGTCCGGGAACACCGGGGGGTTGGGCCAGCAGGCTCGGTTTTCGGGACCCGTGGGAGTGGCGGTACAATCCGACGGAACGCTCTATGTGACCAACGCCTTGGCCAAAAGCGTTTTCCGGGCAGTGCCTCCGCTTGTCACCAAACCGATTCTTGCGGGTCCTGTGAGCAACGCGGTGCTGACGGCCAACGCGGTGGTCTCCTTCGTGTTGCCGCAGACCGCGCAGGCGGGAAGTGTGAAGCTGGAGTTCAAGGCCGGGACCGTGGTGCGCACGCTGACCCTGAGCGCGGGCCAACAGTCCGCCGGAATGCACAGCTTCTCGTTTTCGCCGGCCGCGCCGACGATCGGTGGTGCGGTCGCCTCGGTGGCCGGAGGGACGTCGCTTCCCAACGGCACTTACGCGGTGAAGCTCTTTTATAAGGACTCGTCCGGGGCAACTTTCGAGAGTGCGGTCGCAAGCAACGTGGTGGTGGATGGGGCGACTGCGCCGCCGGTCATTTCCAGTCCGGTGGCGAACAGGACCTATAATCCGACCATCACGATCTCCTTCAGCCTTCCTGAGGCTGCCGCGCCGGGAACGGTGGGAATTGGGTTCTTCGATGGGGTCACGCTCCGCCTGCTGCGTCTGGCGGCTAGCCAGGAGACCGCGGGTGCGCACACGTTCGTTTTGGATCCGCTGGATCCGACCAAGAGTTCGGAAGTGGCGAGTGGCGATCCCATTCCCGCCGGCGTCTACACGTTTGGGGTGACGTATCAGGACGCGGTGGGTAATCCGGAGGCGGTGACGACCAAGAGCGGTGTCACCTTGAACTTCCCGGTAGCGACACTGGCCAGTCCTGCGAAAAACACGGTCTCGAAGGCGCCCGTGAATGTGCAGTTCAGCCTCCCTGCAGCAGCGAAGGCAGGCAGCGTGAAACTCTCGTTTTCGGACGGTACGACGCCGCGGGTTCTGCAGTTGGCCGACTCCGAGCGCAGTGCGGGAAGCCACCGATTCTCGTTTGACCCCTCCAATCCGGAGGTGGGTAGTGCGGCGGTCTTGGGCGGGGTGCCGATTCCGGACGGGGTGTATGCGGTGACGCTGAGCTACATCAACGCGGCCAACGTGGCTTCGTCGGCGCCGACCGCCACGGGGTTCAGGATCGACACGAAGACGCTCCCGCCCACGCTTGTGCGGCCGGCGGTTGGGAGTTCTTCGGGCACGTCCATGCAGGTCGAATACTCGCTGCCGGAGGTCGCGCAACCCGGGAGCCTGCGGTTGGTGTTTTCTGCTGGGGGAATTAACCGGGTGTTGGTTCTTGCGGACACGGAGTGTGCGGCCGGTTCCCACGGCTTCACCCTCGATCTTGCGGATCCCACTTCGAGTGAGAAGGTGGCTTCGGGGGTCGCCATTCCCGATGGCGTGTATTCGGTGGTGCTCAGTTACCGGGATTTGCTCGGCAACGCGGACGCCCTTGCATCGGCCTCGCGTGTGACCGTGGACGGTTTTGCCGATGCGCCCACCCTCAGTGTGAGCCATGTGCGGGCTGGGGCGGGGAAGCCGCTGCAGGTTTCCTTCTCTCTGCCCGAAGCTGCGATGGCAGGGAGTGTGACCCTGACCTTCACAGGCACGAATGGGGCGGTTTACACGATGGTGCTCAGCAGCGGGTTCAACGGGGAGGGGCCACACCGGATCGGATTCGACCCGGCGGCACCGCTCGCGAGCGGCGTGTTTTCAAGCGCGGTCGCACTTCCAACCGGTGCCTACAAGGTGGTGCTGAAGTTCCGCGACCTTCAGGGGAATCTCGGTACTTCCATTCCTGTGGGTGGGGTTCGTGTGAACGCGACGGCCGCACTCAGCTTGGATTCCTCCGACTTCCGGAGTGCCGGCGGCTTGGTCGGTTCGGACTTCCCCGGTGCGAAGTTCGTGAGCTTTGGTGTGCCCTCGGCCTATGTGGGTGGGGTGGCGTTCGGTGGAATCGTGGCTGATGCGGCCAACCTGCGCAGGCGTGTGATTTATGCAGGCACCGAGGTGGTGGCGCGTCAGGGCGCGCAGGCGCCAGGCGCCGCGTTCCCGTTCCAGTTTTTTGGCGTGCCGGTGGTGAACAACTCCGGGAACGTGGCCTTCACGGCGACCCTTGAATCGGACGAACCGGAGGCGGGTCTGTGGGTGCGTCGCAATGGAGTTCTGGGACTGGTATTCCGCAGCAGGATGGAAGTGCCGGATCACGAGGGTTTGTATCTGGGGGGAGTTTCCGAACTCGTGCTCGCAGACAACGGTGATCTGGTCTTCACCGCTCCCTTGACCGTGGTCTCCGAGGATCCCGATGCGCAGCCGGATCCTGAGTTGGTCTCGCTTTGGCGTCAGCGTCAGGCCGAAGACGGCACTCTCACGCTCACGGAATTGCTGAGCCAGGGGGACACGCTTTCGGTGGTTGAGGGCGACGACCGGGTGGTGCGTTCGATTGCGCTGTTTGCTTCGCTGCAGGGTACGTTGGATCAGAGGCGCGGCTACAACTCGAGCGGTGTCATCGTGGCGCGTGTGGGATTTGAAGACGGCAGCTGCGCGCTGGTGAAGTTCGTGGGCGCGGGCCTCGAGTTGCTGGTTCAGAGTGGTGCACCGTTGGAGATTCTCGGTGGCGCCTCGATCAAGTCCTTCAGCCTGCCCACGCTGCGCGAGGACGGAAGCGTCGTGTTTCTTGCGCGTCTGGATCGCGACAGTGTCTTCACCACGCCGCCTGACTTGGCACTCGATGCCGGCAATGACTCGGTGATCATCGAAATCACGGGCGAGGGCGAGCAGTTGACGCTCGGACTCCGCGCTCGCAAAGGAGTGACGTTGGTGGAGCAGGACGGGGCGCCGTTGGGCGCGATAGGCGATCCCGTACCAGGACCCGACGGTGCAGTCGCTTTTCTGGGTACCGCACTGGCGGGCGAGGGCGCGGGTGTGCTGTTGCCACCGGGAAAGACCGGTTTGCTGCGCGTTGAAAAGGAGGGCGATTTGAGCCTGCTGGCACGCGAGGGCGGAGTGGCTCCCGGGGCAGGCGGGGCGAAGTTTGCGGCGATTCGTTCGATGGCGTGGAGCGAGGGCGACGCGAGGCTGGGGCCTGCCTTTGTGGCCACACTTCAGCGGGGTGCCGACTCGGTGACCACGGCGAATGACATCGGCTTCTGGGTGCAGGATGCTGCCGGCGACGTGCAGCTTTTGCTGCGTGAGGGAGATAAAATCGATCTCGACGGAACGGTGCGCACGGTGCGCTCGTTCACCGTCCTGTCAGCGGCGCCGGGCTGTGCCAGTCAGGGGCATAGCACGCGTGGGGATGGGAAGTTTGCCGTGCGTGTGATTTTCATGGATGCCAACCAGTCCGTGCTGCTGCTGAACGTGCCCTTTAATACGCTGCCGTAGAGCCGATCGGGACTTCATCAGGTGGGCGTTGATCGGCGCCGGGCGGGTTCATGCTTGGCACCACACGACCGGTTGCGTGCGCACCCAGTGGAGGGGGAACGGTGGGCGTGGACTGGCGCGCGAGCGGCCCGTGGTCAGAAACCGCGGGAGATGGAGGGGCCCGCTTGTTGGGGAGGAAAGCAAAAGCGCCCGGATTGCTCCGGGCGCTTGGAATTGCGGGCGGCTATGGTGCGGACCGCCTATGGCCGATCACTGCGGCGGCTCAGGCGTACCATTCCTGCCAGACCTTGCCCTTCTTCTCGCCGGGAGTCGGGACGGGGTACTTGCCGTCGGGACCAGCTGGGAGCGGGGACGGGCTGTCCATGGTCATCTTGTCGGCGTTGGGGCAGTACTCGTGCTCGTGGTTGAGCATTTCCTCGAAGGTGACTTCCTGTCCGGTGTGAGCAGCCATGCGGCCCATGGAGGTGACGACACTGGCTTCGACGCCGCGTTTGACCTCGTTGAAGGGTTTGCCCTGACGGATGGCGTCGACGAGGTCGGTCCACTCGTTGAAGTGGGATTCGGTCTCGTTTTTTGGAACGTCGGAAGTCCAGATCATGTTGTTCCGGTTTGGGGTCTGGCCTCGGAAGGTGCTGGAAGGCAGGCCTGCGTCCCCACTCTTGGCGGCGATGGCCATGCCCTTGGTGCCGTGGACGTAGCTGGAGTACTGCTGGTTGGCGCCGACCATGCAGCGGCCGTCCATGTAAAGACGCGCGCCATCCTCGAAGATGTACTCGACCGCGTAGCTGTCGAAGTTCTGGTCGACGAAGTTGCCGCGATAGTGGCGGCCGCCGATGGCCTGAGCCTTCACGGGCCACGCGTTCTTCATCCAGCAGAGATGATCGATGTGATGGATGTTGAAGTCGCTGTAGCAGCCGCCGCTGGCCCAGAGGAAGCTGTGGAAGCGGGAGAGCTGCCAGAGCAGTTCGCTGGGCTTGCCTGGCAGGTCGTTGTTCGGGCCGGGATATTTTTCCGAGAAAGCGGAGCCGATCGGGCCGGCCATGCGATAGCCGCGCATGAGCATGATGTCTCCGATTTCACCACCGCTGATGCGCTCATGGAGTTGCTGCATCGCGCGGCTGTGGCGGCTGTTGAGGCCGACTCCAACCCGGAGGCCCTTTCTTTCCGCCTCCTCGTTGAGCTTGAGCATGCGCCGGGAACTGGGGCCGTCGGCGGTCACCGGTTTTTCCATGAAGACATTGAGACCCTTCTCGATGGCGTACTGGAAATGGACCCAGCGGAAGGCCATGGGTGTGGTGAAGATGGCGACGTCGCCCTTCTTGAGGCTGTCGAGGGCGCCCTTGTAGCCGTCGAAACCGACGAACTTGCGGTCATCGGGCACCTGCACCTGATTGGGCAGGTGGCGCTTGAGTGTGTCGTGGCTGCCCTGCAAGCGGTGTTGGAAGATGTCCGCCATCGCGACGAGGTTGATGGGAGGGCCACTCTGGTCCATGGCGTTCTTGGCGGCACCCGTGCCACGGCCACCGCAGCCGATGAGGGCGATGTTGATGGAGTCGGTGCCGGCTGCGTGGACGTGCGGCAGCGTAATCCCTGCCAGTGCGGAGACGGCTGCGGTTTGCGACGCGGTCCTCAGGAAGTCACGGCGGCTGAAGAGGGGGGTCTCTGGTTGTTTCATGGTTGCTAATTCTCGCGGGAGGAAATGCGTGGTGTCAACCGCCTGACTATGTGCCGGCTCTGCTTAGACCGAAATAATCTGAGAAATTGATCTAAGGTTCGATCGCCGTGTCCGGGGTGTGCTTCTGCACCCCAAGGGCAAGCGACAAGACCTGCGGGACGCTGGCTGTTGAAGCATTTGAGACCTTGCCGCCCATCGGGGGGGCGGTTCTCGTAAAGAGTGTTTGAGGCTTTAGGTTCCGGGGGGGCGGAGCCCATATCTAATTATCGCCCCTGTATTGCCCGGAAACCCAAAGATGACGCGACCGCATTCCAAAAGAACCCGTTTGGCGCCCAGTGTCCAAAGTGCAGAGGGCGGGGCGGGGTTGGATGGGTTCACGCTGAAGCTCATCGCTATCGCGGCGATGGTGGTGGACCACCTCGGAGCCCTCGTTTTTCCCGAAGCGCTGTGGATGCGGGTGGTGGGGCGGTTCGCGATGCCGGTGTTCGCGTTCCTGCTGGTGGAGGGGTACCATCAAACGCGTCATCTCGGGCGTTACCTGTCGCGTCTTCTGGTCTTCGCCGTGGTGAGCCAGCCGTTTTACCACCTTGTCTTCCCGCATGGGCTCAATGTGTTTTTCGATCTTCTTGCGGGGGCGCTGTTGATCTGGGCCACGGATCGGATCCGGTCTCTATGGCTTGTGAGTGCAGTCGTGATGGCGGCGGGTGCGGCAGGCATCTTTCTCACTCTGGATTGGTGGCATCTTGGAGTCTGGATGGTGTTTGTATTTCACCTCACGCGCGGACGCCCCGGAAGCACTGCGGTGGTGATGGGTGCACTGCTTCTGGTGAACAGCGGCGTGTTCGCGCTGGTCAGCGCGCGGACGGGAGATCCGTCCTATGGGTTGATCAACTTGATCAACCTCGGGTGCATCCTCTCGCTTCCTCTCCTCAACCTGTACAACGGGCGCAGGGGGCGCGATTTGCGCTACCTGTTTTATGGCTTCTATCCTGCGCACCTGTGGCTGTTCCACTTTCTCACCCAATGGCTCGGTGGAGCGTGAGGACATTTCGCCGCTGCGGTTAAAGCGCTTCCGTGTGGCTTACGGCGTCCAGATTCAAAGCGACTTCGCGGCCGCCTGCGCTTTGAGGAGTTGGGCACGGGTGCGGGCGGTCTGTGGATGTTTCGCACCGAGGCAGACCTCGTAGATTTCCAGGGCGCGCTCCCATGCGGCACAGGCCTCGGTCGCGTGTTGGCGGCGGAGAGCGTGCGGGAGGGGGGGACGCATGTTTGCACTCAATTCCAATGCCTTGGCCAGAGCGGCGAGGTAATTGGCGACAGGGAGGTGGCGGGGCAGTGTGGCATCCGCCAATGCAACGACCGCGCGTGCATGGGTTGCCATTGCCTCATAGTCGCCGAGCGTGGAGCAGCAGTTGATCAGTGGCAGATGACAGTGAAAGACGATCGCGTGGGATGGAGGGAGTCGGACGAGTGCCTCTTTGAGCACCGCTTCGAAGGCGGCCCGGATGCGTGGTGCGGAAGCGATGGTCAATCCCTCGGAGTAAAGGGTCGTGGCTGACTGGAGGCTGTTGCGGAGGGGGGTGAGGTGGGTGTCCGCGATGGAACCGTAGGTGCAGCGGGCGTTGCAGGCGGTGCATGCCCATTGCGCGGAGCGGTCGCCCACACGGTCGGTGTGCACGTTGCACTCGCGTAGCAGGCCGGTGCATCCGGGGGTCTGATCGCAGAGGACGCCCGACACGAAAAGCTCGGATTGGAGGAGGCGCGTCTCTGCGGCGTTGCGTGGCGAGTGGGTGCAGCGGGGACACCGGCATTCAAAGCGCTTGCCTGCCTTCAACTCAGCCCGGCGTTCGTCGCGTGCGGCGTAGAGTTCGACGTAATTGACGCAAAGCTCCTCACCCTCATCCACGGTGCGCAGGAGTCGCAGCACCATCTGTGCACCCTCATTGGTGTAAGTGCAGTTTGGGATGCAGGAGTGGTTGAAGAGCGAGCTCAGCGGGAAGAGACCGAGGCCGAAGTCTTCCTGCGTTTTGTGGGCGCGCTGGAGGCCGTGCGAGTTCGCGTTGATCTGCGCGGTCCATTTCAGGAACAGATCGAACGGGGGGCGCTGTTCCTCCGGCAGACCATCGCACAAAGAGTCGGCCAGGGTGCGCAGGCAGCGCCGGGCTGCCGCGTCGATGGTCTGTGGATCCCCATGCATCTGAGCGAAGGCGGTGGGATCGGCTTCGAATGTGAGCGGGTCTGCGGGTATGCGTGCCTGTGCAGGCGAGTGCACCGCGGGTTGGGATAATGAGCGGCAGCGTCTCGCGATGAGTGCGAGGAGCGCGAGTACCAAGCTTTGGGGGCAGTGGTGGCGCGCGGCCAGCACTGGTGCATTCGCGTGCAGCCGACACACGGGTGAATGCAGGGGGGCATGTGCGTCGCGGCACTTCGCCGAGCAGTAGTGGGTCTGACCATCGCAGCCTGTACAAGAAGTGCGTCGCGAACCTGCACTGTCCAGCTCTGCGGCGCAGTGGTGGCACACGGACGTGATCCCGCCGTCGGTGGGAGTCCAAACAGCGCTGGTCTCGCGCAGGAGGATCGTGCCCGGCGCCCTTCCCGCGAGTGCGGCCGATGCGACCGCGTGTCGTCCGAGTTGGGCGTTGTGGTTGATTTGAAACAGGAACGCGGGGGAGCCGTTGACGAGTGCGCTGAGAGAATCGGGGCTCGCGTCCGTATCTCTGCGGCGGAATACGCCGCGAATTGCACTCAGAACAGAGCCTAGGAGAGGGGACGCCATGGAGGTGTGGCCTGCGTCGGTTTGGGGGTTGGCCGCGGCGGTTCAGTTCTCTGGCGAGGGATGAATCGTGCCGCCACCGATCTTTGGAAAGCGCTCCTGCTGGAGCCCGTCAGGCTGTCGCGCTTGAGCGAAGTTTGAGTTCGATAAGGCGCCTGATGGCTCGTTCCCAAAGAAGGGACCACCATCGAGTACGGGGCGCAGAAGCGCGTAGAAACTCAGGGCGCGGATGGTTGCGGGCGCGCGGCACCGAGTGTGCCAACGGACCGCAGCCACTGGAGGGATTGGGTCTGCCATGCGTCCCACATGGGGCCGCGATATCCGTTGAGGCCGTGCCCGCCGCGTTCGAGTTCCAGCAATTTTCCCGGGATGCGATGCGCCTTCTGGGCCTTGTGGAAGAGGATGCTGTTTTCGATCGGAACCACCTTGTCGTCTTTGGCGTGGGCGAGGAATGCGGGCGGTGAGTCATCCCGCACCTGAAGTTCATTGGAGAAGAGGTCCACCATGCCGGGGGAGGGGTTGGAGCCGAGCAGGTTCTTTCGCGAGCCCGCGTGGCCCTGTTGCCCCATGCTGATGACGGGATAGACGAGAATCGCGAAATCCGGGCGGGAGCTTTGGTGCTCCACCGGGTCCTTGTCGCCGGGCTTGCCCTTGTCGAAGTGGGTGGCTGCGGTGGAGGCAAGATGCCCGCCGGCGGAGAAGCCGATGATGCCGAGCCGGTTCGCATCGATGCCCCATTCCGACGCGCGATGGCGCACGGTGCGCAGCGCGCGCTGTGCGTCGAGCAGGGGGACGAAGGGGCGTCCGGCGGGCAGGCGGTACTCGAGGACGATCCCCGCGATGCCCTGTGTGTTGAGCCACGTGGCGATGCCGTGTCCTTCCGCTCCAGTGACGAGGCCGCCGTAGCCGCCACCGGGGCAGATCACCATTGCCGCGCCCGTGGGCTTCTGCGCTGGCTCGGGGAGGTGCACGCTGATTGCGGCAGTGGGAGCTGGGGAAAACTTCCCTTCACCCTCCGGTGCATCGCCATCCCAGAGGGGGAGTTTGAGGGGGCTTGCTGCGAGCAGAGCGGATCCGAGGAGCAGGAGCGGAATGAGCAATTGGGATGGAGTGAAGCGCATGGGGTGATGCCCGAGGCAACAGGATTCGGGGCGGAAGCGCAACCGCGTCGCAATGGTTGGGAGCAGTGCGGAGGTGGGTGGGTACGGGGCCGGCGGTGGGAGGAAAACCGTTGCAGAAGGTCGGGATCGACCGAATGCTGCGGGGCTGTGGCCGGCGTCATCAACCTTTCCTGTTATCGATTCGCACCGCTCGAAGATCTTGCGGCGTGGCGCGAGCGGTTGCTTGGGGCCTGTGTGGAGCACGGGCTCAAAGGAACCATTCTGCTGGCGAGCGAGGGCATCAACTTCTTCCTCGCAGGCACCCGGGAACAATTGGAGCCGGTGCTCGAATTGATTCGATCGATGCCGGGGCTGGCCGAGATCCAACCCAAGGAGAGTCCCGGGCGGCGCCAGCCTTTCAATCGGATGCTCGTGAAGGTGAAGCGCGAGATCATCGCATTCGGAGTCGAGGGGGTGGATCCCGCGCGGCAGCCAGCGCGGAGGCTCACGGCCGCGCAGCTCAGGCAGTGGCTGGACGAGGGGCGCGAGTGCGTGCTGGTGGATACGCGCAATGATTACGAAATCCGCATGGGCACCTTTCGCGGGGCCGTCCATGCAGACATCCGCACATTCCGTGACTTCCCGGCTGCGCTGGATCGTTTGCCGTCCGAAGCGCGCACGCTGCCAGTGGTGACGTTTTGCACCGGAGGGATTCGATGCGAGAAGGCGGCGCCTTTGCTCAGTCAGCGGGGATTCACGGATGTGTACCAACTCGACGGTGGCATTCTGAAGTACTTCGAGGAAGTGGGCGGCGCGCATTACGAAGGCGAGTGCTTCGTGTTCGACGCGAGGGTGGGCGTGGATGCGCGCCTTCAGGAGACGGGATCCGCTCTGTGCTTCTGCTGCCAGATGCCGCTCTCGCCAAAGGAGCAGGCGGACGCACGCTACGTGTACGAGAAGTCGTGTCCGTACTGCTTTGATTCTAGGCAGCTCGGCTGAGGCTCCTGTTCTGGTTCCGGGCTGTGCGCGCGGGATTCTATGGGAAACCGATGGCGCGGCTTCGCAGGAGTGGCCATGGGGAGATGGATGGAGAAGACGGTTCCCACGCCGATTTCCGTGTCGATCGCGATGCGCCCGGAATGCTTGTTCACGATGATGTCGTGGGCGATGGCGAGTCCCTGTCCGGTGCCCTTGCCCGCAGGTTTTGTGGTGAAGAAGGGATCGTAGATTCGTGAAAGAATCCCCGCGGGAATCCCAGATCCGTTGTCCTGGATGGAGATGAGTGCGGAGTCGCCCGTGTGCGAGGTTCGCACGATGATGCGTCCCGGTTCCTTTGGGCTGTGAGCCAACCGCTCCTCGATGGCATGGGAGGCGTTGATGATCATGTTCAGCACCACTTGGTTGATCTCCCCGAGACTGCACGGGATGAGCGGCAGTACGGGGTCCAGCCGCAATTCCAACGTGGCGTGCCGGCGCCATGCGGATCCTGAAATGACGGCAGTCGCACGGATGGCCGCGTTCAAGTCTCCCGGAAGATGGGTGGGGGAGGGGGGATGCGAGAATCGGTTCATGGAGTCCACCAGTTCCGCAATGCGTGAGGTGCCATCGAGTGTCTGGGTGAGCGCGACTGGGACTTGTTCGAGTAGATAGGCGAGGTCGTGCTCCTGGGCGAGTGCATCGATGGCGCGCACGCGTTCCTCGAAGTCCGGGGAGCCTTTCACGGTTTCGTGCAGGGCCATGCAGGCTTTGAGCAGCGTGCTGATGCTCGAGAATCCGTCGCTCAGAAACTCACAGGCACCGCCCAGAAAATGCACCGGGGTGTTGATCTCGTGCGCGATGCCGGCGGCGATTTTGCCGATCCCCGCCATCTTTTCGGCGTGCAGAAGACGCGCATGGTTTTCGCAGAGTTGCCTGCGTGCGAGCCGCAGCGCCAGTGCGTTGCCGACAAAGTCGGCGAATTGCAGGAGAATCTGGAGCTCGTGCTCCGAGAGGTGCCGCGGTTCATGGCAGATCACGCAGAGCGTGCCCAGATTGAATCCGTGTGCCGACTTGAGCGGGATCCCCGCGTAGAAGCGGATGAACGGTGCCCCAAGGACGAGGGGGTTGTCCCGGAATCGCTCATCCACGCGTGCATCCGGGACGATGAGCGGATGGTCTCCGAGGATGGTGTGGGCGCAGAATGCGCTGTCGCGATCGCCTCCCTTCAGATCGGTGCCGACTCGGGATTTGAACCACTGCCGGTGGCTGTCGACGAAGGACACCAGCGCAATGGGGACCCGCAGTAGTTCGCTCACCATCTGCGTGATGGCGTCGAATTCCGGCTCTGGTGCCGAGTCGAGAATGTGGTAAGCGCGAAGGGCATGGAGCCGCTCGGCTTCATCGGCTGGGATCAGGGCTGGAGGCATGGTACGTGAGTGCTGGACTGAGAAGGCGGGAGCGGCAGGGAAGTGTGTTCGGGGCGCCGCATGCCAGCGCGCGGAGTCAAAGCGGCAAAGTGGGGGAGGTGGTGAAAGTCGGCGCGGTGGGCGAGGTGGGGCTCACAGTGGGATGCGGCAGGGGCGGTGTGCCGAGGGCTTCCGGGTGCGAAGGGCGCATGATGGAAATGAACACTTCCTCCTTGAGCATCTGCAGACGTTCCCATTGGCGGATTTTTCGCATGAGGGGCTTGGTCACCACCGTGCCTTCGGGTGCCAGAAAAATGTGGGAGATGGTGTGGAGCGGCCTTGCGAGGACATCGGAGATGCACAACTCCGCCACCGGGACCTGGACGCAGATGCGTTCCATGCGCTTGGTGCTCGTGGGGCGCCAGCGCGTGCGGCACACCTTGAGGATCTCCGGATCGTACGGAAGATCGGCGGCGCTCATTCTCGCCAGCGCCTCGACGCGGTGCAGGCCCTCCGCCTCCAGTCTGAGGAGGTCCGACATGACCCGCAGCAGCCTCGATCCGAACGGGAGTTCCTCTCCACACACAGCGTCCTTCGGATAGCCGCTGCCATCAAAGCCCTTGGCTTGGTAGCGGACAATGGCGCTCGCATTCTCCATGTGCGGGATGAATCCAAGGATCTGCCCTCCCATCTCGGATGCGGATTCCACCAGATGTTCCTCCGAGGTGGAGAGCGCACCGCCGGTCCTGGCGCGGCGCAGGATTGCTGCGGGAATGATCGCGAGGCCGATGGAGGAGAAGGTGACGGCGAGCTCCAAATCCCGTGGCATACGGCCCCGCGGGTCGACGGTGTTGTAGTAAGAGCGCACATACTCCATGAGATTTTCCGCGCGCTGCGGTGCTTGGGGATCGGCTGCGTGGAGCACCTGCGTGAGCAGCCGGATGCCGCCGTCGACGGCTTTTTCCTCGGCCTGCCGGTGCGCGCGCAGTTGGTGGAAATGTTCGATGCAGGCGTTGATTGCCTCGATGACCATGGCGCTGGTGCAGGGCTTGTTGAGGAACCGGTGCACGCCGCCTTCGTTGAGTGCGCGCACGGTGGTCTGCTGGTCGGCATTGCCGGTGAGCATGGCACACACAGTGTCTGGCGAGAGCTTGCGGGCCTGTTGGAGAAACTCGATGCCATCCATGCCCGGCATGCCCATGTCGACGACGATGACGGAGTATTGGGTGCCTTGCGCGATGGCCGCGAGGCCCTCCGCGCCGGTGAGTGCGGTGTGGACGGTGAAGTGCTTGCGCAGACTTCTCGCATGGTTGGCGAGCAGCGCCGCGTCGTCGTCAATGCAGAGGATTAAGGAGTCGATTCCCCCCCCTCATCCATCAAATGCAGCGTCGCAAATAGTTTTTGAGAAGAACGTGCCTTTTGTGGAGGGGCCGT
Source organism: Chthoniobacter flavus (assembly GCA_945861435.1). Lineage (GTDB taxonomy): Bacteria > Verrucomicrobiota > Verrucomicrobiia > Chthoniobacterales > Chthoniobacteraceae > CAIURC01. The sequence continues at coordinate 9,858 of CAMAUX010000054.1, read as the reverse complement.
CCGTGTGGGGGAGGGACATCCTCTGCATCTCCATTCCGTGCGTGGTGGATGCGCGGGCGAAGAGCCTGCGTGCGATTCGTAGCGTTGCCCCAACGCCAACGCCAACGCCACCAAAGCCAACGCCAACGCCAACGCCAACGCGATCAGCGGTCGGAGATCCCTGGATTACCGCATCTCGCGCGACCAGCCCCATCGCGCGCGTGCTTGGATCTGTGCCGCCAGTTCGCGCGCGCGCGCTTGTCCGGCGGGCAGTTGCGTTGGAGGCATTGCGTCTTCCATCGCGTTCCGGAGCTTTGCGGCTTCGCGGAGTTTTACTGTGGCCAGATTCATCCACGCGTAAGCCTCGGTGTCATCGCGAAGGACGCCATGGCCTTCCTCATACGCGAGGCTGAGATTGAACTGTGCCTGTGGGAATCCCTGCAGGGCTGCCTTCCGGTACCACTCGACCGCTTTGACGGCATCCTTCGGGACACCCGTGCCGCTGGCATAGAGGACGCCGAGATTGAATTGCGCTGCGGCGATGCCTTTCTCTGCGGCCTCGCGAAGCTGGTGCGCTGCGCTTTGAGCATGGTCGTCTTCGGGTGGTTCCTGGGGTGCATCCACGAGGGCGATCTTGGGCTCTGGTTCCTCGTTTCCGCGGAAGTGCGCGATGCAGGCCGTGATGGTCTCCACCACCATGGACGTGCTGCAGGGTTTGTTGAGAAACCGGTGCACGCGGCCTTCGTTGAGCGCGCGCACGGCGGTCTGCTGGTCAGCGTTGCCCGTGAGCATCGCGAACACGGTTTGCGGCGAGAGCTTGCGTGCGTGGCTGAGAAACTCGATGCCATCCATGCCCGGCATCCCCATGTCCACGACGATCACGCAGTACTGGATGCCATGGGTCATGGCGGCAAGGCCGTCGGCACCATTGAGAGCGGTGTGCACGGTGAAGTGCTTGCGCAGACTCCTGGAATGGTTGGCGAGCAGCGCTGGGTCGTCGTCGATGCAGAGGATCAGGGAATCGATTCCCCCTCCTCATCCAACCCATGCGGCATCGCAACGCTTTTTATGAGGCAACGCCATGGCGGGATGCCCACTGGGCGGACTGCTGCGGGTAACCCGTGTGGTTTGCGGTGAGAAGCGCAAGGGCAGGGAGCTCAGCTCTCGTCGGCCTTAGGCGCGAGGGCGAGCTCCACGGCGAGTTCCTCGGAGCGTGCTCGGGCCTCAATCAACTGCTCTGGCGTCAGTTGTTTCTCGAGGGATTCCCGCGCCTTGATGGATTCCTGCCGTTTGTCGTCCTCGTAGTGGTTCTGCTCTGCGAGGCTGATCCATGCGAAGGCTTCGACGAGGTTTTTTGGGAAGAATTCGTCCTCTGAGTAAATGACGCCGAGCTTGTGCTGTCCGTGGGGGCATTGGTTTCTGGCGGACTTCATAAACCAGTCGAATGACTTGATAAGATCCTTGGGCACGTCATCGCCTTGGTGGTGGATGACACCGAGATTGTATTGGGCCCAGGAGTGTTCCAACTCGGCCGCTTGGAGGTACCAGTGCAAGGCCTGGGCTGGATCCCGCTCAACGCCGAGGCCCTTGGTGTACAAGACACCGAGGTGGTAGCGCGAGCGGGCCACTCCTTGTCTGGCCGCCTTGAGATGCCAGTACACAGCTTTCTGCGCATTGATGGGAATGCTCGTGCCCCGGAGGTAAAGGGTGGCGAGTTGGTCTTGGGCGTCGGCATTTCCTTGGAGTGCGGCTTTGGTGTACCACTTCTCAGCGAGGATCCCGTCGACCTCTGTGCCCATCCCCGTTTCATACATGTGGCCGACCTGTGACTGGGCTTCGACATGTCCCTGCGTGGCTGCCTTGAGGAACCAGCGCAGAGAGAGGCCCGGATCAGGCGACAGTTCACCGAGTATGCGCTGAGAGTCTGCGTGCCCCTGTTTTGCGGCCTTGGTGATCCACTTCAGGGCTATGGCTTCGTCCTTGGGAACGCCTTGGCCTCGGCCGTACATGCTGGCGAGATTGTGCTGGGCCTGGGCGAGTCCCTGCTTCGCCGCCTTGAGAGTCCACTCAAAGGCCGCCGCAAGATCCGTCTCCACGCCTTGTCCGTTTTCATACATGCCGGCAAGATTCGTCTGAGCCATGCCGCACCCCTGTTCGGCCGCACGGCGGTACCATTCGACCGCCCGGACCGCATCTTTGGGGACACCGATGCCTTCGGTGTACATGACGCCGAGATTGAATTGGGCCGTGGGGTCGCCGTCTTCGGCCATCTCGATCAGATCCGCCGGATCCATCGGGGATTCAGTGTCTCGGGAGATGCACTGGGGCGACGTGCGGGCGGTGAAGCTGACCAGTGCGGAAAGGGAGAACATGGGAGTGGATTGGGTGGGGTGATTTAACGGGGGAATGAGAGCGGTGATCTGCCAAGGGGCTGCGGCCCATGGGGCGGCGTGGTGTGGCAGGGCCGCTGCAGCCAACCGCTCCGGCGTGCCCTTTTTTTTACTGCGTGGGAGTGTCGGAACCAGAGGTGACCGGCAGACTCAGCGAGCCGCCCCTGCCTTTGCCGGGAGTGACTCTGCCATGGGACACCAAATGACGTTTCACGGCGTCGTAGGTTGATTCCTCCCAGCCAAGCGTCGCGCGCAGGCTCACATTACCGGCGCTGCCGCCTGCGGTTCGCAGTTGATGGAGTAACTCCTCACTGCGCTGCGAGAGTTCCTGTGCTGGGATCTCCAGAGCAGGAACTGTCGCGGCGGGGTTGCGCCCCGCGGCAGGGCGCGGTTTTTCGCGATCATCTCTCTCAGTGTTTGGAGCATCGCACAGCAGAGGCTCCGCGCCGGGGACACTGAGGCGGGAGGCGCCCCCGCGTCCTTTTTCAATTTTGATTTGGACTGGGATGGCGTCGGCCATCTCGGTGACATGGGAGATGACGCCGACCTTTCGTCCCTGCGCTTCCAACTGCATGAGGGCGTTCATGGCCGTGGTGAGTGTGGCCGAGTCCAAGCTGCCGAAACCTTCATCAATGAAGAGCGACTCGATGCGCAGGCGGTTGGAGGTGAGCGACGCGAGGCCGAGCGCCAGAGCCAGCGAGACGAGGAACGACTCTCCTCCCGAGAGGGAGTGGATCGAGCGGCGTTCATCTCCCATATCCCTGTCGCAGACGCTCAAGTTGAGGGAGTCCGGGAGGCGTTCGAGCCTGTAGCGCGACGAGAGCAGATCGAGTTGCGCGTTGGCGAAGCCCAGCAGCAGGTCGAGTGTGCGGCGCTGCGCGATGCCGCGGAACTTGGCGCCGTCTGCCGAGCCGATGAGTTCATTCAGCTGGCCCCAGGGTTCGGCTTTGGTTCTTTGCGCGTTGAGTTGCTCGAGCAGTCGGGCGCATTCGGTGCGGCGCTCATCATCGAGCGTGATCGTAATCCTCGCCGCGTCATGGAGTTTTTCGGCCGCTTCCTTGTCTCGTTCGCGCTGGGCGAGGTCGGTCGTCACCGTTGCCTCGTCATCCGTTGTCGGGCGGGCGGCGGTATGCTGATTGAAGGTGTTGCGGTGGACTTGCAGTGCGCCCTCCGCGGTTTTCACGGCATCTTGTAGGACCTTCAATTGGGCCCGCTCGGTTTGAAACCAGTTCTCTTCGCGCTCGAGCCAGGTCTCCATCGAAGCCTCATTGAGTTCACGCCCTGTCCGGTTTGTGAAAGCGGTGATCCAGTCGGTGAGTTCTGTCGTCGCCGCCTGATTTCGGAGGCGTGCGGTGTTCCAAGTTTCCTGCGTCGTGCGGACGGTTTCAGCGGCGGTGGCGAGGGCTTCTTTGGCGTGGGTGTGCGCCGTCGTCGTGGACGCGTGATCCGCTTCCATTTTTTCCCTCGCTTGCTTTAGCTCGGCTTCCACGGCCTCTACCGTCCGCCCGTCCAGCAGCTTGCTCCGCTCGGCGCGGACCTTCTCATGGTTTTCGGAGGCTGTTTTTTCCTCGGTTCGGCGTGTGTTGAGCGCGGCGGCCGCCGTATTCGCCGCATCGTTCAGGGCGGCGATTGTGTTGGCGTCGCGCAGGGCCTCCTGTTCGGCCGCGTTCAGCTCCCGGTCGATCTCCTGAAGTTGCCGCACGCTGTCGTTGAAGCCTTCCAGAAAGGCGCTGGCATCGGTGTTGAAACGAGTGTGAGCGTCTGGGAGTTCTGTGAAGAGGGAAGTGAGGTCGTCTAGGCGGGCCGTTAAGGAGATCGCGGCGGTTGCAGCGGTGACTTTGGCCAACTGGTGTTCGGTGCTGGCGGCCGAAAGCTTGGTCGCCAGCGCTCCTTGATCGCGCTCAGCGAGGCGAAATTGTTCCAAACTTGCTTCGTGGTTGTTGCGGGCTAAATCGAAGGCTTCCTGCGCGTGTCTCCGGCGCTCGCAGAGAGTGTCAAAGGAGCTCCGGCGCTCGCTTAGTTGGGTGAGTCTCGTGGCCAGTTCGGCGGCTTGGTCAGCGGGCAGGATCGCTAGAATCGCTTGTGCGATGGGGTGCCGCAGGGGATGGTCGGCTGCGAGGCGCGCGGGATCGGTTGTGGCGAGTTCATTGTGGAGCGATGCGAGGTCTGCTGCCCGCGTGCTGACAAGGGTGGCATTCTGCGCCTGTTTGTATTGGCTCGTGGTGAGATCGTGGAGGAGGGCATCGAGGGCGTTCCTTGCCTGCTGTTCCTTTTCGCGGAGTGCCGTCAGGGCCGCGGCCTCGTTTGTGGGCGCTTGGTGGGAATACGGGTGATCGGTCGCACCGCAGACCGCGCAGGGATGTTGCGGGCGCAGTGCGCTGCGTAGCAAAGCGGTTGCAGGATTGGCGGCGGCCTCCGCGGCTTTCCGGGCGTCTTCGAGGGCTTTATAGGCGCTTTCTGCCGCGGGTAAATAAGTGCGGGTGAGGTCGAGGATCCTTTGAGCCGCATGGTCGCAAGTGGCCTGGGCTGCGCGTTGATCGGATTCAAGCTGGGAGGTGCGAGTCGTGAGGCCGGTAATTTTCTCGAGGTGGATTCGCAGTTCGTTTAGGGCACCTTGCGTCCCCTCCAGCGCGGTGCGTTCGCGTTCTATCTTGTCGGCATCGAAGGCTTTTAGCGCCTGCTCTGCTTGGTTGCGCACACCTTGGCTTTCGATAAGCGTCTTCCGGCGGGATTCGACGTCGCTCTTCGCTTGTTGATTCCGAGCGTCCCAAAGGGACGATTCGCCCGCTTTCGTCTTGAGTTCACCCGCGGCATTTTCGCGGGCGTTGCGGGCATCGACTGCGTTTTTAATACGGTCCCTCCATGCGGCAGCGTCTGGCGCGAAAAGTGCGAGTGGTGCCAGTGGGAGCCGGCGGATCCTGAGTTGGTCGGCGGCGGTCGCCCGGGTCGCGACATCCTTTGCCAATTGAACGGGCTTATTGGCCGCAAGGAGTGCGTCCTCTTCTGCAGTTGCGCGTGCAGCGCTCGCGGCTTTGAGAGTCGTGGCCAATGGCTCCAGTTGGTTGTCCAGGGCGCGCGCGCGTTCGAGTTGGGGTGCGAGGGTCGCGGCGTCCTGACGGGCGCGGTCGCGTTCGGTGGTCACGGTGACCAATTGCGTCTGCTTGGAAGCAAGCTGCTGTTCGGCTTGTGTTTTTGTGACCTGAGCCGCGGCGTGCGCCTGTTGAGCCAGGTCGAGTTGCTTGGCTTCGCGGTGAACGGAGTCACGCAGCGGGCGTGCATCGCGACAAATCTCGTCGGCGACTTCGAGATCCCGTCGGCGCGGGTCGGCTTCGATGGAAAGACGCGAGGCTTCGTCGTGCGTCTGCTGAGCTTGGTTCGACGCCTTGATGAGCTCTGCATGACGGAGAAACCACTCGGCGTGTTTTTTGCGTTCCTCATGTGCACGCTCCGCGTCTGTTAGTTTCTGGGCGGCGCCGTTTCGTGCCGTGTCGGCCTCCGACCGCGCCTCGGGCGTGAGCGGGGCGTTGCCCGCCATTTGGTGGTTCAATCTCTCGAGTGCTTCGAGCTCGATTTTGTTCCGGTCGAAAACCGCGATGGAGATCCGCTCGAAACGTTCCGTCGCGGTGAGTGCCTGCAAGATGGCCGCGCGTTCCTTGTCCTCCGCCTTCAGGAACACGGCGAAGTCATTTTGCGCGAGCAGCACGGCTCTGGTGAATTGGGCGAATGTGAGCCCGACTTTGGCGGTGATCGCCGGGAGCACGTCGCTCTTATTCCCGCCGACCTCCACGACGCCCTCGGTGCCTGCGATCACATTGGCCCGGTAAAGCACGATTTCAGTGTTTTGAAGGGAACCATCCACCTTTCCACGGGCGCGCCGGATACTCCATCGCGCGGTATAGACTTGCTGATCCACACCGACGAACGCGACTTCGGCAAAGCCTTCGGCAGTGCCGCGGCGCAGGAGGTTGCGAGGATCTTTCTGGGCGATCTCTTTCTCTCCATCGCGCAGAGAAATCGTGCCGTGGACGGACCCCAATCGCGGCGTGTTATCATAAAGGGCAAGGCAGAGGGCATCCAACAGGGTGCTCTTGCCGGAGCCGGTGGGGCCGCTGATTGAAAACAGTCCAGTAGTGCTCAGTGGCGGGCGGGTGAAATCGACCGTGTGCGTGCCGGCCAGGGAGGCGAGGTTGCGAAGGGTGATGCGAAGGATTTTCATCGGGTGAAGGTGGGGGCGCTCGGTGCGAGGAGGGGAGGAGTCGCGCGCGGTGTCAGCGTGGCGTGGAGGGTGCGCCGGGGGCGGCGGTGGAGGGTTCGGCCGTGGCTTCAGCGAGGAGGACTTCGCGCAGTGCTTCCAGAAGAGCAGGGGACGGAGGCTTCTGGTATCTCGCCACAAACGTGTCGTGGAGGAGCTCCTCCGGTTCGAGGGAATTCAGATCGGGCAGGGGCGCGGTGGCGGGTTCGCCCGGGTCATCGGCGGAGGTGTCGAGCTGCCGCGGCACGAGTTTCATGGACGCGAGACGCACCGGTTTGCCGGCCAAAGCGGCATCGATGCGGTTGCGCCGGGTGGGATCCGGGCCTTCGTCGAGAACGTGCACTTCCAGAAACGGGTGCTGTTCGGCGGGGAGATTGGCATTCCAATCCCTGCCTGAAATTTCCTGCAGCAAGGGTTCGACACCGAGTGCACCCTGCGCCGGAATCCGCAGGAGCGACGCAGTGGAAGGAATGAAGAGCGGTGCTGCAGAGCGGACGCCACCTCCATCGAGAGTGACGTGAAGGACCTGATGCTTGTAGTTCTTTTCAGAAAAGGAAAGAGGGATCGGGCTGCCGCAGTAGCGGATGCGGCCTTCGTCGATGGACTGCGGTTTGTGCAAGTGTCCCAGCGCGACATAAGCGAGTGGCGCGGGAAACGTGTCGGGTTTGAGCGATTCACTGCCACCGATAATCAAGGGGCGCTCCGAGTCCTTGGATGCTTCACCGCCGGCGAGGTGACAGTGCCCGAGCGCGACAATCGCGGCCCCTGGATAATGCGCGTCGCGCAACGCCACGGCAGCCTCGGTTGCGAGGCGGTAGAGTTCCTTGATTCCCTCCAAATACGGATCCGAGGAGCCGGGTAGCATTGGCACATCCGCCGGCCGCAGGAAGGGCACGGCTAATGCCAGCGCCTCGACTTTTCCTTCCGCGTTTTTCAACGGGATCACGAATCGGGTCGGATCGATCACGCCGCTGGCATCGCGGGGCACCGTGCCGATGACATTGATATGGAGGGTGGAGAGCAGAGCGGACGGGGCTTCCAATCGGGAGGCTGCGTCGTGATTGCCGGCGGTGATCACGCACTGGAGATGGGGCAGAGCTTGGTGCGCGCATTTGAGGAAGTCATAAAAGCGCCGCTGTGCCTGTGCGGAGGGGTTGATGGAATCAAAGACATCGCCCGCCAGCAGCAGGGCGTCCGGGCGGTGTTCGACGAGAGCGGTGAGCAACCACTCCAAAAACCGCGCATGTTCATAGTCGCGGTCGTACCCATGAAAGGTCTGCCCGAGATGCCAGTCGGCGGTGTGGAAGAGGTGAAGCATGGCGGTGGGAGGAGGTGGGCTGAAACTAGAGGGCGGGAGTGAGGTCGCTGAGGGCGGTGGGGTGAAGGGGGGTGCTCTTGTCGGCGGGCGATCGGACTGGATCTGAAGGGGGTAAGAAATGCGATAGGATCGATATTTCGCTAATAAAGCACAGGGGGTCGGACAAAGGTGGTCCAACGTGGAAAATAACAAGGGAACAAGGGACGGCGAACTGAACTAAACACACGGGTCTTGGCTCTTGTCGGAGGAAAAGGCGGGTTGCTTCCGCGATTGCCGCGCGCGGGGTCTTGTGTGTGCCGGAGCAGGAGTTGACGACGTCTGCGTATCCGCGCACGAACTGTTTTGTGTCGTTTGAGGCGCCGTCCTCGATCCATGTCTTGAGGAATGCGACGAGGCTGTTCTCTCTGGATGAGACGGTGGCAATTGCGGCGGGCGCGGGCGAGGGATTGAAAGTGGGTGGTGGGAGTGGGGGGCGCGCCGGTGAGGAAAGATTCGTCGACTTTGGCTGGGGTTGGGGCGGTAGCAGCGGAGTGGGGCTTGGAGTGGGCTTTGGGCTTTGGGGGGAGGCGGTGGTGGCCAGATCGGTAGGGCGGGGCACGGTTTTGGAATCGTGAGTAATTGATGCGTGGTTTAGTGAAGGGGCATCGATTGAGTCTTGGCTAATGCCTTTGGGGCGTTCGCTAAGAGTGCCCCCATTTCATGAAATCTTCTGCTGGCAGCCATTTTGTGGCCTTGGATCATGTCCGGGCAGTGGCTGCGTTCTTGGTGTTCGCGTGGCATTTTGTCCACGGACGGGACGGGATTCCGGTGCCGTTTGAGAATGTGCCTGGATGGGTTCCGTTGGCTGTGTTGGAGGAGGGGCACACGGGAGTGGCGCTGTTTATGACGCTCAGCGGTTATCTGTTTTCCAAGCTCTTGGAAGGGCGAGGGATGGATGTGGGAGCGTTTCTTTGGAACCGTGCCGTGCGGTTGCTGCCCTTGCTCGTGGTGGTGATCGTTCTGGCGGGATTGCAGGGATATCTCCACGGGCAGGGGATGGCGGAGTATGGGCGCTCGGTGTTCAAAGGGTTGGTGTTTCCCACGCTTCCGAACGGGGCATGGTCGATTACGGTGGAGCTGCACTTCTATCTCCTGCTGCCGTTTTTTCTTTGGATGCTGGGGCGTTCGCGGTGGCTTCCGCTCTTGGTGGTGGTGCTCGCGGTGGGGATGCGGTGGGGTTTTTACGGGCAGGGGGTTCCGCTGCGCACGCTGGCTTACGAGACGCTCGCGGGGCGGATTGATCAGTTTCTCCTGGGAATGGTGCTGTGCCGTTTCCGTGGCGGGTTCGTCAGCCGGCACGGTGCTGCACTCGGGACCTTGCTCGGGTTCCTCGCGTTTTACTGGTGGTTCGACCGGTGCGGCGGTTGGAACGCGGCGCCTGACGGGTTTTGGATCTTTTTACCGACGGTGGAGGGAGTGGCGTATGCGGTTCTGATTGCGTGGTATGACAGTTCGTTTTCTCCCGCCCAGACGGGGTTTTCGGGATGGTTGGGGTGGATGGGGGAGCGTTCGTATTCGGTTTATCTGCTCCATTTCTTCGTCGTGTTCCGAGCAGCGCTCTGGGTGCACGGCAGGGTGATGGATCTCTCGAATTACTACGTCGCCAGCTTTTGGGCGGTTGGCGCTTTTTGCCTGATGGCCATTCCCGCTGCGCTGAGTTTCCGATTTATCGAGGCGCCGTTTCTCCGATTACGGAGGCCTTATCTGAGGGAACTTTGTGGGACTCGATGTGATGCGGGGGGAGTCGGCGTTGGGCGATGATTTGATCGTGGTCGTCCTTCTCGCGCCCCTGACCGGGGCGCGGCGCGTGGGGGATTGGGATCCGGTGGTTCCCTTCGTCCGCTTTGCGGACTGCGTCCACCACCGGCTAATTGCTCTCA
>CAMAUX010000053.1 GCA_945861435.1 Chthoniobacter flavus | reverse complement strand
GACCGGCGCAGTCAAAAGTCAGCGAAAGAACGGCCATCATCGATGACCGTGGAACGTCCTGCCCTCGAGGTGGAAGAAAGGCTGCTCCGCGCCTTCCAAATCTGCCAACAGAGCGAGAAAACCCGGTCATCACCGCGCAGCGGCGCCTGATCGCGTCACGCCAAGGCCGCGCCCCCACCCAAATCTGAAATTACTGACCCCAAACTCGCACGCCGTGATTTATGCGGGTTAGCGCCCTTGCGCGAGAAGGTGGTGAGGCCCGCCATGAAGTCGGCGTCGCTGATGTGGTGGGTGGTGGCGACGAGGCCGCCGACTTCCACGGAGGAGCTCCGGCCGAAGGTGACGCCGTTGGGGTTGGTGATGAAGACCTGCCCCTTGGCGGTGATCTTGCCGAAGATCTCGCTGGGGTTGCTGGAGAGCACGCGGTTCAGCGTGACGGAGTCCGAGCCCGGTTGCTGGAAGTTGACGCTGGCGTCGCTGCCGACATCAAAGCTGTTCCACTTCACCACCGCGTGCGCGGACTTCGGCGGGCTTGGGCATGGCAGGGAGGCCGAATGCGATGCGGAAGCCGTTGCGGACACCGAAGTCGTCGACGGGCAGGACGGCAGCCTGAATCCGATCGCATCCGTGGACCAAGAGAAGGCAAATGCACTTTCGCTGGGCTCTGCATACCAAACGAGAGTGGCTCCACAAATCAGGGGGGCGGGATTTGCCCGCTGAGTCTATTTTCCCGTGTCGAAAATTGACGCAAGGCATCTGAATCATGCATATTGATGCATATGAGGACGACACTCAACATCGATGGGTCGTTACTTGCTCTGGCTGGCGAGTACACTGGCGAAACTGAAAAAACAGCGCTGGTGAGAATGGGCTTGGAAGCGCTCGTCGAACGCGAAGCGTCTCGGAGACTGGCAGCGCTGGGGGGGCAGATGCCCTTGTTAGAGATCCCAAAACGGACTCGGTCTGAGAAATCCCACGCGAAGTGATTCTCGCAGATACTTCCGTTTGGATTTACCACTTCCGCCACGGACTCCCTCGTTTTGCACAAATCCTCCAGAAGGGTCTTATTGCAATCCATCCCGTGATTCTGGGGGAACTTGCGACGGGGAATCTCCTGGACCGGTCCAAAACTCTGGCTGCCTTGCGTTTTCTGCCAAAGGTTCAGGTCGGCACGGCAGACGAGTGTATGCAATTTATTGAAACCCACCGGCTTTACGGACGGGGGATCGGCTGGAGAGATATTCAAATACTGGTCGCAGCGCGCCTTTCTGGAAATCGTTTGTGGTCCAGGGATCGCCGTCTGGATGATGCCGCCCAAGAATTGGGCGTTTCTTATTTAGATCATTAAAGCCCTCGCCGAAGGCTGACGATGGGTGGGAGCAGAGAGGGTTGGCCTGCAGGGGCGGGAGTAGAAGTGGGAGTAAGAAGTAAGAGTAAGAGTAAGAGTAAGAGTAAGAGTAAGAGTAAGAGTAAGAGTTAGAGTAAGAGCTTTGCCGCGCAGTTCCCCGGCTTCTTACTCCTACTCGTACACCGACGAGTGCGCGTACCCCTGATTTCCCGAGGATTGCGCGGACATCGCGTATCCTTTCGCGCAGAGTCTGGGGGCGGCTCAGATTTCCTGCGGTACGCTGGCGGCGTCTGCGGCGCGCCAGAGGTACCAGGCAGCGGTGGTGCGGTGGGGGCGCCAGAGTTCGCCGCGTGCACGGACTTCGGCGGGCTTGGGCATGGCAGGGAGGCCGAAGGCGATGCGGAAGCCGTTGCGCACACCAAAGTCGTCGACGGGCAGGACGTCGGGTCTGCCGAGTTGGAAGATGAGGAGCATCTCGGCGGTCCAGCGGCCGACGCCGCGGACGGTGACAAGACGTTCGATGATGGCTTCGTCTTGGAGTTTCGCGAGTTGGGCGCGTCTGGGGATGATGCCCTCGAGAGATTTGGAGGCGATGTCGCGCAGTGCGGCGGTTTTGGAGGCGGAGAAGCCCGCGGCGCGCAGTTGTTCATCCGACACGGAGCCGAGCGCACGGGCGGTGGGAAAGCGCGAGCCGGTGAAGAGGGCGAGAAAGCGCTCGAGGATGCGGGCGGCGGCACGCGCGTGGAGTTGCTGGTGTGCGACGGCGCGCACGAGGGACTCGAAGGGCTGGCGTTCGGGCTCGGGGGCAAGCTTGCAGCGGCCGACGCGTGTGATGAGGGCGCCGAGTGAGGGATCGTTTTTTGCGAGGAGCTTGAGGGCGGTGCGGGTCACGGTGTCCTTGGGTGGAGGATGGTGCCGGGATGTGGGGCGGCAGCGGATCAGGAGCGTCTGCGGCTGCTGAAGAGGCCGTAACGAGGGCTGAAGATGAAGGCCAGAAGGAAGAGGGCGCCGAGAACGACGATGATGGTGGCACTCACAGACCAGCCCAGTGGGTAACTGAGGAAGAAGGCGGCCACGGAGCCGAGTGCGCCGATGATACCGCCGCCCCAGAAGAGGGCGCGCGCGTTGTTGGTGAGGAGAAAGACGGTGGCTGCAGGCGCGACCATGAGGCCGACGCTGAGGATGCAGCCCACGGCTTGGAGGGAGGAGATGAGGACGAGGATGGTGATGGCGAAGGTGGCGTAGTTCAGGAAGCGGACGGGCACGCCGAGGCTCGCGGCGATGTGGGGTTCGAAGAGGTAGATGAGCAGCGGGCGTTGGAGGGCGGTGAGGGTGAGGACGGCGAGTGCGCTGATGGCGAAGGCGATCCAGAGGTCGGTGTCGGCCATTCCGACGATGCTGCCGAAGAGCCATTCATCGAGCTTCTGGCGGATGTTGAGCTGGGTGAGGACGAGATAACCGGCCGCAAATGCTGTGGTGTAGAGGATTCCCATCGAGGTGTCCTGGTCGAGGCGGGAGGAACGCGAGAGGAAGATGGAGCCGAGGCCCACGAGCATGGCGGCGAAGAGTGCGCCCGCCAGTGCGCTCCATTGGGTGAGGCCGACGAGAAGGACTGCGAGCGCGATGCCCGGAAGCAGGGCGTGCGAGAGGGTGCCGACTTTGAGGGCGGATTTGCGCAGGACCACGAAGGCGCTGACGAAGCCGTTGGCAAAGCCGATGAGAACGCAGGCGAGCAGGGCGCGGCGGGCGACGGGTTCGGCGAGGAAATCCGTGAGGGAGGGCAGGTCCGTGCTCATGCGGTGGCGGTGGCTTCGTAGGTCTGGGCGAGGTTCGCCTTGGTGAAGGATTCGGCGACGGGGCCGAAGGCGATCTGGCGGCGGCGCAGAAGGAGGACGTCGTCGAAGTGGTTTTCGACGGTGCGCAGGTCGTGGTGGCTTGCGATGAGGAGGCGGCCTTCGCGAGTGAGGTCGCGGAAGAGGTTGGAGAGGTTTTCCTGAGCGGGCTGATCGAGGCCGGTGAAGGGTTCGTCGAGAAGGAGGACGTGCGCTTCCTGTGCGAGTGCGCGTGCGATGAAGGCGCGCTGCTGCTGGCCGCCGGAGAGGGCGCTGATCTGGCGGTCTTGGAGGTCGAGGAGGTCCATGGCGGTGAGTGCGCGCAGGACGATGTCGGCATCGTGTCCGGAGAATTTGCGCCACCAGCCGAGGTTGGGGTAACGGCCCATTTCGACGAGTGCGCGGACGGTGAGAGGGAAGTTCCAGTCGACGTCGCCGCGCTGGGGCAGGTAGGCGATTTCGTGGCTTTTGCCGGTGAGGGGTTGTCCGCGCCAGAGGATGGAGCCGGCGTCGAGCGTGAGGAGTCCGGCGAGGCTTTTGAGGAGGGTGCTTTTGCCTGCGCCGTTGGGGCCGATGAGTGCGAGGCTGCGTCCGCATTCGGTGGCGAAGCTGACGTCTTCGAGGGCGAGCACCTCGCGGTAACGGACGCGGAGGGAGCGCACTTCGAGACGGTGGGCATGCCCGTGGCCGCAGCCGCCGCCGCCCCAGCAGACGTGGTCGCCATGAGGTTGGTGGGCGTGATCGTGAGGGGCTCCATGGTCTCCATGGGCGCCTTCAGGACCGTTGGAGTGTGGATGGTTCACCATTGGAAAAGGAGCACCTCCTCGAGCTTTGCGGACTTGGACCAGCGGGTGGCGTCGCGTGTCTCGAGCCCTTCGGGTTCGAGTTCGACGGTGAGTGCAGTCTCCGGTGTGCCCTCGGGCCATGCGGCCGAGAGGAGCAGCTCGTTGCCCGCGTGGTCGATCTCCAGTTCGGCCTCGAATTCGAGCGGGGAGGCCGTTGTGGCGTTGGGTTTCGGGACGAGTTCGCGTCCCTCCTGGCGGAGGCTCAACTGCGCCGGGGCATGGGCGAAGCGGAGACGGAACCGCGTGCGGACCTTGTGTACATGCGCTTCGGCGGGGTGGTGATCGGATCCGGCGACCACGCCCTGTGCGGAGGATTCGCCGGACGAGTGTGCTGCAGCCTGCGTTGCGGGTGTGCCGGAGGTGAGGCGCACGAGGGGCACGGCGAGCAGCCCGAAGAGCAGGGCGAGGCAGAGAAGTTGGAGGGGTGGAAATCCGCGCATGCGGGCGTGGAGGGCTAGGGTTTCAGGGCGCTGGTGATGGCGTTGACGTTGTGTCGGAACATGGTTTCGAAGGTGTGTGCGTCCTTTGCGGTGCCGTCGGCGATGAGGGCCGCTCCGATTTTTGCGCCGGTGCTGCGCACGATCTCGGCGAGCACCTTGGGGTTGGCTTGGTCTTCGGGAAACACCGCGCGGATTTTGTGTTCGCGAATGAGGGCGATGGACTTTGCGAGATGCGCGGCGGAGCTGTCGTCGCTGCGTGTCGTGCCCATGAGGGGCAGCATCTTGAAGCCGTATTCCTTGCAGAAATAACCGAAGGCGGCGTGAGCGGTGACGAGCTTGCGGTCGGCGCGCGGGATGGCGGAGAACTCGCGCTGGGCCCAGCTCTTGAGATCGAGAAAGCGCACGCCCGCGGCCTTTGCGGCATCGTTGTAGGCGGCCTTTCGCGAGGGGTCGGCGGCGGTGAATTCCTCGGCGAGGACGAGGGCGGCGCGGCGCATGTTTTCGGCGCTGTGCCACCAGTGGGGGTCGATGCCGCCGGCGGAGTGGGCAGGGCAGCAGAGGAAGAGTTCGTTTTTTGGGTCGAGCAGGAGCGAAGGGATGGAGCGGCCGACTTCGACGAGTTTGGTGGAGGAGCCGAGGCTGTCGCGCAGTTTGTCGAGGTAGGGTTCGAGATGCTTGCCGCAGGCGAGCACAAGCTGGGCGCCGCGCATGCTGGCGAGGTCGCGGGTGGAGGGTTCGAAGTGGTGGGCGTCTGCACCGGGTTTGAGGACTTCGACGACCTCGATTTCAGGCCCGCCCACCTGACGAGCGAGGTCGGCGAGGATGGGGTGGAGGGCCGCCACCTTCAGCGCAGCGGCGGCCTGGGTGCTGCCGAGCATGGCGAACACGCTCAGGAGAAGGAGCAACGGCGGGAGCTGGAAGAGGATTTTCATGGGCGGTGGAAAAGCTCGTTGGGGATGGCGGGAAATCAAGGGATCAGCGCACCTCAGGGCCGCCCCAGCTGAGACTGATCTGGGCCCAGAGTGCGTGGTCGTCGCCGCGCTCATGGCCGCGGTCGTAGTTGTATTGGAGCCTGAGACGCAGGGTGTGCTCCTGATTGGCGTACCATGTGACTGCGGGACTGACCCGGAAGCGGGCTTCGGTGCCGGTCTCTGAATTGCCATCGAGGTATTCCCCGCGCAGGCCGAGTTCAAGGCCGGAGGGCAGGCCGTAAGTCACGCTCGTGTAGCAACCGAACTCCCGCTGTGCCTCGGGCGTGGCTCCTTCGGAAAGCTCATCCTCGACGCGGAACCGGCGCATCATGGCTTCGGAGCGTGCACGGAGGAAGCGGCCGCCGGGCTCGAGGCCGTTCTCGCGCCACTGGTACTCGAGATGGGCGCCATGAATCTGGGTGCGCAATCCGGAAAGGTTCTCACCGAAGGCCGACGAGAGACCGGCGCGGAATTGATGGAAATCGGTGGGTCGATAAAGGTTGGTCCAGTTGAGGACGTACTGGGCGCGGTCCTTTGCGTAGAAGCCCTCTTCCGGGTTGTAGCGCGGGCTGTGGAAATCGTCCCCGCCATGGGCGTCGTCGTCCGGTCCGGGTGAGGCGCCTGCGGCGAGATCGATCTGGGAGGTCCATGGCGTGGGGAGCCGCCATGTGAGTTCGGCGCCGATGGTCGTGAGCGAGTCATCGCCAAAAGCCCGGCTGCTGGCGAGGTACTGGTCCACCCAGTCGAACCCATGGGGGTGGTAGGTGTTCTGAATCCCGAAGCGGTTGTAAAATCTCCCGAGTCGCGCCTCGAAGCCGCCGGGCAGTTCCTGCAGTTTCCAGAATGCCTCCTCGAAGATGGGGCGGAAACGGTCGCGATCATCGATCGGCCCAGCCAAGGTCGCAAAGAATGCGTGATGTTCGCCGAGGCGTCCCGAGAGGGTGAACTCGAGGTTTTGAAACGTGAAGCCATCGCGCCGGATCGGGTCGTGATGGCCCGTGGCGAGTTCTTCCTGAGGGCGCGAGGCGGTGCCGAAGGTGGTGTCGAGGTGGAGGTGGGGGGAAAGGACGCCGTCGAAGAGAGTGATGTCGCGTCCGGTAATCCAGTCGTCGCCGGCGAGGAGCTGGGGAGTGGCGGCGTGGGTGGAAGACAGGAGCGCGAGGTGGGCGAGGAGGGTGGTGAAAGTGGGGAGGAGGAAGAGCGCGTGGCGATGGGGAGGGGCGACGGGCATTCCCCTCTAAAGCAAATGGATTGCAATAAGGGCAAGCGCTTTCCGTCGCCCGTTGTCCGGCCCACTGCCGCGTGGGCGGCGTCGGGAGGCTGGACGCAGCGGGCGTGGCTTGATATACAACTGTTCTCAAGCCTGCGGCTCCGCAGGTTTCACCCCCGCCGTTCACCTCCGCACCCCGCCACCACCCCATGAAGACTATCGTTCCGTCCCTTGGATTCTTTTTCTGTGCCGTGCTCGCCGTGAGTTCGGGCGAGCCGACGAGCGAGCAGCGAGCGCTCGCGGGAAAGCAGTCGACGGTGCGCGATGCGACGGGCCGGATCGTCGGATCGACGAGTTCCGTGGGAACGACCGGTCAGACGACGTTTCGCGACGGGACAGGGCGGATCACGGGATCCGCGAGCACGGTGGGTACGGGTGTGGGAATGGGGACGGCGGCGACGTCGACCTTCCGGGATGGCACGGGGCGGATCGTGGGATCCGCGAACACGGTGCAACCGGGCTCAGGTTTTTCAGCGCAGACGACGTACCGGGATCAGACTGGGCGTATCAATGGAACGGCGACGACGAGTGGGCTCAATGGAGGTCAGACGACGTTCCGCGATGCGACGGGGCGGATTACGGGAACGAGCTCGGTTTCTGGAGGGATGGTGACGTTCCGGGACGCGACGGGTCGGATCACGGGGTCCGCGCGGGTTGAGGAAGGCCGTAAATAGGGCGTTCTCGCGGGTGTTGCGGGCGAGTGCTGCCGCGAAGTCTACGGAGCGGTGAGCCAGTCGAGATTGAAGCGGGCCATGGTGAGGCGACCGCCTGCGAAGGCTGCTGCACCGGTGTTTTCGCCGCTGCGGCCGTAGAAGCAGAGGATGGTGCCGGCATGGGAGACTGCGATGTCGGAGTACATGCTGGGGCCGGGTTCGAGGGGCTTGTTGACGGACCATGACCGTGCCTCGTCGCTGCTGAGTTTGATGCTCAGGTTCCTGCGGTCGCGGGAGGTGCCGGGGGTTTCGTTGCCCTTTGCGCGGGAGAGATTGTGGGGGTTGGAGAAGAGGATGAGCTGTTTGCCATCGTGCTGGTAGCGGGCGATGCCGGCCATGCAGATGGGTTCGAGGAGGGCGTCGTCGAAGCGCGGCGTGCTCCAGCCGGTGGCCCCGTCGCGGCTTGTGGTGATGAGGCGTCGGTGCGCCTTGCTCTCGCTACGAGCATTGAGGAGCACGCTTCCATCGCGGAGTTCCAGAGCGACGGTTTCATTGGGATTGATCCACTCCTCGGTGCAGGGAATGGCGATGTCGCCCGCCTTCCACGTGGCGCCGTGGTCGTCGCTGTAAATGGTGGCTGTGACACTGGGCCGGTGGGCATTGCCGCCGGTGCCGGTCGAGAGCCACACGGGCACCACGAGTCGGCCGCTGCTGAGCTCGATGCTGTGATTGGGCCCGGTCGCGAGCACCTTCCAATCGTACGCGGTGCGGAACGCTTCGAAGGTTGCGGTGATTTCCACGGGGCGGCTGAAGGTGAGGCCGTCGTCCGTGCTGCGCTGGTAGAAGCAGCGCATGTATTCGATGCAGAAGAGCATGTGCACTGTGCCGTCCCTGCCGGCGATGAGCACGGGGTTGTTGTAGGTGATGTCCTGCGGATCGACGCCGCGCATGCCGAGTGCGAGGGGGTTTTTCTGCAGGGGGCCGTCCACGGAGGCGATGTTTCTGGGGGCGTCCCATGTCCGGCCATCATCGGTGCTGCGGCGCAGGAGGATGCGGATGTGGTCCCAGTCGCTTACGCCTGATGGGTGCTTGCGCGCTTCGCACCATGCGAGGATCGAGCCCTTGGCCGTCACGACGACTCCTGGGATGTGGTAGAGCTGGTAGGCGGGATCGTCGCCGACGGTGAAGAGGTCGCGCTTTTCGAGGAGGGATTCCGCGGCACAGATCACGCCACAGAAGACGCTCAGGAGCAGGGAAAGAAGGGGGGCTTTCATCGGAATGCGGAGTGGGGGTTTCTGTGGGAGCGGACCAAGACGCGCGTTCAGGATCAGGGCTTGGGCTGCGGATAGAGCGCGCGTGCGGCGGCGGCGAAGTCTGCGCCCGGATTGCCTTCGGACCATTTGCCGGTGTGCTGCACGAGGAAGACCTGCACCATGGAGCGGTCGACGGTCATGGAGGTCTGGAAAGCGCCCCCATGGCCGAAGGAGCCGTTCTCCTCGACCTTGAAGCAGAAGCCGTATTTTTCAGCCACGGCAGTGCCGGTCTGCTTGATGGTCATTTGGTGGACGGCGTCCTTGGAGAGGTAGGTTTTGCCGTCGAGCTGGCCGTGGTTGGCGAGCATGAGGCAGAAGCGGGCGACGTCGGCGGCGGTGGAGAACAGGCCGCCTCCTGGCGCGGGATGACGGCCCGGGCCGTCGAGGGGATAGGTGAGGTAAGGGATCTGGGTTTCCTCCAGTTGAAGGGTTTTTCCGTTGGTGAGGTAGCTCTTGGCGAGGCGTGCGAGCTGGGCGGAGGAGGGGGTGAAGGTGGTGTCCTTCATTCCGAGCGGTGCGAACAGGTGCGCCTGCAGGAAGCGTTCGTAGGGCATTCCTGCGACCACCTCGATGATGCGTCCCACGGTGTCCGTGCCTTCGTTGGAGTAGAGGTAGTGGGTGCCGGGATCGTGCACCAACGGCTCGAGCAAATCGTGCTCGATGGAAACCGCGAGCGGCACGGAGTCGATCTTCTGGCGATCCTTGGTGTTGAGGAAACGCAGGCCGCCCGTGTGGCTGAGGATTTCGCGGACGCGGATGGGATGCGAGGGTTTCGCCAGAGAGCCGTCGGGTTTTGCGAGCTGGACTGCTGTGAACTCTGGGAGATAGGTGGCGACGGGTTCGTCGAGGCGGACGCGGCCTTCGTCCACGAGCATCATGAGAGCGGCGGCGGTGATGGGCTTGGTCATGGAGGCGATCCAGAAGAGGTCGTCGACGCGCATCGGTGTCTGATCCTTGAGGTTCGAAAAGCCGACGGCTTCGGAGGCCAGAACGCGGTCGCCCTGTGCGACGAGGACGACGGCTCCAGCGAGGACGCCCTTCTGCACGGCGGTCTCGAGCTTGGCGGTGAGTTCCGTGCCGGCGCGCACGGCTGCTGGCATGGCGCAGAGGCACAGGAGGAGGGGGAGAAGGAACGATGTGATTGCGCGCGGAACCCTTGCGGATTTGTTCATGGGAGGGGGTGGTGAAGTGCTGCGGCAACGCGTGCTGCAGCGGGGTGGAGGAATGGGAGGCTAGCGGCGTGAGGAACCGGGTGCCCGCCTTTTTTGGACAGATCAACCGCCCGCCGGTCAGCTGACTCCGGCGAGGGTGAGCTTGGTCTCGGCGGCCAGCAGTGCCCGCAGGGCGTTGTGCGCGGGTTGCTGCAGGGAGGGGTCCTCGCGGAGCAGAGCAAAGGCTCGTTCGCGCGCAAGCAGCATCAGCTCTGCATCTCCGAGGAGGTCGCCGATCTTGAGCGGAGCGGTGCCGCTCTGGGCGGTGCCGAGGAGGTCGCCCGGGCCGCGGAGTCGGAGGTCGGCCTCGGCGATTTCAAAACCGTTTGTGGTTTCGCTGAGGATGCGGAGTTTTTCGAGGCCTGTGGAGTCGGCCTTGGCGGAGCTCAGGAGCACGCAGTAGCTTTTGTGGATGCCGCGTCCGATGCGGCCGCGGAGCTGGTGGAGCTGTGCGAGGCCGAAGCGTTCTGCGTTTTCGATGAGCATGAGGTTGGCGTTGGGGACGTCGATGCCGACCTCGATCACGGTGGTGGCCACAAGGACCTTGGTCTCCGCGCGGCGGAAACGTTCCATGATGGCGTCCTTTTCTTCCGGAGCAACGCGACCGTGCAGAAGCTCGCAGGTGAAGGGTGCGAGAAGGGTGCGCCACTTTTCGAACTCGGTGGTGGCGGCCTTGACCTCGAGCTTTTCGGATTCGTCGATGAGCGGATAGACGACGTAGGCCTGCCGACCCTGTTCGAGCTGCTGGCGCATGAAGGCGGCGGCATCCGGCAGCTTGGACGAGTCCCGCGCGGCGGTGATGATCTTTCCGCGGTTGGCGGGCAGTTCATCGAGCACGGACACTTCGAGATCCCCGTAGAGCGTCATGGTGAGCGTGCGCGGGATCGGCGTGGCGGTCATCACCAGCACATCGGGCATCGCGCCCTGTTCGCGGAGGCGGGCCCGCTGGAGGACGCCGAACTTGTGCTGTTCATCGATGACCACGAGGCCGACCCGGTTCAGATCGCCGCCGTCATCAAAGAGCAGGGCGTGGGTGCCGACGTAGACCTGCGCATCCCCGGTGGCTTGGACGCCGTCGAAGAGCGGCATGGCGAGCGATTCCTCGCGGCGGTTGCCGGTGCGGAGGGCGACTCCGATCCCCAGCGGACGCAGCAGTCGTTGGAACTGCAGGTAATGCTGTTCGGCGAGAATCTGGGTGGGCGCCATGAGGACGGCTTGGTAACCGGCCTCCACCGCGAGAAGCATCGCGCTCAGCGCCACGAGCGTCTTGCCGGAGCCCACGTCTCCGTGGAGAAGGCGGTTCATGGGATGCGGTGTGGCGAGGTCGGCGCGGATCTCCCCGATGGTCCGTTGTTGGGCATTCGTGAGCGGAAAGGGAAGGCTCTGGTGCAGGCGTTCCATCAGCGCGCCCGGGCCGCAGTGGGCGATCCCCGCGGCCATCTGCTCGCGATTGCGCTTGGCCACGACGCGGAGTTGGATGCCGAAGAATTCCTCGAGCACGAGGTGACGTCGTGCGCGTGCGAGTTCCTCCCAGGAATCCGGGAAATGGATCTGGCGGAGGGCGTGGGTGCGCTGGGTGGAATCGAGGCTTTCTGGCAGGAGATTGGGAAGATCCGGGATGTGTGCGAGAGCCTCCCAGATGAGCTGCCGCATCACGCGGGCGCTGAGGCCCTCGGTGGCGCGGTGGACCGGGGTGATCCTTTGAAGATGGATGGACGGGCCGGCCTCCTCCTCCACCACCTCCAGCTCCGGATGGGCCATGACGAGCTGCGAACCGCTGCGCTTTGCCTTGCCGTAAACCACGAGCTTGTGGCCCGTGGCGATCGCACGCTCCACCCAGTGCGCGTTGAACCAGCGCAGGGTGATCCGCGTGCTGAGCGCATGTGCGTTGGCTTCCTCGAGGATGGCATCGAACATCTTGCGGCCGCCCTGCACGCGGCGCACGGAGGTCCTTGCAACCACCCCGCACAGACACACCGCGTTGTCGGTGTCGGAGCCGGGGAACCGGTCGAACTGGGAACGGTCTTCGTGGCGGCGCGGGAAGTGGGTGAGCAGATCGTGCAGCGTCACGATTCCGCAGCGGTTCAGCTGCCGCACACGCTGCGGTGCGATCCAGTCCAGTGCCGACAGCGGGGTCTCGGGGGTCACAGAAGGATCATCGGTCTGCGTGCAGGCGCTGACAAGGTCCCAGCGCGTGATCGGGCGCGAGGCGCTTCCCCGTTGCCGTCGCTTTTCCCCTTTCGCAGCGTCGGTGATTTCGGGAGTGGAACACCTGCGGCCCGAGGGTTCAGTGTAGGGTCCTTCGATGGGTGCGCACCATCGGCCCGCATTCATGCCTGCGCGCTCCTGCAATTCTCTCATCCTTCCCATGTCCCAGCCCGGCTCGTCTTCACACACTTCCGCTCCCGACACCGCGGCGCGACTGGCCGTGCGCGAACGGCCGGATCGGTGGGCCGTGGGGCGGCAACGATGGAGCGATCTGCTGTTCCTGCACTGGCGGGTGGATCCAGCACAGGTGCAGGCGGGTCTGCCCCGGGGCCTGCACGTGGACACGTTTGGGGGCGCGGCCTATGTGGGAATTGTGCCCTTCAAAATGGAGCGGGTGCGTCCCGCGGGCCTGCCTCCGTTGCCATGGCTTTCGTGGTTTCTCGAGCTCAACGTCCGGACCTACGTGCACGATGCGCATGGCAGGCCGGGCGTGTGGTTCTACTCGCTCGACTGCAACCAGCCGTTCGCTGTCGCGCTCGCCCGCCGGTTCTTTCACCTGCCTTATTTCCGCGCCCACATGGAATGCGAGAGGCTTGATGAGCGGATCCAGTATCGCTGCCGCCGCGAGGGCGCCGGGGGCCCCGATTGGTGCTACGAATGGGAACCCGCATGCGGATCACGAACCGCTGAGCCCGGCTCGCTCGAGTTCTTCCTGCTCGAACGTTACCTGCTTTTCGCGGCGGCGCCGGATGGCCAGCTTTTCAGCGGACGGGTTCACCATGAACCTTATCGGTTTGATGCGGTCGCGCTTGGCGGGCACAGCGTGGGGCCCGCCCGGGCGGCGGGATTTGCGTGTGAGGGTGCGCCGGAGTCGGTGCTGGGAGCGGATCCGGTGGACGTGAGCGTCTTCGCGCTGGAGGCGTTTGGCGGAGCGGTGGACGACATGGACTACAGGGACTGAATGGACCAGGGGGGTGTTGCTGAGAGTGGCAGCGTTCCTCGGGTTTCCGGTGGGGGGCTCGCTGGTTTCGGGGCGGGCGCATTTCGGGCGCTTCTGGGCGGGATGCGATGGAGGCTAACAAACGCGCGGGTTTTGGGTTTTCATTACGGAAACCCTTTCCGCCCATGAAAACCCGCACACCGCAGGTCCCCGCTCTCCAGCGCGGACTCGCCCTGCTCGAGGCGCTCGCCACCCGTCCGAACGGAGCGTCCCAGAGCGAGCTTGCCTCTTTGCTCCACCTTCCCCAGACGGCCGTGCACCGCATCGCGCTGGCCCTTGAAGAGCTCGGCTACGTGCAGCGCCATCCGGCATCGCGCACATTGCGAGTCACTCAGAAGCTTCTCCTTCTGGGGCAGCCGCATTCGGGCAGCCGCAGTCTCATCGAGGCCTGTCTTCCTTCGATGCACGCGATCCTGGCGCACACGAACGAGACCACGCAGCTCTGCGTGCTGGCTGACGCCCGCTGCATCATCATCGAGCAACTCGCCTCCCGGCATCCGTTCAAATACGTGGTGGATCTTGGTTCCCAAGCTCCGACGCATTGCTGCGCGCCGGGAAAAGCCATGCTCGCCTTCCTCCCGGAACCGCAGCTCGACGAGGTGCTGGACTCGCTCGTCTTTGAACAGTTCACCCCGCGCTCGCTCACCACCCGGCATGCGCTCCTGCGCGAACTCGACCAGATCCGCGCACGCGGTTATGCGATTGACCGGGCGGAGCATTTCGAGGGCATCCATTGCATCGCCGCCCCGCTGCGTGATGTGCACGGCGTCCCCTTTGCGGCCATCACCATCGCCGGCCCCTCCGCTCGCATTCCGCAGGCCCGCTTTGCCGGTTGGGGCGTGTTCATTGCCGATGCTGCATCCGATGCCGCCCTTCAGTTCCTGCTCTGATGGGACTTCCCAGCCACTCACCGTCCTACTGATGTCCGATCCCCTCGATCTTTTTCAACGTGGTGCCCTCGCCGTGGGCATCGGCTTCGGCACGCTCGCGGCACTGGAATCTCAGTCCAGAGCGGCGCTCCCGGCCGAGGCCGCTGAGTTCTTTGAAAACAAGATCCGTCCGGTGCTCGTGGCCGAGTGCATCGAGTGCCACGGCGCGCAGAAAACGAAGGGGGGGCTTCGTCTCGATTCGCGTCCTGGCTGGCAGAAGGGCGGCGACAGCGGGGCGGTGATCATCCCGGGCAAGCCGCTTGAGAGCCTGCTCCTGCGGACCATCCGTCACGAGGAGCCTGACCTCAAGATGCCCGACAAGGCGCCAAAGCTTGCCGATCCTGTGCTCGCGGACTTCGCCAAGTGGGTCTCCATGGGTGCGCCGGACCCGCGCGACAATCCGCCCACCGCGGATGCGGCGAAGCCCGCGTGGCCCCAGCTTCTCGCGGCCCGCCGTACCTGGTGGTCCCTGCAGCCGCTCGCTCATACCGAGCCGCCACGCGCCGCGGACACCGCGCCCAACGCCCAGCCCGTCGATCTCTTCCTCAACGATGCAATCCGGAAGGCCGGCCTCGAACCCAACCCCGCTGCGACACCTGCAGTCCTTGCACGCAGGCTGCACTTCCTGCTCACGGGGCTGCCGCCTACTCCGGACGAGGTGCGCTCTTTCGTTCGCGCTTGCGGATCCGACGCAGCAAGCCGTGCCGCTGCAGTGCATGAGCGCACCGCGCAGCTCCTCGATTCGCCGGCATTTGGGGAGCATTGGGCCCGTCGCTGGATGGACTTGGTGCGTTATGCGGAATCGCACGGCAGCGAGAGCGATCCGGAGATCCCCAACGCCCACCTCTACCGCGACTATCTCATCCGCGCCTTCAACACCGATGTGCCGCTCCAGCAGTTGATCCGCGAGCATCTCGCCGGCGACCTTCTTGAGAAGCCGCGCATTTCTCCGGAGGGCATCAACGAGTCCCGCATCGGGCCCGCCCACCTGCGGATGGTGGACCACGGGTTCCAGCCGGTCGACAGCCTCGACGACCAGGTGAAGGCGGTCGACAACCAGATCGACGTCGTCACGAAGGCCTTCCAAGCCCTCACCGTCAGCTGCGCCCGGTGCCACGATCACAAGTTCGACGCGATCAGCCAGCGCGACTACACCGCGCTCTACGGCGTCTTCGCGAGCGTCCGGCCCGCGCAGATTGCCGTCGACTCTCCGGAACGCCTTCAGATTGCGGGGCAGGCCGGGCTCGCCCGGTTGAAGCTCGAGATCCGCGCGGCGCTTGCGGACGTGTGGATGAAGGAGCTCCCGCACCTCGCGCAAACTCTCTCACAGAAAGTGCACCCACCAGGGGATCCTGAATTGGAGCCTGTCCAGAAGCGCCTCGCTCAGGCCAGTCGCGAACTCGCCTCCCTTGAGTGGGCGCGCATCTCGGGGGAGCGGGACCGGAGATCTCCGGCGCCGTATGCCCTTTGGACCTTCAGCGCGGGTCCGGAAGAGCTGCTTGGGCGCGTGGAGTCGAAGCTCAAGGGGAACGCCGCGGTCCGCGATGGCGCGCTGATTCTTGGAGACAAGGGGTCCTTCCTTGAAACCAGCATCCTGCCCGCGGAGATCCGCGAGCGCACACTCGAGGCATGGCTGATGGTGGCGGATCCCGCCCAGCGTGGGGGCGGTGTGCTTGGGATTGAGGAGATCAGCACCCATGCGTTCGACACGATCGTCTACGCGGAGAAAAGCGCCCGCCGCTGGCTGCCTGGGAGCAACAACTTCCAGCGCACCGAACAGCCCGAGGGTGCTGAGGAAACGGCAGCCGCCACCGAGCGGGTCCACATGGCCATCAGCTACCTCGCTGACGGCACCATCGCCACGTACCGCAATGGCGTTCCCTACGGAAAGCCTTACCGCAAAAGCGGCCTCCACACTTATCCGGCGGGCGATTCGCGGATCCTCATTGGGCTGCGTCACACCGGTGCCGGCAACGGATTCTTCCAAGGTTCCATCGACGAAGCCCGCCTCTATGACCATGCG
Organism: Chthoniobacter flavus; assembly: GCA_945861435.1. Classification (GTDB taxonomy): domain Bacteria; phylum Verrucomicrobiota; class Verrucomicrobiia; order Chthoniobacterales; family Chthoniobacteraceae; genus CAIURC01. The sequence goes on along the minus strand of CAMAUX010000053.1, from coordinate 23,784 downwards.
CTCTCCGCGGAGGAAGTGGCCGCTTCCTTCGCAGCGGGATCCGTCAGCGACCGCCCGTCGGAGAAGGGCGCGGGCCCGGGCGCGGTGGCGGCCGAGCCGCTTGCGAAATTGCGCGCAGAGGTGGCGTCGCTCCGTGCCGAACTCGCGAAGAAGGAGAAGCCATCCACCGCTGAATCCCTTTCTGAAGCGGCTTCCAAGGCTGAACACCCGCTCCATCTCGCGCTCAAGGCTGCCACGCTATCAGCGCGGGAGTTCACGGCGTTCGCAGCCGGTTACCGCACGCGGATGACTGCGAAGATCGCCGAGGATCGCGCCTTCAATGAGGGCGGCGGTTTTGAAAAAGCATGGGATCTCGGTGCTGCAGATGCGGCCAAATGGTTCACCGAAGGGGCCGATGTGCGGACGGTGAAGAGGGGCGAATTCCGGGTCCTGCCCGGCGGTGATTCTGTGCTCGAAAGCTTGATGCCTGCTGGCGTTGCGGCGGCATCTCTCATTCCGAAGAGTGCATTTGGCGGAATCCTCTCCTCGCCGGAATTCCCGCTGAAATCCAAGTCCGTGAGCGTGAAGTTTGCGGGCGCAAACGGCGCGCTTGTGCGTCTGGTTCCGGACAACTATCCGCTCGGCAACAATGGCAGCATCTTTGCCAATGCCGTGGTTCAGCGGACCAATTCGGAATGGACGCGCCTCGACACGGCCTACCGCGTCGGTTCCAGCGTGTATCTGGAATTCAGCACCCCGGGCTACCAGACCCGCCCGGCCGGACCGGCGAAGAGCGGATCCAAGTTTGATCCCTTGCTCGCGACCTTCGTCGTGGAGCGGATTGTTTTCCACGAGAACCCGGCGCCGCCGCGTCCCACGCACGAGGGACTTGCCGCGCTGCTCGGGAGGATTGGATCCAATGAAGCGGCCGCCGTCATCGATGCCACGCGGGACGCCCTTGTGGATGCGGTGCGTGCATGGAAGGACGACGCTCTCACGGAACCGCAGCGCGAGATGCTCGACTCCGCGTTGAAGGCGGGCCTGCTTGCCACGAAACACGATTCCTCTCCGCTGTTGGCCGCGAAGGTCGCCCAGTACAGGAGCGCAGTCGATGCGATCCCCACACCCACCACGGTTCCGGGCGTCATCGAACACCGGGGCTTTGACGCCGTGTTCAGGAACCGCGGCGATCACAAACAGCCCGGCGCGACGGTCCCGCGGAGCTACCTCGAAGTGCTTGGCTCACCGAGGTTCGATGGTCCGAAGAGCGGCCGGCGTGCGCTTGCCGATCAGATCTTGTCCGATCAGAACCCGCTTACTGCGCGCGTTCTGGCGAACCGGATTTGGTACTGGGTGTTCGGTGCCGGGATCGTTCCGACGCTCGACAACTTCGGGCGCATGGGCGGCGCGCCGACCCATCCTGAACTGTTGGACTATCTCGCGCTCCAACTGCCTGCTCATGAATGGTCGCTGAAGCGGATGCTCGCGCTTCTTGTGGAGACGGAGGCCTTCCAGCGTTCCTCGACGCCATCGCCATCCGCGCAACAGAAGGATCCCGGCAACGCGCTGCTTTCGCACGCCAGTGTGCGCCGACTCGAGGCAGAACCGATCCGGGACGCTCTGCTGATGGTTTCCGGTTCGCTGGACGCGAAGCTTTTCGGACCGCCGGTGGGTGCAGACGTTCCGAGACGCAGCGTGTATCTCTCACAGAAACGCAACAACATGCCGGCGCTGCCGGCGACCTTCGATGCGCCTGTGCCGTTCACCACGCATGGCCGGCGCGATGTGACCACGGTGCCCGCGCAGTCCCTCACCCTCCTGAACAACCCTGCCATCCTTGCCATGGCGGATCGCTGGGCGAAGAGCGTGGCGCGCGCGTATCCCGACCGTGCAGCGCGCATCGACGCCATGTTCTGGAGTGCTCTCGGGCGGCCGCCCACGGCAGACGAGGCGCGCAAGGCCGCGGATCTGCTCCAGACCAGTGGTTCCTCCGACGACCTGCAACCCCTCGCGCACGCGCTCTTCAATCTGAAGGAATTCCTCTACCTGCGCTGAACCACGCCAAAGTGCCTGTCCCTACTGTCCTCACTGCCCTGCCATGAAAATCCGCCTCCTCTCGCGCCGCTCGATGCTGGCCCAGTGTTCGCTGGGCTTTGGTTCGCTCGCTCTTTGTGACCTGTTCGCGGGTGCCGCCGAGCCGCGGAATCCAAGTGCGGCTGCGAAGACGCCTGTGCCGCGCCGCAACGCCCGGGTGGACAGCGTGATTTTCTGCTACATGAGCGGCGGGTTTTCGCATGTCGATTCGTTCGATCCGAAGCCTGAGTTGGCGAGGCGCGCCGGCCAGCCGATGCCGGTCCCGGTGAAGCCGACGATGTTCAACAACAACGGCAACATCATGCCGAGCCCCTGGCAGAGTGAGACCCGGGGCCAGTCCGGGATCCAGATGACCGACCTGTTTCCTCACATCGCGCGGCATGCCGACGACCTCACGGTGGTGCGGTCCATGACCACGAAGGTCAATGAACATGCGCAGGGGAATTACATGTTCCACACCGGCTTTCCTTTCATGGGGCATCCCAGCGCCGGTGCATGGATGAGCTACGGTCTTGGCTCCGCGAACAAGGACCTGCCTTCATTCGTTGTGCTCCAGAGTGGTGGCGCGACCACCCCGCATGGGGGCGTTGGTGTGTTCAGTTCCGGTTATCTTCCGGCCCAGCATCAGGCGTCCATTTTGAAGGTCGACGGTGATGCACCGCTCGCGTTCATCACTCCGGGACAGGTTGATCAGCGTCAGCGCTCGGGCCTCGATTTTGTGCGGTCCCTCGACGAAGGCTTCCTCAAAGAGGCACCGGACGCCAACGTGGCGGCGGCCATCGAAAACTACGAGACGGCTTACCGCATGCAGCGCGCAGTACCCGAACTCTGCGACATCCGCGGGGAGAGCGAAGCCACGCGTGCGCTTTACGGTCTCGACTCCGCGAACAAGCTCCTCGCCGCTTATGGTCGGCAGGCACTTGTCGCGCGACGTCTTGTCGAGCGTGGTGTGCGTTTTATCGAACTCAGCTGTCTGACTTCCGGTATTGGGGCGGGAGGCGCTGCGAACCCGTGGGATCAGCACGGCAAGATCCACGAGGGGCATGGCCAGATGGCGCTGCAGGTGGATCAACCTGTTGCCGCTCTCCTTCAGGATCTCAAGGCGCGCGGACTTTTTGAGCGGACCCTTGTCATTTTCGCCGGCGAATTCGGGCGCACTCCGTTTTCCCAAGGCAGCGACGGCCGCGACCACAATCCCATGGGGTTTAGTGTGATGCTTGCGGGAGGCGGGCTGCGCCGCGGCCACGTCCACGGCGCCACCGATGAACTCGGCTACTACGCGGTCGATCAGGTCACCACCGTCTACGATCTCTGGGCCACCGTGCAGGGTTTGCTCGGGCTCGACCACGAGCGGCTCACTTATCGTTTCGGCGGCCGCGACTTCCGACTCAGCGACGTGCACGGGAAGGTGATCCAGGCCATTCTGAGCTGAGGGAAACGGGAAAGCGCGAAGCGTCCGTGCATGGGGCGCCGAGGGGGAGGGACAGCCAATGTCCCACGGTGTCTGGTGGAATGGGCGCCGGCACGAAAGCCGTCCTCCTATGATGAAGACATTCCTCCAGAACCTCGTCGCGCGTTTTCGGAAGCGTTCGGGAAACACGGTCCCGACTCAGCCTGAGCTGCCCTTGGAAGGGAGCCGTCCGTCTTCGAGAAGGACATCGGGGGTTGGCGTGCGAAGGGTGGCTGGGTCTGGCAATGGCCGGCCAGATTCGGGCGGCAATGGCCGAGGTGGCGGGCGGTGAGATGTCGGAGAGCCAATAGGGACGGACGAGATTTTCTCTGATCATCGTCCTTCTCGCGCCCGCTGCCGGGGCGCATCGCGTGGTGTGTGGTGGTCCGGTGGTTCCCTGCGTCCGCGATGCGGACTGCGATCACCACCGGCTAATTTCTCTCATGCCTCCGGCATGCCGAGTTTGAGAGTGTCCTCTCATGCCTCCGGCATGCCGACATTCAGAGTGCCTGATGGCTGTTGGGGTTCTCTCTCCGTGCGTGTGTGCTGAATGGGCGCATGCCGCTGTGGATTGCGGGAGGGAGGAGACTACACGGGAGGATTGGTGCGTGAGACGGCGGCGTATCCGGTGCGGAGTTCTGCGTGGTCCTCGGGAGGGAGGCGGCGGAGGGCTTTGGTGAGGAGCTTTCGGGCCTCCTCCGGCCAGCCTGCTGCGGAGGCCACCTCGATGGCCTCGATGTACGCGGGAAGTGTCTTGGGATGGGCTTCGAGGAGTTTCTCGTATTGTGCGAGCGCCTCCTCCCAACGTTCTTTTTTGCGGTAGAAACGGGCGAGGGTGTAATCGAGCGGAAGGGTGGCGTGCTCTTGGGGAAAGAAGAGGCCGATGATGAACCGGCTGATGAGATTCGAGGCGATGCGGATGAGGTCTGGGCTGGCGATGATGACGGCGCCTGCCAGCAGGCCGACGCCGACGAGTCCGTAGCCGAGGCCTCCCATCATGTCGCCCTGCTGCGAAGCGGCGAGGCAGCGGAGAGAGATACGCAGCAGCACCGCAGCGGCGATCCAGCGGGCGGCGATGAGAAGGGGGTGGTGTCGTTCTGCGAGCCAGCGCATGCGAATTGGCAGTATGCCATCAGCGAGTGTGCGCCTCCAGCTTGCTCTGCGGCGGGCGGGGAGCCTGATTGCGAGAAGGGACGGGCTTGGGGATCGACCGTGCGGGGGTGCTGCGGGCATGCTGGCGGGCCTCCATGAAAACACGCCTTCTTGTCCTTCTTTGTGTTGCGGCTTCGCACCTTGTGGCTGGTGACTTTACGGGCCAGATCGGTCTGCAGCTCTACAGTCTACGGGATTCCTTCAAGCAGGATGTGCCCGGGAGCCTCGACAAGGTGAAGGCGTTGGGGATCACGGAGGTGGAACTGGGCGGTCTTTATGGGAAGACACCGGCTGAGATGCTCGCGCTGTTGAAAGAGCGGGGCCTTGTGGCGGTGGGCGGGCATTACCAGTACGCGGCTTTGGAGAAGGACGTCGCAGCTTCTGTGGCGGAGGCGAAGGAGCTGGGGTTGAAGTATGTGGCGGTGCCGTGGATTCCCCACCCGATCACTGGTTTTCACGAGGCCACATGCCGCCAGGCGATCGCAGACTTCAACGCGTGGGGCGCTGCGTTTGCCGACGCCGGGATCCGGTTTGCCTATCATCCGCATGGGTTCGAGTTTCTGCGGCATGGGGCGGGGCGGATGCTCGACCTGCTGATCTCGGAGACGAAGCCCGAGGTGGTCTCCTTCGAGATGGATGTGTACTGGATCGTGCAGGCGGGACAGGATCCGGTGGCGTGGTTGGAGAAGTATCCTGGACGCTGGTCGCTGATGCATCTCAAGGACCTTCGCAAGGGAGCCCCGGTGGGACTGCCGCCGAAGCTCAGCGCAAAGACGAACCAGGTGCCGGTCGGGACGGGCGTGGTGGATTGGCCGGCGGTGCTGCGTGCGGCGGCGAAGGTGGGCGTGAAGCACTACTTCCTCGAGGACGAGTCGCCCACCGTGGAAGTCCAGTTGCCCCAGAGCGTGCGGTATTTGCAGGGGCTCAAATAAGCGCGAAGGGAGGCGGGGCTGAAGCTCTGAGTCCGCGTTGTTGCGGATCGGATGGTGGCAGCGACGCGCGCGGTTTTGCAGGGAGTGGATGACGTTCTCGCCCGCCGTGGGAGCAGGGAAATACGACGTCGGCGGCCCCTCTCAGTGGCGCCTTCGCACGCGCCCAAGCCAGCGCAGATCAGGGGACGGAGACCACGGCCTCGGCGCCCGGGAAGTTTTTGGGGAGCGGGATGGTGACGTTGCCGGTGGCGGCCCATTCGGTGCCGCGGAGCATGACGGATTGGAAGCCGGCGCACTTCATGGAGTAGTCGGCGTGTCCCATGGGGGTGTGGAAGACGCGGCCCTTTCCATAGGAGAGGGTCATCATCATGGGCTCGTTCTTCTTGCTCTTGTCGCTGAATGCATAGGCGAGGACCTCGACGTTTTCGGCCGGGCCGCGGAGGGAGTCGTAGAGTTCATCCTTGGCGTGAAGCCAGCGGGCGGGCATTCCGGCGGTGATGGGGTGGGTGGTGTTGAGCATTTCCACCATGAACTCGTGTTGTGGGCCGTGGGAGCCGCCGCCGCCTGGTGCGGGGTCGCGGACGACCTTGCCTTCCTTGACGAAGAGATACGGGCCGCTCTTCTCATTGCGGCCGCCCCAGCCGCCGATGCCGATGATGCGGTTGTACTCGAGCCATTCGGGGAAGGAGTTGTTGGCGGCGTGCACGCACACGAAGCCACCGCCGCCGGAGACGTATTTTTCGAAGGCGGTGCGGACGCTGTCGGGCCAAGGCTGGCCGTTGTAATTGCTCACCACCACATCGTAGGAGGTGAAGGCGGGGTTCCACTGGCTCCACGCTTCGGCAGCGGCGTTTTTTTCCGGGGAGGTGGAGACGTCGACGGTGAAGCGGCCGGAAGCTTCGAAAGCCTGTTTGAGAATGGGCGAGGTGGTCTTCCAACTGTGATTGTTCTGGCCGTCCAGAAGGAGGACACGGATGGGCTTGGGATCCGCTGCACGGGCGGGGAGCGGCGCGAGGGCGGCGGTTGCGAGTGCGACGAATGGGAGGAGGGTGGAGAGGCGGAGGAGCTTCATGGGGTGAGGTGGGAGATTGGGAATTTAGGGGGAGATGGTGTGCGGATGCAATCTGGCGGGAGGGATTAGGAGAGAAGGTCGCGGACGACCTCGCCGTGGATGTCGGTGAGGCGGAAGTCGCGGCCTTGGTAACGGTAGGTGAGGCGCGTGTGTTCGACGCCCATGAGGTGGAGGATGGTGGCGTTGAGATCGTGCACGTGGACGGGGTTCTCCGTGATGTTGTAGCAGAAGTCGTCGGTGGCGCCGTAGGTGAGGCCCTTCTTCACGCCTGCGCCGGCGAGGAACATGGTGAAGCAGCGGGGATGATGGTCGCGACCGTAGCTGGTTTCTGTGAGCTGGCCCTGGGAGTAGATGGTGCGCCCGAATTCGCCGCCCCAGACGATGAGGGTGTCGTCGAGGAGGCCGCGGTCCTTGAGATCCTTGAGAAGACCAGCGGTGGGTTGGTCGGTGTCGCTGCACTGGCCGCGGATGGCGGGCGGGAGTCCGCCGTGGTGATCCCAGCCCATGTGGAAGAGTTGGACGAAGCGCACATCGCGTTCGGCGAGTCTGCGCGCGAGGAGGCAGTTGGAAGCGTAGGTGCCGGGGGTCTTCACCTCTGGTCCGTAGAGGTCGAGGACGTGCTGGGGTTCCTTGGAGATATCGAGCAAATCGGGAACGCTGGCCTGCATTTGGAAAGCCATTTCGTACTGGGCGATGCGGGTCTGGATCTCGGGATCGCCGAGGGCGTCGAACCTGCGCCGGTTCAGGGCTGCGAGGTCGTCGAGGGTGTCGCGGCGGAGTTCGCGATCCATGCCGGCCGGGTTGGAGAGATAGAGGACGCGGTCGCCGGTGTTGCGGAATTTGACGCCCTGATGTTTGGCGGGAAGGAAGCCGGCGCTCCAGAGTCTGTCGTAGAGAGGTTGGTCGCTTTTGCGTCCGGTGCCGAAGGAGGTGAGGACGATGTAGGCAGGGAGGTCGCGGTTCTCGCTGCCGAGGCCGTAGCTGGACCACGCGCCGATGGAGGGGCGACCGGCGAGCTGGGAACCGGTCTGCATGAAGGTGATGGCCGGATCGTGGTTGATGGCCTCGGTGAACATGGAGCGGACGAAGCAGAGGTCATCGGCCACGGTGCTGAGGTGCGGGAACACCTCGCTCAGCCATGCGCCGCTCTGGCCATGCTGCGCGAATTGGAAGATGGAGGGTGCCACCGGGAAGTTCTTCTGGCCGGAGGTCATGGTGGTGAGACGCTGGCCGCGTCGGATGGACTCCGGGAGATCTTCGCCGCGGTGCTTGGCCATGCCGGGCTTGGGATCAAAGAGATCCATCTGGGAGGGCGCGCCGCTTTGGAACAGGTAGATGATGCGCTTTGCCTTGGCGGGAAAGTGGGGGAGTCCCGCGAGGCCCTGTGATGCTGGTGCGCCGGTGGAGGGGGCTGCGGTTGCGGAGTTGCCGAGCAGCGAACTCAGCGCGGCGATTCCCATGCCGCCCGCTGCGCGTTCAAGGAAGGTGCGGCGGGTGAGTGCGACGCGGGCCTCGGGCGGGAGCGCATGGAAGAGATGGTCGTTGCAGTTCATGGCGAAGAAAGTGTGCGGGGTTATTCGCGGGTGACGGCCTCGTCGAGATTGAGCAGGACGTTGGCGGTGGCGGTGTAGGCGGCGAGTTCGGCGGGTGCGAACCGGGCTTCGGGTTTGCTGGCGCCTTGGGAGATCAGTTGAGCGGCGGCCGCGGGATCTTGTTGGTAGCGCGTGCTGCGGCGGGTGTGGCCGGAGACGAGGATCTGCACTTCCTCGGGTTGCGGCGTTCTTGCGGTGACGGCTCGGAAAGCCCAGCGGATGCGGTCTTCCGGGGCGGTGCCACCCTCGGAGAGCATGCGTTGGGCGAGGGCGCGAGCGGCTTCGACGAAGGTGACTTCATTGAGGAGCGCGAGGGCCTGGGTGGGGGTGTTGGTGCGGGAGCGTTTGACGGTGCAGATCTCGCGGTTGGGGGAGTCGAAGAGGAGCATGGAAGGCGGAGCGGCGGTGCGTTTCCAAATAGTGTAGACGGAGCGGCGGTAGAGGCCGTCGGGCGTCTTGTCGGCTTGGTAATTGCGGAGGTTGCCGTAGACGCTGGTTTCGTCCCAGACGCCCGCGGGCATGTAGGGACGGACGCTGGGGCCGCCGAGTTGTTCGACGAGCAGGCCGCTGACGGCGAGTGCTTGGTCGCGCACGAGTTCGCCTTGGAGGCGGAAGCGCGGGCCGCGTGCGAGCAGGCGGTTGTCGGGATCGCGTTCGAGGAGTTGCTTGGTGATCGCGGCGGACTGGCGGTAGGTAGCGCTGGTGACGAGAAGTTTCTGAAGAGCCTTCATGTCCCACGGGCGCGCGGGCTGGCCGTTGACGGCGGGGCTGACGGTGGGCTGCATGAACTCGCACGCGAGCCAGTCGAGGAGTTCGGGATGGCTGGGCCACTCAGCCTGAGAGCCGAAGTTTTCGGAGGTCTTCACGAGCCCGGTGCCAAAGAACCGCTCCCATGCGCGGTTCACCCAGACGCGAGCAGTGAGCGGGTTTTCCGGGGAGACGATCCATTGGGCGAGTCCGAGCCGGTTGACGGGTGCGCCGGATGGAAGTGGAGGAAGGGCTGCGGGGACGCCGCGTTCGACCTTATCGCCGGGCTTGTCGTACTCGCCGCGCTTGAGGATGAAGGCATCGCGGGGTTTCGCGGCCTCCTTGAGAACCATGGTGCTCTGCTGGCTATCGACGGCATTCTTGAGTTCCTCGCGCAGCTTTGTGAGAGCGGCTTCTTCGGTGCGGACCGGGTTGTCGGTGTTGGCGAGGTAGAACTTCTGAAGCTCCTGACGCTGTGCCGGAGAGCGTTTGGCGGCTTCGAGCTTGAGGGCCGTGCGCACGGAATCCGGAAGGGCGCTGCCGCCGATCTTGAGGAGAGCGGGTGGGAGTCCGCTGGATTGGAGACGGAAGCGGCCGATGTTGTGGTCGCCAAATTGCGAGTGGTGAAGGAGGCGGACGGTGAGGGTGGATCCGGCGGGGATATTTTGCGGTTCGCAGGCGAAGAGGGCGGTGCGAGGGAGGCGTTTTGCGGGGTCGTTGCCGTCGATGGCCCAGCCGGGCTTGTTGGAGGAGGGTTTGACGGCGGCTTTGCCGCGCCCCTTTGCTCCGGGCTTGGCGGGCATGGCGGTGTCGGCGACGAGCTTTGCGACCTCGTAACCCTTCTGCTCGTAGTCGGCCTGGGCACGCGTGAATTTCACGGGGACGGGATCGGTGGCGCCGGGTGTGAGGATCTCGGCCTCGATGCCGGTGAGCACGAAGTTGCCGTTGCTGGAGCGGCCAAGGCTTTGATTGGGGAGCGAGGGGTCGGGTAAAACCTCGAGCAGGATGCCGCCGAGGCTGCCCTGTGCGAGCGGGGCGGTGATCTCGTAGGTGTCGTTCTTAGGATTGGTGCCGCTGGCGAGGAGGGAGCCGTCGGGCTGCGCGGTGAGGGTGGCGCCTTCGAGGCTGCGGGCTCCGGTATGGGTGAGCGGGCTCCATGGCTGGACGTCGAGCTTGGTCGCGAAGTCCTGCTCCCATGCGGTCTGCGCGGCGGGCAGGAGCTTGCGGGCTTCGGCGAGACGCGTCTCGGATTCCTTCACCGCCTTTTCCGCGGAGGCGACGCGCTGCTTCTCTTCCGCGGTGGGCAGGAAGAGTACGGGCTGCGTGTTGCCGCCCTTGCGGGTTTCAGCCGAGCCGCCGAATTCGCCGAGGACGCCGGATTCATCGCACGAGTTGAAGAAGGCGAAGAACTGGTAGAATTCCTTTTGGGAGATGGGGTCGAATTTGTGGTCGTGGCAGCGGCAGCAATTGAGGGTGAGCGCGAGCCATGTGAGGCCGGTGGTTTCCACGCGGTCGATGACGTTTTCGGCGAACCATTCCTCGACGATGCGGCCGCCCTCTCCGTTGAGGCGGTGGTTGCGGTGGAAGCCGGTTGCGGTGATCTGGTCGTTGGTGGCGCTGGGCAGCAGGTCGCCGGCGAGTTGTTCGGTGGTGAACTGGTCGAAGGGCACGTTGCGGTTGAAGGCGTTGATGAGCCAGTCGCGCCAGTGCCACATCTCGCGGCTGGTGTCGCTTTGGAAGCCGTTGCTGTCGGCGTAACGGGCGAAGTCGAGCCACTGCATCGCCATGCGTTCGCCGTAACGGGGGGAGGCAAGGAGCCGGTCCACGGCCGACTCGTAGGCGTCTGGGCGCGGGTCGTTGAGGAAGGTTTCGAGTTCGGATGGCGTGGGAGGCAGGCCCGTGAGGTCGAGCGACACGCGGCGTAGCAGCACCGCCCTGTCTGCGGATGGCGATGGATGCAGGTTTTCCAAGGTGAGGCGCGTCCGGATGAAGGCGTCGACCGGGTGGGAGGAAGGGCCTGCGACCTCGGGGTTTTGAGGGGGCGTAGGATTCTTCGGGAAAGGAGGAACGGGAGGGCGCTGCGGTTTTTCAAAGGCCCAGTGACCTTGGTATTCGGCGCCTTCCGCGACCCAGCGTTGGAGGGTGGCGGTTTGAGAGGGGGTGAGATTTTTGTGATCTTTGGGCGGAGGCATCACCTCTTCGCGGTCCGTGGAGGTGACGCGTTTGAGGATCTCGCTTTCCTGTGGCTTGCCCGGGACGATTGCTGGGGAGCCGGATTTGCCGCCCTTGAGTGCAGCCTCGCGCACATCGAGGCGGAGTTTGCCTTTGCGCTTGGCTTCGTCGGGTCCGTGGCAGGCGAAGCAAGTGTCGGAGAGGATGGGACGCACGTCGCGGTTGAACTGCAGCTTGGGCTCGGCGGGGCCGGCGGCGACGAGCGGCAGAGGCGAGAGCAGCGAGGTGAGGAGTAGGGCGCAGGTGCGCACGGAGCGGGGCGTCGGATGCATGGGGGTGGGGTTCGCAGTGCGGAACGGCGCTGGCTGCGTGGAGCACAACGCTATCTCTGCGGTACGCGCGCCGCCAACCCTTCCTTTGGGGGAGGTGTGGTGTTGCTTGGAGGACCTCAGGAGCGGCGTTGGTGCCGCCGGGTTACGGGGAGGACGGGGTGAGCGGGCGCCACCAGAAGTTGCGGAACCGGCCCGGGTTGCCGTGGTCTTGGAGCGAGAGGTCGCCTTCCATGGTCTTGCCGTCGAACTCGCGGGCGAGTTGAACGACGAGACCGTTGTGGATGACGGTGAGACGGGCTTTGCGCAGGACCTCGCCCTTTTCCCCGAGCACGGGGCGTTCGACGAGGATGTCGTAGGTCTGCCATTGGCCGGGCTTGCGGGAGGCGTTGACCAGAGGCGGATGTTTTCCGTAAAGCGCGGCGGCCTGGCCGTCGGGATAGGTGTCGTTTTCGTAGGAGTCGAGGACCTGGATTTCCGGGAAGCCGCTGAGGAAGACACCGCTGTTACCGCGGCCCTGGCTGTTGCCCTTCACTTCGGAAGGTGTGGCCCATTCCAAATGAAGTTGGATGTCGCCTTTGAATTTATCCCGGGTGCGGATGCCGCCGGTGCCGGGCGCGATTTGGAAGTAGCCGTTCTCGACCTTCCAACGTGCGGCATCGTCGGTGGGGTTGGGGTCATCCTTTTTGGGATCGCGTTTCCATTGGGAGAGATCTTTGCCATCGAAGAGCACATGGGCGTCGCTTGGGGTGCTTGCGGGTTTGTCGTTGGAGCCCCAGTCCGGCGGAGTGACGACAGCCGGGCGCGGGCGCGCCATGTCATGTGCCTTCCATGCTTGGTTTTGCGGGGTGGCAGGGGCGGTTTGGGCGGCGGAGGGCTCTGGTTTTGAGGTTGGCGCTTTTTCTGCATCGGCGGCGTGCAGTGCGGAGGCGGCAAGGAGGCAGAGGATTCCGGGGTGCAATTTCGGGGGCATGAAGGGAGAACCAGCGGGGGGTGCTTTTCTTTGAAGGCGGATGCCGCGGGGGGCTGAGAAGAACGCGGCGGTGAGGAGGCTTTTCCGCCATTTGTGGCGGTGCCCTCGGCATTCTGGAGGCTGCAGGATTGATGCGGGGTGGGCGCTGAGGATTGGGAATGCGAGGGACTCACCTGTTGAAGCAGGCTGAGGGGTCACCGTGGAGAAGCGGTGCCGGGCTGCGGGGAGGAGGTCGCCTCAATACAGAAGCCATGGGAAATGTGGAGCTCGCGCGCAACGCGGCGGAGTGAGGACGGGAGGCATGCAGTTGGGGCCGTTCGTGCCGATCTGCATTTGCGCTTGAAGAGGGCGCGCCCTCTCCCGAGGTTCTTGAAACATCTGCTTCGCTGCCGCTTAGATTTGTTGAATTTGAGCTGCGATGCGGTCCACCCCTTCGTCAAAAATTTTATGGCATCCATTGGCTCAGCATTAGCCGGCATTGGTGGCGTCCTGACGTTTGTGCCCCGCGTGATTCTGCAGGCCACGGTCCTCGCCACTCGGAGTGCCGTGGCCCGCTGGAGGCTGGATAGCAAGATGGACCGGGTGAACCGATCCTTCCAAAAAGTTCGAAATGAACTGTGCGAGGTGGGCCTTCTGGACGACGGAGTTTATCTCGACTGCATTGATCTCGAAGTGGCCCTGCTGCCAAGTCTTGGGGAAGCCGGGTATGTCATGCTTGAAGCTCCAAAACGTTTACGGATGCTCGGGTTCCGAGAGGGCGTCATTTATCTTCCCGGCGACATCCCGGATCTCAGAACCCACATTCCTGGAGGGAACCTGGCCGATACGATCCGGCACGAGTATGGGCACTGCTGGCAGTGGTTGGATCCGGAGTTTTTCGAGGGAGCATGGTATGAGAAGGCGTTCTCGTTTGCTTACACTGACACCGACACGGTTCCCGCCGAGGCGTGGGTGCTCCGGAAACGCCGGGGCCGGGATTTTCTAAAGAGATACAAGAGACTCAGGACAGAGTCGGGGCGGGACAAATTTCTGGAGAAGGAATTGCTGAAGGACTTCGTCTCGCAGTACGCCTCCACGCAGAGCCGTGAGGACTTTGCGGAGACGTTCATGCTTTACCTCAGGCATCGGAGAAATCTGGGGAAGTTTCGTGCGCGCCCGGGCGTTTACAGGAAGCTTCTTGCCGTCGAGCGGGCGGTGAAAAGCGCGAGGCGGAGGCTGGGATTGTAGGACGTATGCGGAACATGGCGGGGAGCGCGGACGGCGCCTGATTCTGATGAGGAGCGGCGCGATCGATGACTGGAGCATCGCGTTGCAGGTGGGCGGAGTGAAGCGCCTTTGCCGATGCTCTCATGATTTGTGAGGGGTATTATTTCCCGTTAATCTAAAAACGTGAATGGACGACCCACGGAATCCACGCGGACGGCACGGAAGGAATGGGGTGGATGAGGAGGAGAGTCTGTTGCGTGGTCCGTGCATTCAGTGCGTTCCGTGGGCCATTGGGAACTCTCGGGGTTCAGGCGACTGCTGAGTCCTCTCAGTGCCTGGATAATTGAGGGTAACAGCCCTGTCGTTACCGACTTTGAAGATCGCTTAAAGAGACGCACCCAACGGGTGAGTCTGGAACGGGATGATTTTAAGCTGCAACTTCCGTTTCCACAGAAACTCACATCAGATCTGACGAGTTTTCATCGCCGCATTGAGGTTTATTCCAGCTGTGTTTTTTGGTGTGAAAAACGGAGACTGAAGGGCACACCAAGGCACAAGGGCACCAAGGAGAGCCTGCAAGCGGGAGACGATAGGGGACGGGAGATTTCTTCTCATCATCGTCCTTCTCGCGCTCTTCTCCGGGGCGTGTCGGGTGGGGAAACGCGATCCGGCAGGTCCGCTGCATCCGCGTTGTGGGCTGCGGTCGGCCCCGGCCACCATCTTTGGAGCCTCCGAGATGGCGGTGTTGCGAGGGACAGACTCTTGCGCGGGCTCTCTCAACAAGGCACGACCGATGCCCTCAATCTAAAAACGGCGATGGGACGAGGCGTTGATACGGAAGCCTTTCAAAGGCAGGGAATTCCCTGTGCTCCGCAATGAACTGATTGGGTGAGAATACACTCCATCGTAGAAGGTTGCGTTTGAGCGCGCCCCCCCCCGCTTTGGAGAAGTCCATTCCCGTTTTCAGGCGTAACTGTTGAGCATTACGCAAGGGGTTGACTCGCCACGGGGAGAAGCGAAGCCCGCTCCGGGTGTCACGGAAGCACGTGAGGCTCAATCAGCGGCATTTGATCCTGGCTCTCGGTCAATCCCGGCGTCCAACCCCTCACCGGCCCCGGGGCGCGACGGGATGCCGGGGAAGGGGGCGTTTCGACCCTGCGCGGTTTGGAGACCGGGTTCATCCCGGTGCGCCCCCCCCGAATCTCACGCGCGGGTTACGGCTTGCGGGATTCCGAAGTCTCCGACGGGGGTTCCGATTCCGGGGCCGTCTCCTTTTCCGCAGAAGAGGGCTTTTGTGGGCCGCCCATTTTGCCGTGCATCATTTTCTGGTGCATCGCGGTGCGCTGTTCGAGGAGTTTGTTGATGACGGCCCGCATGGCGTCCAACTGCTGTTCGCCAGAGGCGGAATTCATGCGCTCCGCGAGTTTCTGGATTTCGCGGTCGGTGGATTCGGCCTGTTCCATCATTTCGCGTCGCATTTCCTTTCGCATTTCGCGGTGGGATCCGTCGGCCGAGCCGGAGTGGGCGGGGGATGAGGGACTTTCGTGAGCGGATGCAGACCGCGGGCTGAGACACACGGAGGACATGGCGCCGGCGAGGAGCAGCGCCCTACAGGAGAGGAGGTTTGTTTTCATAGGCATAGTCTCCAGTGGAATCGATACAGGGCCGTGAAATGGGTGCCATCGGGGGGTGGCTCGTGCCATCGAGATGGGCGCGGTGGGGGTGGTGGGGGTGGTGGGGGTGGTGGGGGTGGTGGGGCGCATGCGGTTTGTTCTGCTCGCGCCCGTACTCTTACCGCTTACTCTTACTCTTACTTTTGCTCTTACTTTTACTCTTACTTTTACTCTTACTTTTACTCTTGCTTTTGCCGGTTGCTCTTACCGCTTACTCTTGCTGCTTACCACTTACTCTTACTGCTTATTCTTACTGCTTATTCTGGCTCGCAGCGCAGGTGGGTGGGTGTGAGTAAAAGTAAAAGTACGAGTACGAGTAAGAGTAATAAATATGGATTACACCAGAGGCCCTAGCGGGACTTTGGGTGCCAATCGGCGGGGGCTGGGTTGGAGACGCGGAGGGGAGCTGCGTCGTCGGCTGCGCGCATTTCTTTTTCAAGGCGCGCGAGGAGGTCCTTGATGCGATCGGCGTGCTCGGGTTTGGCGGCAAGGTCGGTGGCTTCGTGCGGATCCGAGTCGAGGTTGAAGAGTTGGGTGCGGTCGACGTGCGGATAGCGGATGAGCTTCCAGTGGCCGTCTGTGAACGCGCGCTGGAGATCTTTGTAGGCGAAGAAGAGGTGAGGACGGGCAGGGGCGGCGGGATCGGCGAGGGTGGCGGTGAAATCGAAGCCATCGCCCGCGCCTGGGCCCGGTGCGGGGATGTTGCAGCGTTTGCCGAGGGTGGGGAGGACGTCGAAAAGGTAGCAGAGTGCGTCTGTGCGTTTGTCGGCGGGGATGCCGGGACCTGCGATGAGGAGGGGGACGCGTACGGAGTCGAATTCGTAGAGGTTTTGTTTGCCGATGAGGCCGTGGGAGCCGCGGGCGACGCCGCTGTCGGCGGAGAAGACGACGATGGTGTTGGCGGCGTGGGGGGATGCCTCGAGGGCGTCGAGCACGCGGCCGATCTGGGCGTCGAGGTAGGAGATGTAGCGGTAGTACTCGGCGAGCAGGGCGGCGACGGCAGCTTCCGAGCGCGGCCATGGGAGGAGGTGCTCATCGCGGATGGTCATCTCGCCATTGTCGAAGGGATGCTGGCGGAGGAAGCAGGGTGGGAGGGGGATTTTGGCTGCGTCGTAGCGGATGGGGAAACTGTTCGGGACGACATGGGGGTCGTGTGGGGCGTCGAAAGGGACGTAGGCGAAGAAGGGGCCGCCGGAGTGTTCTTTGAGAAAGCGGATGGTTTCATCGGCGAAGGTTTCGCAGGCGTGTTTTGGGGAGACCTGTGCGGAGCCGAGTTTGCCGTGGGCGAGGTCGCGCAGGGGAGCCTTCATGGGGTTGGTCATGCCGCCGGTGAACATGGAGCGAGCGAGTTGGAAGGAGCGGGCGAGTGAGGCATCGCCGTTGTGCCATTTGCCGCTGGCGAAGGTGGTGTAGCCGGCTTTGCCGAAGGCCTCGGGCCAAGTGGCGTGGGTCATCAACTTTTCGTCGATGTGGAAGAGGTTGCGGCCGGAAAGCAGCATGGCGCGCGAGGGGATGCAGGTGGCGCCGTTGCGGCCGCCTTGCATGTGGGCGCGGGTGAAGGAGAGGCCGCGGTGGACGAGGCGGTCGAGCGCGGGCGTCTGGATATGGGGGTTGCCGAGTGCGGCGATGGTGTCGGCGCGTTGGTCATCAGCGAAGAGGAAGAGGATGTTCGGGCGCTGCTCGGCGGCTGTCGTGGTGGAGGGGGCGGACAAGAGCGGAGCAAGGGCGCAGAGGAGTCGGAGGAGTCGGAGGAGATGGGGGTGTCGCATGGCAGGGGGGTGATCTGAGGAGGTGTTGGGGAGTATTGGTTTGCGCAGCGTTCCTTTCAAGAGGGACCGGTGAATGCGGGCGAACTGGTGTCAGGAGGGATTGGCGGCGGGTTCCGCACCCTCCTCTCCGCGCGGGATGCGGAGTTGCGTTGGCAGATCATCGAGAGTGGCGAGTGGTTCATGGGTGGAGGCGACGCCGAGTTTGCGCAAAGCCTCGCCGGTTGGGCGGACGCGCCTTTCGTAGGAACCGAGGACCTCGTTGAATGCGCTGCTGGTGGATTCCATGCCGGCGCGGAGTTTGCTGAGATGCTGGACGAGTTTCTGGACGCGCTCGTAGAGATTGAGGGCTTCGCCGGCGATTTTGGAGGCATTCTCCACTTGTTGGTGCTGCTGCCATGCGAGGTTGATGGCGGAGAGGAAGCCGATGAGGGTGGCCGGGGTGGCGAGGAGAATGTTGTGTTTGGCGGCATCGAGGACGAGGTCTTGGTCGCCCTCCAGCGCGGTACTGAGGAGGGACTCGGCGGGGAGGAAGAGGATCACGTGTTCGAAGGGGGTACGGCCGGCTTTGCGCTGGTCGGCGGGGTAGTTTTTGGCGGCGAGACCGAGTAGGGTTTCGCGCAGTTTTCTTGCGTGGGAGCGGACGAGGTCCTGTCGGTTGGGGGCGGCATGGTTGGCGAGGGCTGCATCGAATTCAGGCACCTTGGAATCGATGATGATGCAGCGTTCGTGGGGCAGTCGGACGACGAGGTCCGGGCGGGAGGTGCTTTGGGAGTCTTGCTCGATGAAGTCACAGGCGGAGCTGAGGCCGGAGGCTTCGACGACGCGCCGCAGGGTTTGTTCGCCCCAGCGTCCGCGGTGTTGGGAGCTTTTGAGGACGGCGGTGAACTCGTTGGTGCTGGTGGTGAGATCGGCGGTGTTCTGGCCCACGCGGATCATCTGTTCGCGGACTTGGGTGAGGAGGTCGGTCTGGCCGGTGAGGTTGTTTTGGAGGGCCTGCTGATAGTTGAAGAGGGTGGTGTTGATTTGGGTGATGAGCGGTTCGACTTTGGTGGCGACCTCCTTGGTGACGTCGGGAGTCATTCCGCGCAGGACGTCGCCGCTCATCTTGGCGAAGGCGTTCTTGAGTTCCTCGAGGTCCCGGCTGTGCCGTTGCTCGAGTGTCGCTCTTTCCCGCTCATACTCGGCGCGGATGCGGTCGATCTCAGCGTGTGCGGCGGCGAGGTTTTCGGCGTGGCGCTGTTCGGCCTCGGTGTGGCGCTGGAGGGTTTCCGCGAGGCGGGTTTCGAGCGTGGTGGCGCGGACCAGTTCCTCCTGATGGGCGGTGTCTTTGAGGTGTGCTTCGTCCTGTGCGGAGGCGAGGCTGCGGCGCAGTTCTTCGGTGAGTCCGGGATCGACGTGGGGCGATGCGTTGCGGCGTCCGAGCAGCCAGCTGAGGAGAGCAGCGATGAGGATTGCGGCGGCGATGACGCCGAGGAGAACGGGGTCGTTGTGAGGCATGGGGTGGATGAAGAGGATGAGAGGTGGGATGGGACATTGGATGTCCAATGGTCTCGTCTCCGCGGTGCGGGGGTTGTGATTGAACGCTTTCCCCGGCGCTGGATTGATCTTAAAGACAATGGGGATGCAGCACGAGCGCTTCATGCGACTGGCCCTTGAGGAGGCGCGGCGCGCCTTCAACGCCACCTCGCCCAATCCGAGGGTGGGGGCGTTGGTGGTGCGCGGAGGACGGGTGCTAGCTGCCGGGTATCATCGGCGGGCAGGGCTTCCGCACGCGGAGGTGGAGGCATTGCGTGCTTTGCCGGAGCCGGGTAAAGCGCGTGGGGCAACGTTGTATGTGACCCTCGAGCCCTGCTCAACGCATGGTCGGACGCCGCCGTGTGTGGAGGCGATCCTTGCCGCGGGACTGCGCCGCGTGGTGGTGGGTGCCGTGGATCCGAACCCGGCTCATGCGGGCCGCGGGCTGAAGTTGTTGCGGGCGGCCGGGGTTGAGGTGGTGAGCGGGGTGCTGGCCGGGGAATGCAGTGCGCTGAATCCGGGGTTCAACCAGTGGGTGGTGCACGGGCGGCCTTGGGTGATCGCAAAGGCAGGGATGTCGCTGGATGGCCGGCTGACGCGGCCGCCCGGTGAGGGGCGCTGGATCACGAGTGCGGAGTCGCGTGCGGATGCGATGGGATTGCGTGCGCGTGTGGATGCGGTACTGATCGGTGCGAACACGCTGCGGCACGATAATCCGAAGCTGACGATCCGTGGGATCCGCGGGCCTGTGCAGCCGTGGCGGGTGGTGCTCGCCGGGGAGGGGCGGATTCCGCGGGGGGGGCATCTTTTCACCGATGCGCACCGGGAGCGGACGCTGGTTTACCGGCGGCAGACGGTGGGTGCGGTGTTGGGCGAATTGGGGCAGCGCGGGGTGACGAGCGTGCTGATCGAGGGGGGATCGCGTGTGCTGGGGGCGGCGCTGGATGCGAGGTTGGTGGACGAGGTGCGGCTTTATCTTGCGCCGATGTTGTGCGGCGGGGCGGAGCCTGCGTTTGGCGGGCTCGGGGTGGGGGCAAGCGCGCAGGCGGCGCGGGTGCTGGATCCGGTGTACACGCGGATTGGCGACGACTTGTGCTGCAGCGGGTTGTTGAAGTATCCGGCCTGAGGCGGCTTGAGACGGCCTGAGACGGCTTGAGGCAGTGTGAGGCGTGGGCTTGTAATTTTTTGCGGGGGCGCCTTCTTTGGCGCGTGAACGAGCGTAGAAGTGCGGCGCTGGAATTTGCGGAGTTGTCGTCCCCGTTTTTCTTTCAGGCGGCAGCGATGGGGGCGTGGCTGGTGCCTCTGGGAAGCGTGCTCGATGCGCATGAACTGGAGGCGTTCAAGCCCTATGCATTCGTGACTTCGGCCACGGCGGCCTTCGTGTCGCCCCTGCTTTTCGGGGCGATGGCGGACCGCCATTTTGCGCCCGTGCGGGTGTTGCGCTGGCTTGCGGCGGCGACTGCGGCGGCGTTGATGCTGGTGGCATTGACGCTGCGCAGCGGAGCTTCGGGGATGGTGGTGCTCGGGGCCATCCAGCTGCAGTCCCTCTGTGCGGCGCCGACATGGGGGCTGACGAGTTCCATCGTGTTCAGTCGGTTGCGGGATGCGCAGCGGCAGTTTGGACCGATCCGTGCGCTGGGATCGCTGGGTTGGATGGTGGGGTGCTGGCTGATCAGCGGATTCGATGCGGACCGTTCGACCACCTTTTGCTATGCGTCGGCGGGGTTGTGGGTGCTGGTGATCGTGCTCACTTTTTTTCTGCCTGCGCCGCCCCCTGGTGCGGCCTCGGAGGGCGGTGGTGGCGATGACGGTGGGGTGCGTCTGACGCTTGCCGAGCGATTCGGGTGGGATGCGCTGACGCTGCTGCGCCATCACGACCACCGGGTGATGTTCGTCACGCTCGTGCTGTTCTCGATTCCGCTTGCGGCGTTTTACCCCTACACGCCGAGGCAGCTGCACGAGCTGGGGTTCGTGCACACGGCGGCTTGGATGACACTGGGACAGGTTACGGAGGTGATCGCGATGTTTGCGCTATCGGCTGTCGTGGGCAGGTTGGGGATCAAGTACACGGTGGCGGTGGGGTTGGGGTTCGGGCTCTTGCGGTTCCTTTGCTGTGCGGCAAACACGGAGGGGTTGCTGCTCCTGGGAATCCTGCTGCACGGGGCCTGTTTCACCTGCGTGTTCATCACGGCGCAGATCTACCTCGACCAGCGGGTTGCCCCTGCGTGGCGGGTGCGTGCGCAGGCGCTGGTGAGCATGCTGACGGGCGGGGTGGGAAACCTGTTTGGTTACCTCGGGACGGGCGGTTGGTTTGCCGTGGCGCAGCGGGCGGGGGAGCGTGCATGGCCGCTTTTCTGGGGGGGGCTTGCCGGGGTGATTGCGCTCATCCTTGGGTTCTTTCTGGTGAGCTACCGCGGGGGGCGTGTTGCGGCCGCGAAGCCGCTTGTGCCCTCGACTTGAGGTGGCCCGGGATGGGGCGCGCGCCCGGGCTCAGGGGCGGATCTGGACGAGCGTGCCCTGGGGGACTTCGCGGAAGAGTTGCTCTGCGGCGCGCGGCGGGACGCGGATGCAACCGTGGGAGGCAAAGGGAGAGGAGGTGTTGCCGGCGTGCATGCCGAAGTCGCGGCAGTTGAGGCGGAGGAAGAAGGGCATGGGCACTTTGTAAATGGTCGAGGAATGCTCGAGGTGCCTGTCGGTCACCACGAAGTCGCCCGTGGGTGTCGAGTAACCCGGGCGTCCCGTGGATATAGCGGTTTGGAGCACCACCGTGCCGTTTCGCAGGACCGAGGCCTGCTGTGCGCGGAGGGAGATTTCGACCCGCAGTTCCTCCGGAGGCGGTGCTCCGCCGATGACGGCTTGGAGTGTGGGGGCGTTGTTGGCGGCTGCGGCGAAGTGGAGGGCTGTCATCTTGTAGCGCGAGGTGCGTGCATTGCGCTGCGCCCCTTTTTCAATGAGGAACCGGACGTCGTCTGGCGATCCCAGTGCCGCGGCGAGCATCAGCAGAGTCATGCCCGGTTCGATGCGGAGGTAGTCGCGGAAGTTGCTGGGGGCGACTTTTTGAAGGAGGTCCTTTTGGGCGGGGGTTTGCACGTCGATGTTGGGGTCCATTCCTTGTTCGATCAGGAAGCGGAGGTAGTCGCGTTTGCCCTCTGCGATGAGGTGGGCGGCGAGGGGGTGCTCGCTGCCCGGGTGTTGTGGTGGGCGGCTGTGCTTTGAGAGCACGAGGCGTGCATGGTCGCAGGAGCGCTGCTCAAATGCCTTTTCCATCCATGCGAGCGCCTCGGGGCTCCATCGCGGCAGTGGCTCGCTGGCTCCCAGCACAAGCTCGATGACGGGCCATTGCCCCGATGCGAAGGCATGAGCCGCCAGCCCGGAGACTTTGCAGCAGGGGCCCAGCGCATCCGGGTCCAGCGGAAGCAGGCGGGTGACGATGGAGGCACTGCCCGCGATCACCGCCAGATGAAGCGCCCGGTGGCCCGCGTTGTCGGTGGCTGCGGGGTCCGCCCCGCCGTCCAGCAATGCGCCGAGGACGGCCTCCCGGGCGGCGGCGGCGGCGAGGTGGAGGGGCGTGTGCCCCCTGTGATCGACGAGGTTTGGGTCCGCGCCGTGGCGCAGAAGAAGGGAGGTGAGTGTGGGGTCGTTGGTCGTCGCGGCGTAGTGGAGAGCGGCGAGACCCGTGCGGTCGGCCTGCGAGAGATCCGCCCCGCGATCGAGGAGTTTCCGGACCATGGGGGCCTCTTGTTGAAGCACAGCCGCCATCAGCGGGGTGCGTCCCTGCGCGTCGGCGTGTCCGGGATTCGCGCCCCCTTTGAGAAGATCCTCCGCGAGATCCCACTGGCCGGTGACGACCGCGGCAAAGAGCGGGGTGCGTCCCTCGGCGTCCTCGGATTCCAAGCTGATCCCGCTTTGGAGGAAGGCGCCGGAAAGGCTCCGGTTGCGCGCGGTGACTGCGGCGACAAAGCCCTCGCCATCGAGCGAGAGACCGAGGTTCCGGATTCGCGCATGAGCGGAATCGCGGTCGGGAGCGCTGGTTGGTTGCGGTGAGGGTTCTGCGAGCGCGATCGCGCCCCAAAGGGCTGCAGCCCCCAGCGGGACTGCTGAACTTTTCGCGGCCCGGGCTCCCCAGATCGCAAGTATGCGCGACATTTCCACGTCTTTTCCCCTCCTCACCTATTCAACGCAAGGCAAACCTCTTGTGGTTGTGAAACGGGTGGTGGGTGTTTGACCTACATGAATGAAGTCGGTCTTTCAGAGACGCCGCCGGTCCTGCGATGTCTTGCCTTGGTGAGGCGGGGTCTTTGTGGGAGCGTTGAATTCATCCCACCCGACGCGCTCATGGACTCCGAACTCGAAGAACTCTACCAGCAGGTCATCCTCGACCATTCCAAAAGGCCGCGGAATTTCGGCGAGCTCGGTGAGGGCGCGGTGCACGTGCATGGCGATAATCCGTCCTGTGGGGACGAGATCCATCTGCATGTTCTCTTTGGGCCGGAGGGGTTGGTGGAGGATGTGAAGTTCACCGGACAGGGGTGCGCGATCAGCCAGGCGTCGGCGTCCATGATGACCACCAAGCTCAAGGGCAAACCGCGTGAGGAGGCGGTTGCGATGGCGCGTGCGTTTCACGACTTGGTCACCATGGAGGTGTCCGATCCGCCCCGGATGCTCGGCGACCTGCGCCTCCTGAACGGGGTGCGGAAGTTCCCGCAGCGGGTGAAGTGCGCGACCCTCGCGTGGCGAGCGTTTGAGCAGGCGGTGCAGCAGTCCCCCGGGGGCGAGGTGGCAGTTTCGACGGAAGATCTGGCGTAAGGCCACGCCCGGCTGGCGCGGGCTGCATGGTTTTACGGGGCTTGGTGGTTGGGGGGCGTCCCGCACTCGTCACCAGACGCTTTGACCACCGGAGCGCCGGAGCAAACGTGCGGATCGCAGGCTGCGATCGTCGAAACCCGTCGACGTCCAATCGCCCTAATGGAAAGAAAGGAATTCACAGCCGTCCCATAGGAATGACGTGGCAGGGTAAAAAAAGTTGGGCTGGAGAAAGGATCCCTACCACTCAGTAGGGGTGTGAACCAAAAACCAGCCCGCACCGACATTATCGTTCTCAAGCAGCTTCTCAACTTCATACCGAGAAG
>CAMAUX010000052.1 GCA_945861435.1 Chthoniobacter flavus | reverse complement strand
CGTGTGAGGTATTTCACCGACGGGTGCGTGCTGGGATGCCGGTCATTTGTCGAAGGGTTCTTCGAAGGAAATCGGGAGAGGTTTGGGGATCGGCGAGAGAGCGGTGCACGGGAACTGCGCGGAGTGGAAATGCGGTGGCTATTCACGGTCCGGGATCTGCGGCGCGCACCGATCCGGCGGACTACCCCCGTCGCGTGATTGCGCAGACGAGCCCCACCCAATCCCCGGTGTGAGAATGAGGGACAGACAAAATCTCCGTTTCCACCGCCCCTCTTCAGCCATCCCTGCGTCTCACAAAATCGGCATGAAGCCATGGTATGAAGTGCAGTTGAGGGATCTCACACGGAGGCACAACGGCACCAAGAGAGAGGTTGAGAGGGAGGGCCGTTCTGGTGATTGGGAGTTTTCCTTGGTGCCTCCGTGCCTTGGTGTGAGAACCAGGGCAAAATCTCCTCGTACAGGCAGGCCTCAAACTTGCCAGAAAGCTGGAAAAATGGAAAGTTGACCGCGTGAAAACAACCCTCGATTTGCCCGCAGACCTCGTCCGCGCAATGAAACTGCGCGCCGTCCACGAAGGCCGCAAACTCAGGGATGTCGCCACCGAGATCTTCCGCCGAGGCCTCGCACAACCCCATTCCCCTCCCCACCGCGTCCAGTTGCCCCTGATTCACTGTCCGCCGAACTCCCCAACTCCCTCACTCACAGAAACGGACATCGACCGTCTTCTCCTGGAGGACGAACTCAAGACGTTCAATGAACCTTCCGGACATTAACATCTGGCTGGCCCTCACCATCTCCCACCACGCCCACCACAAGGAAGCCCTTCGCTGGCTGCAGACCCAGGAGACGCGCGACTCCATCGTTTTTTGCCGCACCACCCAGCAGGGATACCTCCGGCTGTTGTCCCATCAAAACATGATGGCCGCCTACCGCATGCGGGCCCTCACCAATGCACAGGCATGGGAAACCTATGAGTCCTTTCTCGCCGACGACCGGATCACCTTCCTGAACGAGCCAGCCGAACTCACCTCCGTGTGGCGGCAACTGGGAGCACTCGACACCGCCTCCACAAAACGGTGGATGGACGCCTATCTCGCCGCATTCGCGATCACGGGCACTCTCAAGTTGGTCACATTTGACCGCGCTTTCAGCAGCTACGCACCGCACGGGCTTGATTTGGAGCTCATCGAAACCCCCTGAGCGTTTCTCCAGCCCCACGCGCTCGTCCAAGGACCTTCAAAACGCAAGGCGCCCGCAAGGGATCAGGCAAAATCTCCGTTCCCACCGCCCCTCCTGTCCGCCCCCTTTCTGCCCCTTTTGCGCCATCAGCGGCCCCCTCAAAAGCGACAGACAGGATCCCTCATTCCCCCTCTCTCCCCCCCTTGGTGCCCTGGTGCCTCCGTGTGAGAACCTGCATCGGAAAGGCTCACACAAAGGCACCATGAGAGAGGTTGAGAGGGAGGGGCGTTCTGGTGATTGGGAGTTCTTCTTGGTGCCTCCGTGCCTTGGTGTGAGAACCAGGCACAAGGAGTGCCGCAAGGGACAGGCAAAATCTCCGTTTCCACCGCCCCCCTTCAGCCATCCCTGCGTCTCACAAAATCGGCATGGAGCCATGGCATGAAGTGCAGTTGAGGGATCTCACACGGAGGCACAACGGCACCAGGCCGGAACGCTGAAGACCGAAAATCGACACGCCACGCCCCTCCGCCTCCCGCCACCGCGCCCTTCACTTTCCCTTTCGCCCACGCCTTTCCTCCCGCTACAAACACCCTTTCCATTCATTCCCCCAATGAAACCCCAAGCTCTGCTCGCAATCCTCCTGCCCCTTCTGTTGCTGAACGCACTGCCCGCCCGCGCTGCGCAAAAGCCCAACATCGTCTTCATCCTCGCCGACGACCTCGGCTACTCCGACCTCGGCTGCTACGGAAGCGACATCGCCACCCCCAACCTCGATGCACTCGCAGCGGGCGGCCTCCGCTTCACCCAGTGCTATAACACCGCCCGCTGCTGGCCCAGTCGCGGCGCGCTGCTCTCCGGTTATTACGCCCAGCAGATCCACCGCGACGCACTTCCCGCACTCGGAGGCGGCGGCCAGGGCGTCCGCCAACAGTGGGCACGTCTGCTCCCGGACTTCCTCAAGCCCGCGGGCTACCGCAGCTACCACTCCGGCAAATGGCACGTCGACGGCAAGGTGCTCGCAGGCGGGTTCGACCGCTCCTTGGACATGAAAAATCAGGGCAACTACTTCACCGCCGCAGGCAATGCCATCGACGACGTGCCCGTGAATCCGGCCGAGAACGAATCCGGCTACTACGCCACCGTCGCCGTGGCCGACCACGCAGTCGACTGCCTCCGGGACCATGCCGCAAACCATGCGCAGAAGCCGTTCTTCCACTACATCGCCTTCATCTCCCCGCACTTCCCGCTGCACGCTCTTCCCGGGGACATCGCCAAATACCGCGATCGCTACCTCGCCGGTTGGGTGGCCATGCGTTCCGCACGCTTTGAGCGGATGAAGACGATGGGAATCACCAACACCACCCTCTCCGCCCTCGAACGCGAAGTCGGCCCGCCCTACGCATTCGCGGACGCAATGCAGAAGCTGGGTCCCGGCGAGGTGAATCGTCCACTGCCATGGACCGAACTCAGCGACGAACAGCGCCGCTTCCAAGCCACCAAGATGGCCATCCACGCTGCGATGGTGGACCGGATGGATCAGGAAATCGGACGGATCATCGGCCAGCTCAAAGCCATAAACGTCTTCGAAAACACTCTCATCCTCTTCGCCTCCGACAACGGCGCCAGCGCCGAGATCATGGTGCGCAACGGCGGTCACGACCCCTCCTCGCCCCCCGGAAGCGCCAAGAGTTACCTCTGCCTCGGGCCCGGATTTTCGAGTGCGTGCAACACGCCGCACCGCCGTCACAAGACCTGGGTGCATGAAGGCGGCATCAGCACACCGCTCGTCGCCCACTGGCCCGCCGGCATCGCGGCGCGCGGCGAACTGCGCCACACCCCCACACACTTCGTCGACTTTGTGCCCACCGCCCTCGAGCTGGCCGGCGTCAGCAAGCCTTCGCAGTGGGAGGGAGAGCCCATCCCTGCAGCCCCGGGAAAGAGCCTCCTGCCTGCATTCGCAGCCGACACCCTCATCCCACGCGACAGCCTCTGGTGGCTCCACGAAGGCAACCGCGCCATCCGCATGGGCGATTGGAAACTGGTCGCCGCCAAGAACGAGCCATGGGAACTCTACGATCTGCGCGCCGACCGCGCTGAACAACACAACCTCGCCGCCCAGATGCCCGACAAAGCGAACGAACTCGCCGCCGCATGGCAGCGCCAGACCGACGAAATCACCGAACTCGCCCGCAAAACCGCCTCGCCATCGCCAAAACCTGCTGGAAAAAAGCGCGCTGCCAATCAGTAGCGACGGCCCGCCGCGGGGCTTCTCCGCAACCTCCCATCCGCTGAACTCGGAACCGCGTCAGCGCTTCCGAAGCAGGCGCATCCACTCACGCCCCTCACGTCCGGGATAGGCGCGGGCAGGGAGCCATTCCTTGCTGCACTCAAAGCGCGCTCCAAAATAAGCATCCAGTTCCGCCAGGCTCACTCCGAATGGTGGCCCCTCATCGGCACGCTTGCTCCCGGGATCCAGATAAAACACCGCCAGCAAATACCCGCCGGGCTTGAGGACCCGCGCCACGGCTTCCACATAATCCGCACGACGCGCCGGATCGATCGCGCAGAAGCACGTGTGCTCCCACACCCAGTCGAATGCACCCGCGTGCTTCGCGGGAAGCGCGAACAAATCACCCTCCTCGTAGCGCTCCGCGCCCGCGGGCGCAAAAGCTCGCGCTGCGGCCACTGCAGAAGGCGCCAAGTCCAAACCCACCACGTCCGCACCCTGCGCAGACAGGGCCCGCACGTCGTGCCCCATTCCGCAACCGGGCACCAACACCCGCCCGCCCACACGGTTCTCTGCCAGCCAGTCCACAAGCCCGGGACTCGGCGCCCCCTTGTCCCACGGGGTTTCGCCCCGCTGATAATGCGCCTCCCAATCCGTTGTCATCGTCATCAACCCCCGGCCGTTCAACGTCTGCGCCACACCGTCGCCTGAGCCACGCTCCACTGATACTTGCGCGCATGCTCCCGGATCAGGAACGGCACATCGCCGGACTTCTCCAGCTCGAACGCGGATTCCAACGCAGCGCGCAAACCCTCCAGAGTCGACTGCCCATCCGCCGTTCCGCCCAGCCAGTGAGCGCGCGGCGTGAACTCCTCGAGCCACGTGTACGGCGACGTCACCACCAACTGCCCACCCGCCCGCACAAGGCCGCCCATCCGATCCAGACAGCGCCTCGGATCACTCAACCGATCAATCAGGTTCGCCATCAGCACCACATCGAAAACCCCAAGGTCCGCTCGCAACTCCATCGCATCGCCCGCTTCAAAACGCACCAACCCGGGATCCACTCCCTGCGGCCTTTCCACGCGCACCTCCGTGAAGCGATCCCCCTCCTCAAACCGGCGCACCGTCACCGCCCCGCCAGCGCGCACCTGCTCCGCCGCATCCACAAAGCGCCGCGAGTAATCAATACCAAGAGCCGACGCGCCACGCCTTGCCAGTTCAAAGGTCGAACGCCCCACCGCGCAGCCAAGATCCAGCGCGCGCCCTCCCGTTCCCAGCAAGCTCCAGTCCACCCACCCATCCACGCACCGCCGCGGATACTCCAACGCATCCGCAGGCCCGAAGCCGTAGGACAGGTAATCCTCCGCCCGCGCATAATGAAAGAGCAGGTACTCGGAGAGCAGCTTGTCGGTCTCGTAAATATTCATCGGCCGTCTTGTCGCCTCCTCAGCTAAGGCACCGCTCGTCTTCGAACGGAACGCAGTTTCTCTACTTCCCGAGGCAGCCGCGCAAATAGGCCGACGGACGGTAGTCCTCAAGGACCACCTCCACCTTCCCATCCCTGTACATCCGCGCCTGCGGCACCCGGATCTCCGGCGTCTTGGTCGGCGAAAACAGGATGTCGTCGTGGGTCGCATTCTTGCGGTTCGCAAACAGGCTCGGCGTCAGATGCCCCCCGAGATGATCGCTGCGCCCCGTCGCCACATGCAGCGTCCCGAGAATCTTCTCGTCCTGAATGTCCCGCCCGGAAACCGGCAACTCCTGCGTTCCGAACCCGAGCTCCCCGATTTCACCCGTCACAGGATCGCCCTCGAGCTTCGCGTTGTGCTCGTCCACCACCGACTGCATCCCCTGCAACAACCGTGCACGCACGATCCGCCCGCCGCGTACCTCCATCATCCCGAGCGTCCCGTCCTTGTACCGCATCGGGAACTGACCCTCCGCGCCTTCCGGCACAAAGTACACCTCGCCCGCCGGCAGATTCGCCACATCCGGGCCGCCCCGGCAAAGTCCATGGCTCTTCTGCGCCTCCTGCCCGTTGAGAATCAACCGCAGCGTGACGCGTTCCCCGAGCACCTCATAGTCCACCTCCACCGCCTCCGAACGTGTCAGCCCCAAGCGCAGCTTCTCCGCCTGCACACTCACCTCGTTGTAATCCACCGAAAGCCCCGACCCCAGGATGATATCGTTAAGCCCATGCAACGTCGCCCCGCGGAAACCGAACTCCTTCGCAAAAGCCGTCAGTGGCGCCGTAGCCGAGTAGGTGGAGACGCACAGCACCAGATCATGCTGCTTAAGCACGTCCTCCACGAGACTCAGCCGCCGGCCATCCACATCGTACGCATCCGCGGACAGGTCCAGATTGCTCCCCCCGGTCAGCTCGTAGGCAAACATCGCGCCCCCCTGCAGCCCCAACTCCGCAAGCACCCCATCCCGCAACCCGCACACAAAGACCTCGTGCGCCTTGCGCTGAATCGTCAGCTCCGAATTTTTCAAAAACCGCAGCCCCTCCATCTCCCGGGGATCCTCCAGATCGATCAGCACGCAAACACGCTCCCCACCCGAAGGCGCAAACACCGTCCGCAAAAGACGACTCAGGCTGAAGGGCGGGAACACACGCTGGAAATTCGCCGCAGGCGCGGCAGACGAGGATGAAGATGCAGTCATGAGATGGATTTGAAGTAATGCGGCGGAGTCTCAGAACAGCCCCCGGCTCGCGAGCCTCACAATCTGGCCGCGACCGCCGGACGCGCCAAGATCTCATTTGTCTTTCCCTCGCCCTTGCCTTCACCCCCGGGCACGCGAAAGATCTCCTCCTTACACCCCGCACCATGCTCTGGAAAACCTCCGGCCCCATCCTCGACCTCAGCACCCATGCCATTGTCATGGGCGTGCTGAACGTCACGGCCGATTCCTTTTCCGACGGCGGCCGCTTCCTCGACCCGCAACGCGCATGGGACCACGCACAAACCATGGCGGACGCCGGCGCACGCATCCTCGACATCGGCGGCGAATCCACGCGGCCGGGCGCCACCCCCGTGCCCGAGCAGGAGGAGATGCGCCGCGTCCTCCCCATCATCGAACGCCTCTCACACGATCCGCGTCTCATCCTCTCCATCGACACCATGAAGCCGGCCGTCGCACGCGCCGCCGTGCGCGCGGGAGCCGCCATCATCAACGATGTCACCGGCCTCCGCGACCCCGCCATGCGGGACGTCGTCGCAGAAACCGGCGCCGCCGCCATCGCCATGCACATGCAGGGCACTCCCGCCGACATGCAGCGCGCCCCCTCCTATGACGACGTGGTGGCCGATGTCCGGGAATTTTTTCGACAAACCTTCCACGCCTCCCTACGGTCCGGAATCGATCCGATGTGCCTCGCTTTTGACCCCGGAATCGGCTTCGGAAAAACCCTCCAGCACAATCTGGCACTGCTCTGCGAGCTCCCCTCTCTTCGCATCGAAGAGCGTCCACTCGTCCTCGGAGTTTCGCGAAAATCCTTCCTCGGCATCATCACCGACGAGCCCTCCATCGAAGCGCGCCACTGGCCCACCGTCGCCCTCAGCGCCTACGGCCGCCAGCGCGGCGCCAGCGTGCTGCGCGTCCACGACGTGCTCCCCAACCTCGAGGCCATCCGCGCCACCGAAGCCCTCGCCGCCGCATGATCCCCCCAAGCAACCCCCTCGAACACTGGCGCGACCTGCTCGAGATCGCCATCCTCTGGGTGGCAATCTACAACGGCTGGATCTTCTTCCGTGGCAGCCGCGGCGCCAAGGTCCTCACCGGCCTCGCGGTCCTCCTCGTCCTCATCGCCCTCTTCTCCGAACTGTTCGAACTGCCCGAAATCAGCTGGCTCTTCCGCAACCTCGTCACCTTCCTCGCCTTCGCACTCGTCGTCATCTTCCAGCCGGAACTGCGACGCGCACTCGCCGCACTCGGCAGCCA
Source organism: Chthoniobacter flavus (assembly GCA_945861435.1). Taxonomy (GTDB): domain Bacteria; phylum Verrucomicrobiota; class Verrucomicrobiia; order Chthoniobacterales; family Chthoniobacteraceae; genus CAIURC01. The sequence continues at coordinate 32,901 of CAMAUX010000052.1, read as the reverse complement.
CCGCCTCCTCGCAGGCGCCTCCCAAAGCCGCGAGACCGTCGAGATCCTTTCCTCCACCACCTTCGAACTCGCCAACCGCCAACTCGGCGCCCTCATCGCCATCGAACGCGAAATCCACCTCGATACCTTCGCGGAAACCGGCGTCCACATCGACTGCGAACTCTCCCCCGAACTCGCCGTCTCCCTCTTCTTCCCCAAAACCCCCCTCCACGACGGCGGCCTTCTCATCCGCAACGGCCGCATCCTCTCCGCCGCCTGCGTATTCCCCATCAGTCAGCGCGTCGACCTCGACCGCACTCTCGGCACACGCCACCGCGCTGCACTCGGCCTCACCGAGGAATCCGACGCCATCGTCCTCGTCGTCAGCGAGGAAACCGGGATCGTCTCCCTCTGCCACCGCGGCCTCATCGAACGCAACTTCGATCCCGAAAGCCTCAAGCAACGCCTCAGCCAGCTCCTGCTCATCGACAAAAATGAACCCGCTCCAACGCCTGTTCCAACATCACTGGTTCGCGAAGATCGTCTCCCTCGCCCTGGCAGTCTCCCTGTGGGCGGCCATCAAGAAAAGCATCCGGACAACCACCCAGTCCTCTAAAACCCACTCCGAGCACCAGACCCCGTACGATCCCAGATCCCATGTCCCACCAGCCGCAAACTGACACCCCCTCCCCCGCGACCCAGCCTCCACGCAAGATCTTCGGCACCGACGGCGTCCGCGGCATCGCCAACATCGAACCCGTCACCGCGGAAACCGCCCTCAAACTCGGCCGCGCAGCCGCCCACGTCCTCATGCAGATGAGCGAGGCCTCCAGCAGATCCCACGGCCGCGCCAAGATCGTCATCGGCAAGGACACACGCCTCTCCGGCTACATGCTCGAGACCGCCATGGCCTCCGGTGTCATGTCCCTCGGCGCAGACGTCCTCATGATCGGGCCCCTGCCCACCCCAGGCGTCGCCTACATCACACGCTCCCTACGCGCCGACGCAGGCATCGTCCTGAGCGCCTCCCACAACCCCTACGAAGACAACGGCATCAAGTTCTTCCGCCACGACGGTTACAAACTCGACGACGCCATCGAACGCCGCATCGAGGACCTCGTCTTCAGCGGCGCCATCGACTCCATCCGCCCCACCGCCGGCAGAATCGGACGCGCCACCCGCATCGACGACGCACTCGGCCGCTACGTCGAATTCGCCAAGGCAAGCTTCCCAAAGGGCATGACCCTCGAACGCATGCGCATCGCCCTCGATGCCGCCAACGGCGCCGCCTACAAGTCCTCCCCCTGCATCCTCCGCGAACTCGGCGCCGACGTCGTCACAGCCCACACCACCCCCAACGGCCGCAACATCAACGAAAACTGCGGCAGCACCCACCCCGCTGAAATCCAGCGCATCGTCCGCGAATCCGGCGCACACGTCGGCATCAGCCACGATGGCGACGCCGACCGCGTCATCCTCTGCGATGAAAACGGCGAACTCGTCGACGGCGATGAGATCATGGCCATCGCCGCACTCGATCTCATCAAGCGCGGGCAACTCGCCAAGAACACCCTCGTCGCCACCGTCATGAGCAACTTCGGCCTCGACGAAACCCTCCAGCGCAACGAGGGCCGCGTCCTCCGCACAAAGGTCGGCGACCGCTACGTCATCGAAGCCATGATGCACGGCAACCTCAACGTCGGCGGCGAACAAAGCGGCCACATGATCTTCCGCGACTACGCCACCACCGGCGATGGCATCGTCGCCGCGCTCCAGATCCTCCGCATCATGGCAGAAACCGGCCGCCCCCTCAGCGAACTCAAGGCCTGCCTCATCAAGTATCCCCAGGCGCAGCGCAACCTGCGCGTCCGCGAAAAGCCTCCGCTCGAACAACTCCCGGACGTCCTCCAACTCGTTCAGGAAGCCGAGGCCGAACTCAAGGGCGCGGGACGCGTCCTCCTCCGCTACTCCGGCACCGAACCCAAGGTCCGCCTTCTCATCGAAGGCCGCGACGGTTCCCGCATCAACCAGCAGGCCGACCGCATCGCCGCCGTACTCCAGGAACGCATCGGCCTCTAACGAAGCGCACAAGCGTCTTCCCCAGCGATGCACCCGCTCCAGCGCAGCGTCTTCCTCACAGGAACCGACACCGGGGTCGGCAAAACCCACGTCGCCTCCCTCCTTCTGCGTTCATGGCGCGCCGCAGGCTGTGATGCCGTCGGCTTCAAACCCCTGTGCTGCGGCGAACGCTCCGACGCGGAACTCCTCCACGCCGCAAGCGATGCCGCGCTTTCACTCAACGAGGTCAACCCCGTCTGGCTCCGTCCACCCGCCGCGCCCTACACGGCCGCACTCATCGAGAACCGCCCGATCGACCTCGCCCTCATCCGCGAGACCTTCTCGCTGCTCACGCAACGCCACGCGCGCATCCTCGTCGAAGGCGTCGGCGGCTGGCGCGTCCCGATCCTCTCAGACTACGACCTCAGCGACCTCGCCGCTGAATTCAAACTGCCCGTGGTGGTCGTCGCCGCCAACCGCCTCGGCGCCCTCAACCACACCCGCCTCACCGTCGACGCGATCAAGGCTTCCGGTCTCGAATGCGCGGGCGTCATCCTCTCCCACCCGTCCCCCGATCCCGACCCCATTGCTGCAGCCACCAACCGCTCCGTCTTGGAACAACTCCTGGCCGCACCCGTGCTCGCCGAAATCGCGCACGGACAGCACCACTGGGAATAGCACGCTGCCGCAGGCGAGGTTGCGGGCACCGCGAAGCACCACGCTTTCCCCACCTCATCTTCACCTGCACGCGGATGACGTGCGATCAGCTCCGGGAGCCGAATCCCGAGCGCCCGCCACCGCCGCCGACCTCCACAAAATGACTGTGGAGCCCCGCGTAAATCCCACCGCGTTTGATCAACTCCGCGTGCGTCCCGCGCTCCACCACCGCCCCTTCCTGCAGCACAAGAATGAGATCCGCACGCCGGATCGTGCTCAATCGGTGCGCCACCACAAAGCTCGTCCGCCCCTTGAGCAACGTCGCCAGCGCCCCTTGGATGCGCGACTCCGTGAGTGAATCAATCGCGCTCGTCGCCTCATCCAAGATCAACAGCCGCGGGTTCACCAGCAGCGCCCTCGCAAAGCTCACCAACTGCCGCTGACCCACCGACAGATTCGCGCCACCCTCACCCACCTGCGTCGCGAACCCCTCCGGCAACGCCTCGATCAGGTCCCGGAAACCGAGGTGTTCAGTCACCCGCACCACCTCCTCGTCACTGGCCTCGGGCCTCGCGAGGCGGATGTTATTCATCACGCTGCCCTCAAAAAGAAACGCCTGCTGATGCACCACTCCCATCTGCTCATGCAACGAGCGCGACACCAGACGCTCCACCTCGATCCCATCGATCCGCAGCACCCCTTCCCCCGGCAGATACATCTTCGAAACCAAAGCCGTGATCGTCGTCTTCCCGCTCCCCGTGTGCCCCACCAACGCCACCGTCGCACCCGGCTCCGCGATAAAACTCACACCGTGCAGCACCGGACGCCCCGGCTCATACGCAAAGCCCACACCCTCAAACTCCACCCGTGCCCCGAAGGCACTCTCCCGCGAATCAACCTCCACAGGACGCGGCAGCGCGATGCAGTCCGGCGCATCCTCCCATGCGGCCTTCGTGTCCAGCAGACGGAACACCCGCTCCGCCCCCACCATCGCCGAAAGAGCCGATGCGTACAGATTCCCCATCACCTTGATCGGCTCAAAGAAAAGCACCGATAGAAACAGGAACTGGATGATGTTCGCCACCGGCGTCGCTGATTGCAGACTCAGCACACGCCACCCGCCCAGAACCAGCACCAGCGCCGTGAACAGGTGCGTCTTGAACTCCAGCAACGGCAGAAAAACCGCCGCCGTCCGCGCAGACACAAGGTTGTAACGCGCCTGATCCGACACCAGCGCATGAAACGCCTCCGCGTTCACCGTTTCCCGCGCATACCCCTGCGTCACTCGCACACCGCTCACCGTCTCCGCAAGCGTCGCCGTGATCCGGCTGAAACTCTCCGTCGCATGCCGCTGCGCCTCCATCACCCGCGCCGTGAACGTCCGGTTCAGCACCCAGATCACCGGCGCGATCAGCGCCACCACAAGGAACAGCACCCAGTCGTAGTAAAGCATCAGCCCCCCTGCCACGAGCATCTGCCCCGCCTGGACCGCACTCACAAAAACCACGTCCTGCACCCCGGTCCGGATGCTGTCGATATCGGACGTCACGCGCCCGATGATCCGCCCCACCTTTGTCGCGTCAAAATACGCCATCGGCATCCGCAGCACATGCCCGAACACCGCCGCCCGCAGGTCGTGGATCACCGCCTCACCAAGCTCCAGCGCGTACTTGTACCGGAAGTGGAACATGAAGTTCGTCAACAACGCCGCCGCTGCGAACCCCAGCGCCCCCATCACAATCCCACTGGGATCCCGATGCTCGATCGGCCCGCTGATCACCAACCCCATCACCCATGTGCACAGCGGCAGCAACCCCGCACGCAGCACCACATGAAACACCAGCCAGTTCCGCGTCCTGGCATGCGGCCGCGCGTACGTGAACACACGCGCCAACAACCCAAAAACACCCATCTCCGGCCGCCACCGACTCTCCTCCGGATCGCGCTTCACATGCGTCAGCGTCGGACTCACTCCGGTCTTCATGCCGCCTCCTCCGCTCCCGACTGCATCAGCGCCGTCTCCCGATAATATCCAGGCACCGCGAGCAGTTCCTCGTGTGTGCCCCGCTGCACGATCCGCCCGCCTTCCAGCACAAGAATCAGCGACGCCCGCCGCAGCATCCCTGGCCGGTGCGCCACCACAAACGTCGTCCGCCCGCGCATCGCGCCTTCCATCGCCTCCGCGATCTCATGCTCCGTCCCCGGATCCACCGAGGCCGTCGAATCGTCCAGCAGCAGCATCGCAGGATCGAGGAGCAGCGCGCGCGCAATCGCCAACCGCTGCCGCTGTCCACCTGACAACCCCACCCCCGCCTCCCCAAGTATCGTCTCGTACCCCTGCGGCAGCGCGCAGATGAACTCATGCGCCGCCGCAATCCGCGCCGCACGCTCGATCTGCTCCTGCGTCGCCCCTGGATTCCCAAACGCAATGTTCGCAGCCACCGTCGTGCTGAACAGGAAGCTTTCTTGAAACACCAGCCCCACCGAACGCCGCAGGTGCGCGAGTTCCATCGCACGCACATCCACCCCGTCGATCGTCAGCCGCCCGGCCGCTGGATCATAAAAGCGCGGAATCAAACTGAGCAGCGTGCTTTTGCCGCTTCCGATCGGCCCAACGATCGCCACGCACTGCCCGGGCTGCACCTCGAAGCTCACCTCCTCCAGCACACGCGCGTTCCCGTATCCAAACGTCACCCCTTCGAAACGCACCGCACCCCGCAGCGGCTGCACCGGAGCCGGTTCCGAGGGTGACTCCACCTGCACCGGCGCATCCAACACCTCAAAAACCCGCGCCGCAGCACGCAGACTCTGCTGTGCCGTGTTAGCGATATTACCGATCCCAGCAATCTGACCCGCGAACTGCTGAATGATCGCCGCAAACCCCACCAACCCCGTCCCGATCCCGATCTCACCGCGCGCCGCAAGGATCCCCCCGTACGCCAGCAGCACCACCACATTCGCCTGACTCAAAAACAGGATCACCGGCACGAACACCGACACCCGTCGGAAAATCCGGTGTTGCTGCCGCGAGAGCGTGTCGTTTGCCTTCTCGAAGCGCGCCATCTCCGCCGCCTCCAGCGAGAACGCCTTGATCACCCGCATCCCACGGATGCTCTCTGCAAGCCTCTGGCCAAGGCTGTCGTTGAGTTCGCTCGCCTCCTTGTACGCGGGCTTCACCGCACGCGAGAACAAAGCGGACGCCACCCACACCAGCGGCATCGTCGCAATGCACGCCAGCGTCAGCCTCACATGAATCGCCAGCATGTAGCAGAGCGACGCCCCCACCGACACCACCAGCAGCACCATCTGGAAAAGCACCCCGTCCACAAACAACCGCGTGAACTGAATATCCCCCGCCACCCGGTTGATCAGCGACCCGCTCGCATTCGAGTCGAAGAACCGAAACGACAGCCTCTGCATCCGGTCATAACACTCCGCCCGCAAATCCACCACCAGCCGCCCCTGCAGCAACTCTCCAAACCACCACCCACTCAGATACCCGAGCAGCAGCCGCACCAGCGCCACCACAAGAATCCCACCCGCCACCGACCCCACCACCGCCACGGGCCCCCATTCCTCCGGTGGACGCAGCACACCAGGCCACGCCGGCGCACGCGCTGCGGGATCCACTGCATGCCGCAGCGCATCAATCCCCAGCCCCGTCAGTCCGATCCCCAACATCCCAAGCGCAAGATGCCCGAGTTGCGCTCCGAGCACCTTCAAACATCCCCACCGATACCGCCACGTCATCCCCAGCAAACGCAGCACCAGCGCGAAATTCGACGGCTCGACGACGGCGGTGCTGGAGGCAGCTTCTTTCAATGATGCTCGGAAAAGGTCCGGATACTCTGTGAATCACTCACCTTGAAGGGCCACGCGGCGGCACGCAACACCCCGCCATCACAGCACCCGCGCCGCCCTTTCACGCCATAGTCCAGACGACACACGCAGCCCGGAAACCACGCCCTCACTTTGAGCGCAGCCCCGCGGTATTCACCGCAATCACCCGGTAGCTGTGCGTGCCTCCATCGCCCGCGTTGGGGTCCGTGAAACTCATCCGCACCAACGGCTGCGTCGGCGTGTCGCTGTACTGCAACCCTTGGAAAACCGGCCTCCCAAACGGATTCTTCGGCGCCTCCGGCACCTGACCGATCACCACCCCGTCCCGCTCAATCACAAAGTGCGCGATCCCGCTTTCGGGATCCGCCTCCGCCTCCCACGTCACCTCTCCGCCCTTGGCCTGCACACGCGTCGGCGCAGGCGGCGGCGTGGTGTCTGCAACCATCGTGTCCTTCACATACTGCATCCATGCCTGTGCGATCCGCTCGTTCGGAAGCCAGACCGCCTTCTCCTTCTCGCCGGAAAACTGCGCGGCAGGCGTTGCATCGACCCCAAGCAACGGAGCAAGCCAGCCATCCCCCGCAGCCAGCGCGCGCAATTTTCCACCAACCTCCTGCGGCAGACGCGCACCTAGGCATGCGTCCAGCCACGCGATCGCCAGATAACGCTGGTTGCCGCATTCATGCGACGTCAGCGGATCCACCGCCACTCCGATCAAACCGCCCCTCCCGCGCACCGCCCCAAAGAACGCCTCGTTCGCAGGCCACACACCGGCAAACCGCCCCTCCTTCACCGTCACACCCTCCTTCGTCCCCGGATTGCACATGATCGGAACGCCCAGCGCCGCGTCCGGCACCGTGTGGGCCTTGATTCCCGGCCTGTTGGCATTCACCTCCAAAAGCGGCACACCGCTGCGCAACCACGCAGCCGCCACCCGCTCCGGATGCAGCAGCGTCATCCCTCCCGCCCAATGTCCGCCGCCGCTGTGACCCCAAAGCGCCCACGGCACACGCGCGAGTTCCGGATGACCGCTCTTCGCGCCGATGTCCACAAGGCACTTCTGAAACGCTGCATCCGAGCCATTGCGCGGGTCGCACCACATCTGGCAGTCCGCCTTGTCGGGCTGCTCATAGGACGGTGCAAGCAGCGCGCATCCATGTTTGCGGGCCAGTGCCTGCCAGTGCAGATCAAAAGCACCCGTCAGCCCCGATTTGCACGAACCCTCCCCGCACCCGTGCTGGTGCACAATCACCCCGCGCAACGTCTTCACCCCAGGCGGCACCCATGCCGTGTAGTTCACCGGGAAAATCAACTCGCCAGACTTGGTCGAGGCCTCGTAACGCACCCGGTAGTACGGCGCGTCCGCCGGCGGGAACACATCGTACGGCGCCAGTTGCGCAGAAAGCGGACCAGCAGGGAGAAGCAGCAGGAGGAAGGAACAAATCAGGTGTCGCATGGGTGGTAATGCCAATCCTCAGGAAACCCTTTTCCTTAGGCAAGCCGCCGCCCAACCCCGCCCCTCAATCCTTCGGAATCCGGTTCAGCGTGTAATACGCATCGGCATGATCCAGCGGCAAACCCGCCGCCGATCGCACCCCGTCCGCGTGCAACTCATGAATATACAGCGCACGCCGCCCCTCCACCCGCAGCCGCACCTTCAGCCGATCTGCGCTCACCTCCGCCGCCCGCACCATATTGTCCTCCGCCTGAATCTCGTCGCTCCCGTACGCACCCGAATACAGCAGCGTGTAATTCTTCATCGTGTAAGACCCCGCATCCCCAGCCCGCACCGCATCCACGGGCTGCGTGAACACCAGCTCGAATCCATCCCGCAACGCCCGCATTTCCTTGATCGCAAAGGGCACCGTCCCATTCCAGCGCAGCCGCTGCAGCCCGTACGCCTTCGTCCCCAGCGACGACCACCCGCGGCTCGTCATCCCCACCATCAGACTCCCGTCCGCCGCAAAAAGCAGCCGCACGATTCCTGATGCAAAGCCGCCCACAAACGGGAAACACGCCCCCTGATACTCGCCGTCCACCTTCTCCAGAAAGAGCCGGTTCACCTTCGCATCCGTGAACTCCGCAACGAACATCTGCCCGTCAAAAGGCCCGAACCGACCACCCACATCGCACACAGCAAGATCCGTCCCGCTCCGACCCATCTTGTTGTAAGGCAGCCACACCGCCGGTGGACGCATCTCCGGCAGCGCACCCACCGCCTCCGGATACGGCACCTTCTGCGGCACCTTCGCCGAGAGCTTCAACGGCGATCCGGGGAGATTCTCCGACGCGATCCCCTCCGGATTCAGGAAAAACGCACCCTTGCGCAGATGATATACCGGCGTCGTCGGGATCCACGTCCCCTGCTGGTCCACGCAGAACATGTCGCCCTCGCGATTTGCACCGAGCCCGCAAGGCGAACGCATTCCCGCAGCCATCGGAACAAACTCCCCGTCCGATCCGATCACCCCACCCCATCCGCGCCATGGCGCGCGGTTGTCCGAGTGATCGCCCATGTCCAGATTCAACGTCATCCACAGCCGCCCGGCCCCGTCCCGTCTCGGTCCGTAGGCGTAACCGTGATAGGAGCCGGACACATTCCAGCCGCGGCCCGCGGTCAGATACTCGTCCGCAACACCATCCCCATCCACGTCCCGCAGACGCGTCATCTCGGTGCGCTGCGCCACCAGCAGATCCGCACCATCGCGCAGCAGACCCAGCGGCTCGTGCAGACCCGAGGCAAAACGCGCGAACGTCACGTGGTCCGGCTTTGGCTCAAGCACGCCGCCCAGCATCCACACCTCCCCCTTCCGTATCGCCACCGCGAGCCGGCCGTCCGCCATCCAATCCATCCCGCTGACCTCGAGCGGAATCCCCGCACCCGGCTTCCATTCCTTGCTGCGCGTATCCATCGCAGTCTGCGCCGTGAGAACGTCCGCGATCTCATAGGAAGCCGCCGACAGGCACAGCGGCCACGCGCAGGCGGCGAGGAGGAGAAGACGCGTTTTCATTTCCATTGGTACGTGAACACCCGCCGGCCCGGCCCGCCACCCGGCTCCTCCACTCGCTCCACCCCCTCAGGATGCGCGGGCGCTGGATCAAAGTCCGGTGTCGGAGCCCATGTCACCGTCCGCCGCAGCCCGTTCTCCACACCCTCGAAAAGCTCCTCCACACGCACTCCGCCGCGCGTGCTCACGAAAATCGGATTCCCCCGCGCATCCAAACGATACCCATCGAAACGGGCCGTCCCGGGCTGAGGCCACTGCACCACCCGCTCGCCCGGCGGTTTCTCGAAAACCGGGAACCGCGAGAACCACGTGGTGTACGCGTCGAAGAAACGCCCCTTCCAAACCACCGCAGGTCCCGCGCGCTGGCCATCATAAGCGAGATGCACACCCGTCGGAAAACCGACGAGAATCGCGTGGGTGCCCGCTCCTTCCATGAACGTGCGCTGCACCACCGGTCGGTCCTTCGGCACAATCTCAAACTCTCCCGATGCCTGATTGGGAAACCCCTCCGGCTCCCCGTTCGCGCTCTTCGCAAAGGAGTGGATCGAGGCAATCTGCCGGTCGGTGTCTCCTCCAAGAATCTCCGCATTGAACGACTTCCCGTCCGGCCAGAAGGACGGCATCAACGTCCCGGGCCGGTACGCCGCGGGATTCAGCAGATACTCGCGCAACCATCCCTCCTGCAGTCGCTGCCCGATGTTGCTCAGATCCAGCCCCTGAATCCCCAGCGAAGGCCTCGTACCCCATCGGTGGCACGTGATGCAGCCCGCGCCACCCGTCGTCCCAAGCAAACGCCGCCCCGCCGTGTCATCCCCCCCAGGCAGTGTCTTCGCAACCAATGCGTCCACCCCGCCAAGCAGCTTCACCAGTGGATCCGCAGCCGGTCCAAACACCGGCATCCGCGTCTGCAAATAGGGCCGCACACGGTTCCCACCGGAGAGCACTTTCGCAAACCACTCGGGACGCAGTTTGCGCCCGACCGCGGTCAATGGCGGTGGATACCGGCCCGTGTCGCCCAGATTGTGATCGCCTTGGAAATACGCTTTCCGCGCCGTGTCCGGTCCGCCCTGCCCATCACGTTCATGACAGGCCACACAGTTGAGCGCCTGCAGACTCAGCCGGGCCGCCGTCACAGGCGCAACCGGCTCGTCCTTCTTCGAAAGAAACAACCGCAGCGCCGCACGCTGGACCTCCGAGAGACGATAACGGGGAGCACTCCCCGCAGCCTCAACGGAAAGACATCCCCCTTCGTTGCGCTTCAGCGCCACAACCCCAGGCACGGTCGCTCGAGGCAGTGTGTGACAGGATGCGCAGCGCCCCGTCTCCGCCAGCGCGCGCCCCTTTTCCACAAGCACACCGTCCATCACGAGCGGTTCCACCTGCGGCGCCAGTGCGCCGTTGCTTCCCTCATACCCCAGAAGATGTCCCGCGAGATCAGCCGCATCCTGCGCCTCCAGCCCCATCGCCGGCATCCGCCCATCTCCGCGGACCTTCAGCGGATCGAGCAGAAAAGCGGACAGACTCGCGAGGCTGTACTTGGCTTTGAGATCCGGGAACGCCGCACTGCGATGCGTGAAATCCGAGGCCTGCGGCGCTCCATCCGGCGGCACAAAATCCTTCCCGGGCTCATGACACGCCACACACCCGATCATGTGAAAAAGCACGCCACCGCGACTCGCGTTCACGTGATTGATCCGCACCGGCTTTGCCGCAGACTGCGCCCCGATCGAGGCCAGATAATGCCTGAGCGCAACGAACGCGCCTTCTTCCACTCCATGCAACACCCGCGGCATCGTGCTCCCGGGATGCATCCGCTCCGGATCCGCGATGAACGCGGTCACCCATTCCCCGCGCGCCCGCTGAGCCAGCGTTGCGAGCTCGGGCCCACGGCGCACGGGCAGTCCCGTGGAACCACCATGACAGTTCACACAGCCCAGTTCGTTATAGAGCAACCGCCCTCCCTCCACGCCTGCCTCAGCACCATGAAACCGATCGAACCCCGCCACGAACGGCTCTGCGCGTAGCAGCCCGCACAGCAGCCCGAAGACGACCAGCCACAGCGCGTCCCGCCTCATCCTGCGGTCTCCGCAAGGCACCGCTCCACGTACGCACGCGACTTGTTCACTGCTGCCGTGATTTCCGCCGTGCTCGGCAGAATCGGGATCCCGCGCGGTGTGGGATGCATGAAGATCTCCACATACCCGCCAAACCCAATCTCCCGCAGCGCCTTCACCACCGGCCGGTAATCCAGCGCACCGCCGTGCCCCGGCATCTGCTGCATCTCCACCTCCTTGCTCGTCTTCGCCATCATCCCCTCCGAGTGCTCCTGAAAATACATGAACGGCAGGTTCGTCGCACCGAGGTCCCGCAACAGCCCCGGAATCTGATCCGCCCACCGATGCAGATGATGCGGCGCAAACGCCACCCCAAGCTGCGGCGCCCGATTGAACTCAGCAAAGTACCGCAACGAATCCGGATGATAGAGCAACTGCCGGCTGTGGTTCTCCACCGCGATCTTCACCCCCAGTTCCCCCGCCCTCTCCACGTGCGGCTTCATGTCCTCGAGAAACTTCTTCACCGCAGCCTTCGCCGCCTCTCCCTCCGGATCCACAGGTCCCGTGCTTCCACACACCACCACGCTCCCGCCGTGCTTCTTCACCCACGCCATCTCATCCTGCAGCCGCATCGGCCCCAGCGGATAACGGGTGCTCACCCCCAACCTCCCCCCGTGCTTGCGCAGCAGCGCATCAAACGCCTGCTCCCCCATCTGCTCCACCTGCTCACGCTGGTCCCCGTGCACCTTGCACCAGATATCAATCGCCTCGCATCCGGCCTTCGCCACCTCCGGCAAAATCTCACCCAGCGGCGCGTACCCATACAACGCCGAAGAAAGCACGTAACGCAGCCGGAACCCACCCGCAGATGCAGCACCAGCGGGCATCCCCGCGCCAACCGCCGCAGCTGCAACAGGCAGGGTCCGCAGAAAATCGCGCCGGTTCATCATGGCACCTCAGCTCTGTTTTCCAGCCACGTGCGCCTCAAGCATCTGAATCCACGGCCCTACAAAATGACCGCTGTCATGGTACGTGCGCCCGCTCACCATGTGCCGGTCGATCACGCAAGGCTCGTTCACGTACACGCCTCCACACACCTCGAGATCGAACTTACACTTCGCCACCGTCGCCATCCGCAGACCCTTCACAATCCCCGCACGCGCCGGGATCTCGACCCCATGGCACACGCTCGCCATCGGCCTGCCCTGCTCCCAGAACCACCGTGTGATCCGCAGCAGATCCTCGTCCTCCCGGATGTACTCCGGCGCACGACCCCCGCTGAAGAAAATCCCCGCATACTCCTCGGGCCGGATGTCTTTGAAGGCGATGTCCGCCTCGATCCCGTAGCCCTCCCACTCCTTGGTGATCGTCCATCCCGGCTTCACTTCATGCAGCACCATCTGATAACGCCGCTTCTCCGGAGCAGCCACCACGGGCGCAAACCCGCCCTCAATCAGCCGGTAGTACGGATACAACGTGTCCACCGTCTCGGTGGCATCTCCGACAATGATCAAAACCTTGGGCTGGGACATAGGCATGGGGCGGGAAAGTGGCAGGAAAAGAGGGGTGGTGCCAGGGGTGGTGCCAGGGGTGGTGAACGAGGGGGGCCTCGACTGACGGGGTGGTGAACAAGGGGGCGTCCGTTTGCTCGCTTGGGACATTACCCCCGCCCGGCCCTCCTGTCCCTACGACTATGACTCGCTTTTCCTCAGGTTTTTCGTCACACTCGATCCACGCTCATCACCCCATCCGATCCGGCCCCCATGCCCTCCCGCCGCCGCTCCATCCCACGCGTCGCGCTCCTCGTCGAGACGACCCGCACCTACACCCGCGAACTGCTTGCCGGCGTCCGCCGCTACGTCGCAGCCCAAGGCCCATGGTCCACTTTCCTCGAACTTCGCAGCGCAGATTCCCCCCCTCCTGAATGGCTTAAAAACTGGGACGGCGACGGCATCCTCACACGGACATTCACCCGCGAAGCCTCCGAAATTGTCGCGGCCACAGGCCTCCCAGCCGTCGAACTGCGCGCCACCCACTTCTCCGGAGGCCGCCCCTTCGTCGGCATGGACAACGCGCATATCGGCCGCATGGTCGCCGAACACTTCTTCGAACGCGGCTACCGACAGTTCGCCGCTTACAGCCTCCGCTCCGAACGTTTCTTCGAGGAGCGGGTGCGAAATTTTGTCAGCGTCGTCGAAGCCCGGGGCGGCACCTGCGCCGATCTGCCTGGCACCGACACGAATCCCGGCGAGAACTGGGAACAAGCGCAAACATCTCTCGCCGCATGGATTTCCTCACTCCCCAAACCCATCGGCATCTTTGCGGCCAACGACCAGCTTGGCGTCCGCCTCCTCGAGGCCTGTCAGCGCGCGGGAGTCGCAGTACCGGAGGAAGTCGCAGTGGTCGGCGCTGAAAACGAGGAAACCCTCTGCACCTTCGCCACTCCTCAGCTCACCAGCGTCCGCTTCGACGGTCACGCCGTAGGCCATGCCGCCGCCACGCTTCTGGACCGCATGATGCGCGGCGGATCCCGTCGGTTCCGCCAGATCCTCGTGCCTCCACGCGGCATCGTCGTCCGCGGCTCCTCCGACGAACTCGTGATCTCCGATCCGCTGGTCGCCCGTGCTGCGCGCATGATCCGTGAAAACGCCTTGGGCGATTTCAACGTCGACAGCCTGTGCCGCATGCTCAACGCCTCGCGCAGCACCCTCGACCGCCGCATGCATGCAGCCCTCCAACGCTCTCCAAAAGAGGAGATCGACAGGGTCCGCTTTCGTGAGGTGGAGCGCCTGCTCCTTGAGACCGACCTCACCATCGAATCCATCGCTCAACAGACCGGGTTCACCCACGGCCATTACCTTCAGGCGGCATTCAAGCAGCGCCAAGGTCTCACCCCGGGCGCCTTCCGGCGCTCACGCTGAAAGCATCCGCTCACTCACGCCGACGCACGGCGGAACCAAATGCCAAACACGCAGAGGAATTCTGCGCCAGTTTCAGCGGTGAACCGCGGTACGACTTCGGCCTGCGCCAGCGCTTACCAGCGGGTCGCTTGGAACTTCCAGCCCGGCACTTTCTTCTGCATCTCGGGCTCGTCGTTGCGCTCCTTCAACCCGCAACGCAGGTAGTTCTGATGCGCGCGGGCGAGCGCTGGACGGTCGAGCTCGACACCAAGTCCGGGGCCCTTGGGCAGTGTGACACAGCCGCTCTCGATCGGAAGCCGGCCACCGATGATGATCTCCTCCCACTGCCACGGATAATGCGTGTCGAGCGCATAGGTGAGGTTGGGCATCGCAGCTCCCAGATGCGTCATGGCGGCCATCGAGATGCCGGCATGGTTGTTGGAATGCATCGACACCCCGCGCGAGAAGCTCTTGCAGAACGCCGCCAGTTCCATCGAGGAATGCAGCCCTCCCCAGTAATGGTGATCCGTCAGGATGATGTCCTCCGAACCATGCTGCACAGCTCCCGGAAGGTCGTCGAAGGAGGTGGTGCACATGTTCGTGGCCAACGGCAACTTCACCGCGCGACGCACCTCCGCCATCGCTTCCTGACCGCGCGCAGGATCCTCAAAGTACTCCAGCACACCCTCCAACTGCCTGCCCGCCCGGATCGCAGTCTCCGTCTTCCACACCGCGTTGGGGTCGTACCGCAGCGGCACCCCGGGGCCAAACGCCTTCTGAAGCGCCTTCATCGCCGCGACCTCCTCGTCCGGCACGAACACGCCTCCCTTGAGCTTGATGGATTGGAAACCAAACTCCGCCACCATCGCGCGGGCCTGCTCCACGATGCCATCGGGATCGAGCGCGGCCTTCTGGCGGGCGGCCGCCCAGCCAGTGGCCAGCGGATCCATCCCGAAGGCGAGATCACCGCCGGCTCCTTCGTATTTGTAAAAGAGATAGGCGGCGTACGGCACGCGCTCGCGGCAGATGCCACCGAGCAGCGTCGCCACCGGCACACCGAGCGCCTTGCCTGCGAGGTCGAGACAGGCCACGTCGAGCGCGCTGTAAACCTGCACCACCTTGCGCTGATCCCACGGAGCATCTCCGCGCGCCGTCGAACTCTCCGGCTTGAAGTACGCGCCCAGCGCTGCCTTGAGCGCATGCCAGTTCATCGGATCCGCGCCAATCACCACATTGCGCGAGTCCGCCAGCACAGCGTCCACTGCCGCACTTCCGGGCACCTCCGCGAGACCGGTGAGTCCGTTGTCCGCCACCAACTCCACCACCGTGCGCAACGCAAAGGGCGCGTGCAAACCGGCGGCGTTGAGAAGAGGCGGGTCGCCGAGGGCAATCGGCGTGATGTGCATTTCCGTGATGCGCATGAGAGAAGAAGGTTTGGGAAGTTGAGGATTGGACAAAGTGAAAGGGAGCTCAGACCGACCGCATAGCAGCCAGAGAACTGCGCAGACCGCCTGTCACCGCTCCGCCGTCGGAGCCGTAGGCGAGCGCGGTGTAGCCCTCAGCCTTGAGCACGGGAAGCTGGTCCGGTGCCGTGGCGAGAATGCCAGCCGCCTTGCCTGCCTTGCGCGCCGCAGCGACCACCTGCTGCCGCGCCCGCACGAAGTCTGGATGATCAAAGGCGCCCTGGATGCCGAGGTTGGTGGTGAGATCGAGCGGGCCGACGAAGAGCACGTCCACGCCGTCCACAGCCGCGATGGCATCGAGATTGGAAATCGACTCGGGAGTCTCCACCTGCACCATCGTCACCAGACGTTCGTGGGCGTGCTGGTAGTAGTCGTCAAAATCCTGGCCGAACCCGGCTGCCCGGTTGAAGCGCGAGACCCCGCGGGCGCCCCACGGCGGATACCGCACCGAGGCGACTGCGGCGCGCGCCTCGTCCTCTGTGTTCACATAGGGAACCATCACGCCGCCGGCACCGAGGTCCAGCGCCCGCTTGAAGCGCGGCGGTTCGTTGGCAGCCAAACGCACGATCGTCGCCGCGCGCGTTCCGGACACCGCCTGCAACTGCCCAAGCAGCGTCTCCTCCGAACCGGGCCCGTGCTCGTAATCGAGCATCAACCAGTCAAAGCCAGCCCGCCCGGCGATCTCGGCAGTGAGCGGGGAACCAAGATTGATGAAGGTGCCGGCAAGCCATTCACCGGCAAGAACACGTGTGCGGAAGGAGGAGGACATGGCGGGTTGGGAATGGGAAGCGGACAACCTCCGGTACAACCCCCCGGAGGGTCGAGCCAAATGCTGCCACTGGCGCGCGGAAAGCCCCCCCGATCCATCCGCCGACCCTCTCCTCATCTACTCAAAAGCATTGAGCCGCGACCTTGCGGCCGCGGCTCATGTTGCATGTGCTCCCGAGGGAACACTCTTGGAGAACCTCCTCTGGTGTTTTAGAAGCCCGCCAGAGCGATGCCATCGTTCACGACGCTGGCAGGAACCGTGCTCGAGTTCGTGCCCGTCGAACCGTCGACCACAAGCGAGGTGAAGAAGCTGCTCGCGTCCGAGCCAACGCTCAGGACGTCGTTGCCGTCACCGAGGTTGGCGGTGCCAACGACATGGCCGCCTCCCTTGCCGTCGAGCGTCAGCGTGTCGATCCCCGCACCACCGATGTAGGTGAACACGTTCGTATTGCTGAAAGTGGCAATCGCCGCGGAATTGGCGCCTTCGCCCATGTTCAGCAACAGATCGCCGAAAATCACCAGTCGAGCGCTGAGAGCGACGGCGTCGGCCCCGGCACCCCCCTTGAAGGAAAGGCCGGCATCGAAGGAGCCACTCAGAGCGGAGAAGGCGTTGCTTGTTGCTGCAGCACCGAGGCTCACGCTCGTGCGTCCATGGAAGACAGGCCCAGCGCCAAGCGCGGAACCCAACGTCACAGTGTCGTCGCCGGTCCCACCGTTGAGCACGGCTGCGCCAAAAACGCTGGTGCCATCGCCGATGGTGACGCCGTTGCTGCCATTGAACAGCGTCGCGTTCAGGACGCCGTGCACCGTCGAGTTGATCAGGCTCAGGGTGTCGTTGCCGGCACCGCCCGTAAATTTGAGGGAACCGGAGGTGCTGGTGCCATCAAACGTGGCGCGGTTGACCCCACCGCCAAGCGCCGCCACGACATCGCCACGAGCAGACAGCACTTTGACAGCCAGTGTGTCGTCCCCGGCCCCGCCGTTGAGCGTGACTGTGCCCGACACGGTTGTCGCGTCTATCGAGAGGTTGTTGGTGCCGTCGCCAAGCGCCACGGAGAGACCCGCGAAACCAGTCATGCCGGAGAGCACCACCGCATCCGCGGCATTGCCGCCGATGATCTTCACACGGCCATGGAGGTTCGCAGCGCCGTCGATGATGATGTCGTTGTCACCCGCCCCCGAGTTCACGGTTAGCGCGTCGTAAGCGGTGAAACCGGTAAGATGGATCGTGTCCTCACCAGCCTGAACAGACTTCAAGGCAATGGGGAGACCGACGCCCGAACCGGTGTTGATGACCGCGTTGCCGGAGAGAATCGTCCCGGCGTTTGCGGTGACTTCATTGGTACCGTTACCAAGGTTGACGAAGAGGCCGTCGTACACAGCGATCTTGCTGAAGTTCACCGTGTAGTCGGCGGTGCCGCTGCCGGTCACGCTCAACAAACCACCAACGGAGGCAGACACCGACGAGGGGTCGCCTCCGAGCGCGAAGCTCGCGCCCGTCGTAGCCTTGAGCGCAGCCTTGCCAACGACAGAGCCGAGCAACTCAAAGTCCGTCGCGCCCACTGCGTTCAACGCGTTCACCTTTGCATCTGCACCCAGTGAAAATGCGCCGCCCACCTGGGCGATGCTCGCGGATCCCTTCACATAGAGCCCGGAACCGAACCCACCGAGCACGATCTCAGCTGAGCCCTTCGCGGAAACGCTGAGCGCTCCACGAAGCAGACCCTCGCTGATGGTGACGCTGTCGTTCCCGAGGCCCGTGCCGACCGCGAACGAACCGCGGAATCCGCTCGTTCCACTGAAAGCGGCTTCGATCACGTCATCACCACCGCCGGTGGCAACGCTGATGCTACTCACGGTGCCAGTGAAGTCCGCCGTGTCTTCGGCGTCCGTATCGCCGCCTGCGTCCGCGATGAGGAAGCTTCCATCGGGAAGCTGCGCCACACTCACGTTCACCGACGTGTCTGCGATCTTCGGAGCGATGCTGAGCGCGCCTCCGGTCAGACTGACCAGGAGCGACGAGGCATCAACGTAGATCGCCGCTGGCGTGATACGCGCCTCGAGAGCCTCGGGCGCGGAATGATGATATTTCATTTCGATAACTGGAATGAGGATGAGATTTCCGACCATGCGCAGGGACCGAACCGTGGCTCAGTCCCTCGCGTTGGAGGTCGGTGATTTGGTTAGCGGACGCCGAAAAGGCGCATGACGCGGAAGAACACGTCCGTGTTGTCGTAGCAACCGGTGAAGTTCGGCGCACCCTTGCCGAACGCGGAGAGCGGGATGTCCGAGGCCGTGTGCACAGCACTCGTGTCCTCCACTTGACCCGTTGCGAGGAACCCACCCGCGATATCGCGGTTGACCGGCAGGTTCGGCAGCGACGAGGAGATCAAGCCGTAAGGCGTGCTGGTGCTCGGCTGCTGACTATCGCGCAGCGGCAGCTCGTTGGTGAGCCAGTTCTCGTAGCGATCCGCATTGGCGCCGTAACCGACCAGCATGCGGTAGTCGACATCGGTGGTCGTCGGGTAACCATCCGTGGCGGACGTCGCGTAAACCGGGAAGCCAGCGTTCTCATACGTGCCGACCACGCCGTTGCGGGGGCCATTGGCGCTGGTGCCGAGGCCGGAGGTGGACCGGGTGACAAGGCTCGCGTTGGTTACCTTCGAAGCGCCGATGATGGCAGCACCTGCGCACTCATGGTCAGCAGTGATGATGACTAGGGTGTCCTTATTCGCCGTCGCGAAGGTCTTCGCCACGCCCACAGCCCTGTCGAACTCGATCGTGTCCAGGACCCAGCGCTCGGTGTCCATGTTGTGCGCCTGCTTGTCGATGGAGGCTCCCTCCACCATCAGCACAAAGCCGTCTGCATCGCGGCTGAGCACCTTCAGCGCGGCATCGGTCATTTCGTCGAGCATCGGCTGGGCCGTGAAACCGTAGGCTTCCACCACCGTCTTACTCAGAGTCGCTGAGGGCACATTGCGCTTGGAAGGCCCGTTGAGTTTGTCCAAGGCAACGTTCATGTTCGAGAAGCTGAAAAGCCCGAGCAGCTTCTTGGTCGAGCTGAGCGCGGCGGCGCTGGTCAGCGTCGTGCCGTCCGGCGCGTATTGGAAACCAGCCGTCTGGAAGTCAGCGAGCAGATCGCGGGTGGCGTCCCCGTCCACGCCAGCGGTCGGCACGCCCCAACCTTCTTTGAGACCTGTCGGAAGCGCATAGTCATTGCTGGCGCCGCGTGCAGTGCCGACCGTGGTGCTCGGCAGGAACCACTTGCGGCCACCGCCAAGAAGAACCTTCAAGCCCGCACCATCGGTGCTGTAGCTGGTGTAGGCAGCATAGGCCTCATCCAGATACTGGTCGCAGATCCCCTGCCCGGCGCTCCGAGCAGCGGTGTGCGAGCCGAAGGCGCCGGGGGTTGCGTCGAAAACATCCGAAGTCGTCACAATGCCCAGCGCCTTGCCGCGCTTGCGCGCGAGGAACTCACCAATCAGCTCGACGCGCGGGTTGTCGAAGTTCGCGCTGGTGTCATCTGGAAAAACCCCCTGCTGGTTGTTGTTGGATTTGTTCCCGGTCGAATAGCACGCGGCACCCGGTGCGGAGTCGGTGATGATCGAGTTGAGAGAGGACGTCTGGATCATGCCCGTGACCGGGAAGGTGTCCATGTTCAACGGATCGTTCGCTTTGCCCTGCTGCACACCCTTGCTCATGATCCGCGCCGCCGTGCGGTGCGCAGCGCCCATGCCATCACCAATCATGATGATGATGTTCTTGAGCGAACCCATGCTCGGCATGCGCACAATCTCAAAGTTCCCGGTGACGGTGGTCGTCGAGGCGTCGTCGTACGTCGCGATTGCGGTCAGCGTATGAACGCCAGGAACGGTCGTGGAATAGGCGTAGCGGGTCGCCACGGCGGAGTTGGTGAGGAGCCCGGCGACGAGGCCGGTCGTGGTGAGCGGCACGGTGCCAGTCACTATGCCGCCGTCGACCTTGAAGACCACGCTCGTCACGGTACGCCCGGCATCGGGCTGCACAGTGCAGTTCAGGTCAAAACGCTGCCCGGGAAGAAAGCGGCTGATGTAAGGCGCCCCCGCATCACCAAAGGTAAAAAGAGCGCTCGGCGGGTTGAGACGGCTGATCGAGGCGGCGTCTGCTCCGGCGCTCAGTGCGCTCAGGGCTGCGATGCCGGCGACGAGGATTGCACGTTGTTTTTTCATGATGGTTTTGGTGGTTGTTGGGTGTGGATTTACGGATTGGCTGACGGAGTGATCACGGCAGCGGCAGGTCCTGCGGCCGCTTCAGTACTGGGGGAAGAGGGGGTCGCACGCCCAACGGGGGCGATGTCGGCTTCGTTTTCGACCTTCAGCCGCACATGCGAAACGCGACCGTCGGGCTCGGCTTTGTTACCGAGCTCAAGCACGCCGATGGCGGTGAAAAAGCCGGGGCGAAAAAAAACGGGCTGCCCGAAGCGCGGCGCGATCGTCAGGAAGGCCATCTGCGAGGGCAGCTCATCGCCGAGGCCGTAGTGGTCAAGGTTCACCGACGTCGGGAGCGGACAAAAAATCGCGCGCCCCGGAACGACGTGCTTCATCCACGCGGGCATCGCCGGACGGCGGTTCGCCGCTGCATCGGCGGATGTCGGCGGGCAAGAGCAGGAGCTCCAATCCTCAAAGACAAAATAACCAGAGAGCCGCACTTTCGCTCCTTCGAGCTGCTTGAGGCGCTCCGTCATCTCCAAACCACGGGGTCCCACCGGCATCTTGTAGAAGTCTGCGAACTTCAACTCCTCCACTCCCTCTGGGAGCGGCGGCAATTGGACGGGAGCCTCACCCAACATCGAAACCGGCGGGCGCTGGATCGATGAGACCATCGGTCGGTTCCCGCTGCCGGGAGGCCGCCGGAGCGCCTGGGTGTCGCCTGCAGACACCTCGGGAATGGGCATGAATACTAGGTTTCCGGCGATTGCGATGGTGAGAAGGACTCGTGTCACTCTTAAGAACCTGCACCACGCATGTGGATTCCCAGCGACGAAGCCGTGGCTTTACGGGAAAAAAACCGCATCGATTCCGCGCCTAAACGGCGACGAATTCGTGGCGAAGCAAATCTCCCACAGGCTCACCGCGCCGCTCTCCGTGAGATCGCGCCCTGTCACCAACCTCGGCACACCGCCGCATCTGCGATGCACAGGAATGGCGCACCGCGGACAGAGCGGTCTGTACGGAAAAATGCACGCCCCGGATGGCTGTGAGATCAGAGCCCCGTTCGTGTCGTTATTAATCCGGCCACCAAACACCAGCGATCGCGCGGGTCGATTTGGTTGCGCTTTGGCAGTGCACATGAGCCTCATCCCTCGCTCGCCGGGCATCGAGACACTGCGTGCGGCGCATCATTACCGCGGGTATTCAATGGCCGGATTATTGGGCGTCGTACATTACGGTGACACTCGGAATGCCCATACTCTGGACGCTGCGCGGTGACCCTATTTCGCGATTCTCAATAATAATTGGGGCGATACCAGCACACGAAGCGCCCCGGTCAGGGGCGTGAGAAGGATGATGACGAGAGGAGATTCTACCCGCCTCTATCGGCTCTCAAAACCACGAACGAGCGTCCCATCTGAGTGCCATTCAAAACAGGCATCATCTCCCCTGTTCCAGCTTCGTTCCTTACTCTTACTTTTACTCGTACTCGTACTCTTACTTACCCTTACTCGTACTCCGGGCGCCGCTCGCGTTTCGACGACTGCTCATACTCTCGCTTCTATCCAATCGCACCGGGCAACGGCGGCGAAGGAGTAGGGAGTACGAGTGGAAGTAAGAGTAGGAGGGCGAAGGCGAACACGCAGAGTCCGTTTGTTGGGCGAGACGCCCGCGAGGAACAGCCATGAATGGCTCACTGAGTGAAGGGCATCGGCCATGCCCCGATGGGGTATCTCAGCCACGAAACAGTCGATCGCACCATCAGCATGCCGGAGGCATGAAAGCGACAAGCCGGTCGGTGAACGCAATCCGCAAAGCGGATGAAGGGAACCACCGGATCACGTGTCCTCACGCGATGCGCCCCGGCATGGGGCGCGAGAAGGATGATGATGAGAGGAGCCTCTGCCTCTATCGTCTCTCAAAACCCCGAACGGGCCTCGCATCTAAGTGCAATTCGGAACAGGCATCATCCCCCGGCTTCAACTTCGCTCCTTACCCTTAGTTTTACTCTTACTCGTACTCCGGGCGCCGCTCGCGTTTCGACGACTGCTCGTACTCTCGCTTCTATCCAATCGCACCGGGCAACGGCGGCGAAGGAGTAGGGAGTACGTGTGGAAGTAAGAGTAGGACGGCGAAGGCGAGCAACCAGAGTCCGTTTGTTGGGCGAGACGCCCGCGAGGAACAGCCATGAATGGCTCACTGAGTGAAAGGCATCGGCCATGCCTCGATGGGGTAGCTCAGCCACGAAACAGTCGATCGCACCATCAGCATGCCGGAGGCATGAAAGCGACAAGCCGGTCGGTGAACGCAATCCGCAAAGCGGATGAAGGGAACCACCGGATCACGTGTCCTCACGCGATGCGCCCCGGCATGGGGCGCGAGAGGGATGATGATGAGAGGAGCCTCTGCCTCTATCGTCTCTCAAAACCCCGAACGGGCCTCGCATCTAAGTGCAATTCGGAACAGGCATCATCCCCCCGGCTCCAACTTCGCTCCTTACCCTTAGTTTTACTCTTACTCGTACTTCGGGCGCCGCTCGCGCTTCGACGACTGCTCGTACTCTGGCTTCTATCCAATCGCACCGGGCAACGGCGGCGAAGGAGTAGGGAGTACGAGTAGAAGTACGAGTAGAAGTACGAGTAGAAGTACGAGTAGAAGTAAGAGTGGAAGTAAGAGTAGGAGGGCGAAGGCGAACAACCAGAGTCCGTTGGGCGAGACGTCCGCAAGGGACAGAGACGTCCACAAGGGACAGGCATCACCTTCGCAAGGCGTCACGTTTTCTCGGGCCCCTGCAACTCAATCCCCAACCTAGGCGCGCGTGCCAGCATGCCGGCAGGGCTGCGCCCGCCTCAACGCCACTGCAACTCGATCCGCTCCCCGTGCTTGGGATGCGTCCTGTCCGTGCAGCGCAGTTCCAGATGAATGCCATTTTCCAGCAGCGTTGCATTCACCCAACCGCTCGGCTCCTCCTGCTCAAACACATAGGCGGTCGACGGCAGATTGATGAGGTACATACCGGACTCATGCTGATCGATGCTCCAGCGATGACTGTGACCGAAGACATACGCCTTCACCTGCGGCCGCGGTGCGACCATCGCAAAGAAATCCTCTGTGTCCTCCAACGACCACTCCGTGTAGCCATCCTGCGGATTGTGATGCGCGTAGATGATTGCGGGCTTGTCGGGCGCCGCATCCAACACCTCCTGCATCCATGCAAGCTGCTCCGGCCCGAGGCGCCCCTCGCCAATCGGTGTCGTGGAGGAATCGGCAAGAATCCAGTTGGCGCGCTCGGTCTCGATGACCCTTGCGTGCCTGTCTCCCAGCGCACTGCTGCATTCCCCGGAAGGCAGCGCCGCACGGAAATGCGAACGGTCATCGTGATTACCAAGGGTCAGGTGCACCGGCACCCCATGATTGCGCAGCGGCTCCAGCAAACGAGTGAGCGCCACATAATCGCCAGGGCGCCCCGTGCGGAACGCGCAGTCTCCGTTAATGAGCACGCCGCCGGGACGGGTCGCCATCCCGACCACCTCGCCCACCGCCTGCTGAAAGGTCTCGGCCATGTTGACCCCGAGGGCCCGCAGCGACAAATCCTCCGCAACGTGCGTGTCAGCAAACAGCGCCCACGAATGCGGATCCACCACCACCTCTTCCGCGTTGATTCCAGCGAAAGCCCGGGGGGCACAGAACGCGCCCATCCCGGCAACAAACATCTTTCGAAGGAAATCCCGGCGACTTTGGTCGAGCACAGTTTCGGATGCGTTGCGGTACGGTTGGATGGTGATCGGCATGTGCCGCACTCTGCACCCCCATTAAGACAGCACGCGCTCGCATCGGTGGCATTTGCGTGAATTAAACGCGACCGATCTGAAACCTTGCGCGACCGGGCCTCGCCAGTGGGTCGAGTGCCATCGGCCGAAAAACCTCAGCGTCCCTGTCACGTTGAGGAGGCCGATCAACGGACGCCAAAGCGGGTATATCAGACGCACAACCAAGGAGCTGATCCCGCCGCGATCACTCACCCATTCGACGGCGACCCCGCCCATTTCACCGTGATCCAAAGCGAAAGCTGCGCGGGACTTGAATCACCGGATGGCGAGGGTGAATCGAGCGCAGCCCCTGCCGCGGTCAGGCGCCGTGGAATTGAGATCGTTCGGATCGCCGATCCAAAGACGGACGCTCAAAACACGCCATGGGGCCGGGGTTTGAAAACGGATTCCTTCTCGACGCCTCATCCGGCATGAATGGATGCGCGATGCAGAAGCGAAAGCCCAGCCGTCAAAAACCGAATGCGCGCGACCAAGTCGCTCACTCCGCCCCCGGCCAGATGAAGGACGCGCTCCTCAGCGACTTGGGCGGAGTTCTGCCGGCGGAAGAGGTTTTCGACGACCTGCCCACCGTGGTCTTTTTCGTGAAAGACCGCATGGGACGGTACGTCGTGGTGAACCAGACTCTCGCGGACCGCTGCGGCGGAGGGATCAAGACCGCGCTCATCGGGCGGATGCCCTCCGATATCTTCCCGGCAGAACTGAGCGCACGGTATCAGCGCCAGGATCAGGCAGTCCTGCGCAGCGGCCGTCCGATGGTGAACCGTCTGGAACTGCATCTTTACAAGGGACGCCGCCCAGGCTGGTGCATCACCACGAAGCGCCCATTGCGGACGCAGGACGGCGCAGTCTGCGGCATCATCGGCTTGTCGCGGGACGTGGATGCGCCCGGCCACAAATCCCCCGCGTATACGGAACTCTCTGAGACCCTCGACTTCATCCATGAGAAGTTCTCGGAACCCCTGCGCATCAGCCAGCTCGCGAGACGCGCAGGGATGTCCCCCCATCAATTTGATCTGCGCGTGCAACGTCTGATCCACCTCAGTCCGATGCAACTGATCCAAAAGCTCCGGATCGATGAGGCCGCCCGGTTGCTGGATGAAACCGACCGGCCGCTCGCTCAGATCGCCGCGGACGTGGGATACTGCGACCAGAGCGCGTTGACACGAAGGTTCCGTTCCATCGTCGGACTGACGCCGGGCCAGTTTCGCCAGCGGCCGCGGTAAGCACGAGGAAGGCCGAGCGCCACAGGCGGCCACCGTCTTGGCGGGCAGAGCCTGCTTGAAGCATTGGACACCATTTGTCTCACCCTCCGTCACATCATGCGACGCCATGTTCCGCTTCCGCATCACCGACGGCGGCCTCAACCGCTCAGGCATTGACGACAAAAACAACTGCACCATCGTCGCCCTCGCTGTGACGAGCCGCATTTCCTACAAACGCGCTTATCGCATTGGCGAGACAGCCGGTCGAAAACGCGGCAAGGGGTTTCTCTCCTCGCGCCTCATCTACGAAGCACGCAGGCACGGCATCCACGCCCAAGCGATTCCACTCCCGACGCGACGATTCATCACCGCCGAGCGTTTTGTGGAACTCCACCCCAAGGGCCGCTTTTATGTCAGGGGCAGCTGCCACGCTTTTGCCATCATCAACGGCGTCCCGTACGACCAATCCCTCGTCGGCCCAGGCACGCGCATCACGGATGCATGGCTCATCGAGCGCCCACCCAGATCGGCATCCTCCAGAAAAACCACCGCGGCGCATTCGCAACCCGCGCAGGACTCAACCCCGGAAAATCACCCACCCAGCCTGCCCATAAACGACGTACACACCACCGACGTCCGCGCGGTGGCATAGCGCAGGTTCTAGGACTGGTGGACCTCCCGGCGGGATCGTCTCTTTGAAAAGGGGGGTTGGGCTGTCGACGTGCACGTGAAACAGACGATCACCCTCCTCACTCCCCCTCATCCTTCCCGTGTCACCTGTGTTCCGTGGGCCAACCCTCCTTCCACTCCTTCCATTGAGGGCAGGAGCCGATAGGGACAGGCAAAGTCTCGTGGCAGGAAGCTCGGCCCACTCATCAACCGCGGAGCGACGGGCGGCACCGTACGCACAATGGCCCACGGAACACACAGAATGACGGACCACGGAAAACCATGCCCTCCCCGCGGCGCGCCACAGGCCGCGCCAGCGCCGAATACCGAGCCGCATACCGATCCGCATACCGATCCGCATACCGATCCGCATACCGATCCGCATGCCGATCCGCATACCGAGCACAACGCGACCGCTACTTCTTCGCCGCAGCCGCCTTGACCTGCTGGACGTATTTGGCGGGCTCCTTGAGGAACTTCTTGTCGCAGTGCTTGCAGCACAGCCACACGTCCGTCCCCTCATGCGTCATCTTGAAAGGCAGCATCCCACCCGAACCCAGCGGCTCTCCGGAGATGACGCAATTCTTCAACGGATAATCCTTCGGCACCGCACTTTCGCCGGCCTGCACAGAGGCGCTCACCAGAAGGGTCGCAAGGGAAATGGAGAGGAGGAGCTTCATAATGTGCCCATTTTAGAACGGACCCGCTTCACCCGCAAGTTTCGGAGTGCGGCAGGATGTGAAGCTCTGGAACGCCCGCGCACCTCGGAGTTGAAATTCCCGAAGGCGATCCCCTCCAGATGCCCGCACCAAAGCCGCCGCCTGCTCAGCTCCCTTCGTCGCAATCATCGCGCGAACGCTACACCGCATCCGCCTCAGGGCCCGCGTGGAGTAGATACTCGATCGGCTTCTCCTTCTTCTGCAACGCACGACGCAGCTTCCCCAGCGCGATGTTCTGCAACTGCCGGATCCGCTCCCGCGTGACCCCAAACCTGCGCCCGACTTCCTCGAGAGTTTTGGCACGGCCGCCATCGAGTCCGAACCGGCAGAAGATGATCTTCCTCTCACGATCATCGAGCACATCGAGCAGATCCCCGACCTCATCCCGCAGATTCTGATCGCGCAACTGTTCGAAGGGCGTCTGCGCCTCCATATCCCCCACGATCTCGCCGAACTCGGTCGAATCCTCATCGCTGATGGGTGCGTCCAAGGAGGCGGGTCGGATCGAGACGGTCTTGAGCAACGACACCTTCCCCGCGGCCAAGCCCACCTCGTCCGCCAGTTCCTGATCCGTGGGTTCGCGCCCCAGTTCCTCGCTCATCTGCATCGAAACCCGGCGCATCTTGGAAATCTTGTCCACCAGATGCACCGGAAGCCGGATGGTCTTGCTCTGATTGGCCAGCGCCCGCTTGATCGACTGCTTGATCCACCATGCCGCGTAGGTGCTCAACTTCCCGCCCTTGGCCGGATCGAAACGCTCCACCGCTTTCATCAGCCCGATGTTGCCCTCGGAGATGAGGTCCAGAAGCGGCAGCCCCAGATTCGCGTAATCGTGTGCAATCTTCACCACCAACCGCAGGTTGGCGCGGATCATCAGGGAGCGCGCCGCACCGTCCCCTTTCTTGATCTTCGCCGCCAGATCCACCTCCTGTTCCGGTGTGAGAAGCGGGATCTGACCGATCTCCCGCAGGTATATCTTGATGCCAGAGTCTGAATCTTCGCCTGATTTGTAGTTCATGATCGGGTGCCTCGGATCGGGTTGCTGTGCTGGTTTCGCTTGCTATCGCCTTCGTCGTGTCTCGCCTCTCTGTCCTGCCTCTACTGCCTCTACTGCCTCTACTGCCTCTACTGCCTCTACTGCCGCTGTTGCAGCTGTTGCAGCTGTCTTCTCAACTCTGTCCGGTGTGGATCTTCCGGGGTTCTCTTTACCCCTTGGTATTTTCAGTCGCTTCTTCAGTCGCTTCTTCAGTCGCTTCTTCAGTCGCTTCTTCAGTCGCCTTTTCAGTCGCCCTATGGCGCGCCAATCAACTGCACTGCTCTCCACGCCGGCTACGCCGTCTGCACTGCCTAGTCCTCGCCGCCCGCTCTGCGCTGCCTGATCTTTTTTCGGGTTGCGCGCTCTCGCCTTGCAGAGAAGGTTACGGGCGCCGCTGCTTCAGTGGACGGGGGTGAACTCAACGAACCTGTCCGCACTGCTGCATCGGCAGCGATTTCACCTTCGATTCGGTGGATGCTGGATTGCTTCACTCGACTGGGTTGATTCGTTTGAGACCACTTGGTTCGGCCTAGCTCGTCTGGTTCGCTTTTCTCCGATCCCTCGTCATCGAGTCTGCACCGCGCACAGCGGCTGCCCTCTGCAGATTTTCGGTCTCCGCAGCTGGGCCCCTGCAACTGATCCCTACCAAGCGCTACGACTCGCCAACGGCTCGCCATCTGCTCTGGCAGACCGCACAGAACGGCGAACCGCAGTGCCCGCAAGCCCCCCCACCGGGCACAGGACCCAAGGAAAAGCCGCGGAATCAGCGCTCGGAGAAAAAACTCTGGATCGCATCCGATGATTTCTTCCGGCGCTTCTTTGACCACCAGAAGGGCGGTCCGTTCAATGGATGGAGAAGATTCTCGACTCCCCACTGAGCCCAATCCATCCGGGCCGTCATCGTCCCGACGCGTTCCAAAACTCGCTCCAACACGGGCGCATGGGCTCCCTCGCCCTTCAGCGCGATTCCCCGAGCCCAACTGCAGAAACGGGCACATCCACTTCCAGCGCAGCTTCCTTCCCCACAGACCACCCCTGCGGAGTCGACACAATCCCCACCACCCGCTGTGGAAAGGGTTTGGGAGCGAACTTTGAGATTCCCTGGGTCACCACAATCTCCGTGTCCGTACGCTCAAAGCGCTCTGCGAGGTTCGGGTCCGTGAGCCCGTCTGCGGTGAAAAACGTCACCTGCCCGATCCCACGCAGATGAACGCGGGCAGCCTCGGTGCGTGGCCGGATGCGGAGGGTGAGCGTCGGCGGTTGGGAGGAGCATTCGGCCACCACCGTCCAGTCGTCACTCGGACGTGCTCTTCCGGTACGGGTGCCCTTGAACGCCTTCCTCCAGCGCGGATCCGTGATTGGAACAGCGGCGGAAACAGGCAGTTCAAGATGCAGATCCTTGAAACCCGGGAAACAGCTCGTCCCACAGCACATCCAGCTCACGCGGGCGGCAAGGGTCACGGGGGTAACCGTCGCAGGAGGAGTCTCAATAGGGACAGGCAATCTGTCATGAACGGCAGCGCTTGCACTAGCGCTGGGAGCGCCGTGAGCGCCGTTAGGGACAGGCACTCTGTCGCGGTCGGCACCAGCACCGCCAGCACCGCCAGCACCGCCAGCGCTAGTAGCGCTAGGATCGCCGTTAGGGACAGGCAATCTGTCATCGCCGTCGGCTTTTCTTGCGGCGCCGGCTGCGGCGGGCGGCGTGATCTCCACGGGCAGCAAAACCTCTCCGTGGTAACCCTGCGCCTTGATCTGAAACATCATCACCCGCTCCGGACTCGGCCACTGGATGGGCCCCGCCTTCCAGCCCTCCGGCAGCTTCCACTCGATGGCGGTCGGCAGTCCGACGATCCCGGGGTGCATCCAGTAGGTGTGAAACCCCTCAGCATGTATCAACCGCAGCGCCACGGTGAACGGACGTCCGGGCTGGATACTGCGATTCTCCGCCACGAGCTCCAGCTCCAGTGGATCCGCGGCACCTGCCCCACGCAGGGCAAGGAGGGACAGGAGCACCAGCAAGATCCGAGAGAGCATCCTCATGGGAGCAGAGCGGTCTTTGCATCCGCACCACAGGACTTCCAGAAGCGAAGGGAAGGCGGTGTCATGGCGGGCCTAGACTTCATGGACGCCATGGACTTCACGACCGGGCCGCTCTCGAAGTATCGGGCGCGCCAACCTGCGTTCTGAGGCCGTTCCCTCATCTCGCTGACTTCCCTCACTTTTTTTGGGGCGGCTGCCACTCGAGCACCTGACCATCCGCCAGCAGGCGCTCGCGGAGTTTTGGATAAGGCACATCCTGCACCGCGCATCCCGCCTCCAGAGCGAGCACGGCGGCGGTGGCGGCCGACTGGCCGAGGATCATGAACACCGGCTCCATCCGGATGGAACCATAGGCAATGTGGGAGCTGGAAACGCATACGGGGACGAACAGGTTCTCACACTGACTCTTCTGCGGGACAAGGGCTTGATAGGCGATCTCGTAGGGAGCCTTCAGGCCGACCCCCACGTCCCCCTCGTTCTGCACGGAACCGTCCGGGGTCACGTAGCGCTGCACATTGTGCGAGTCGATGGTGTAGGAGCCCATGCCCACCGAGTCCGGCGTCGGCTTCTTCTTGAGCAGCTCGTTCTCCGTCATCACAAACGCCCCCTTCATCCGGCGCGCCTCCCGGATGTAGAGCTGATGAGACCAATGACCGTTGTCCTTGAACTCATCCCGGGGCAACCCCCACTGCTGCATCTTCTCCCGCACACCGGCCGGGACCCGCGGATCATTCGCCACAAAATAGAGCCAGCCCCTCTGGTACTCCTCGTGCGCTTGGATGATCTCGCGACGCCTCTCATAGGACGCCTCCGGGTAGTCATAATTACCCCCGATGAAGTCCGTGCTCATCGGGCCGTGGTTGTTCGTGTCGGTCTTGTGATTGGGCACCGGATCGAACTTGCGAAAGGTCTCGTCCCACCCCGCCGCGTACACCCGCGCCAGCAACTCGTAGCGGTCCGCACGGTAATGGGCCGGCTTTTCCAGCGGCACACGGTTTT
Organism: Chthoniobacter flavus; assembly: GCA_945861435.1. Lineage (GTDB taxonomy): Bacteria > Verrucomicrobiota > Verrucomicrobiia > Chthoniobacterales > Chthoniobacteraceae > CAIURC01. Next base: position 1,489 of record CAMAUX010000052.1, on the reverse strand, counting down.
CCGGCTTGTCCGTGAGACACATCCGGAAGCAGTACGCCTGCAACCGCTGATCCCCTGCACCCAACTCGCCCGGCGGCTCCGCACTCACCTCCGGTAGCAGACCGCTCTTCGGGTCGCCCGGGATCCGATAAGGACTGATCTTCTCCTTGAGCACGGCAAAGTGATGCCCGTGATGAAAGTCTCCCACTTGCACCCCGTTGTGGGTTTCCCCGTACACGGCGTTGGCTTCGCGCCCGACATGATAGCCGACCTTTGCCGCCGCCATCAGATCGCCCTCATACGTGGCGTCCATGAACATCCGGCCGGTGTAAGTCTTTCCACCAAGGGTCCGGATGGCCGTGATGCGCCCCTCCTTCATGGTGACCCCGCCCGGCCCGCGATCGAGCCACTGGCCGCGCTCGACCTCGATCTGATGCTCGCGCACGAAGTCCTCAAAAACCTGCTCCGCCACATGCGGCTCGAAAATCCACATCGTGCGCTGCTCTCCGTCGATCGCCGGCGTTCCCTGTCCCTTGTTCCCGTACTCCTCGCGCTTCTGCCACGCCCACGCGGACGGCTGGTCGTAGTGCTTCCACACCCGGTGATAAAACTCGCGCGACAACCCGCCGATGACCGCCTTGTTGCCTGTGTCGGTGAATCCGAGTCCACCGCTCGACAGCCCGCCCAGGTGCTTGTCCGGACTCACCACCACCACGCTGTGCCCCATCTTTCTGGCCTGCACCGCCGCCACCACCGCCGCCGACGTCCCGCCGTAAATGACGAGGTCATGCTCCGCCGCAACCGCCGCCACCCGCATCAGTGCGCAAACGAGGAAAACAACGGATCGGTTCAGGGGGATTTTCATAAGTAGAGAGAAGAGGGGCGGCGGGGTGGGAGGTATCCAAGGTTGACCAAGGCGGCACTCAACAGCGTGTCATCGGCCAACCGATCATCAGGCCCTTTCTTAGCGTCTTTCCCAAACCCATGACAACGTGCCCGTGAAACCGCTTTTCCCCGGGCCGATTTCATCATGTCCGGACTTCTGGGAAAAAACCGCGCGAGGGAATGCCACCATCACTCAGTTGCCAGGAGCATCATCTCCCTTTCTTCCAGCTCCGTGCCTTGGTGACTTGTAGGAATACACCTTGGAAATGGAGAGAGCCTCGCCCTCAAGGAGAAGCTCGGCCCTAGATTGGCCGATGGATCCACTGTCACGACTCCGCGAGGTCTGGTTGAATTGGATGGTGCTTTTGGACCGCGGACTGGAGGGAGAGGAGAGCGGGCCGCGGATGACATCGCCCGATTCACTCCCGCTGTCGCTGCGGTAGCCGATCCCCGTCCAGCAGGCCTCCCAGTGAGCGGTTCTGGACCCGGTGTTGTGTGCACTCGTGTGATTGGAGCTTGAGAGGAGCGCCCCTTTTTCATCCCGGTTTTCGGTCTGGTGGAGGTAGGTCTTGTAACGGTTGGCAACGGCTTGGCCCGGGGGCACGATGAACCCGGAATAACCCAG
>CAMAUX010000051.1 GCA_945861435.1 Chthoniobacter flavus | reverse complement strand
GACGCGCAGCAGGGTGCTTTTGCCGCCACCGGAGCGGCCGAGTACGACGAGGCGTTCGCCTGGAAGGATCTGGAGGTTGACGCCGCTGAGGATTTCCCGATCTCGGAAGCCGAGGTGGATATTCTCGAGGGAGACGAGGGGGGGCGGGTGGATGATTGCGTGGGTGGTGGGGGAGTCCTGCATGGGGGTCATTCGGGGATGGCGACGAGGATGATGTTGAAGAGGCTGTCGCAGGCGATGACGCTGGTGATTGCTGCGACGACGCTGGACGTGGTGGCACCGCCGACGCCGGCTGCGCCACCGCGCACGGTGAGCCCTTGAAAGCAGGCCTCCGCGCCGACGATGAGTCCGAAGAGGAGGCTCTTGAGGACGCCTGAAACCAGATCGCGCAGGATGAGGCTTTCGAGTGCGTTTTCGAAGAAGAAGCGATGGTTCATGCCGAAGGCCCAGTGGCTGATTGTCGTGGCACCCAGCAGTGCCGAGAGGTCGCTGACCACCACGAGGGAGGGCATGAGCAGGACGACAGCTAGCACACGTGGCGCGACGAGGAGGCGCAGCGCGCCGAGGCCCATTGCTTCGAGCGCTTCCACCTCCTCGTTCACAGTCATCGTGCCGAGTTCCGCGGTGAATGCGGCCCCGATGCGTGCGGCCAGTACGATGCCGGTCATCAGGGGGCCCAGTTCGCGGGTGAAGGAGATGGAGACGAGGGCGGGGACGAGTTCCTCCTGGCCGAAGGTGCGCAGTTGATGGCCGGTGAGCAGGGCCATGGTGAGGCCGATGAAAAAAGACACGAGAGCGACCAAGGGGAGGGAGCCAAACCCGACGCGGTCGGCTTGGTTGAGGAGATGGGAGAAGCGCAGGGGGCTCCTTCGGCGGACGAATCCATCGCGGATCTCGGCTCCGGCACCATGCAGCATCCAGCCGACACTGGAGAGGTGGGCGAGGAGGGCGTGCAGGCGGTTTGCGTAGAGAGCCATCTCCCCCCTTAATCGAGAAGCGCGGCCGCGGCAGATGCCTGTGGGGTGTCGGCCTGCTGTCTGTGGGCAGGGGGTCGCTTTTGCGTTCGCAGCACCGGGAGGGAATGGAGAGGGGCGGGTGGTTGGTGATTCTGGAAACGATGGTGCATGGGGCGAGGGCGGCTGAGCGCGTAGGCGACTGGGGGTGTGCGGGCGCGCCCTTGGAGACGCGTACTGCTGCCGGGGCGCATGGTGCATGGGAGGGCACTACGCCAGGCTCTGAAGCACTCGGTGCTGAGCCGATATGGGGTCAGCATTCGGAGGGAGTTCGTTGAAGCACATGAGTGACTCCCGCTTTGTTCAACCGCCGGATGTGGAAGCGCGCACTTCCAGTGGTGTGGAAGGGGCACAGGGCGCGATCCCCGTCGCTCGATCCGATGCTGAGGTTTTGCGCGCGCCGAGGAATGAGCGATGCCCTTACCATTGGGTGTAGCACATTACAGCGAAACTTGGACGGGGCTCAGGTTCCGGGCGTGGCGTGACACCCTGTTGCGCGATCCTCGATCAGTGCCGATCGGAACTGGCCCGGCGTCCCATGGGGTGCAGAGGCGCTCCGCAAGGGCAACGGGTGCGGGGTGTGGAAGTGGAGGGATGCCGTGTTCCGCACGTGTGGGAGCGTTGCGACGCGCGGCGGCGGTGTGCGATGCGTGCCGTCAGGGCGCGTTGTTCGGGAGGAGGAGTGCGAAGTCTTCCTTGGATTGCGTGAGTCCGCCACGGCCGAGGATGAGGAAGCTGCTGAAGTCGGAGCCGATGCGTTGGGAGCAGAGTGGGCGCAGTTGGGGGGAGTCGTCGGGGAGGCCGCCGGGGAGTGTGGCGAGAACAGGGGCCATGTTGAGGGCGGGAGATTGGATCACGGTGGTGCCTTGCTGCCCGCCGGTGGCGGTGAATGAGGACAAGGAGTTGAGGAGGTGGTCTGCAATGAGGGTGATTTGGCCACCGAGTCCTGCGGCGGCGTTAGCGCTGAGGATGCTGCGTTCAATGACAATCGTTTGGGGGGTCGATGAAGATGTTACCTCCCGAGCCTGCGCCCCGGTAGTTGGAGGCGAGGGCGCGGAGTTGGGCGTTGGAGAAGGAGCTGAAGTCGTCGTTTGCGGCGGTGGCAGCGGCGTTGCCCGAGCCCGTAAGAACAAGGCTGTCGGAGATGCGGATGCCCTGTGGGGCGATGAGGCGGACTCCACCGGCGCGTGCTGAGGCGGAGGAGTGGACGAGGCTGCCGGACTCGATGTGGAGCCAGGAGGTGGCATGAAGGGTGACGGTGTCGGCATTGGCTTTGAGAGAGCTTGCCGATGCGAAGCTGGAATCGCGCAGGATGACGGTGGATCCATGGAGGGAGACGTTGCCGGCGTCAGCGGTGGAGGAGCCAATGGTGCTGGTGTTGGATGATGCGATGCCCGAGGCGGTCTGGAGTAGGAGGGTGCCGCCGGAGCTGATCTGGATGGAGCCAGCGGATCCTTGGCCGTCGCTTTGGGAGGAGATGCGGTTTTGGAGCGAGAGGGTGGTGTCGTTGGTGGTTTGGATGTCGATGGAGCCTGCATTTCCTGTGGAGGATGGGTCAGCGGAGGAGGAGGTGATGTGGCTGGCGCTGAGGCTTAGCGACTGGGCGCGGATCTGGATCCGGCCTGCGTTGGCGCTGCCAGCGAGGGCGGTTGTGGAGATTTCGCCTGCGTCCATCTGGACGGGGCCGGTGGCGGTGATGGAGACGGCGCTGCCAGGGCCGGAGCCGGTGCCAGTGCCAGTGCCCGTGCCCGTGCCCGTGACGGAGGAAGAGGAGGAGATGCGGCTGTGGTCTTCGATACGCAGGGCGGTGCATCGGATGTCGATGCCGACCGGGGCGTGGGCGCCGAAGCTGTTGGATTCAAGGCGGGCTGATTGGGAGAGAGCGAAGTTTCCCACGCGCATTCTGAGCGCTGGCGATCCTAGGACGCTGGTGGAGTCGCTGGAGTCGATGAGGGAACCGGCGTTGATGCTTAATGGGGAGAGGTTCGGAACGGTGACTGTGCCGAAGTCTGGGGTGGCGGATGCGAGGTCGAGCGGGACCGCGCCCGAACCGGAGCCCGCGAATACGGCGACGGTGCCGCCGGGGGCGAGGAGGGAGGATCCGCGCTGATTGGGGGCCGGGGTGTCGGCTGTGAAGGCTGGTGTGCCCGAGGAGAGTGCGGTTTCGCCGCCGATGAGGGCGATGTGTTTGCCGGGATGGACCGTGAGCTGGGATCCGTTGAGGGAGATGGGGCCCGGGGGATTGGTGCCGAAGCCGAAGGTGCGGACGGAGGCGGAGGTGAGGGCGCTGGAGGAGGGTGTCGCTGCGTCGAAGCGACCGCCGTCCGTGAGGAGGAGGGCATCGGCGGTGGAGGCGGCGAAGGAGCCGCCGATGTCGAGCTTGGCGTTGGGGCCGAAGACGATGCCGTTGGGGATGAGGAGGAAGAGGTTTGCGGAGCCGGTTTTGGAGGAGTCGGTTTCGAGTTCTGTACGCAGGGTGCCGTCGATGGTGGAGGAGTGGAATCCTGTGACGCGGACGAGGATGTTCTGGACGGAGGCCGGGGTCTGGAAGACGGCGGAGTCGGAGTTGCGGACTTGGAATTCGCTGAAGGAGTGGAAGAGGTTGGAGCCTCTCGAAGTGCCTTTGGAAGAAGGGATGAGGAATTGGCTGGAGGTGCTGTCGCGCAGGACGGTGCCGGAGCCGAAGCGGCCATCGAACTTGATGTTGGTGTTCTGGGCCGGGAGCGGCGAGGGGAGCGCGGCCAGCAGAGCAGCGCCGACGAGGAGGAGGAGGCGGCGGAGGATGCGGCGTGAATCTGCAGAGTGGTACGCGCCGTCTGGCATCTTCCTTCGGGGTGGGGTGGGGTGGAGGGAGTTCTCCACCGAGGCTGTGGCAGGTGATCCCTGGGAGGGGGCCGCGTGGTGGTGGATTTCCGAAAGGTGGTGGAGCCTAGGGGGTTCGAACCCCTGACCTCCTCAATGCCATTGAGGCGCTCTACCAACTGAGCTAAGACCCCGATCGGAAAGGGTGGGAAAAATGGGGGGCGCCCATGGTGAATGCAAGCGCATTTTACTACGGGGTTTCTGTCGCGGATGGAGTGGGGAGCGAGGGTGTTTCCAAGGAGCGGGTCGACCGGATGAGGGGCGCCTGCGCAGTGACTTTGGAGAACGCGAAGGCGGGTTCGCGTCCCCTTTATTTTTCAGGGAGGCCGGAGGGAGGCAGGGCTTCGAGTGGTTTGATCTCGGGAACGATGACGAGGTAGGAGAATGCGCCGAGGAGGGAGAAGCCGCCGGCGACGACGAGCGGCACCACAAAGCCGCCGGTTTTTGCGAGCATGACGCCGACAAAGGTGGTGATGCAGACGCCCGCCAGGTTGGAGGCGAAGTTCTGGATTCCGCCGATGGATCCCACGTGGTTGCGCGTGGGTGCGACGTCGGCGGGGAGCGACCAGATGCTTGCGGCGGCAAAGGCGAGGCTGGCGTAGGAGAGGGACATGAGGGCGATTGCGGCGGTGGTGCTTTCCACGAGGACCGAGAGGCCGATGCTGGAGGACATGAACATGCCGCCGACGAGCGGGATTTTGCGGGCGAGAGTGAGGCGCATGCCGCTGCGCACGAGGCGGTCGGAGACATAGCCGCCGAGGTAGCCGCCGAAGACGGCGACGAGCGCGGGGATCATTCCGACGAGGCCCATCTTTTTGAGATCAAAGCCGCGTGCCTGCACGAGGTAGGTGGGGAACCAGGTGCTGAAGAAGTAGATGACGAAGTTGAGGCAGAAGAACCCGAGCATCATCCCCCAGATCGTCCGGTAGCGGAAGAGGTCGCGCCAGCGGACCTGCTGTGCGGCGGGGTTGGAAGGGGGCGGGGTTTGGTCGGACTCGATGTAGTCGCGTTCCTCCTTGGAGACCCATGGATGCTGGGCTGGCGGCTTGTAGATCCAGAGCCAGAAAGCGGCCCACACGAAGCCGAGCGCGCCGGTGATGATGAAGGACATGCGCCATCCGAAATGGCCGATGATGGCGGAGACAATGGGGAGCGAGAGGGCGGTGCCGACCCGGTTGCCGCTGTCGAAGATGCTGGTGGCAAAGGCTCGTTCGCGGCGCGGGAACCATTCAGAGACGATCTTGGCGTTGGAGGGGTAGGCGGGGGCTTCGCCGACGCCGAGGAGCAGGCGCATGCCGAAGAGGGCTCCGAAGCTGCGGGCGAAGGCGGTGGTGGCGGTGAATAGGGACCACCAGACGACGGCGACGAGGTAGGCGAGGCGAGCGCCGACTTTGTCGATGAACCAACCGGAGGGGAGTTGGAATGCGGCGTAGGTCCAGAAGAAGGCGCCGAGGAGTGCGCCGGTGGCTTCCGGGGAGAGGTTGAGGTCCTTGGCGATGTAAGGAGCCGCCACACCGAGGTTGGCGCGGTCAATGTAATTGATCGCGGTGGCTGAGAAGGCCATGAAGACCATGAGCCAGCGGAGATTTCCTGCGGGCTTTGAGCCCGGGGTGTGAGGCTCTTGTTTCATAGGGGGGCGGCATTTAACCAGCCGGGAGGACGGCTGCCAGCGAAACTTTGTGAGACCTTGGCGCTGTGCCTGTCCCTATTTCCCGCGGACTGAGTGGCCTCGGGCGGCATTGGGAGGCATTGGGAGGCATTGGGAGGCATTGGGCGCCTCGGATGTCTGGGCGCCCTGAGTGGGTATCGCCGCTTAGGCTACGAGATCGCGGAGAATGGCGAAGCGCTTGAGTCCTGCGCCGATCGCTGAGTCGATGTCGGTTGCATCGATTTGGACCGCCTCGAGTTTTTCCGGCGAGATTTCCCAGTAGGTGGATTCACCCGGGATGCCGTAGCCTTCGCGTTCTGCGGCGCCGCAGGCGAGGTTGAGCAGGATGGCGAGGGGGTCGTTTTGGTCTGGGGTGTAGTGTGCGCGAATGGCGCCGATGGTTTTTTTAGGGAAACGCCATTCCGTGAGGATGACCGAGGTGGCTTCGCAGTTGTTGATTCCTGCGAAGGAGTTTTCGGCGTCGGCCAGCGGAGCGTTGATCCAAGAGGCATCGGTTGCCTTTTCACGGTTGAGCCGGTCGATGGCGATCTTGCCCGTGGAGCGCAGGAGAGCCGCGGTGTAAGCGGCGTTGTTGCAGAAATCGGTGTGAGTCGCCATGGCCTCCATGAAGAGGGCGGTGAGCAGGGAGTTCTCGCGGAGCCGTCCACCGGTGATGCCGTAGGTGGGGAGGTGTTGGTCTGAGAACTGCTGGACGGCGGCGATGCCGACGATGCGGTAGGTTTGGAGGAGGCCGAGGCGAGCGAGAGCTTCCTCCACAGAGGCAAAGGGTTGGCGGCTGGTATTGTAAGCGGCGCTGTTGGCCACGCGGATGATGCGGGTGGTGATGGCGGCGTCCAGACGGATGATCCCCGCGATGTCCTCGAGGCTGGAGTCCATTTTATCCAGTTCCTCGCCCACCCGTGCGAGGATCTGCGGTGCCGAGGACATGGTCTTTACGGCCTGCAAAAGGCTTTGTCGTGAAACGGTGGTGGACGACATGCAGTGAGGTGGGCGGGATGCCAAATCGTTGATGGGGCTTCTTAATGCGAGTCCTTTTTTCGAGTGCGGGAGACGTTGTCTGCCTCTTATTTTGCCTCTTATTTTCCTGAGGCATGGGGAGATACGGCGGAGTTGAGGAGGGAACGCGCCTTGCTCTGGCAGACGAAGAAGGCGGAACCGAGGCCTGCGCCGAAGCCGAGTCCGTAGCAGAGGCCCCAGAGGAGTTTGCCACTGATGCCGGGGAGGTGGTTTGCGAGGAGGCCGCCAAGGAAGTAACCGCCGGAATTGAGGGTGAAGAGTAGAGCGAATATGGCGGCCCACTGCGATCGCACACCGAAGGTGAAGGCGAGCGTGGCGGCCAGAAGAGCGGTGCCCGTGCCCAAGCCGAGGAGGCTTCCTGCATGGCCGCCCAGAAGCATCCATGCGCTGGTCCATGCCGCGGCGTAGAGGCTAAAGCCACAGGCAAAGAGCGCGGAGAAACGTGCGAGGGAGCCGGGGCCGATGAGCAGTCTGTGGAGGGCGGGGCCGCTGAGGCCGAGGAAGACGAGGAGGCAGACGGCATAGAGGCCGACCTCGCCGAGGTGGTGCTGGAGCCACCGGCCCGCCAGAGCCCATGGGGCGAACCCCGCCACGCTGACCAGCGTGAATCCGAGCATGCCCCGCAGGAGGCTTTCGTTGAGAGACGGTGCGCTGGTGCTGCTGGCACGGGCTCGGAGGGCGATGGATTGCGGGTCGAGTTGGAGGATGCGCATGGGGTGGGGTGGGAGATCGGAGCGGACGCTGTGCGAGGATGGGGGGATGGTGGTGTTTTCCAAGGTGTGGATGGGGGCGGGATGCCGGGGGGTGGATGTCGTTGTGATTGATTGTGATGCTCTGACACTTGCCCACTGGGCGTCCCGGGTTAGGATTGTCGTTTATGGCTTTTCACATCCCGGCCTCCGCGCGGTCTGCCGCCTACAAGTTTCTTGGCGGGTTTCCCGCCGGTGTTGTGCACGGTGGCATGGCGTACTTCATGGGTGGGGCGGTGCAGGAGTTGGAGGCGCTGGGAGCGGGGGTGGGGTTCAGCGGGGAGGTGAGTGGATCGCAGGTGTACCAGACGACTGTTGCGTACGACGAGAAGCGGGGGGTGTGGAGTGGCCGGTGCAGTTGCGCCCTTGGAGTGCATTGCAAGCACATCTACGCGCTGATGAAAGCGGTGCTCGTGGCACCCATCGCCCGTGCGGAGGAGGAGGATGAGGAGGAGGAGGCTGTGGAGGTGGGCTCGAAGCGTGCTGGGACGGCGGGAAGTTCGTCTCGTGCGGCGGCGACAAAGGGTGGTTTGGAGGGGATGCTGGCGGAGGGGCTTGGGCGGGCGTTGAGCAAGGAGGAGCGTCGGTACTGTGAGGCGGTGAATGCCGCTTATCAGAGTGCGCATGAAGGGGGGATCCCGGCGCCGCAGGATCTGAAGGTGCTGGGGGTGACGTTTGAGTCGCGCAACTGGGATCGGTTGGAATTATGGGCGAAGCCGCCGATGGATGAGCGTGAGTTCTGGCTTCACATGCTGGTGTTTCTTGAGGAACGGCATGGGATCGTTCCGGAATCCATGCAGGTGCTTGGCGATCCGGGGCCCGCGCGGGAGAAGGTGGCGCAGTGGCGGCGTACGCGTGAGGTGGATCGATGGTCGCGGTTGCTGGGTAACCTGCGCGAGGATGCGGCCGAGGTGCCCGGACGGGAGGTGGACCTGAGGTTGCGGTTCCTTCCCCAGCATGTGGCCGTGGAGTGGAAGCGCGCCGGGGACATGGATTTCGAGCCGATGAAGCTGCGGGAGTTTCGTGACCTCAGCCACATTGGGCCGGACCGCATGGTGGAGGAGGCGGCGTTGCTTTCGCGCTGGCTCGTGGAACGTGGAGCGTTTGGTTTTGAGCCGACGCTGCCGTATCAGGATCCGGAGACGCGGGAGATTTTGGCCGAGGTGCTGCGTCTGCCGTGGCTGGCGAGCCGGTTGGTGGGGGAGGGCGGGCTGCCTTTGCAGCGTCCCGAAGAGCCGTTGCGCTGGCAGGTGGAACCGGCGAGTGGGGTGGGCGATGATTATCGATTGCGCATCGTGGATCCGGAAGGAGCTCTGGCGGGGCCCTTCCTGCATATCAGCAAGGGACATCCGAACCTGTACCTCACCGGGCGTGCGCTTTGGAGGGGGCCGGAGGTGGATGAGCGGGTGATTGATCCCGGGGTGGAGACGCGGATTCCAGCACAGGCGCTGGAAAGCGGGCACGGGGTGCGATTGCTGAGGCGGATGGGGGTGGAGTTGCCGCAGCGGCTGCGGGAGCGAGTGAAGACGGTGGAGGTGCGTCCGCGGATGCGTTGCACGGTGCAACCCACATGGGCGGGGTCGAGCGAGGAGAGTTGCTTGATCGAGGTGCGTGCGGAGTCGGAGGACGGGGAATTGCAGCTGGCCTACACGCCGCAGGGGTGGCGCAGCACGGGGCGGAGTGGTGCGCCGGACGAGTCGACCTATTACGATCGGTCGGCGCTGGCGCGCGTGGCGGTGCTGCTGGAACCGCTGCCATTGAAGTGGGACGATGTGCGGCTGCACTGGCATTTCAAGCTCACGCGGAAGTTTGCCGAGACGTTTGCCGCCTGGCTCCATTCCCTGCCGGCGGGGCTGGCGCTGGATCTGGAAGGGGAGCTGGCCTCTTTCCGCGAGGCGCCTTTGAAGGGGGCGATCCGGCTGGAGGTGGAGGAGGCGGAGCTGGATTGGTTTGATCTGAAGGTGGTGCTGGATGTGGCGGACACGCAGCTCACCAAGCCGGAGCTCAAGCTGTTGCTGGATGCGCGCGGGGGGTGGGTGCGGCTCGAGGAGAAGGGGTGGCGCCGGCTGGAGTTCGCGTTTTCGCAGGAGGACGACGAGCAGCTTGCGCGGCTGGGGCTCAGTGCGCAGGAGCTTTCCAGCGAGCCGCAGAGGCTGCACGCGCTCCAGATTGCAGACAAGGCGGCGCGCCGGTTTCTTCCTGCGGCGACATGCGAGCGCATTGAGCGTCGTCGGGACGAACTCAAGACGCGCGTGACGCCGGAGGTGCCGGAGGCGATTCAAGCGCAGCTGCGTCCCTACCAGCTCGACGGGTTTCACTTTCTTGCCTACCTCAGCACGAATGGGTTTGGAGGTGTGCTTGCCGACGACATGGGTCTCGGCAAGACGGTGCAGACGCTGACCTGGCTGGCATGGCTGCGGGGGCGCTCCGGCGGCAGGTCGCTGCCGTCGCTGGTGGTTTGCCCGAAGAGCGTGTGCGATAACTGGCAGGCAGAGGCGCAGCGTTTCCTGCCCGGATTCCGCGTGCGTGTTTGGGCGGGGGGTGAGCTCTCACAGGTGTCGGCGAGTTTGGAGGAGGCGGACTTGCACGTGATCAATTACGCGCAACTGCGGGCGGTGGGCGGCACGCTGGCGGAGGCGTCTTTCCTTGCGGTGGTGCTCGATGAGGGGCAGTTCATCAAGAACCCCGGGTCGGCGACGGCGCAGATTGCACGTTCCCTGAAGGCTGAGCATCGGTTGGTGCTCAGCGGCACGCCGATTGAGAACCGGCTTCTGGACCTTTGGAGTCTGATGTCGTTTGCGATGCCCGGAGCGCTGGGGTCGCGCGCGCAGTTTGCGAAGTTGTACGGGTCGAAGGAGGATCCCTACGCACACCGCCGGCTGTCGGCCCGGGTCCGTCCCTTTGTTTTACGGCGGACGAAGGGGCAGGTGGCGACGGATCTTCCGGACCGGATTGAAGAGGACCTGCATTGTGCGATGGAGGGGGAGCAGCAGACGCTTTACCGTGCGGAGCTCAAGCGGGCGCAGCAGATGCTGCTGCAGGTGACCACGCAGAAGCAGTTGGCGGGGCAGAGATTTCATGTGCTCAGCTCTCTGCTGCGCCTGCGCCAGATTTGCTGCGATCCGCGGCTGGTGGCGCCCGCCAGCAAGGCGCCCAGCGCGAAGTTGGAGGCGTTGATAGAACAGCTCGAACCCCTGATGGAGCAGGGGCAGAAGGTGCTCGTTTTCTCGCAGTTCGTCCAGATGCTGGACCTTCTGAAGGAGGCCATTTCCAAGCGGGGCTGGCCGTTGTTTTACCTCGCGGGCAAGACGGAGAACCGGGGCGATCTGGTGCGCGAGTTTCAAGCGTCCGAGGGGCCTTCCGTGTTTCTGATTTCGCTGAAAGCGGGTGGCTTCGGCCTGAACCTGACGGCGGCCAGTTACGTGGTGCTCTTCGATCCGTGGTGGAATCCGGCGGTGGAGAATCAGGCAATTGACCGCACCCACCGCATCGGCCAGGCCAACAAGGTGGTGGCGTATCGACTGCTCATCAAGAACAGCATCGAGGAGAAGATTCGCACTCTGCAGACCCGCAAACGTGCGCTGGCGGAGGGTGTTCTCGGCGAGGAGCAGTTCGCGCAGAGTCTCACGCTGGAGGATCTCCGGGAGCTGTTTGCGGAATGAACGTGCGGGCGCTCACACTCCTTGCGCTGCTGCTGTGGGGCGGGTCTTTGCTGCAGGCGGTGGAGTTCGTGGCTCTTGATCCGGCGCGCGGGAGGCCGCACGAGTTGGAGATGCGCGAGGCAGGGGGGGGAGTGCTTGAACTGGTCATGTCAGGCGGTGATCCGTTCCTTGTTCTCGATACGGGCGCCGAGGTTGCGCGGGACGCGTGTGTGCTGGTGTTCGAGTACTTCTGCCCGGATGGCATCGACGCGTTGCAGGTGTTCTTCGGTCCTCCGATCCGCGAGGAGAACTCGGTGCGCGCGGGCCGGTTGGCGTCTGCGGAGGTGTGGCAGCCCGTGGCGGTGGATCTTGCTGCATCGCCCCAGTTTCGAGGGGCGGTGCGACAACTGCGGATCGACTTCGGAACCAAGTCCGGGGTGCACCTCCAGTTGCGCGGGATGCAGTTGCGGGCGCCGAGTCCGGAGGAGCAGGCGCGCAAGGAATCGGCGGCTCGGGAGGTGGAACGCAAGCGGGCGGAGGCTGCGCTGGCCGAGGGTTACAGGAGTCGTCCGTGGCCCTCGGTGGTTGATGCGGTTCGCTTGGAAGCCGCTTCCGTGCTGGTGCGCGGGGAGGTGGGTGGAGGGGGAGAGGACGGGGTTTTTCTTTGCGAGGTGCAGCCTCATGAGCAGCCGTGGAAGATGACGCAGTTCAGCGCAGTGGCGCCGCTCAGTCGTGGCCGCTTCGAGTTGGCGCTGCCACGGCGTGTGGACGGGCGGGACCGGATCTGCTCGCGTTGGTGCGTGGCGCGGCGCGTGGACGGGGCTTGGTGTCTGGATTCGGCAGCGAAGTACGCGCTCGAGTTTCCCGGACTCGATGCGGCGCCGTTCCCGAAGTGGGAGCCGCGGACCAAGAAGGGGATGGGCGGTTTGGGCGGTCCTGCGCCCTTGGAGGAGTTGGTGGAGTTGGGGGTGGAGCATGTGACGGTGAACGTGGTGCTCACCCAGTTGTTGAGGATGCGGCCGGACGCAGGTGCGCCGGTGTTTGAGTTTGAGGGGCACCAGTACGGGGCCGTGACCAGAGCGCTGGAGTCCCTCGACCGGACGGTGAAGTTTTGCAGCGACCATGCGATGGGTGTTTCGGCGATTTTGCTGGTGGGTTTTCCGCGCGAGGCGGAGTTGCGGGGGGCGATGGTGCATCCGGAGGCGTGTGAGCCCGGGATTTATGCGATGCCGAATCTTACGACGGTGGAGGGGGTGCGTGCGTACCGGGCGGTGCTGGCGTTGCTGGCGCGTCGTTACTGCAGCGTGGAGCACGGGTTCATCCGACGCTGGATCGTGCACAACGAGGTGGATTACGGATGGACGTGGACGAACATGGGTGAGCAACCGGCGGCGCTCTACATGGATCACTATGTGCGCTCGCTGCGACTGGTGTGGCTGGCGGCCCGCGAGCGCAACCCGGAGGCGGAGGTGTTCATCTCGCTCACGCATGGTTGGATTCCTCCCAGGGGTGATGGGACCCGCGAGTATGGGGTGCGCGGGCTGCTGGAGAGGCTGGCCGATGCATCGAGTCGGGAGGGGGACTTTGGATGGGGGGTGGCGTATCATCCCTATCCCCAGAGTCTGTTTGATCCGCGGGCATGGAATGACCGGCGTGTGGCGTGGAGTTTCGACACGGAACTGGTGACGCCGCGCAACATCGAGGTGCTCGACGCCTTCATGCATGAAGGGCGGATGCGCACGGCCACAGGCGGCGTGCGATCTGTGATGCTTTCCGAGCAGGGATTTCACACGGCTGGCTATGGGGAGGAGGCGCAGCGTTTGCAGGCGGCGGCGCTGGCGTACACATGGCACAAGATCCGGCCCCTGCGCAGCATCGTGGCCTTTCAGTACCACCGCTGGGTTGACGCGGCGGACGAGGGTGGACTTCTTCTGGGATTGCGGACGCTTGCCAGTCCGGGAAAACCCTTTGGCGAGAAGAAGCGTGCGTGGTCGGTGTTCAAGGCGCTCGATACGGATGTCGAGGGCGAGGCGACGGCGTTTGCCCTGCCGGTCATCGGTGTGGATGCGTTTGATGCGGTGCCGTACCGGGGCTCAATCCGCTGAGAAGCGGGCGGGAAGGCGCTGGGGTTTCGACTTCCATCTGAACGGGCGATCTGATGTACAGCCTCTGTTTAAGAAACACTTCACCACCCATGAAAACCATTCTGGCAATTCTTACTGTGACGAGCGGTCTTTGTTTTCAGGCGTTTGCGGCGCCCGATGTCACCCTTGAGCAGGCGGTTCGGATTGCGAACGAGTACCTGCGCGAACACGGGCAGGAGCAGGGACGCCAGTTGGTTTCGGTGACGCAGGAGGCGACATCGCTCACGCGCTCGAAGTTGCACTGGGTGGTGAGTTGGTCTCCCGCGTTTGTTGCGGATGGCCGTCAGCAAACGGGACTGCAGGTGGAGATGGACGGCACGGTTGCGCGTATGGTGATGCAGAACCCCATCGAGAAGGCTGCGGAGCGGGCGCGTCGGCCGAAGCTGCGCTAGGACTGCGGGTTGTTCTGAAGGAACTGAGGGCTGGTGCCGGACCGCTCGCACGCATGGAACTGCTGGCTCCCGCCAAGATCAACCTCTCGCTCTCCGTAAAGGGGCGGCGGGAGGACGGTTTCCACGAGATCGAGACGCTGATGTGTCCGGTGTCGGTGTTTGATCGGCTGACGATCGGTGCGCGTGTGGAGGGGGGGCTTCGGTTTGAGTGCGATGATGCTTCGCTGCCCGCTGACGGTGGCAACCTTGTGGTGAAGGCTGCGCGGCTCTTCTGTGGGGAGGTGGGCCTGGAGCCGCATCTGGATATTCATCTTTCCAAGGCGATCCCGTATGGGGCCGGACTGGGCGGAGGGAGCAGCGATGCAGCGACCACATTGCTGGGGCTCAATGCGCTCTTTGAGACGCAGCTGCCGGTGGACGTTCTCTCGGGGATGGCCGCGCAGCTGGGTTCCGATGTGCCCTTTTTCCTCCACCAGAGCGCCGCGGTGTGTCGCGGGCGCGGAGAGCGTGTGGAGCCCGTGGCAGATGCGCCGGTGCTGCCGCTGCTGCTGGTAAAGCCTTCGTTCGAGGTGCCCACTCCATGGGCTTATCAGCGCTGGCGCGATTCCCGCGAAGTACCCGGCGTTGATTATGGGCCGCAGCAATTTGCATGGGGCGCGCTGGTCAACGATCTCGAGCGGCCTGTGTTTGAGAAGTACCTGTTCCTGGCCGAGCTCAAACGCTGGCTCCTCAACCAGCCAGAGGTCGCGGGTGCGCTCATGTCCGGTTCAGGTGCGACCGTGTTTGCGGTGCTGCGTGCGGAGGAACAGGGGCCGGTGCTTGGCGAGCGGCTTGGGGAGCGCTTTGGGCGCAACCTCTGGGTGCACCTGTGCCGGACGCTGGCATCCGCAGGCTGAAGGTGATTGGGTGAGGGGATGTTCTCCTCCCCCCTGTCTTTAACGGCGCGCTGCGTCATCCGTTTCATCCCGGTTTTGTGTGCGGTTGTGGGTTTCGTGTCCGGAGCGCAGGCGGTCGATCCGAGTCCGCAGCGCTACGAGTTCACGGCGCGTGCGAGTGAGATCGATCCTCTTGCGAAAGCGCATCCGGAGATCGAGTTCGTGTTTGAGAAGGGCGGCAAGCCTGCGGATGTGGAGCACGCATCGGTGGACACGCGCGTGGCGCCGCAGGGCAGGCTGGTGGTGTGGTTGATGGGGCACTCACCCGCTCTCTTTGAGCGGCTCAACGGTTACGGGCTTCATGCGATCCAGGTGCATTACGCCAACGGTTGGTTCGGACAGTTCGGCAAGGAGCCAGCACCGGCTGATTCACAGCACCTCGGACGGATCCGCCTCGAGGCGGCGATGGGGGAGGATTTCAGCCCGTTGGTGTCGATCCCGAAGCCCGATGGGATGATGGAGCGCGCGCATCAGTTTGTGCGCTGGCTTGCGCAGAAGAATCCGCAGGGCGGTTGGGATCAGTTCCTGAGTGCGGATGGAAAGGGGCTGCGCTGGGAGAAGGTGGCGGTCTCTGGTTCCTCCCACGGGGCGACGACGGCTGCGCGCTTCGGGATTCACCAGAAGGTGGACCGGGTGGTGATGTTCTGCGGGCCTCGTGACCAGTACGAAGACTGGCAGGGACTCGAACCGGCGACACCGCGCAACCGATTCTTCGGCTTCAGCCATGTGCTCGACAGCGGATGGAGCGGTGATCATTACCCGCGTTCATGGCAACTGCTGGGACTGCAGCAGTTTGGGCCGCTGGTGAAGGTGGATGCGGTCGCGCCGCCTTTTGGTTTCAGCCGTCGGCTGATTACGGATGCGGATGTGAAGGGCGATGCGAAGAAGGCGCACAGCGGCGTGGTGCCGGGCGGCAGCGCAGCGAAGGGATCGGACGGAAAGTTCCTCCACGAGGAGGTGTGGCGTTACTTGTTCATGAGCCCTGTGGAGAAAGTGGGCGCGGCTGTTCCCGCCGAGAGTGGCGTCCGGATGGACCAGCGCGCTGCGAAGGCCAGTAAGTAAGCGCGCTGGCAGCGGGTTATTTCAGGGGGGGCGGCGTCAGCTTGCAGGACTGCCATGCGAGGAAGCGCCACTGGCTTTCCTCGAGCCGCCAGACGGCGAGGAAAGCGAGGGTCATCTGCACGGGGGCGTCTGCGGAGCCCACTTGGACGAGGGCGCGTCCGGTCATGAGAGCGAGGCCTGGAGCGGCTTCCTTGAACTCGCGCGTCTCGTAATCGAGACGGGAGTAGCGGAGCGTCCCTGCCTTGAGGGCTTCGAGGAGAGAGGCTTTGGAGTCGAGCTTTCCGTTGGAGTGGCTGTAGTGAAGGGAGTCGGACAGCAGCGGTGCGAGAGCGGTGGCGTCGCCGGCGAGTGTGGCTGAGACGCGGGCGTCGTCGGCTGCGCGCAGTGCCGCGGGTGGTTCTGCGGCGCGCAGTGGCAGCCAGCCGAGGGTGATGAAGAGCAGGACGAGGATGCGGGTGTGCATGGGTGTTGGCGGTGAGGGGATGTCTTCAGGCGAAGTAAGCGGGTTCGTTGCCGGGCTTCCACTTGATGTTGCAGCCGATGCTCGGGGATTGCGCGGGATCCACCGGGCGCCCATCCAGCACCGCGTCGAGTGCTGCGCGCAGGTCGCGTCCGTCGAGGGTTCCTCGTCCTGGACGGTCCTCGCCACGGCCCGGGCGCGAACTGTCGATCTGGCCGCGATAGGCGAGGAGACGTTCGGGGCCGAAGAGGAAGAAGTCGGGGGTGCAGGCAGCGGTGTATGCCTTGGCGACGGCTTGGGATTCGTCGAAGAGGATGGGGAATGAGAGGCCTGCGCTGCGGGCCATGGAGGCGGTGGGTGCGGGCGCGTCTTGGGGATACTGTGTGGTGTCGTTGGAGGTGATGCCGACGATGGCCACGCCGCGTCCTGCATAATCCTGTGCGATGCGGGCGAGTTCGGGTTGGACGTGGACGACGTACGGGCAGTGGGCGCAGAGGAACACGACGAGCAGGGCGCGTTCGGTGGCGAAGTCTGCGAGCGCGACGGTGCGGCCCGAGGCGACGTCGGTGAGTGCGAAGTGCGGGGCGGGCGTGCCAAGAGGGAGCATGGTGGAGGAGACGGCCATGGCGTCATTGAGAGCGGGGATGCCGTGGACAGGCAACCCCCGAACGCATTGACTTCAGCGGCGCCGTGGGCAAGGTCTTCTGGCTTTTCCACCCCGATGGCTACCACGCTGCTGAAGATCTCCTGCCCCGACCAAGTTGGGCTGCTTTCGAAACTCTCAGGTTTTGTCGCCCAGCATGGCGGCAACCTGCTCGAGGTGCACCAGTTCACGGATGAGCGTTCGGGCTGGTTTTTCGCGCGCATGGCGGTGGAGACCGAGACGCTGTCGGTGGGGATCGGGGAGTTGCGCGCGGCGTTCGAGCCGATCGGCAGCGGGTTGCGCGCGGATTGGACGATCCGTGCGGCCGAGAGTCGGATGAAGGTGGTGCTGATGGTGAGCCGGTTGGGGCACTGCCTCGCGGATCTGCTTTGGCGCTGGCGCTGCGGCGAACTGGCCTTCGACATCGCGTGCGTGGTTTCCAATCACGAGGATTTTCGTGCGATGGTGGAGCGCGAGGGATTGGAGTTCCGTCATGTGCCAATCGACTCCGCGCGGAAGGAGGCTGGGTTTGCGCAGTTGGGAGCGGTGTTTGAGGAGGTGCGCCCGGATCTCATCGTGCTGGCGCGTTACATGCAGGTGCTGCCCGACACGCTGTGCGCCGCTTATCCGGGGCGGATCATGAACATCCACCACTCGTTCCTGCCGTCCTTTGTGGGAGCCAATCCGTACCAGAGGGCATGGGAACGCGGGGTGAAGCTCATCGGTGCGACGTGCCATTACGCGACTGCGGATCTGGATCAGGGGCCGATCATCGATCAGGAGGTGACGCGGGTGGAGCATTTTCACAGTCCCGAGGATCTGGTGCGCATTGGGCGGGATTGCGAGCGTCTGGCGCTGGCGCGCAGCGTGCGCTGGCATCTGGGAGGGCGGGTTTTTGTGAGTGGGAACCGGACGATTGTGCTGCGGGATTGATAAAGTTTCACCTCGCCCGGAGTGCCCTTGCGCTCTAGTCTCTGCGCAGGTTCTCAGTCTCTCTGCAGGTTCTCCCCACCCCAATGGCCCGCACCGGTTTCATCCGTTGTCTGACCGCACTGCTTTGTAACCTGGCGTGCAGTGGCATCGCATGGGCTCTCCCGCCTGTGCTCGAGGATCCAGTGCCCGCGGTGGCGCCGGGTGCGGCTCCCGTCCGCGTCGCGCCGGTGGTTCCGGTGGGAAAGGCGCTGGTGCTTCCTCTTGTCGCTTACGGAGAGGGACGTCTGAGTTTCCGGGTGACCAGCAGCAATCCCAAGGTCTACGCGCGGGTGCGGACGGGGAATCCTTTGCTGCGGCTGGATTTGAGGCATAGCTCCAGTGGTGCGGGTGATCCGGCCTACACGGGGACGGTGGTCTTCCAGCTTTTCCGGAACTGGACTCCGGTGACGGCTGATTTGATCGGAGGGTTTGCGCAGGGCGGGCTTTTTGATGCGGCCCAGCTGCAGCGGTTGGCGGACTTGAATGCGGGGAACGCGTCGCAGGAGAGCTTCATCTACCAAGGTGGTGCGAGTGTGCCTTTTAACTTTGAGAACGAGTTCCAGGCGCCGCTGATCTTTGCGGGGCGCGGCCAGCTGGCGATGGCCAACGCGGGCACGAACAATTATCAGCCGACCAATGGAGGGCAGTTTTTCATCACGCACGGCAATCTGCCGCGCTCTGCGGGGGCGGAGTGGGAGGAGGGCGGGCCGCGGCATTTGGATTTTAAGCACACGATTTTTGGGCAGCTCACGCACGGGTGGGATGTCCTGGACAAGCTGCGGGCCACACCGCGCAACGGGGCGGACAGGCCGCTTGCGGATGTGAAGGTGGATTCGGCGCGGGTCGTGGAGAATTACGACGACGGTGCGCACGAGTACACGGATGCGGTGCTGGTGCTGAGCGCAATCGCGGAGGGTTCCTCGGTGATCACGGTGACTGTGAGTGATGCGGGTGGGCAGACGGGAATGAAGCAGTTCACAGCAACGGCCCGGCGTGACACCCACAACGCGCCTCCGTTTGTCGTGGCACCGCCGGATGCTGTCGGGCCAAAGGATCGCGTGTTCATCGTGCCGGTGCCGAAGGCGGTGGATTTGGAGTGCGACTATCTGACGATGGGGAGCAAGCTCATCGACGTGCCCGCGGTGGGGCAGACCGCACAGCAGGGCGGCTCGATATTGCTGTTGGGAAACCCGGGGTACGAAGGCCCCATGAACCTCGGGGTCGGCGTCACGGCTTTCGATCCCTCCTATCGTGGTGCGGTGGACGGTGCTGCGCCTGCGATGGGCGATTCGCGCTTGGTGCGGATTGGCGTGGGTGCCGGGGCATTGGAAGGGACGCCGGTGGTCATCGAGGGGCGGCCGGCGGTTTCCCTCGCGGGCGTGGTGGTGGGGCGCGTGCGCACGGGTGAGACCCGCAGTGGTGCGGCGAATTTCAGCGCATCTATCAACTGGGGCGACGGCAGTGCGCCGACGAGCGGCATTGTTGCAGCGGAGACGGGCCGCCCCGCTTTTGGCGCGATGCAGGTGAAGGGGACGCATTTGTATACCAACCCCGGCGTGTATCCGGTGGCGGTGACGGTGACCGGCAGCAAGGGAGCTCGGACGGTGGTGAGGAGCACGGCGGTGGTCAGCGCCAATCCGCTGAGCGCGCAGGGTCAGTCGCTGGTGGTGAACGGGCTTGCGGTGAGCGCACGCACGGTGGCCACGTTCACCGACCAGGCGCCGGTGGCCGCGGCGCGGTACACGGCGCATGTGGATTGGGGGGACGGCGAGTCGTCCGCGGGTGTGGTGCGTGCGTTAGGAGCGGGGAGGTTTGCGGTGCTGGGGACCCATCGTTACGTGGACGGTGACGTCTACGCGTTGCGGGTTCATGTGCATAAGCAGGGCGATGCCTCTTCGCTGGACGCGACGGCGTGGGGCTCGGTGCGGGTGGTGGGTGTGGCTGCGCCGGCGTATCTGCCGCCCTTTCCGCAAGCGCACTTGGTGGGGTCGATCGGACCGGTTTCGCTGCCGGCTGCCGATGCGAGCGGGGTTGCAGGGTCGAAGCCTGTGCGCGAGCTGGTGGGCACGGGGGACAGCCAGCACGCGGTGTTCACGTTTGAGATGGTGGTGATCAATTCGGGCAACATTGCCTCCCTGCCTGCGAAGGCGCGCTTCTATCTCTCCACCGATGTGGACCGGTTCAAGGGGGAGCCGGTGCCTGCGGCTGACATCCTGCTCGACGTGGGGAGGTGGTTTAAGGAGATCAATCTGCCGGCCCTGCAGCCCGGCGCCGGGGTGCGCGTCTTGTGCGACGAGAAGGGGCTTCTGGGATTCATCGATTCGCGTCCGCATTCGCGCGACGGGGAGACCGGGAGCGGCTGCAACCTGCTCGCTGTGCTGGAGTATGCGGATCCGGTGGCCGACCTGCAGCCCATTGCGATGTCGGTGGTGTACGGTCCCTTCGGGGGGCTGAGCGTGACGCCCGGGAGTCTCGCGCTGACGGAGGCGAGTGGGCTCCAGCACAGCGCCACACTGCAGGTGGGCATCGATCGGGCGCCGCGTGCCGGTGAGACCTGCAGCCTGCGCGTCACATCTTCGGATCCCTCGGTGGCGGTGATTTCCCCCCAGACGCTCACCTTCACGTCCGCCAATTGGAGCACAAAGCAGTCCGTGACCGTGACTGCGGTGGACGACGCGCTGGGTGCCGGTAACCGCAATTGCACGGTGACCGTGGCTGTGGATGCGGCGCAGGATCCCCGGTTTTTTCAGTATTCGCCGGTATCGGTGAGTGTGCGATCGACGGACGATGATCCGGTGTTCGTGAGTTCGCGCAGCAGTCTGACCACGCGTGAGGCTGTCGGTGGGAGCGGCTCGTTCACGCTCAAGCTCAGCCAGGCGCCGGCGGCGGGTTCGGCGGTGGTGGTGAACATCAGCAGTTCCAAAACGGCGGAGGGCGTCGTGAGTCCTGCCATGCTCACCTTTGATTCCACCAACTGGAACACGGCTCGTACGGTGCTGGTGACGGGTGTCGACGACAACCTTCCCGATGGGGACAAGAGCTATCAAGTCACCGCCTCGGTGGATACGGATCCCGCGAAGACAACGGACCCGCGCTTTTTGAATCTGGCGAGCCTTGTGGTCAACGCGACCAACCGGGACAACGAACCGGTGATGACGATCTCGCCTGCGACTCTGCAGACATCGGAGGCTCCGTCCTTCGCGGGAGCGCAATTCCGGGTGCGGTTCGACCAGTTGCCAGCTTCCGATGTGACCGTGAGTGTGACGGTGGAAAATCCTGCGGAGGGGACGATCGACAAGCAGACTCTGACTTTCGCCGCGACGAATGCGAGTACCGATCAGGTGATCACGGTGCGCGGGGTGGACGACTCGGTGATCGATGGTCCGAAGACTTACCGCGTCATTGTGGGGGCCGCTGTCAGCGCGGATCCGCGTTTCAGCGGGGTTCTTGGCGGCAGCGTTTCCGTGACCAATCTCGACGACGACTAGCATGCGCGCCCTCCGCAATCTCATTGAACGGGTTTGGCAACGCTGGTTGCGGGGAGGTGCCGACGTCCCTGCCTCTGTCGAGCGCGTCTCGTTGCGACCCGAAGCGGGTGTGCAGCCGGAGCCGTCTGCGCGAAAGCGGCAGCGGGATGTCCGAGGGATTGAGGCTCTGGAGGGCCGCATCGCTCCAGCGACGCTCGTGAATCCGAGCACGGTGACCTATGTGGATTTGGACGGGGATCTTGTGACGGTGAAGTTCACCAAGAATCTTTTCCCAACGATTGCCGGCGTCCCTGTGGCGGATCCGTCCATGGCATTCACTTTTGGCGATGCGCAGGGTGCGGTGATGGCCTTCGGTGCTGTGGATGCGGGAGGCAAGGCGCTGCCGCAACAGCTGCAGAAGCTCAACCTCGTGGCTCTGTCGGCTGACGGGGTGTCGATCACGGTGAGTGCGAAGAAGGCGGGTGCCGGCGATGGCTTTGCCAATGTGGGATGGATCAGCGCCTTTGGGACATCGCTGGGGAGTGTGACTGTGGGCGGAGATCTGGGGCGGATCGACTGTGGGGACTACGGTTTGGCGGTGGCGGTGAAGTCCATCAGCGTGCGTTCGCTGGGGAAGGTTGCTGGGACACAGGGTGCTTCAGCGAATTTCCAGAGCACGTTGGTCGGGGCACTGGGTGCTCTGAATGTTGCCTCGGATGTCTTGGGCGCATCGGTGGACGTGGGTGACGGTTCAACGGCTGCGTCTATCGGCAGTATCACCATCGGCGGCTCGCTCGTGGGTGGAGAGTTGCTCGGAAAAGGGTTGATCGAATGTTCCGGAAACATCGGCGCCATCAAGGTCGGGGCCACCGCCGCCGACGGGTTGGTGGGCGCGGCCGGAGCAAAATCCGGGTCGATCATCGCGGGCGGCAACATCGCGAGTGTGGCCATTGCGGGGAAACTGGTTGGCGGCGGAGGCAGCGCCAGTGGCAGTATCACGGCGGCTGGGAACATCGGCTCTGTGCGAGTGGGGACGCTGTCCGGCGCGCTGGGTATTGTGGGTGGAGCGGGTGACGACTCCGGGGTTCTCAAGGCCGGTGGCAGCATGGGCGGTGTGACGACCACGGGTGGTGTGGCGGGCGCTGCCGGAGCGAGTTCAGGCCAGATTTCCGCGGGCTCAACCCTTGGCTCGGTGAGCATTGCCAAAGACTTGCGTGGGGGAGAAGGCGCGGCATCCGGTGCGCTGCGTTCGGGCACCAACATGGGGGCCGTGAGCATCGGGGGGACGGTGCTTGGTGGTGCGGGCAGTTATTCCGGAGGGATTCTTGCCGGAGGCGCACTGGGCGCCGTGACGTTGGGAAAAGCGGGGCAACTCACCCATTCGCTGAGTGGAGGCGGCGGGGCGTGGAGCGGGACGTTCGTGAGCGGGGAGAAGATGGGGGCGGTGAAGATTTATGGTGGTGTGGTGGCCGGGGCCGGAGCGCGCTCGGGTTCCTTGCTGGCGGATGGAGTTTTGGAAAGTCTTCTCGTGGCGGGCAGCATCCAAGGAGGGGAGCGGGATTTCACTGGTTCTGTGGAGGCTTTCTCCAGTCCGGGAACTTTGCAGGTGGGCGGCGCGTTGGTGGGGGGCGCAGGCGCATATTCGGGGGCCTTCGTGTTTCATTCCGGTGTGCGGGCGCTGAGTGTGGGAGGTGCTTTGACGGGTGGTTCCGGAGCGGGAAGCGGTTCGGTGTTCCAGTGTGTGGATCCTGCGGAGAACCAGTTGATGACGAGCGCCGTGGTGGGGGCTGGAATGGTGGGCGGGACGGGCGACCAGTCCGGGATGTTAAATGCGGGGGAGGGCTCGCTCGGCAGCGTGGTGGTGGGGAAGGCCGGCGTCACCCGCGTGGGGATGCAGGGCGGGGCGGGCGTGTACAGCGGTGCGATTTATGCGAGTGGATCGATCGCCTCCATCAGTGTTGCGGGAGACGTGCGCGGAGGCGGCGCCGCGCTCGGTGAGGGCGGGCACTCTGCTTCGCTCGAGGCCGGCGGGTTGCTTCAGCGCGTGAACATCACGGGGTCCGTGATCGGTGGAGCGGGAGATTGGAGCGCGGCTGTCCATTGCGCGAATATGGAACTGGCTGGCGTGATCAAGCCGGGCAATATCGGTTCGGTGGTGATCGCGGGTTCGCTTGCCGGAGGCGCGGGGGCGCAGTCTGCGATGGTGGCGGCGGATGGAAACCTTGCATCCCTGCAGGCGGGGAGCGTGCTCGGCGGCCTGGGTGAGGGAAGCGCGGCGGTGCGCGCCGGGTTGAATCCCGAATCCACCGGATCCATTGGAACGATGAAGGTTCTGGGCTCGATCAATGGTGGTGCCGGGGCGGACTCCGGGGTCGCGGAGGCGTCGGGTGATTTTGCCGTGCTCGAGGTGAAAGGATCGATTTCCGCCACGCGTGTGCAGGCGGGTGATGCGATCGGCAGGGTGCTGGTTTCGGGCGCGGTGACGGACAGCCGCATTCTGGCCAGGGGGCAGGCTGTCCAAGGCGCAAGCGTGGATCTTGCGCTCGCGAGTTTCTCGGCTGGCAGCGTGTCGGGTTCCCTGATTCTTGCGGGTTACGACATCAACGGTGTCGCGACGAATGCCGACGCGCAGATTGGTGCGGTGGTGGTGGTGGGCGCGTGGTCGGCCAGCAGCCTTGTGGCCGGAGCGGTGGCGGGTGATGAGGGGTATGGGGTTGGTGACACATTGGCCACGGGCTCGGACAGCGGAACGATCCGCTCCAAGATCGGTTCGGTGAGCATTGGCGGGCTTCTGAGCGGAACCGCGGCAGATGGGGACCACTTTGGTTTTGTGGCGCAGGAGGTGGGTTCCTTCAAATACAGGGGGGTGTCTCTTGCGTTGTCCGCGGTGGGGTTGGGCGGGAGCCTTTCTCCGGAGGTGTCCGCTGTGGATGTGAAGTTGCACCGGCTTGTATGAGAACGCCCACGTTGATTGACAAAAATCTTTGCCCCGCGCTGCGTGAGCGGCACGATCCTAGCTCCTTTTCCCTTCCGATGAGTCCCCCGTCATCCCCTCTGGAACCCAGATGTCCGCAGCTTTTTCCGCGGCGCTTTTGGGTGTCTGTATGGATCCTTTGCGTGTTGGTTTTTGCGGGGTGGTGTGGCGCTGCCGATGCGGCCTCCATCAGCGGCACGGTGACTCTCGACGACGGCACGGGTGCTGCGCGTCCGGTACGCGCGGCGGTGGTGCGGTTGCGGGACACGGGAAGCGGATCGTTGGTGGAGAGCAAGCTGACCTCGGTCGATGGCGGCTATGCATTCTCAGGCGTTGTGGACGGTGCATACGCGGTGGAACTTCTGAAGCCCGACGGTGCCAGCCTCCTGTCAGAGGCGGACGGGACCCCGGACGGCGCACAGGCAGTCACTGTGGCGGGTTCAGACGTGGTCTCGCAGAATTTTGTGTTCGGGTCGCTCCCCCTCTTTTCCGTTGGTGGGAAGGTGCGGCATGACAGCGATGCGAACAGCGCCGTGAGCAGCGGGGATGCGTTTGTGGACGGTGCCACGGTGAATCTGTATCGCGACCTTGATGGCGACAGCGCCTCAGATGTGGGGGAACTCGTCGCATCGGTGGTCACCGGGGCGCGGGGCGTGTATGAGTTCACCGACCTGCCGCGCGGGGATTACCTGGTGACTGTGGACCGTTCCGGATTCTTGTCCGGAGCGAGCTTTGTGATTCCGAGTGAGGGTGTTCTGTCAGTGGCGGACCTGCAGGCAAGCGCTTCTGAAAAAGATCTGTTGGTCGGCGGAATGAGCGCATACGGGATCAGCGGCATCGTTCGGCATCGCAGTACGGACCTCACGTTGGCGCCCGTGCCGTTTGTGCAGGTGCGTCTGTTTCGCGACAGCAACGCCGACCAACAGCCCGCCGAAGGCGAGCAGATTGCAACGACGCGGACTTTGGTGGATGGGAGTTACTCTTTCAGCGGTCTCCTCGACGGAGCTTATGTCGCCGTGCTGGATCTGCCCGCTGGTGCGCAGGTGGCTGACAGTGGATCGAGCAGCATGGTGCTAACGGTTTCGGGTGCGGCGTTGAGCGGGCGGAATTTCCTGCTCAGCGGGCTGGTGGTGCGAACCATCTCGGGGGCCGTGAGTCACAGTCCCAGCGAGGTGAAATTGCCCGGGGTGGAGGTGAAACTCTACAGCGACACGAATGAGGACGGGGTGGCGGCTTCCGGCGAGAAGGTTGCCACCACGCGCACCGGGGTCGATGGCACGTACCGTTTTGAGAAGCTCTTTCCGGGCAGCTATCTGTTGGTGGTCACCGCGCCCTCTTCGGCGCAGGTTTCCGGAGCCGCACAGCTTTCAGCGAGCGTGGCAGCTGCGGATGTGGGCGGGAAAGATTTCGTGTTCACCGGTTCCATCCTGCGCGCCATTCGCGGGAGGGTGCTCACCGACGTGAACCGGGACGGGGTCGTGAGTGCGACGGACACCGCGTTCGCTGGCGCCACGCTTCGACTGCACCGCGATCTCGATCAGGACGGTGCGATCGACGCGGGCGAGTTGTTTGCCACGACGCAGTCGGGTGCGGACGGGACCTTTGCTTTCACCAACGTGCCGGAGGGCGGGTACGTGCTGCAGGAAGGCTCCACGGGGCGGGTGACGGCCTGGGATTCTGATGGTGGCAATGACGGCCGGATCCGCATCGCTCTTTCTGGTGCGGACAGGGAGGGCTGTGTGTTTCTGGGG
Organism: Chthoniobacter flavus; assembly: GCA_945861435.1. GTDB lineage: Bacteria > Verrucomicrobiota > Verrucomicrobiia > Chthoniobacterales > Chthoniobacteraceae > CAIURC01. Next base: position 14,530 of record CAMAUX010000051.1, on the reverse strand, counting down.
TTGGCGCTCAATGCCGCGGCGCCCTCGCTTGCCCCGATTGCACGGGTGACCAGTGCAACGCAGGGGGTGGCGCCGATCACGCCTGGCACAGCTTTCACGACCAGCGGGGGCGGAACGTTGCTGCTTAATGCGGACGGTTCCTACAGCTACACGCCACCAAAGGGCACAGGGTCGTTGACGGAGACGTTCACGTATTTCGCAGCGACCGGGGATGACAGGCCTGTGCAGCAGACGTTGACGCTCACTGTGGTGCGGGGGACGGCGGCCCGCACGGGCCAGTTGCTGGTGACGCGCGTGCCGGTGGCCAAGGCGGTGACGGTGCCGATCAATGCCAGCCAGCCTGGCGGGCGTCCTCTCACTTATACGGTCACCTCGAGTAATCCGAAAATCATGGCCCGGGTGAAGACTGGCAACCCGTATCTGAAGCTGACGGTATCCTATGCGGGCGATACCAATGCCGCGGCGTTCCGGGGGGAGATGCTGCTGCAGCTTTTCCGGGACATGGCGCCGATGACGGTGGGTAATATCGCGGGCCTTGCGCAGGCGGGCTTCTACGACGGTCTGCACTTTCACCGGATCGTCCCCGGCTTCGTGCTTCAAGGGGGCGACCCGAACAGCCGGGATCTGACGCATCCCGAGCTTTGGGGGCAGGGCGGGCCGGGGTTCACTTTCGACAACGAGTTCAATCCCTCGCTGATTTTCACAGGGCGCGGGCAGCTGGCGATGGCCAACTCCGGGATGCCGCTGCTTTCGGCCACGAATGGCTCGCAGTTCTTCATCACCACGGCATCGCCGCGTCATCTGGATTTCAAGCACACCGTCTTCGGCCAGTTGGTGCGCGGGTTCGACATCATGCGTCTGTGCGAGGAGGCGCCGCTGCGAGACACTCAGAATCCGGGATACGTCCCTGTGTTCATCGAGCGTGCGGAAGTGGTGGAGGACAGTCAGGACGCGGTGCTGATTCTTAGCGCCACGACCAACGGCTCGGCCATCGTGAGCGTGCAGGTGAAGGACGGGACGGTTCTTTCTGAAAAGCGCACCTTCGCCGTGGATGCGGTGGTCGACGCGTTTAACTCGCCCACCTTCATGACGAGTCCGGGTGGGCAGGTCGCAGTGCCCGGGCAGGAGGTGGACTTCCGGATGAGCGCGGTGGATCTGGAGTTCGACTACCCCGACTTCCTCCACTTCCTGTTCGATAACGCTGAAAACCGTTTTCAGAGCGGACAGGACCGCAATCTGATCGGTGTGGTGGGCGGTCCGGGCGTGAAGGGGCCGGTGGACGTGGGTGTGCTGGTGCGGGGCCGCAGCATGTCCGTGCGCGGTTGGCGCGCCAGCGACTTTTTCGACGACAAGGGCGTCGTCGGTTCCGTGTCTTACAACTCCATCCAGTCGACCGAGGCCCCCGTGTATTTTCAGGACTCCGCGGTGGTGCGCGTGGGTGTGGGGGGGGCGTCGATTAGCGGGACGAGCGAGCGGGTGGAGGGCGTTGCGGGAACGGCGATCACTTCTGGAGTCGTGGCCAGCTTCAGCTTGAACGACCTGCGGGCCTCTGCCACCACGCTTTCCGCGAAGATCAACTGGGGGGATGGAACGCCGGTGGTGGATGCCAGTTCGGTCCGTCGCGACCCCCGGTCTCCGGGCCTGGGCAAGATGGCCGTTTTCGGCACGCACACTTACTCCAAGCCGGGCTTCTACCAGATGACCGTGGAGGTGCGGGATAACAACGGTCTCAGCCGCAAGATTTACAGCGAAGCGCTGGTGGCGCCCGCCGCGCGCACCTCGGGCCTGCAGCCGATTTTCGTGCGTCCGCAGGTCCTGCAGACCAGCGGCGCCGCCCTCACCGAGCGTGTGGTCGCGACCTTTCGCGATGGGCGTCCGCAGGCCGTGGCTGCCTACGAGGCGCTGGTGAACTGGGGCGACGGCACATGGAGCAAGGGACGGATCGTCGGCAACGGCAACGGGCTTTTCTCCGTCTTCGCCTCGCACACCTACGCTGATCCGGAGCTCTTCCCTACGACGGTGCGCATCAAGCGCACGGTGGGCGTGGCCGTGGAGGAGGCGTCGGGTTTCGGGTTTGTCCGTGCGACTGGGTTCACCGCAGCGCCGCATCTGCCGCCCTTTGCGCAGGCGCGTCTTGTGGCGTGGTGGAATGCCCCGCTCCTTAAAACCACCAGCGGCAACCAGAGCCTGCTGGGCGGAGTTCTGACGATCTTCAACTCGGGCAGTGCCGCCTCTAAGCCGGCCTTGGTGCGCTTCTACTATTCTCCGGACGCCTCGCTGCCGAACACCGCTCCGTTGGGGATCGGCCCGTTCACTGAGGCGGGCGTGCCTGCGCTACCAGCTGGCAACGCGGTCAGCTACAGCCTCGTGAATGGGGCCAACGCAGATTTCCGGCTCAAACTTCCGGCGGGCAACCTGTGCACAGGGGGGAACGTGCTTGTGCAATTGCTCTATAACGACCCGATTGCGGATCTTGAGCCGATCGAGAAGGTGCTCGTTTCCGGCCCCATCAACGGCATCCAGCATGGCACTGGATCCACGGCATTCGATCCAGCAAGCGGGATCAAGATTGCGCTCGGCAGCGCCAGTTCCGCCGCCACGTCCGCGTCCTTCCAAGTTCGGTTGGATGCGGCGCCGGCAGCGACGGTGGATGTGCCTGTGAGCTGCACTCAGGCGGGGCGGGTGAAGTTTTTTGTCGTGGGCACGGAGGTCACCAAGCTCACCTTCACAGCCGCCAATTGGTCGACGTGGCAGAGCCTGACCATCACCTCCCAAGACACGAGCGCGGCGAACTACAGCATCCGCCTCGGCCCTGCGCAGAGCACCGATGCAAAGTTTGACCGGATGCAGGCGGGTGACCTGCCGGTGACCAATCCATGACGCCCCCTTTCATGAGCTTGCCTCCCTCCAATAGAAAACCGTCGCGAGTGACGGGCATCGAGCCGCTGGAAAACCGCATCGCGCCTGCGACCCTTCTCACCGACTACCGCACTCTGATTTACCTCAACGCCGATGGGGAGTTGGTGAATGTGAAGTTTTCCTCTCCCGTGTTCAGCGCTGCCGATGCGCAGACTCGTGCCAATGCCGTGTTCGACTTCGACACGGGCGGGGTGACGGTGGCTTCGGCCTTCACCAATATAGACGGTCCGCAGCAGTTGCAGCTCCTGGACCTCACGGCACTCAAGGACGTCAATCCCAACCCGGCTGAAGGGGTGTCGATCACCATTTCGACGACGAAGATGGACGGCAGGACTGCGGGGACGAGTTTCGCGGACGTGGGTTTTCTGAAGGCGGTGAATCCCGCCAAGAGCATGGCGCTGGCACTGGGTGCGGTGTCGATTCAGGGCGATCTTGGACGGATCGAGGCTGGCAACGCGAACACGGCCGTGGCCATCAAGTCGCTCACCGTGCAGTCCATGGGCGCGCACGGCCTCGAGACGCAGGCTGCCGGGGGCTCGCTGGTGAGCCAGATCACCGGAGGTATCGGTGCGCTGGTGATTGGAACGAGCAAGGTTTCTGGCGACTTCAAGCACGCCACTCTCAACGTCAATAGTGCGAGCCCCAAGGCGGTGGGTTCCATCGCGAGTATCACCATTTACGGAAACGTGGTGGGCAAGGCGGATAGCGGCTTTGCAAGCGACAGTACCGGCCTCATCCGCGCTGCGGCGTCCATTGGCACCGTGGCGGTGCGCGGGAAGATCCAAGGTGGCGGCGGCAGTTTTTCGGGAGCCATCGACGCCGGAACCACCATGGGTGCCGTATCCGTCACAGGTGATGTGATCGGGGGCGCGGGCGATTTCTCCGGTCTTGTGGCGGCGCGCGCGGGAAAGATCGCTGGGGTGACCCTCGGTGGTTCGCTCACCGGGGGGGCTGGCAGCGACAGCGGGAAGATTTTTGCCTCCACTGAACTCACATCGCTCAAGATCACGGGTTCGGTGACCGGCGGTGCGGGGCAGAATTCCGGTTCCGTTCAGGTGGGTAGTGGGTTTATGGGGGCAGTGACTGTGCTGCGTGATGTGATCGGAGGTGCGGGGTTCAATTCCGGGGGGATTCTCTGCTCGGCAGCGATGGGGGCGGTGAGCATCGCGGGCAGTGTGGTGGGTGGCGATGGGGAGCTTTCCGGGCGTGTGGCTGCACAGAAGATTGCGAGCTTCGCACTGGTGAAGCGGACGGAGGGCACGGCGCTCGTTGGCGGGAGTCTTTTGGGTGGCAACGGGATCAACTCCGGGCGTGTCACCGCTCTGGCCGACATTGGCACGGTGAGTATCAAAGGCAGTGTGATCGGGGGCGACGGGACTGACTCGGGTGCGCTGCAAGCGGGTGGATCGGTCGGTGCCGTGAGTATCGATGGGAGCTTGAACGGAGGCACCGGCGAACGCTCAGGGGTGATCGTGGCGGCTGGTGGCAAGATCACGAGCCTCACCATTGGCGGTTCGGTGACTGCCGGTGCACAGGCCACGCAATTCTCCGTGACTGCGGATCTCGCCGATGCCGGTTCTGCCGACACCATCACGCGCACCGACGGCGGGAACTGGCTTGCGCAGGGGATCCGGGCGGGGTCACGCATTCTTGTGCGGGACGTGACTGCGGGCGCAACCGGTGGCAGCGAGTATGTGGTGGCAGCGGCTGCCGCGCCTGTGACTGTGACGATCTCCTCACTCACGGCGGCCAGTGGGGAAACGATTGTGAGCGGGTTCACCAGCGTCGCTGGTCTTTCTGTGGGAGTGAGTGTCGCCGGCACTGGCATCGCCGAGGGTACGCGGATTACTGCGGTGAATACGGACGCCAAGACCGTGACGTTGAGCACGCCCACGACGGATGCGTTTTCGAGCGGCACTTTTACTACGGGATCCAGGCTGACGCTCACCAACGCCGCATCTCTTAGCGCTCTCTCGGCGCACACGCTGGAGGTGACGGAGTTCTCGTCGGTGAGTGGTGGTAATGTGTTTGCGGGCACCGACCTTGGCGCTGTGACCGTCAAAGGATCCGTCACCGCGACGGCCGCGAACACCGCCGTCTTCAAGTGCAACGGCAACGCCGGGGTATTCACCGTGCAGGGGAGCATCTCTGGAGGCGGCGGTGACTATGGTGCGACGCTTCAGATTGGCGGCAAACTTGGAGGGTTGGTGATCGGTGGCTCGCTTGTCGGCGGGGCGGGGCAGGGATCGGGCAGCGTGTTCAGCGGGATGAATGCAGGGCTCGTAGGCGACATGGGGGCGGTCAAGGTGGGGCTGAGCATCGAGGGAGGGATCGGGGGCGGATCGGGGGCGATCAGTTCCACGGGCAAGATTGCTTCACTAAGCGTCGGCTCTGCTGTGGCTGCATCCGTCTCCAACCCGGTGGCGGTGCGCGGCGGTTCCGGAGATAATTCGGGCACGATTTTCGCCGGGGCGGATCTCGGTGCGGTGCTGCTGGTGGGCAGTGTGCAGGGCGGTGCGCAGATGCACTCTGGCAGCATTGTCTGCGACGGCCGCACCACGAGTGTGGAGATCCGCGGCAACCTTGTCGGCGGAGCAGGAGAGTACAGCGGTTCAGTACTCAGTCGGGACACGCTGCGGCGCGGCCTCGACCTGCCGGGCAACCTCGGTCAGGTCACCATCACGGGCTTTCTCAAGGGAGGGACGGGCGGGTCTTCTGGTGCCATCGAGGCCGAGGGAAACCTCACTGGAGTAAAGATCGTGGATTCGGTGAGCAGGGTTTCAAGTCCGGGTAGTCTCAGCGGATCGATCCGGAGTGGCACGGGTTCCGTGGCTTCGGGCAACTGTGGCCCCATTGTGGTGGGAAGTCCCTCCGGAACGCAGGTCGGGACTGTGACCGGGGCACGGATTGAGATCGGTGGGAAACTTGCCAGCTTTTATGCAAAGGGCGCCGTGAGTTCCACGATCCTGCGCGTGGCGGATGACCTTGGCAGCTTCTCCGCCGGGGCGCTCTTGGATCACAGCCTGGTGAGCGCGCGCGGGCAGGCTGTTCCCGGTGCCAGCGTTGATCTCGCCATTGGTAGCTTCACGATCCTTGGCAACGTGAGCGAGTCGCGCATCCTTGCCGGGTATGATCTGCTGGGATTTGCCACCAATGCCGATGCCCAGATTGGTGCGGTGAAGGTGACGGGAAACTGGACCGCGAGCGATCTGGTGGCGGGCGTTGAGGACGCGGACGGCGACGGGTTTGGGGACGAGGACGACCGCCTGATCACGGCATCGAACAACGCAAAGATCGTCGCCCAGATCGCCAGCGTACTCATCTCCGGCACTGTCTCGGGGACCGAGGCGGGAGGGGACCGGTTCGGCTTTGTAGCGCAGAAGTTTGGATCGTTCTCGGTCGGCACCCCCGCGGTTGCTCAGGTGCTGACCGGCGTCACGACGCTTGCGCCGGACACCGTGCGCCGGACGGTGGTGCTCTGAGTATAAAGAGCCGGAGGGTCTGTCCCTAAGAGGTCTGTAGGAGGGGTGGCGCGGCCTTGTTTCCGATCCGGATTCGGCCATCCTTTGCGCGCGTATGAGAAACTTCCTGCTTCTTCTGGTGGCGTGCCTTGGCGTTTTGGCGGCGCCGAGCCCCGCGGTGGCCGCACCTGCCGGCGAATATGTGATCGTGGTCGGCGGGGTGTCGCTCTGGATGTGGGAGAAGTTCAAGGATGCGCCGCACGACAATTGGTGGATGAACTTCGTGAGGGCGGCCCGGATTCGGACGGAGGAGATCCAAGCCAAGACTCCCGGGCAACCGGTGACATGGCTGGTGTACCGGCCCGCCTATGTAAGCCGTTCGAAGCAGGATGGGCGGGATTTGCTGGCTCTCATCGACTCGGTGCGCGAGGCGTTCGGGATTCGGTTGGTCTACTTTGACCGGGCGCAGCAGATGGTGAGTTACCTCAACTCCGGGCAGCCGAGGGAGCGGGTCAAGTTGGTGGGGTTGGAGTACTTCGGACACTCGAACAAGGCGTGCTGGCTCTTTGATTATTCCAACCACATCGATAGCGCGTCGAAGGTATGGCTTCACGAGACCGAGTTGAGCTGCATCCAGCGTGGGATCTTCACTGCGGATGCGCATGTGAAGAGCTGGGGCTGCCATACCGGGGAGAGCATGAGTAAGTTGTTCCGGTCCGCCGTGGGTGTCCCCATGATCGGCGCGGTGGGCAAGACCCAGTACCAGACGGAGGAACTGCCGATGCTTTCGAGTGCGCGTGGCCGCTGGACGCGCTGACGGGTTCCTGCTTCAAATCCCTGCCGCAACACGCCTGAAGACTCGCCAGAAGCCACCCGCCACCCCGATGACCCTCGCCGAACTCCAATCCCTTTACGAGCAGCCCTTCTTCGACCTGATCGCGCGCGGTCGTGCGGTGTACCTCGAGCACTGGAATAACAATGAGGTGCAGCTCTGCACCCTGCTCAGCATTAAGACGGGCGGTTGTTCGGAGGACTGCGGCTACTGTGCGCAGAGCGCCCGTTACAGCACGGGCGTGAAGGCCGAGCGTCTCATGGAGAGCGAGCAGATCATGGCCGCCGCCACACGCGCCCGCGAGAACGGCTCCACGCGGTTCTGCATGGGAGCCGCATGGAAGGGTGTGCGCGAGGGGGACCCGCGCTTTGAGCAGGTACTCGGCGCGATCCGTGAGGTGAGCAAACTGGGCATGGAGGTTTGCGTGACCCTCGGCCAGTTGAGCCTCGGCGAGGCTCGCAAGCTCAAGGATGCGGGCGTCACGGCTTACAACCACAACATCGACACCTCGCCTGAGTATTATCCGCAGGTGGTCACCACGCATACTTTCCAAGATCGGCTCAACACGATTGAAGCTGTTCAGAAGGCCGGGATGGACGTGTGCTGCGGTGGGATCATCGGGATGGGCGAGACCGTCACCGACCGGCTTCGGATGCTGGAGGTGCTGACCGGACTCGATCCGGCTCCTGAGAGCGTGCCGATCAACTGTCTCATGTCGATGCCTGGGACGCCGATGGAGGCGCAGGCTCCGGTGGAGATCTTCGAGTTGGTGCGTCTGATCGCTGTCACCCGCATTGCGTTGCCCAAGGCCAAGGTGCGGCTGAGTGCCGGACGCACTCGTCTCACGCGCGAAGGGCAGGCGCTGTGCTTCTTTGCCGGTGCCAACTCGATCTTCTACGGGGACAAGCTGCTCACCGCGAAGAATCCCGGCGCCAATGAGGATCGGGCATTGCTCGAGGAACTCGATTTGGTTCCGCAGGAGCCTCGCGCCGCCTGTCTGCCCGGGGCTGCCGCCGGCGTCTGCTGATGAGCGTTGGCAGCTTGGCTGCTGCCGCGTGCGTGTCAGCCCTTGGAGTCCTTGGAGCCCTTCGAGTTCTTTGAACTTTGCGGGTTCTTGGGCGCTTTCTTTTTATCCTCGCTCCCCGCTGAAGCAGGGGCGGACTCCTTCGGCGCGGGATTGGGCGTGGTGCCGAGTGCGCGACTCAGTGCGAACTGGGCTTTGTTGTGTTCGGCAACGATGCCCAGCCATTCGAGTCGGGCGCGTGTGAGTTCCTGCGCGGAGAGGATGGTTTCAAGCACGCTGCCGACGGCGAATTCCCGGCGTTCGCGTGTGAGTTCCAGAGTCCGGCGTGCCGCTTCCACAGTGCGTTGAGCGATGGTGATCTGGTCGGAGAGACTGCGCACGCGGGCCCAGCTTTCGGTGATCTGGCGGCCGATGTCGTCGCTGACTTTCTCCGCGCTGATCCGTGCCATGCCGAGGCGCGCTTCCGCTGCCTTGGTGCGGCTGGAATCGAAGAGTCCACCGGGCCCGATCCGCCAGCCGAGGCTGACTTGGTAATCTTCGGACTCACGGGTTTGGTAATCGCCGCCGTTGAAGCCGCCGCCGAGGGCGCCTCCGAATGCCTGGCCTGAAAGCGTGGGCCAGAGAGGGCCGTAGACTGCGGCAGAGCGGGATTGGCGGGCGGCTTCGATCTGGGCGGCGCTCTGCCCCAGTTCGGGGCGGTGGGAGCGAGCTTGGGAGATGAGCTGCGGGAGCGACTGGTCTTTCTTCACGAACTCCACGGGAGTGACGCGCCCGTCTGCCTTGAGTTGAAGACCGGGTTCGAGATGCAGGACATGGACGAGTCGTGCACCCGCAACTTCCCGGGCTTCGCGGCACTGGCGCAGGGTGAGTTGGTCGCGTTCCATCTGTCCACGGGCGCGGAGTTCCTCGCCCTTGAAGGCGATGCCGGCCTCGACGGCCGATGTGACCTGGCGTTCATAGTCGCGGGAGATGTCGACCGCATCCTGTGCGATCGCCTCGGCCGCCTGTGCCTTGGCGAGGTCGCAATACGCGAGGGCCGCGCTGAGGATGCTTTCCTGTCGCTGGCCTTCCTCGGCGAAAGCGGCAGCCTTGGTGAGTTGGCGTGCGGCAAGAAGCTTGTACGCGGATTCGCCAAGGTCCACTTGGAGGTTGAGCGCGGGGCCGACTGTCCATCCGCGCTTGTCCGCGTCGATGACGCGGCCTTCGACATTCTGGGCCGCGTTGTCGTGTCTGCGCAGCGTTGCGCCCGGGCTGAGGGTCGGCGCGAACTGGAGGAGTGCGCCGGTCTGCTGTGCGCGGGCTTCGGCGACGCGTTCTTTTGCGAGCTGGATATCAAGGCTGCGGGCTCCGGCGAGTTTGAGCGCGGTGGGAAGGTCGATGGGCGATGGCGCCTTCTCGGCGGCAACTGCGGAAGCGCCAAGGTGGAGGACGGCCGCGAGGGCAGCCATCACATGGCCGGATGCGGGTACGTGCGGGAGCTTCATTTGGAGGGTGGAGCAGTTGGGGCCGGGGTGGTTGCGGAGGCAGGCAGGACGGCCTGTCCGTCGGCGAAGGTGGCCTTGCCGACGATCGCGACGGTGTCGCCCTCTGTCACGTTGGTGAGCAGTTCGGCGTGGGTGCCGTCGTTGAAACCCAGTGTGGTGGGGGTTTTGCGCAGTTTGCCTTCGACGACCTTGAACACGAAGGCGCTGGCCTTTTCCATCGCGAGCGCCTCGGTGGGGACGAGAAGAGTGCCTGTGTGTTTTTCGACGCCAACCTTGATCGTGGCGTACATGCCCGGGCGCAGGCTGAGTTCGCCGTTGGGCAGTTCGGCTTCCACCAGCATCGTGCGCGTCGCCTCGTCGATGGCGTGCGCAAACCGGGTGACTTTGCCCTCCACGATTTTTCCACCGAGCGCTTCCACCGCGACCTTCACCGGCTGACCGGTCTGCACCAGCACGGCGTCGAGTTCGGGCACGGCGGCTTGGGCGCGGATGGTGGAGAAATCCATCACGGTGAACATCGCGGCGGATTGCGGAGTGCTGCCCGCCGCGGCAGCGGGGACGAAGGCGCCCGTGTCGACGTAGCGCATGGTGACGACTCCCGCGAAGGGCGCGGTGATGCGTGCGAAGCCGAGCAGGGTCTGTGTGCGCTGGAGGCCTGCGCGCGCCACATCGGCGGTCGCGTGCGCCTTGTCGAGCGCCTGTGGAAGGACGAGGTCCGGGGCCTTCTTGCGTGCCTCGGTGAGGCGTTGCAGGTCGAGATCGGCCATCTTTGCGTCGGCTTCAAACTTGCGCAGGTCTGCCTGAAGTTCCGGCACCTCGAGTTCTGCGAGGATCTGGCCGGACTCGACGCGGTCGCCGGTATCGGCGGCGAGCTTCTGCACATAACCGGGCACCTTGGCGAAAAGGGTGGTGTGCTGACGGGCACGGAGGTTACCGGGGACGCTGACGTAGCGGGTGATGTCGCCCCTGCTCGCGATGGCGGTTTTTACGGGCGTTGGATCTGCCGCGGACAGGGTTGTCGTCGCCGTGGCGATGCCCGTTGCCAGTGCCGTCAGGGCGACCATGCGGGATGAGAATAGCGTGTTCATGCGGGTTCGGAGGCGGTGCGTTCTGGCGCTGCGGTGGGAGCGTCGTCTGGGTCCAGCGAGGGGCTGCGGCGGTTGGTTCCGGCGAGGAGTGCGAAGGCCGAGGGAAGCACGACGAGCGTGGCCAGCGTCGCGGCTGCGAGGCCGCCGATGACGGCGCGTCCGAGAGGTGCAGTCTGTTCACCTCCCTCGCCGAAGCCGAGAGCCATGGGGAGCATGCCCGCGAGCATGGCCGCGGTGGTCATGAGGATGGGGCGTAGGCGGCTGGTGGCGCCCTCCAGCGCGGCTTCCTTCGGCGTGGCACCGGCCATGCGCGCGCGTTCGGCGAAGGTGACCAGGAGGATGGCGTTGGCGACTGCAACGCCCACGGCCATGATGGCGCCGATGGCCGACTGGATGTTGAGGGTGCTGCCGGTGAGCAGGAGGGCGGCTCCCACACCCGCGAGCACTGCGGGGATCGTGGAAAGAACCACGAGTGCGAGCCGCAGGGATTGGAAGTAGGCGGTGAGCAGCAGGAGCACCACGAGGACCGCGACGAGGAAGCCGGATTGGAAGCCCGCGAGCAGTTCGTTGAGCGCGGGGACCTGGCCGCGCAGTGCGACGCTGCTCTTGGGAGGCGGCGTGCCTGCCTCGTCGATGGCTTTCTGCACCTTGCTCGCGACGGAGCCGAGGTCGCTGCCGTGGATGTTCGCGGTGAGGCTGATGACGCGCGCCATGTTGTAGCGCTCGTACTGGCCGACGGCCGTGCCGGCATTGAGCGTGGCCACGTTGCGCAGGAGCGTGGAGCCTCCGGTGCCTGTATTGGTGCCGACGGGCAGGTTGCGAAGGTCGTCGAGCGAGGTGGTCTTGGATTGGGGAATCTGGACTTGGAGATTGTAGCTCACCCCGGTTTTCGCATCGGCCCAGTAGTTGGCCAGCGTGAAGCGGCTGGAGGTGGTGGCGGGCACGAGCGAGCGGGTCACGTCCGAAGTGCGCACGCCGAGGAGGCCGGCCCGCTCACGGTTGACGTCGACGTTGATGGTGGGGAAGTCGAGAGCCTGGGCGAACTGGAGGTCGCGCAGGGCGGGGATTTTGGCGAGGTTTGCGAGGATCTTCTCCGCGTGGGCGCGGCTGGCGGCGAGGTCGGGCCCGGCGACAGCGACCTCGATGGGAGTGTTGGAGCCGAAGCTCATGACGCGCGAGATGATGTCGCTGGGTTCGAAGGATACGCGGACTTCCGGGAGTTCCTGTGCGAGCACTGCACGCAGCTTTTCCTGAAGCTGCGCCACGCGGGGGCCGCCGGGCTTGAGTTGCACGGCGAGCCACGCTTCCTCCGGACCGCCGTTCCAGAGGTGGATGAGATTGACGGGATAGTTGGGTGCGTGGACGCCGACGAGTCCCATGGTGAGCGCGATCTTTTCCCTGCCGATCTCCCGCTCGATGAGGGCGAGGGTGCGCAATGCGAGAGCCTCGGTGAGTTCGACCCGCGTGCCTGTCGCCGCCTTGATCCGCAGGGCCATCTGGCCGGAGTCTGTTCTGGGAAAGATCTCGCGGCCGAGGAGGCTGCCGATGGCGGAAGCGAGCAGCAGCGCGCCTGCGACGTAGGCGGGCAGAAGAATCCAGCGCGTGGCGAGCACCGGGCGCAGGAGGCGGGTGTAGGCGCTTCGCAGGAGGTCGGTTCCTGTATTGTGGCTCGTGGCGTCGCGACCGAGGATCCAGATGGAGAGCACGGGCACGAGGCTTGAGGAGAGAAGGTAGGAGGCCGTCATCGCGAAGCCGACCGCCATCGCGAGCGGGGCGAAGAGTGCGCGCGCGGCGCCGGTCATGAAGAAAGTGGGGATGAAGGTGGCGAGCACGCAGAGGAGGGCGAGCAGGCGCGGGCCCGCGGTTTCGAGGGTGGCGTCGCGTGCAGCCCTTGCGAGGCTTGCGCCGCGTGCGAGGTGGGCGTGGATGTTCTCGACCGCGACCGTGGCTTCATCGACGAGGATGCCGACGGCGAGGGCGAGGCCGCCGAGGGTCATGAGGTTGATGCCCTGCCCACTGATCCAGAGGCCGAGGAGAGCGGCGGTGAGGGCAACGGGGATGTTGAGGACGACGACGAGTGCGCTGCGCGCGCTGCGCAGGAAGAGCATCACCATGAGGCCCGTGAGCACGGCGCCGAGCGCGCCCTCGCGCAGGACATTCTCCATGGCGCGGCGCACGACGGGGGATTGGTCGAACTCGAAGGTGACGTTGACGTCGTCGGGGACGGCGGCCTTGAACTTCCCGAGGCTGGCCTTCACGAGTTCCACGACCGAGAGGGTGGAGGCGTCGGCGCGCTTGGTGACGGGGATGTAGACGGTGCGGCGTCCGTTGACCAACGCGTAGCTGGTGACGAGGTCGGCCTGGTCGTCCACGGTGGCGAGGTCGCGCACGAACACGGCTCCCTGCGGAGTCACGCGGAGGGGCACGGCTTCGAGGTCCTTGATGTTCCGGACGACGGCGTTGACGGGCACGATCGGGTACTTGTCGCCGAGGTTCATGTTGCCCGAGGGGCTGACCACGTTGGCCTGCGCCATGGCCTGCACCACGTCGTCCGGTGAGATTCCGTGGGCGCGCAGCCGGTCTGGTTTGAGGTTGATCACGATCGTGCGCGCTGAGCCACCGAAGGGCGGGGGAGCGGAGACGCCGGGCAGCGTGGCGAAGAGGGGGCGGACTTGGTTGAGGGCGGCGTCCTGCATTTGGGCCACGGTGCGCTGCGGGTTTTCGGTGGAGAACACGAGGTGCCCCACGGGGACGCTGCCCGCATCAAAGCGTGTGACGAAGGGGCCGGGCGTGCCTGCTGGCATGAAGGCGCGGGCCCGGTTGACGTAGGCCACGGTCTCCGAGAGCGCGGCGGACATGTCGGTGCCGGGGTGGAACTGGAGCTTCATGATCGAGGCTCCCTGGATGGACTTCGACTCCACGTGCTCGATGCCCGTGATGTAGAGGAAGTGGTATTCGTAGTAGTAGGTGAGGTAACCCTCCACCTGCGCTGGATCCATGCCCCCATAGGGCTGCGCGACGTAGATGGTCGGGATGCCCAGGGGCGGGAAGATGTCGCGGCTCATCTTCTGCCATGCAAAAGCCGCGCCCAGCAGCACGGCTGCGATCAGCACGAGCACGCTCAACGGTCTGCGCAGGGAGGTGACGACGAGGTTCACGAAGTGGGGTGGTGCGGGTTTTTGGCCGCGGGTTGGGAGGATCACCCGCCATCTCGGGCTGAGTAAACCCCAAACACCCCGGCAGGTTGCAGAGGGGTTGGACAAAGGGAGGGCGTTAATTCCTGCTCCCACAGGATCTGCGTGCGTGTTAGAGGATCGGCTTATGCACCCCCAGCAACCGCTCGCTCGTCGTGGATTCCTGCATCTTGCGGGTGGGGCTGCGGTTGCCGTCGTTACCTCGGGTGCCTCGCGATTGCTCGGTGCGGCCGAGACCGTGACGCTGCCCTTTGCCAACGGGGAGCGCGAGCTGGTGCGCTATCCGCAGAAGCGCCCGCTGATCCGGCTGACGACGCGGCCGCCGCAGTTGGAGACGCCCTTTGCGGTTTTCAATGAGGGCGTGATCACGCCCAACGACGCTTTCTTCGTGCGGTATCATCTTCCCAATATCCCGCTGGAGGTGGATCCGGAGACCTTCCGGCTGAGCGTGCAGGGGAAAGTGGAGCATCCTCTTTCGCTGTCGCTGGCCGATCTGCGAACGGGCTTCGAGCAGGCGGAGGTGGTGGC
>CAMAUX010000050.1 GCA_945861435.1 Chthoniobacter flavus | reverse complement strand
GCCAGCGCGTAAATGCGCTGAGCGAGCAGTTCCCTCACGCTGTGGTCGACGAGCGCGGGATCGCGTCGATCCACAAAACAAGCCGCCAGAGTACGGGTGACGCCCAAGCCCGAATCAATCTGTCGGAGCAGGAGTGCACCGCCATCGCTGCTGAGCTGTCCGCCGGAAAAATCAGCCACGACATTGCGGGCCCCGAGTTCATCAAAAAACAGCTGACCGGTGAAACACTCTGTCGGACTGGGTGCGGGCTTCGGGTCTCCGGTATATGTCTGCATGCGAGGCTATAACACCGCATCCTCGCTTTCGTTACGCCCCGCGTGTGATTGATTCGGGTTAGGGTCCTCACGCCGTTCGTGTTCGCGAATGAGCAGGCTTTTCGCGGCCTTGGTGGCGCTGCGTCGATGCCTGTGTGCGGGAATAGAAGTATGTCTGGCGAATCAGCCATAAACGGCTGTAATCAGCCAAACAATCAGCCAAGACAGCCATGTTGCCCCCCGTTTTCAGCATCACTCCCGAGATCCTCCGCCTCATCGCCGAGCTGGACGAGTTTAAGGGGCAGTGGCGCATGATTCGCAGCCTCTCGCCGGAGAAACTCACTTCGTTGCGCAAGGTGGCCACCATCGAGAGTGTCGGCTCGTCCACACGCATTGAGGGGTCCAAGCTCACTGACCGCCAAGTCGAGGACTTGCTGGGCCGATTACACATCACCGAGTTCAAGACACGCGATGAGCAGGAGGTCGCCGGTTACGCCTACGTGATGGATCAGGTGTTTGATGCCTTCGAGCAGATCCCCGTCACGGAAAACATGATCGGCCAGCTCCATCAGGACCTCTTGCGCCACAGCACCAAGGACGAGCGCCATCGCGGCCATTACAAGACCCTGCCGAACCACGTCGCCGCCTTCGATGCCGATGGAAAGGAAATCGGCATCGTCTTCCAGACAACTTCGCCCTTCGATACCCCGCGCGAGATGGAGGCACTCGTCGCCTGGTTCACCAAGGCCGACCGCGAGCACTCCCTGCATCCGCTGCTGCTCATCGGCAGCTTCATCGTCGTCTTCCTCGCCATCCATCCATTTCAGGATGGCAACGGACGCCTCTCCCGCGTACTCACCACGCTCATGCTGCTCCGTGCTGGTTACGGCCACGTTCCCTTCAGCTCACTGGAGAGCATCATTGAGGCATCCAAAGAAGGCTACTATCGCGCCCTCCGCCGCACCCAGACCACACTCGCCTCCAAGAAGCCCGACTGGGAAGCCTGGCTCATCTTCTTCACCCGCTCACTCGTGAAGCAAAAGGACGCCCTCGCCAAGAAGATCGCGCTCGAAGACACCCAAGCCACCGACCTCCACCCGCTCGCGAAAAAGATCGTCGCCCTCCTCCCCGATCACGAAACCCTCACGCTCCGCCAGATCGTGAAGCTCACCAAAGGCAAGCCCAGCACCGTGAAGCTGCGCCTGAAGGAACTCGTCGAGAAAGGCTACCTCGTGCCGAAGGGACAAGGGCGCGGTGCGCATTATCAGCGGAACCGTTAGCGTTTGAAATCATTGTCCCATCTTGTTCCCATGAAAAAAATCTCGCGACACCAGCCTGACTCTCAGCACGGATTACCGGCAGTTCGTGACCGATCTGAAGTCGCGCATCGCCAGCGCACGGCTGTCGGCAGCACGTCGCGTTAACAGTGAGCTGGTCACGCTCTATTGGGACATCGGACGGGGCATTGTGGAGAAACAGCAAGCTCTCGGCTGGGGTGAGTCTGTCGTCGAAATGGTCGCCACGGAGCTGCGGGCGGCGTTTCCTGAGATGAGTGGCTTCTCACCTCGGAACCTGCGGGATATGACGCGGTTCTATCTCGCCTACAGCGATGCTGAGTTTTGGCGACAACCTGTCGCCGCTTTCGCCAAGCACAGGTCTTGCACCCGCATCCTCGCCTGAACACGCACAAACCCCACCGGCGTCAAGTGGGGCTTGGCGTGACGCAACTGTCATGCCGGTCTTGAGCACATCGTCACCAAACGAACCGACGTTCGAGATGATATAGACGTGGCCGCTGCGTGTCTGCTGGGCCATGGAGAGAGCGCGCTGATTCTTGGCCGCGCGTACCCGGAACTGCAACGATCGCTGGATCCGATGGGTGCCGTGGCGGCTAAAACTGTACTGAAACGTGACGCACACCAACTCGGCCTCTCCCCAAAGCCCACTTCCGCTATTGCCTCCAACCGCCAAGCACCTAAAGTCCCGACCCCCAACACGGGTGAACGAAAGCCGGGGTGGTGAAATTGGCAGACACGCCAGACTTAGGATCTGGTTCCGCAAGGAGTAGGGGTTCAAGTCCCCTCCCCGGCACCACCGCCAATTCAGCCGCAAACCCCGCGTGGATCGGCTTTTCCAATCCATCAATCCTCCGTAGGCGATCACAGTCGGTCTTCCTTTTTAGTCGGATCCGGCCGGACCGGAACCGAGCCCCAAACGGATCCGATCGCCCCGCGGATAGCGCTGCGGATAGCGACTCCGCTTGGCGTCCCCGTCGCCCCTCGATTCCACAGCGCGCAGCGCGTCGTCATAGCCCCCCTTACTTCCAGGGAAGCGCCACCTGGGTTGGGTGCATGAGATAACCCATCAGATCGCGTACCTGCTCCTCATCCATGGCCTGCAACAGTCCCTCGGGCATCATTGAGACCGGCAGCACCTCCTGCTTCGCCACCGCGCTGCGCTCCACCACCTGCGCGTCATTGAGCCCGCGCAGCGTCAGCGTCGCCGCGTTCTGCGCCGACACCATTCCCGTGAGCACCCGCCCGTCCTTGAGCGTGAGCACCACCATCCGGTATTCCGGCGCAACCACTCCGCTCGGATCCAGAATGTTCTCCAAAAGATAATCCAGATTCCCGCGCCCGGACCCCGTCAGATCCGGCCCCACCTCGCCGCCCTCTCCGTAAAGTTTGTGACACGATGAGCACCCTTGGAAAAGCGCACGACCGCGTCCCAAGTCCGCCTTTGCAAGCACCTCGGGAGCCAGCTTTGCGCGCCACTGGGCGATCAGCCGCGCCCTGTCCTGCGAAGCTTCCCGCCACTCCCCCCACACCTCGGTGAGCCGCGCGGAAAGCTGCGCATCCTGAAAACTCCGGATCTGGCGCGCATGAAACGCCGTGATATCCCCCCGCGGCACCTGCGTCTCCCCCACATGCTCCAGCAACACTTTTGCAAACCCGGGCCGCGACACCAACGTGTCCAACACCACCCGCCGTCCCGCCGGTTGGAAACGCCGGTACGCTTTCACCAAGCCTTCCGCCACCTGCGGATCCTCGAAGAGCGCGAGCCCCCGCACCGCGGTGAGATTCAGGTGGCGCACCTCAAGGAGTCGTTCGCAAACCGAGCGCAGATCTTCGGGCCGCGCATCAATCAGGCTGCGGAGCGCCGCCTCACGCGCGTCGGGCTCGGCCTTCCCGTCGAGAGCGATCCGACGCACCTCCTCCAACGCACGCCCGTCTCCGAAGAGCGTGGCCAACTCGCGCACCCGGTCGCGCAGCTGCGGATCCGACGTGGAAGCCAGGCGCGCCTGAACCGCCTTCCAAGCCCCGGGCATTGGCGCCTTGCGCACACCCGCCAGCGCCTCCGAAACGCCTTGGAGCACATCGCCCATGCGCACCGCGTCTTGCAATTCCGGCGCTCGCAAAATCCCGTCGAGCACATCGCGCCGCGTCGTGAGTTCCTCCGCCATCCGACGGCCGATGAATCGACGGAGATCCGGCCATGCGGACGCCCTCGCCACCGCTTCCAGAGTCCCCAGCGCGCGATCCGCCACAGGCATCAGTCCGTACCACACCAGCAATGGCAGGTTGTGATCCGATGCATCCTCCGCCCGCCCGGCGAGGGCGATCGCGAGCCCCTCCCGCTTCTCCAAAGGCATCCGCTGCAGCGTGGAAGCCAGCGCCAGGCGCACGAGCCCCGAGGAGTCTTCGCGCGCCATCCGTGTGAACTCCTCCAACAACCCGGCATCCACGCCCACTTCAGCCCGCGCCGGCCGGACGCCCGTACGCAGATCCAGCGGCAGTTTGTCGGTGAGCAGACGAACGGCCCACGTGCGCAAATGTTCGTCCGCGTCGCGCAGCAATCCCCTCACCTCACCCGCCTCGACTCCGCCCGTGAGCCACAGAGTCCAGAGCGCGCGCAGCCTCAGCACTGCATCACTCCCCTTCAACTGGGCGCGCAACACCGCATCCGCACCCGTCACGTCTTTTCCTGCAAGAACCCGCTCATGCAGAAGCCGTCGTGCCTCGCGCACCTGCCACTCGTTGGGGCCCGCATGCAGACCCGCCAGCGTCTCCGCCGAAAGATCCTGCAGATTGGCTGGAGCAGCCTCGCGAGTCCCTTTCCCTGCGCCGTAGCTGATCTTGTAAATGCGCCCGCTCTCCCGGTGCACCCCCGTGTTGTCGTGGCACTCGCCCGTGTCGCTCCAGTCGATGAGCAGCACATTGCCGTCCGGCCCCGTGCTCAGATCGATCCCCCGAAACCACGCATCGCTCACCTGCAAAAGATCCGCCTCATGGCGTCCCACATACCCGCTGCCCTCGCGTTCAAGCCGGTCCACGTTCACCCGCCGTCCGTGCATGTTCACCGTCAGTAGACGGTCCTGCCATGTCTGCGGCCACAACCCACCTTGGTAAATCAGCATCCCAATGTGCGCGTGGCCGCCCCCCAGATGCCCGCTGGACCCATCGCGCGACGCCGTCCATCCACGCCCCGTATCAAAGTGATAATGATCCGCATGCTGGTCGATCGTCCCGTACACGTGCCGGTTCGGATTCAGCGAAAACGATCCCCGGTAATGCGCACCGGGAATGCTGTGCCACAGATGCCCGTTCACCGTGTTGATGAAAAACAGCTCCCCGTGCCGATCCCAGTCGTGACCCCACGGATTCGTCGTCCCCGAATTGATGGATTCAAACACCCCGCGCTCCGGATGATAGCGCCACACCGCGCCGTCCAATGGCACCCGCTCCTGCTCCGGCGTGCCGGGCCGGCCTACGTTCCCGGGGCAAGAGTGTCCCACCCGCCCGTACAACCAGCCGTCCGGCCCCCACTTCAGGCCATTGGCAAAATTGTGGTAGTTGTCGCGCGCCACGGTGAAGCCATCCAACACCACCCGCGGCGCCGCGTCCGGCGTCCCATCGGCGTCCGCGTCCGGCACGAAGAGCAACTGAGGGGGGCACATCAGCCACACCCCGCCACGCCCCACGCAAAGTCCCGTGAGCATCTGCACCTCGTCCGTGAATACCCGCCGCACATCAGCGCGACCGTCCCCGTCCGTGTCCTCGAAAATCAGCACACGGTCGCGCAACGAAAGATCGAAGCGCTTGGCGCGCTCCGCGTACGTGAAGTTCTCTACCACCCAGAGCCGCCCCCTCCCATCCCAACTCATCGCGATCGGATTCTGCACCTGCGGTTCCGCGGCGAACACCGTCGCGCTGAACCCCTCGGGCAATTGCATCGTGCGCACCACCTCCTGCGCCGGCATGAGCGGCTTGGAAAGATCCGTCTCACTGTTCACCAGCGGCGGAAAAGGCGCAGTCCACGCAGACAGCGCACTCGTCAAAATCAGCAGGGGACAAAGGATGGAAGCGGAAAGACGTTGCATAGAGGTGGGAGGCGCGACCACGCGCTCAGGCTTTCTTTAGGCGTTACGCCCAAAAAAAGCAGCAGCCGACCGCCCGGGCACTCCATCTCCCCGGCCCGCAACCGCGCTGCACGCACACTCAAATCATCTTGAGCCATTGCGCCAGAAAGATGGATTCACCGTCCCGTCGCGAGCTCCAATCCTCAGAAACCTCACGCGACAGTCCCTCGATCATCAGCGCGCATCCGCGTCGAAATGACGCCCTTTTCTCAAACCAACTCCTTCACGATGCCGCTCCAAAGCCCTCCCTGGAAATCCTCGGGAACCTTCATGCCGACCCGCTCTGCGACGGTCCGCCAGACATTGGCGATGGGCATGTCCTTCTGCACCAGATGCCCCTGATGCCTGAGCCCCAGCGCCGAGCCTCCGCAGAGGATCAACGGCAGGTGCTTGGAATCATGCGCGTTGGGGCCGCCATTGGTCGTGGCCCACGCCGCCATCGTGTGGTCGAGCAACGTCCCATTCCCCTCCTTCACCGCCTTGAGCTTGCCCAGGAAATACGCCCACTCCGAGAGATAGAGCGCATCGAGCTCGCGCCACTGGTTGATCTTCTCATCCTCCTGCGCGTTGTGCGTGATCGTGTGCAGGTCCCACTTGCTCTTCGTCTGGTACCCGTAGCACTTCGCCTCATCCCCCTCTGTGCGCGGAATGTGACTCACCGCACGCGTGCTGTCCGTCTGGAAAGCCAGGGCGATCATGTCGAACATCATGCGCGTGTATTCCGAATAGCCACGCCCGTCGCTCGCAATCCGATCCCGCGGCGAGCCCACGCCAAAATCCGGACGCTCCACCCGCGGCTTCGGACGGTCAATCCACTCGCCCTCCACTTTGATGCGCTCCTCCAGATCGCGGATGCTGGTGAAGTACTGGTCCAGACGCTCGCGATCCGCGGCCCCCACCTCGCGCTGCAGCGCACCGGCCTGCGTCTTGATGCTGTCGAGCAGGCTTGCACGCTGGGCCATCGCCTGCTTCGCCGCTGCGAGAGTCTTGTTGTCCTCGCTGCCAAAGAGCTTCTCAAAGAGCACCTCCGGCCGGTTCTCAGGCGTGATCGGCGTGTGGTTCTTGCTCCACGAAAGCGTCATCGGAAACGGCCCGCCAAACCCCGTCTCGCGCACCGTCCCAAGCACCAGCGAGGGAAACCGCGTCGCGCTCCCGTGATGCACGGCGAGCTGCTGATCCACGGACATCATCGTCTTCGCATTGCGCACCGTGTTCACCCCGGTCAGCAGACAGCAACACGATCCATGGCCCCCGGTGAACGCCGTCAACTCCGTCATCAACGTGCACTCGTCCTTGAAGGGCGCTAGCGACGCCAGCGAGGGCGTCAGCTTGTAGTCGCGGCCCGTCTCCGCCGGCGTGAACCCCGTGATCTCCACCCCAAGCCCCCAGTAGGTGAACATCGCGCGCCGCGGAATCTCCCCCGCCGCAATCGATCCAGCCGTCGTGATGGCCTTCGCGTTCTCGCTCATCACCTCCAGCCACGGCAGCGCAACCGTGGCTCCGAGGCCCTTCAGCAGTCTGCGACGGGACATGCGCCAGCTATTGGTTTGAATGTTCATGGGGTTATTGGGTCTGAAAAAAGTTGCTCGCCACCGTCGCCTGAAGGATCTCCTGCATCCGGTAACCGTTCTTCGCCGCGTGCGCCGTGATCTCCTCCACGCTGAGGTGATCCGCGTACCCGATCGGACGCCCCAGCGCGTAGCACAGAAGCTTCTCCGTGAATCCCTTCACGAATGCCTCCTTCTCGCTCAACAGCGCCTGCTTGAAATCCTGTACGGTCGCGAACTCCCGCCCACCCGGCATCCGCCCGCTCACGTCGATCTGCGGCGATCCCTTGTCTCCCCGCATCCCCTCGCCATTCTGACGATCGCGCCACATGCCCGTGGCATCGTAGTTCTCCAAGGCCATGCCAAAGGGATCCACGCGCGCATGACAGCTCGCGCAATTCTCCGAAGTGCGGTGTTCCTCCAGGCGCTCCCGCACACTGCGCGGCTTCTTTTCCTTGAGCGCCGGCAGGTCGCCCGCATTCGGCGGCGGCGGCGGCACAGGCTGGTTCCAAAGCGTATCGAGAACCCATGTGGCTCGGCGCACCGGCAGCGTGCGCGTTCCATCGGCCAGATACGTCAGGATTCCAGCCATCCCGAGCACGCCTCCCCGCCGCCCATTCTCGGGAGCCGCCACCCGGCGGAACACTTCTCCCTGCACCCCCTCGACGCCGTAGTGCCTTGCCAGTCGTTCGTTGATCACAAGGAAGTCGCTTTCAATGAAACTCGTCACCGGCAGGTCCCGCCGCAGCACCTCGTTGCAGAACTCCAGCGGCTCGCGCTTGGAACTATCCCGCAGGGCATCGTCGTAATACTTGTACGCATCACGGTTGGGCGGTGTGCCATTGTCGAAATTGCGCACCCCCAGCCATTGGCCCGCAAAGTTGCGGACAAACTCCGAGGCTCTGGGATGGGCAATCATCCGCGTCACCTGCGCGCGCAGCGTCGCGGGATCGCGCAGCTTGTTCTGCGCGGCCAATGCGTACAGCTCGTCATCCGGGGCGCTGCTCCACAGAAGGAACGAGAGCCGGCTCGCCAACTGCCATCCATCCACGGGCCGCGCCCCGGATTGGGGCTTCGCCGCAAGCGCCGGAGTCATCGCCTCGCTTCCGAGGTAGAGGAACTTCGGCGAACACAGCACGTTCTTCACCCCCTCGCGGACGGCCCTGGCAAAGGTGAGCCCTCGCTCCGCCTTCGCCGCCAGCGTCCACTGCACCACCCGCTCCAGCTCCTCATCGCTCACCTTACGCCGGTACGCTTTCGGCAGAAGCCGTGCAAAAATCTCGCGTAGATAGGCATCGTCGCTGCGTTCCTCGCCGTCGAAGAACAACGTGCCACGACTCTTGGGCGGCCACTCCACGAGCGGCCCTTCCCACTCCATCCGGCCAATCCAAAGGCGCGGACGTTTCGCAATATTGAGCTTCGGATTCCAAACCCAGTAAGGCCCCTCGAACGTCTTCCGGTTCTCCGTCGCCTTCGCCACCGTCTCCTCCAACAGCTTCTTCTTCGCCTCGATCTCCTCGGCAGGCTTCTTCTCCGCCTTCGCGCGCGCAATGTCTCCGCCCACGATCACCTGCTTCCACTGCACATCCCAGTACGAGGGATCGGCCACACACGGCTCCTTCCGCTCTCCAAAATCCCAGCGGATACGCCATTCGCGGTTCATCCCCGGAGGCCCCATCTGCAGGTACATCAGAAACTCGTATTCCTTTGGCCCATCCAGCGGCGCATCGATCACCACGCTCTTCACCGATTCGATCGGACTGCCCAGCCCGTACTGCGCCACAAGACGCACCTCTTTCAATGCCTCCTCATCCTCGCCCTTGAATGCACCGGCCTCGATCCGCATCCGATACCATCCATCACGCGTCACTCCTTTCTTACCCCAGTCCACGTTGTAGAAGCGCAGGTTCCCGAGATACTCCGTGCCCCCGTTTTTCAACGTCCAGTCGTAGGGACCGTGCGGCACATAACGCCGATCCTTCGAACCCCACTGATCAAAGTTCGGCTGCGGAATCCAGCTCAACGGCTCCTTTAATCCCGCGATCACCTTCGGGACGCTCGTCTCCACATACTCGCCCGCGTCGTTCTTGTAGGCGGTCTGCAGCCCGTGCACGTACCGCTCGGCCGTGCCGTCATAAGTCATCTTCTGCACCTTCGGCTGCTCGTGAAACACCGCCTCATCGAGCACCAGATCCGCCACCGCCATGTACTGCGCGAGCTGCCCTTCATCCATGAACAACCCAGCCGCACCGCGATCAAAGCCGCCCACCTTCCCATCGGCCGGCAGTTCCTTCTCAATCCGTCGGGCAAAGTTCTCGTCCAACAAAAACAGGTCCCGCACCGTGTTCGCGTATTCGACGCGGTTCAAGCGCCGCATCGGCACCCGCCCGCCCGCGCCCTGCGCCGCCTTGGTCGTCTCGTCCAGTCTGCGGGCCACCCAGGAAGCCACCTCGAACGCCTCCTTCGAATCAGGCCGCGTCCTTTTCTTGGGCGGCATCTCCCCCGAGTTGATCTTGTTCATCACCTCATGCCAGAGGCCCGCGTTGTTTCCCGCAGTGAAATCCGCCGTCAGTTGATCGATGCGAAACCCCGCCCGCGCAGTCTTGGCGTCATGACAGTCGATGCAGTGTGCATCGATAAAGGCTCGCGCAACCTCCGGCACCTCGGCCGCACGGCCCGCAATGGCCATGCATAGGAGCTGGAGCAATGCAGTTCTGACGGGAAATGATTTCATTGCACGACTTGGTCACGCTCCGCGGGGAGCGCTCCCGGGCCATTGGTCTAATGGCCGTGAGATCTGGGGTGGTTCTGGGGGTGGTGATCTGGGGAGGGCTTCCGCATTCCCTGCAATACGGAAGCGGCGGGGTGGCGTGGCAGGAACACGTAGTAAATACCCAAACCCTCCAGAGATCCAAGCAGGGAATCCCGAGCCACGAGCCCCCCACCGGCGCCCCTCCCCTCCTGCCTCTTACTCCAGCTCTTACCCTTACTCTTACTCTCATGTTTTACTCTTACTCTTACTCCCTACTCGCCCACAGCACGAGTAAGAGTAAGACGTAAGAGCAAGAGCAGGAGTAAGAGTAGGAGCAAGAGCAGGAGTAAGAGTAAGAACCGCTGCCCCCTGCCCTTACTGCCTTCTTACTCTTACTCTCATGTCCTACTCTCACATCTCACTCCCTACTCGCCCACAGCACGAGTGAGAGTAAGACGTAAAAGTAAGAGTACGAGTAAGAGTAAAAAGAACGCGCCTCCCTTACTTCGCGCCCTTCTCTTCAGTGCACCCGCCCACAGGAGCACCCTCCCACACCACCCGCGGGCGTCTGCGGGTCGTAATTAATATCTGTCGCCAGCCAGCGCTCCACCTCCTGCAGCGTCATCCCCTTGCGCAGGTGATAGTCCAACGCCTGATCCCGGTCGATCTTCCCAAGCCCGAAGTAACGCGCACTCGGATGCCCAAAATACAATCCGCTCACGCTCGATCCCGGCCACATCGCCCCGGACTCCGTCAGCTGAATTCCCGTCGCCCGCTCCACATCCAGCAGCTTCCACAAAATCCGCTTCTCCGAATGATCCGGACACCCGGGATACCCTGCGGCTGGACGAATCCCGCGGAACTTTTCCCGCAGGCACTCTTCCACTGAGAGCTTCTCGTCAAAGCCCCATTGGGCGCGAGCGTGCGCATGCAGATACTCCGCAAACGCCTCCGCAAGCCGGTCGGCAAGCGCCTCCGCCATGATCATCCCGTAGTCGTCATGGTCCGCCCTGAAGCGCTCCACCACCGCCTTCAATCCAAATCCAGTGCTCACCGCAAACGCTCCCAGATGATCCGCCAAACCCGTGTCCTTGGGCGCCACATAGTCCGCAAGTGACTGGCTCCACTCGCCCTCGCGTCGCTCGATCTGCTGACGCAGAAAATGGAGAGTCGCCACCGATTCGCTGCGCCCCGCATCCGCAAAGAGTTCCACGTCATCCCCCACCGCGTGCGCCGGGAACAGCCCCCACACCGCATGCGCCGTGAGCCACTTCTCCGCAACCATCTGATCCAGCATCGCCTGCGCATCCTTGTACAGACTGCGCGCCTGCTCACCGTACCTCTCGTTCTCGAGGATCCGCGGGAACACGCCCCGCAGCCCCCACGCATGGAAGAACGGACTCCAGTCAATCCACTCCCGGAGGGTTGCCAGCGGGAAATCGCGCAACACCTCCACCCCCTTCTTCACCGGCACCGCGATGTCGTCGGCACGCCACTCAATCGGAGTCCGGTTCGCGCGCGCCTCCTCCAGCGTGATCAGCTTCTGTGTCCCAAGTCCGTACGTGGACCGCGCCCGCTCCTGTTCCTCGAAGTTGCGGTGAGCGAATTCACGACGCTGCTCCGGATTGATGAGCGCGCTCACCACCGGCACCGCGCGCGAGGCGTCGAGCACATGCACCACCGGATGCGCATAGGCCGGCGCGATCTTCACCGCCGTGTGCACCCGGCTCGTCGTCGCGCCCCCGATGAGCAGCGGCTGCCGCATCTGCTGACGCTCCATCTCGCGCGCCACATAAATCATCTCCTCCAGCGACGGCGTGATGAGCCCCGAGAGCCCGATCACATCCACCTGATGCTTGCGCGCCTCCTCCAGGATTTTGTCGCACGACACCATCACGCCGAGATCGATCACCTCGAAATTATTACATCCCAAAACCACGCCCACGATGTTCTTGCCGATGTCGTGCACATCCCCCCTCACCGTCGCCATCAGCACCTTGCCCTGTGCACGCACCTCGCCCCCCGCGGCCAGCACCGCCGCCTTCTCCGCTTCCATGAAGGGTTGCAGGTGAGCCACCGCCCTCTTCATCACGCGCGCCGACTTCACCACCTGCGGAAGGAACATCTTCCCCGCACCAAAGAGATCCCCCACCACGTTCATCCCCGCCATCAGCGGCCCCTCGATCACCTCCAACGGACGCCCGTACTTCTGGCGCGCCTCCTCCGTGTCGGTGACGATGTGACCCACGATCCCCTTCACCAGCGCATGGCTGAGGCGGGCCTCCACCGTCCCCTGCCTCCATGCGAGCTCCTCGCCGGCCACCACCGCCTTGTCCTTCTTCTTGAATGTCTCCGCAAAACTCACGAGCCGCTCTGTCGCATCCGCATGCCGGTTGAGCAGCACGTCCTCCACCAATTCCAGCAAGTCCTTCGGGATCTCCGCGTACACCTCCAGCATCCCCGCATTCACGATGCCCATGTCCAACCCCGCCCGGATCGCATGAAAGAGAAACGCCGAATGCATCGCCTCACGCACCGGATTGTTCCCGCGGAAACTGAAGGAGATGTTCGAGACCCCGCCGCTCACCTTGGCCAGAGGCAGGTTCGCCTTGATCCAGCGCACGGTCTCGATGAAGTCCACCGCGTAGTTGTTGTGCGCCTCGATCCCCGTCGCCACGGTGAGGATGTTCGGGTCGAAGATGATGTCCTGCGGCGGGAACTGCGCCTTCTTCACCAGCAGCCAGTACGCCCGCTCACAGATCTCCGTCTTGCGCTTGAACGTGTCCGCCTGCCCCTGCTCATCAAACGCCATCACCACCACCGCCGCCCCGTAACGCCGCACAAGACGCGCCCTCTCCACAAACGCCTCCTCCCCCTCCTTGAGCGAAATCGAGTTCACCACCCCCTTGCCCTGCAGGCACTTCAAACCCGCCTCGATCACCTCCCACTTCGAGGAATCCACCATCACAGGCACCTTCGCAATCTCCGGCTCCGTCATGATGAAGTTCAGGAAGCGCGTCATCGCAGCCGCCCCGTCCAGCATCCCCTCGTCCATGTTGACGTCGATCACCTGCGCACCGTTCTCCACCTGCTGACGCGCCACAGTCACTGCCTCGTCGTACTTCCCCTCCTTGATCAACCCCGCAAACTTCGGTGAACCCGTCACGTTCGTGCGCTCACCCACGTTCACAAAATTCGTCTCCGGCGTGAGCGTCAGCGCATCGATCCCGCTCAGCCTCAGATACGGAGCCACCTCCGGAACACGCCGGGGCACCACTCCGCGCACCGCCTCCGCAATCGCCGCAATGTGCGGCGGCGTCGTCCCGCAGCACCCGCCCACGATGTTATAAATCCCCTCCTCACCCCACTCCCGCAACTGCGGGGCCAAGCTCTCCGGCGTCTCGGGAAACCCGGTAGGCAGCAGCGGATTGGGCAACCCCGCGTTCGGATACACGCTCACATAAATGGGCGCAATCGCCCCCAATTCCTTGATCAACGGCCGCATCTCCTCCGGCCCCAGCGCGCAGTTCATCCCCACGCTCAGCAGCGGCACATGCGAGATCGAATTCCAGAACGCCTCCACCGTCTGCCCCGTCACCCCGCGCGTCCCGCCCTTTTGGATGAACGTCACCGAAGCCATCACCGGGATCACCCGCTTGCCGGCCTCCGGCTCACCACCGTAGGGCAGCGCAGTCAACCCGCGCTCCGCAAACACCTCGTCGATCGCAAAGAACGCAGCCTTCGCATTGAGGGTGTCAAAGATGGTCTCCACCAAGAGCACATCCGCGCCCCCGTCCAGCAACGCGCGCACCTGCTCGCCATACGCCTTCACCAACTCATCCCAATGCGTCGCACGCGCCGAGGCGTCGTTCACATCCGTCGAGATCGACGAGGTCTTGCTCGTGGGCCCAATCGCACCCGCCACAAAACACTGCCGACCGGGCTGCGCCGCCATCACCGCGTCCGCCGCACGCCGCGCACACTCCGCACCCGAGCGCGAAAACTCATACGCCAGATCCTCCATCCCATAGTCCGAGAGCGAGATGAACTGCCCGTTGAACGTGTTCGTCTCCACGATATCCGCCCCAGCCTCCAGATACCGCCGGTGAATCTCCTCAATGATCTGCGGCTGCGTCAGGTTCAGCAGCTCATTGTTCCCCTTCAAATCCTTCCCCTTCCAGTCCCGGAACCGCTCCCCGCGGAACTGCTCTTCGGTGAGCTTGTACTGCTGGATCGTCGTCCCCATGGCGCCATCGATCAGGACGACGCGTTGTTGAAGAAGAGACTGGAGTGGATGAAAGGAGCGAGCGGACATCGGGGCGGTGATTTGGGAACGGGAAACCGGGTAGGAAAGAGGTCTGACTAAAGCCCCCCGGCGGCGCGCGCTCAAGCCGCAAATATTGACCCATCATGATGGATCAATGGATGCAGGACGGAGCAACAAGACCCACCCACCGTCCGCCACCCAGAAAAACGCCCCGCACACCACACCAACCTCACCAACCTCACCAACCTCACCCAACCTCACCCAACCTCCGCAACCCATTCGGCCAGCGACTGCACTTTCACCTTCGACACCCCTTCCACTCCCACCAACCGCGTGTCGTTGGTGAGAAAAAGTCCGCATCCCCCCGCAACCGCGCATGCCAACTGCACGGCATCGGGTGGACGTAGCGTTGGATTGCGGGCTCGGAGTCCCCCAAACACCACAGCCGCCTCATCGTCAAAGGGGAGAAGCACCAGTTCCCGCATCGCCTCCCGGTACCGCTGCACCAAATCCTCCCTCCCGAAACGAGACGGGTGCACCAAGATCTCCCCCAAGGTCAGCGTCGACGTCGCCACACTGTGCCCCTCCCGCGCCACAAAATGCGCCAGCGCAGCCATCTCCCTCACCAACGTCCTCTTCTCCCACAGGTAGATGAAGAGGTTGGTATCCCAGAAAATCTTCACAACCAATTCTGACGCTGCGATTCCACGTACTGATCGGCCTTCACGTCCGCCCAGAGATCGCTCTCCAGAACCCTCAACGACTCCACAGGATGCATGTACTTCCCATCCTTCCCATCCTCCCCATCCTCTGCCGATGGACTTTGCAGCTCCCTCAGCAATCCATTCAGGATCAGCTGCCTGAGCGTGGTCTTGCGCGCAATCGCCACGGTTTTCGCTCGCACCAAAACCGCATCCGGCAGCTCCACCGTGGTCTTCATACTTTTAATCCTACTCCCACATCCCCACCCCCTCAACGCGTTTTCCATAATTCACCCTCCCTCTCTCCATCGTCTCTCACCCCACCAAAGGTCCCTTCCACACACGAAATTCCTCCCCTCACCGCACCAATCGATCACTCCATGTCGCCACCACAAACACCACTCCCACAAAAGCGTTACTCACAAAAAACGCGCGGTTAATCCCGGCCAGATCCAGCCTCGAAGCGCACCGATGCTCGTACACCAGCGCCGCAGCCACCGGCACCAGCCCCACGAAATAGAACCATCCAAGCTGCGCAGCGCACCCAAACCCAACAAGCCCCCCCAGCATCAGCACATGCAGCACTTGGGCAAGTCGCAGGCTGCGCTCAATACCGATCCGTACCACCATCGAGTGCAACCCTGAGGCACGATCGAACTCGTAGTCCTGAGTGGCGTAAATCAGATCGAACCCAGCCACCCACAGCACCACCGCCAGCGCCAACACTAACGGTGCGAAGGCGAAGCTGCCCGTCACCGCAATCCATGCCCCCACGGGCGCCACGGAAAGCGCCAGCCCAAGAAAGAAATGACTCAGCGAAGTGAACCGCTTGGTCAGCGAATAGAAAAACACGATCCCCAGCGCCACCGGACTGAGCCGGAAGCAGAGCGGGTTGATCCACCAGGTGCTCCCCACAAACGCAGCGCTGCTCACCACCAACAGCACCATGCCCGCCCATCTGGGCAGCAACTTGTGCCGGTCCGCCGTGCGCGGATTGCGCACGTCAAACCCCCAATCGACCAACCGGTTGAAGCTCATCGCCGCCGTGCGCGCAAATACCATCGCCAGTACGATGAGCCCAAGCAACCGCAACCCAGGCCATCCCTGCGCCGCCACCACCAGCGCCCCCAACGCAAAGGGCATCGCAAAAATCGTGTGTGAAAAGCGGACGAACCGCAACGCCCGCGCGATCACGGCTTATCGGCCGCGTGCTGCTCCTCAACCTCGCTAAAAAAGCCCCCAAGCCGGTCGTCCACCCGCAGGTCCACCAACCTCCAGCGACTGTCCGGCCGGTAAAAATAAAACCTCCACCGCAGCGGGAACTCCTTGCCAGCCGACATGTAGCTGCGCCTCAGCAGATGACTCCCCACAGTCCTCGACTCCAACAGCTCAAAATTCACCACCGACCCAAACACCTCAATCGCCTGCCGCGTCTTGTCCCGCAGCGCCTTCGATTCCTCCGGCATCTGCGCGATCTTTGAACCCTTTGTCAGCGCCTCGTAAGCCGCGTCCACCTCGCCCTTTTTCAGAGCCGCAAAAAAATTGCCCACCAACTGCGATGGCAGGTCATTCACCTCCGCCAATGCAGGCTGATCGACCCGACCAGACCGACTCTCCACCTGCGGCCCAGCAGCAACCGGAACCGCGCCCGAAGCAGGCGTCTGCTTAGCTCCCGGCGTCTGCACCGGCGCAGACGGCACCCCATTTGCAACGGGTTGCGATTGTGCCGGCGCCTCCGGCTCGGGCTTCTTCGTCATCCCTTCAGGAAGACTCGCGCCCGGTTGAAAAATCATCACCTTGCGTTTCCCAGTGCCGCCGGACTCTTTTGGTTTGGCCTCTTGCGCTTGGACGAAAGCCGCCATGCCCGGGAAGAGCAGGAGACAGACGAACGCCAGATCGGAACGCTTCATGAAAGGAGGTGGTGAAGTTGCTGCCGGGCCTCACGCACCAGCGGCGACCCGTGAGCGAATGTCAGTACTTCACACTCAAACCGCAACAGTTTTTGCAGGGACAAACGCAGCTCTCGCGCGTCCTCACAATACCTTTCCGGCAACAGCGCGAACCCGTGCGATTCCAAGTGAATAAGCGCGTCCCCAACCGAAACCACCCGCCCGTGAGAACACAACGCAATCTCACCATGGCCGGCCCCTTGCAATCCCACCACCTCCGAAACCCCAAAAAGTACCTCGCCCTCCCTCACCACTTGATCCACCCGGGTCTCCAACACCCGCGCCGCCAACTCCGAAGCGAGCACCGGCACACGAAACTTCTCCCGGTACCACTCGGCCGCCCTGTCGTGATTGCCATTGGTAAGCAACACCCCGCGGATCGACCCGAGCGCACAAAGTCCTCCAAGGGCCTCTGCCGAAAGCGCAATCGGATCCACCAGCAACCACCCATCCCCCACGTGCACAGCCGCAGAGGAAAGCACGCACTTCACACCGGGATCGTATGCCTCCCAAAACAGCACCTCTGGCAGCACGCTCCGGAACTCGTCTGCCCTCACCATTGCGAGCGCCTGTTCTCCCTCTGCACCCATGGCACTCATGGCACTCACCATCCGGAGCCCCTCAGGCCTCGGACTTTCCCGCGGGCTCCTCCTGCTTTCGCTCCGAATCCACCACAGGATTCGCAGCCCCGCGTTTCCGGAATACGTACTTGCGCAAAGCCACTGCCAACAAAACCAACACCACAGCCCCGACCAAGTAAGACTGCGCGGTCTTCACTTGGTGAATCACCGCCTTCGCTCCATCGCCAAGAAAATACCCAAGACTCGACAAAATCGCGCACCAGACCACCAAGCCACCGAGATTCACCGCCGAAAACTTCCATATCGGCAGCTTCTGAACCCCCCAGAACAAAAAGCTCGGATAACGCGTCCCATACACAAACCGACACACGAAGAGCTCCCACACCCCGAACTTGCGCACCCAACGCTCGATGTGCGGCCCGACGCTCCGGTATGCGTCCGTCCCGCGGATCCAATCGGAACGATGACGCCCCACCCCGTACCACACGAAATCGTGGATCATGCTACCACAGAGCACCGCCGCACCTGCGGAAACCGGCTGCACCAAGCCCAGTTCAAAGGCCACCCCGGCCATCACAAACACCACGTCATTCTCAAACATCGCCCACAGCAGAAGGGCGAAGACACCGTAATCTCGGATGAACTGTTCCATGAGCGCGCTGCACTCTTAGCAAGGAAGTGCGCGAGCTCAAGTCCTTGCCCTCATCTTCCTCACCGCCCACTTCAGCCACTCCTTCGCCATCGCCCCTGCTTCACCCCCCTTTTTCCATGGGCAAACCCCTCAGAAACCCCTACTCTCGCCCCTTTTTTCAATGAGCAATAGCACCCCAGCGACCCGCGACCTCTTCGCCCAATATGTGGTTCCCACCTATGGCCGCTTCGAGCTCCAACTCGCGCGCGGCATGGGCACCCAAGTCTGGGACGAGGCGGGCAAGCGCTATCTCGACTTCGGAGCCGGCATCGCAGTGACCTCCATCGGTCACTCCCACCCACGCCTCGCCGCCGCCGTCAGCGCCCAGATCGGCGTGCTCGTCCACACCTCCAACCTCTACTTCACCCGCCCCCAGGGCCTCCTCGCCCAGCGCCTCGTCGAATGCGTCGGCGCACCCGGAAAAATCTTCTTCTGCAACAGCGGCGCCGAAGCCAACGAAGCCCTCTACAAACTCGCCCGCAAGTTCGGCAACGAAGGCACACCGCCGCCCCCGCGGCACGCAGCCGGCGAACTCATCAGCTCCGCAAGCAACCGCACAGGCATCCTCACCATGGACGGCTCCTTCCATGGACGCACCCTCGCCGGCATCTCCGCCACAGGTCAGGACAAAGTCAAAAAGGGCTTCCAACCCATGGTCGACGGCTTCCGCCATGTCCCCTTCAACGACGGCCCCTCCCTCGTCTCCGCTGTCCAAGATCCCGGCACCGTCGCCATCCTTCTCGAACCCATCCAAGGCGAGGTCGGCATCCGCCCCGCCACCCCAGAATTCCTGCGCCTCGCCCGCGAACTCTGCGACGAACACCGCCTCCTGCTCCTCTTCGATGAAGTCCAGTGCGGTCTCGGTCGCACCGGCGACTGGTGCGGATGGAAAACCCTCACAGGCTCCGACTCCCTCATGCCCGACGCCGTCAGCTGGGCCAAGGGCATCGGCGGCGGCCTGCCCTTGGGCGCCGTCTGGATCAGTGACAAACCCGTCACCCTCAAAACCGGCGCCACCGTCCCGCTCTGCGACCTCTTGGGACCCGGCTCCCATGGCACCACCTTTGGCGGCACCCCCCTCATGTGCGCCGGCGCGCTCGAAGTACTCCAAGTCATCGAGGACGAAGGCCTCATGGAAAACGCCCGCCAACTCGGCCCCTACGCACGCCAAGCGATCGAAGCCATCGCATCCCCCCTCATCAGCGAGGTGCGTTCCGTCGGCTTGATGCTCGCATTCGAACTCGCACCCGACTTTGCCTCAAAAGCCCACCTTCCGCAGGATAAGATCCCATCCCTCTTCCTCGTCGAAGCGCTCCACACCGCGGGCCTCCTCAGCGTCCCCTCCGGCGCAAGCGCCGTGCGCTGGCTTCCGCCTCTCAACGTCACACGCGCGGAAATCGACGAGGCCACCCACATCCTCCGCTCCGTCCTCTCTCAACTCGCTTCCTGAGTCCACCCATCGCCCGCTCCTGCATCCAGATGAAACACCTCCTCTCCATCGAATCGCTCAGCGCCGACGGCATCCACCAGATCCTCGCCCTCGCCGCCGAGATGAAGCAGACCCGCGGACGCCACGCCTCCCACCCCCTGCGCCACCAGTGCTGGGCCATGATCTTCAGCAAGTCCTCCACTCGGACACGCGTCAGCTTCGAAGTCGGCATCCGTGAACTCGGCGGCGATGTGATGTTCCTCTCCGCCAGCGAAATCCAGCTCGGCCGCGGCGAACCCATCAAGGACACCGCACGCGTCATGGGTCGCATGCTCCACGGCGCCGTCATCCGCACCTTCGCCCAGGACGACGTGGACCAGTTCGCCCACTACAGCGGCATCCCCACCATCAACGCCCTCACCGACGCCGAACACCCCTGCCAGATCCTTGCCGACCTGCAGACCATCACCGAACGCCTCGGCTCCCTCGAAAACAAGGTCGTCACCTTCGTCGGCGACGGCGCCTGCAACGTCCCGATCTCCTGGATCTGGGCCGCAGAACACCTCGGCTTCGAACTGCGCATCGCCGCCCCCAAACCCTTCCAACCCGCCCCCGAACTCATGGCCCGGATGCGCTCGCGCAAGATCCATGTCACCGACGACCTCCTCGCCGCCGCCGACGGCGCCCACGTCCTCTACACCGACGTCTGGGTGAGCATGGGCAAGGAGGACGAAGCCGCCTACCGCATAGCCCAACTCGGCAACTACCAGATCAACTCCCCCCTCGTCGCCGCCGCCCGCCCGGAAGCGCTCGTCATGCACTGCCTCCCCGCCTACCGCGGCAAGGAAATCAGCAACGAAACCTTCGAGGCCCACGCAGACACCATCTTCACCCAAGCCGAGAACCGCCTCCACGCCCAAAAAGCCGTCCTCAGCCTGCTGGCCACCCCCGCATGATCGGCTACTACATCCACCAACTCAGCCCCTTCCTCTTCGAGTTCAAACCGGGCTTCGGCCCCCGCTGGTACGGACTCTCCTACGTCCTCGCCTTCTTCCTCGGCTACAAGCTCTACCACTGGCTGGCGCAGCGCGGTTACACCGAGATGCCCGCCGCCCAAGTCGCCGACTTCATCACCTCCACCGCCATCTTTGGCGTCATGCTCGGCGGCCGCCTCGGCTGGGCCCTCTTCTATGGCTGGCCTCAAGTCGTCGAAAATCCCCTCTCCCTCCTCGAGGTCTGGAAAGGCGGCATGTCCAGCCACGGCGGTATGCTCGGCGTCGTCCTCTTCACCCTCTTCTGGTCGCGACGGCACCGCATCCCGTGGACCAGCATCGGCGACTCCATCTGCGTCGTCGCACCCATCGGCTTCTTCATCGTGCGCTGCGCCAACTTCATCAACGGCGAACTCTTCGGCAAACCCGCAGGCCTCCCAGGCCAGCCCGCCTCCGTCCCATGGGCCGTCATCTTCCCCCAAGAACTTTCCGAAATCCCCGCACTCGACGCCATCCGCCATGACCCGGAACTGCGCCGCTGGCTCATCGAAACCCTCCCTCCGCGCCACCCCTCCCAAATCTACGAAGCCCTCCTCGAAGGCGTCGTTCTCTTCGCCCTCACATGGTTCATGCGCACCCGCATCCGCATGCCACGCGGCATGATCACCGGCGTCTTCTTCCTCCTCTACGCCCTCCTGCGCATCGTCGGCGAAATCTTCCGCGAACCCGATCCCGCATGGGCCGTCGGTTCCCTCTCCGCCGGACAGTTCCTCTCCCTCTTCCTCCTCATTCTTAGCGCCGCCTTCATCTTCTGGTCCGCGCGCACCCGGCAGTACGAACCCGCCTTCACCAAGTCCGCCACACCGCCCCGATAAAAGGACGGCCCCACCACCAGCCTAACCAAGGGGGATCCGGTGCGCCTCCAAACCCGACGCCATCCAGTCCAGATGCGTCGTAGTCACCAGCTTCTGCGCACCCGAGGGAAGCACCGCCAGTAACGCGTTGCGCCGCGCCACGTCCAGTTCCCCAAACACATCGTCCAGCAGCAGCAGCGGTGTCCGCCCAAAGTGCCGCTCCAAAAGCCGCATCGCCCCCAGCTTCAATGCCAGCACCACCGTGCGCTGCTGCCCCTCCGAAGCATACTCCGTCGACTGCCCGTTGAGGAAAAACGCCAGTTCATCCCGGTGCGGCCCCACCGTCGTCTGCCGCAGACGCGCATCCTCACCACGCGCCGCATCCAGCGCCTGCGCGAAATCCTCCCCCGCACCAGCCCGATACTCCACACGCAACTCCTCCCTCGATCCGCTGATGACCCGGTGCGCCGCATCCGCCTCCGGCTGCAACTCCGCCACCAAACGCGCCCGCACCTCGCTCACCAAGCGCCCAGCCGCCAACAGCGGCTCCTCAAACGCCGCCACCTCACGCCAGCGCACGGGATACCCCTTCAAAAGCAAATTGCGCGAACGCAGCGCCCGATCATAAGCCCGCAGCGCATTGCGGTAGAGCCCGTCCCGCTGCACCGCCACAAAATCCAGAAACCGCCGCCTCACCTCCCCGCTCCCCCTCACCAACTCAATGTCGGTGTTGGAAAAATACACCACCCGCCCCACCTGCAGGTACTCATGCGCATCCGCCTGCGCCACCTCGTCGAGCGCCAGCTTCTTCCGATTCCGGCTGAAGTAAAACTGCAGGTGCCGCTGCCCAAAGTATCCATCCACCACAAACCCCTGCCGCTCGTGCTGGACCACAGGCGCCAGCTTGCTCAC
Source organism: Chthoniobacter flavus (assembly GCA_945861435.1). Taxonomy (GTDB): domain Bacteria; phylum Verrucomicrobiota; class Verrucomicrobiia; order Chthoniobacterales; family Chthoniobacteraceae; genus CAIURC01. Next base: position 18,747 of record CAMAUX010000050.1, on the reverse strand, counting down.
CCGCGGAGACTGCAGCCTCAGCAGAATGCACGCCGCCTCCAAAACCGATGTCTTCCCCCGCGCATTCGGCCCCACAATGCAGTTCAACCCATCTGAAAACTCCGTTTCAAACGCCTCAAAACAGCGGAAATGTCGGAGTTTGAGCGATCGCAGCACGAACCGCATTTACCTCCTCACCACCCACCGAGAAAACAAAAACCAACCTTGAATCAGGCCTCCCCCCTCCTCAACTTCCACCCCCCATGCAACTGCTCCCAGGCTTCCGCGACTTTTATCCCGAGGACTGCGCCCGCAGAAACTACATCCTTTCCCGCTGGCGCGAGGTCGCACGCCGCTACGGCTTCTCCGAATACGACGGCCCCATCCTCGAACCCATCGAGCTCTACAAAAAAAAGAGCGGCGGCGAACTCCTCGGCCAACTCTTCGATTTCGTCGACAAGGGCGGGCGCCACGTCGCCATGCGCCCGGAAATGACCCCCTCCCTCGCACGCATGGTCGCCACACGCGAACGCGACTTCAAAAAACCCCTCAAGTGGTTCTGCCTCCCACAATTCTTCCGCTACGAAAAACAACAACGCGGACGCCTCCGCGAATTCTACCAACTCAACTGCGACATCATCGGTGAACCCTCCCCGGCCGCAGACGCAGAGATGCTCGCCATCCTCATCGACATGCTGCGCTCCTTCGGCCTCACCAAGGAACACTTCGTCGTCCGCGTCAGCGACCGCAACGCATGGACCCAGTTCGCCCTCAAACGCAGCGTACCCGAAGACCGCGTCTTGGACTTCCTCGCCGTCATCGACAAACTCGAACGCTCCTCCCCAGAACAAATCCGCCCCAAGCTCGCCGAATTCGGCGTCACCCTTGAGGACGTCGAATCCTTCCTCCGCAATCCGGAAGCCGAGGCCGCCGGCCTCAGAGCCCTCACCGACGACCTCCGCGCCCGCGGCCTCGACGGCTTCGTAGAACTCGACCTCACCATCGTCCGCGGCCTCGCTTACTACACAGGCTTCGTCTTCGAGGTGTTCGACCGCAACAAAACCGAACGCGCCCTCGCAGGCGGCGGCCGCTACGACAACCTTCTCAGCCTCATGAGCGACGGAAAGGTCAACCTCACCGCCCTCGGCTTCGGCATGGGCGACGTCGTCCTCCAAAACCTCATCCAAGACACCCCTCCGGCCCGCGAACAAATGGAACGCTGGATCGCCGACCACCACGCCGCAGACCTCTTCCTCGTCCTCGCCAACGAAGAGCGCCGCCCAGACGCCCTCCGCATCCTCCAATCCCTGCGAGACGCAGGCTACCGCGTCGACTACTCCCTCGCCCCCGCCAAGATCGGCAAGCAGTTCCAGCAGGCCGAACAACGCGGCGCTTCCATCGCCATCCTCCTCGGCGAGGAATGGCCGGCCCTCAAACTCAAGCGCCTCGCCACACGCGAGGAATGGACCGTTGCACAAGACACCCTCTGCGCAGAAATCTCCCGCGCACTCCCCGCTCGCACCACCTCTTAAGCCCTCTCAGCAGCCACAGCTCAAAGTCGACGCTCCGCAGCGGCGCACAATCAACGCACGCGCCCTGAACCCCGGGCCCTGAGCCACCCCCGCCCCCTCCGGCGTCACCTCAAAACCGAACGCCTCCCTAGCAGAGGCGGATCGGCTGGCCCGTGCTCTCAAGCACCGCGTGCCATAGCTCGCTGTGCGCATCCACCTTCCGCCGCCCCGTCGTAGCCAGCGTGATGGGCAGGTGCACAAACGCACCGTGCCAGCGCCCCACCAGCATATTCGTCTTCCCAGCCATCGCGGCGTGCACCGCATGCTGCGCGAGCTGCGAACAATACACGTTGTCCTGCGGATTCGCAGGCACGCTGCGGATCATGTAGCTCGGATCTATATATCGCAGATTCACCGGAATCTTGCGCTCCTTGAAAAACCCAGTGATCCGCTCCTTCAAAAACAACCCCACGTCCACCATCCGCTTGTTCCCACTCGCATCCACCTCCAGCGAACGCAACTCCTCCAAGTCCTGCCCCGCTCCCTCAGCCACCACGATCACCGCGCTCTTGTTCTTGGCCAGACGATAACGCAACGCCTCTAGCAGCCCCCTCTGCCCCTCCAGAGTGAACTTCACCTCCGGGATCAGCACAAAATCCACATTCGACCCCGCCAGCGCCGCATAACTCGCGATGAACCCCGAGTCCCGTCCCATCAGCTTCAAAAGCCCGATCCCATTCACCGCACCCGCAGCCTCGATGTACGCACACTTCACCGCCTGCACCGCAATCGCAAACGCCGTCTCAAACCCGAAGCTCTTGTCCAGATACATGATGTCGTTGTCGATCGTCTTCGGAATCCCCACCACAGACTTATTCAACCCCCGCTTCTCCACCTCCTCCGCGATCGCCGATGCCCCGCGCAGCGTTCCATCCCCGCCCACCACAAAAAACATATCCACCTTCATCTCCTCCAACAGATCCACCATCTCCGTCACAGACTGCGGTCCGCGCGATGCCCCAAGAATGCTCCCTCCAAAATTGTGAATCTGTGACACCGACTCCGGCCTCAGTTGCAGCGGCGTGTGCCCGTAGCGCTGGATCAACCCCTCGTACCCGTACTTGAACCCATAAACCTTCGTCACCCCGTACCGCGAATAACACTGGTTCACCACCCCTTTGATGATGTCGTTGAGCCCAGGACACAGACCCCCGCATGTCACAATCGCCGCAGTCGAACGAGGCGCATCGAAGTACACCTTCTCCCGCGGACCAGCCACTTCAAACCCCAGAGGCTCGCTCAGATTACGTTCAGATCCCTCCACATGATCAAAGAGGACGCGCGTCTTGTCGTCCTTGAAGGGCACCTCCACCGCACCGAAATGCCGGAGCGGCGAATCAAAACGGCAGGGCCCAAGCGATTGAATCCGAGTCTCCATAATTCCCCCACTCACTGCGTCAACCTGCCACTCCGGCACAAGGCAAAAGCATTGGCCCCTTGCAATTAAGCCACCCGCTTCCCATCATCACCCCCCTCTGAAACCGCCCGGCGGGGCGCGCCCGCCAAACCCAACCATCAGCCAGCAACCATCCGATCCCTAATTATGGCCCACGAACTCCCGCAACTCCCCTACGCCCACAACGCTCTCGAACCCCACATCGACGCGCGCACGATGGAAATCCATCACGGCAAACACCACGCCGCCTACGTCGCCAACCTCAACAAGGCTCTCGAAAGCGCCCCTGAACTCGCCAGCAAATCCGCCCTCGATCTCGTCACCGACATCGCATCCGTCCCGGACGCCATCCGCAACGCAGTCCGCAACAACGGCGGCGGACACGTGAACCACTCCTTCTTCTGGACCCTGCTCAAACCCGCCGGCGGCGGTGCACCCGTGGGCGCGCTTGCCCAGGCCATCGCGACCACCTTCGGCAGCGTCGACGAGTTCAAAGCCAAGTTCGAAGCAGCCGGCGCCACCCGCTTCGGCAGCGGATGGGCATGGCTCGTCGTCAACAACGGCAAACTCGAGGTCGGCTCCACCGCCAATCAGGACCACCCCGCCATGGGCAAAGCCATCGCCGGCATCGAGGGCAAGCCCGTCCTCGCTCTCGACGTCTGGGAACACGCCTACTACCTCAACTACCAAAACCGCCGCCCCGATTACCTCAAGGCTTGGTGGAACGTCGTGAACTGGGAGCAGGCTGAGACCAACTATCAGGCCGCCCTCAAGTAAACCCACGGTCCCAAACCCCGCCCCCCCACTCTCAAAGCCCCCGTCGCACTCGCTGCGACCGGGGCTTTTTCTTTCCCTTCCAACACACCCGCCAAACTCCGCCCCCCCCACATCCCAACAACCCCTTCAACCCGAAATCGGAAATTGAAAAAGCATCGTTCCGTGGGAAGGAGCTTGGTTGAAGAGAGTTGCAACACAAACGCAACCTCACCCCGCCGCACAAAACGATTCTCTCCTCCTTCCGCCCGGTTTTCGGTTCAAAACCAGTTCAAATTCGCTCCACACCCAAGGCCGTCACTCCGTTTGGTGGCTTGGTCAGCCCCGTCGAGTTTCTCAACCAGATTGGCCTGGATTCCAAACTCACGGAGACGATGCCTTTCACCCTCCATTCTCCAAACGCCATCCCTCCTGCCCACACGGTCATGGCCTTTGTGATCTCAGTCATCGCAGGCGCCAAACAATTCGCCCACTCCGACTGGCTGCGTTTCGACAGGGCACTCCACGCCATGCTCGGCATCGGACGTTTTCCGGGAACGAACACGGTACGCAATCTCTTTGCCCGCTTCACCCAAGGCGCCATTGAAGCTTTTTGACGTCCCCTTTGGCGGTGGCCAATCTCCCAGACCCGCACGCCCTTAACCCAGACCTCGATCTCGTCAGCCGCAAGCTCGGGCCTCACCGCTCCCGAGCCTCCTCTAACGCCCCTCGCTGCATGCCCTCCCAGCGCACCACCCCGCAGGCCATGCCCCCCATGCCCCCCATGCCCCCCACCTTGTCCACTTGGCCCCTCCCATCACCCATTCTCCTCGCCGCGCCACTCCCCGCCGCCCAAAAACTCCCTCGCATCAAACCGCCCGCACCGGGGTTCACTCCCTCTTTCCACCACCCCATGAAACGCCTCCTTCCCCTTCTCGCCTGCCTCCTCGCCTCCCCACTCTCCCACCTCCCAGCCGCCGAACCCGCGCGCAAACCCAACATCGTCATCCTCTTCATCGACGACCTCGGTTACGCCGACATCGGCCCCTTCGGCGCCACCAAACAGAAAACCCCGCACCTCGACCGCATGGCGCGCGAGGGCATGAAACTCACCTCCTTTTACTCCGCCCCCGTCTGCTCCGTCGCACGCGCCCAACTGCTCACCGGCTGCTACGGCGCGCGCGTCTCCGTCCCCGGAGTCTTCTTCCCCGCCGGCCCGAGCGGACTCAACCCCGCAGAGTTCACCATCGCCGAACGCCTCAAAGACCTCGGTTACGCCACCATGTGCATCGGCAAATGGCACGTCGGCGACCAACCCGAATTCCTCCCCACCCGCCAGGGCTTCGACCACTACTTCGGCATCCCGTACTCCAACGACATGCAACGCAAAGCCTCCGCCACAGGGCTCTCCGTCGTCCCCCTGCTGCGCGATGAAAAAGTGGCCGAACTCCTCACCGACGAACAACAAACCCAGATCGTAGAACGTTACACCACCGAAGCCACCCGCTTCATCACGGAGCACAAAGACCAACCCTTCCTCCTCTACCTCCCTCACAACGCCGTCCACACCCCCATCCACCCGGGCGCAGCCTTCCAAGGCAAATCCGCCAACGGCCGCTTCGGCGACTGGGTCGAAGAAGTCGACTGGAGCGTCGGCCAGGTCCTCGACACCCTGCGCTCCCTCAAACTCGACTCCCACACCCTCGTCCTCTTCACCAGCGACAACGGCCCATGGCTCGTCAAAGGCCCCGACGGCGGCAGCGCCCTCCCCCTGCGCGGAGGCAAGGGCAGCACATGGGAAGGCGGCATGCGCGAACCCACCATCGCATGGTGGCCCGGCCACATCGCCCCGGGTTCCTCCGTCGACACCGTCGCCGGCACCATCGACCTCCTCCCCACCGCCGTCTCCCTCGCCGGCGGCTCCCTCCCCAACTCCCCGGTCATCGACGGACGCGACATCTCCCCCCTTCTTCTGGGAAAAACCACCACCGCATCCCGCGAAGCCCACTACTACTTCAGCGGCTACAACCTCCAAGCCGTCCGCCAAGGCCCGTGGAAGCTCGCTCTCGCGCCTCAGGCCGAATCCATGGGCAAGGGCGGCACCAGCGACGACGCAAAGAAAATCCCCCGTCTCTACAACCTCGCCAACGAGATCGGCGAGCGCACCGACCTCGCCGACCAACACCCCGACATCGTCACCCAACTGCGCGCACTCGCCGAAAAAATGAGCGCCGAAATCGGCGGCACCAAACCCATCGCACGCCGCCCCGCCGGCGAATCCAAAAGCCCCCAGACCCTCTACCCTTCAGAACCCCCGCCCCAAAAAGCCGCCCAGAAAAAGGCCGCCGGGACAAAACCCGCTCAATAACTCCGGCACCACTGCGCACTCCCGTCCCCCTTATCCATGCGCTTCCACCTCACCACCCTGCTTCTCTGCATAATCGCCGCCACCACCGGCAATGCCTCCGCGGCCCGGCGCCCGAACATCGTCGTCATCCTCTCCGATGACTTCGGCTACGGCAGCGCAGGCTGCTACGGCGCCGACCCCGCGCTTGTCCGCACCCCAAACCTCGACCGCCTCGCGAAGGAAGGCCGCCGTTTCACCGACGCCAACACCACCTCCTCCGTGTGCTCACCCACGCGCTACTCCCTGCTCACAGGCCGTTACTGCTGGCGAACCTCCCTCAAGTACGAAGTGCTCAACACCTTCGCCCCGCTCCATATCGAGCCCACACGCCTCAACATGGCCTCCCTCCTCAAGGCCCACGGCTACTCCACCGCCGCCGTCGGCAAATGGCACCTCGGCTACGGCACCGCGGACGATTCTCAGAAGTCGCGCACCGACTACACCGCTGAACTCTCCCCAGGCCCCCTCGATATCGGCTTCGATTACCACTTCGCCGTCCCCAGCAACCACGGCGACCTCACCGGCGTCTTCGTCGAAAACCGCTCCGTCTTCGGCCTGCGCAACAATCACCTCCCAGACTCCCTTCCATCCAACGCGCCCGTTGCTGACTCCGACGACTTCCAGCCCACCTACGGCCCCGAAGACACCGAGAATGCAAAAGGCACAGGCCGCATCCTCGACCTCAATGCCCCACGCCGCAAAAACGAGCGCGTCATGAAAGTGCTCACCGACAAGGCCACCGCATGGCTGCAGCGCCAGCCCAAAAACAAACCCTTCTTCCTCTACTTCACCCCCGTCGCTGTCCACAACCCCGTCACCCCGGACAAAGATCTCGCTGGCTCAAGCGCCGCCGGCCTCTTCGGCGACTGGATCCATGAACTCGACCGCAGCGTCGGCCGCATCCTCCAAACCCTCGACCACATGAACGCCGCGAAGGACACCCTCGTCGTCTTCTCCAGCGACAATGGCGGCGTCTTCAAACCCGACAACGAACGCCTCCTCCAAACCGCCGCATTCAAGGCTGGCCTGCGCCCCAACGGCGGCCTGCGCGGCGGAAAACACGACGTCTGGGAAGGCGGCTTCAAAGTCCCCTTCCTCGTCCGCTGGCCAGGCATGGCCGCCCCGGACTCCGTCTCTCACCAAATGATCAGCCTCGCCGACCTTCTCGCCACCACCGCCGCAATCCTCGACTCCACGCTCCCACCCCATTCCACCGCCGCAGAAGACAGCCGCAACATCCTCCCCGCCATCCTCGGCGACCCCACCACGCCCGTGCGTGAAGACCTCATCGTCCACAGCGCCGACGGCGTCTTCGCCATCCGCAAGGGCCCATGGAAATGGATCGAGGGCGAACCCGTCGACGACATCAAACCGGGCGCACGCAAAGCCAACGCCGCCCAGTACCATTCCCAGCTCTACAACACGCAGGAAGATCCCGCCGAAGCCAAGGACGTCAGCGCCCAACATCCCGAAGTGATCGCCGAACTCAAGGACCTCCTGCGCCGCTACCGCCACGGCGGCTACAGCCGACAACTCCCACCCGCCGACGTCCAACCCCCGCGCAACCTTCCGCTCCCACTCCCTCCGCTCACCGGCTCCATCCTCCTGAACGAACCCCTCTCCGACCTCCCGCCCAAACCATGGACAGCCTCCGCGGCTGAGTGGACGCCACGCGACAGCGGCCTCTGGGGCGCACAAAAGGCAAAGGAAGAACAGCCCGCAGCACTGCGCACACCGCTCGCCATCACCGACGGCACCATCGACTTCGAAGTGAACCTCATCGGCGCCAACCGCACTTCCCTCCGCATCGAATGCTCCGAGCGCAAAGCCAGCTTCCGCGTGGAACTCTCGCGCACCGCCATCGGCCTCACCAAAAACCCCTCCCAAGGCGAGGACAAGTCCGCCGTTGAACCCCTCGCCCGCAAGCCACTCGAACTCGAGTCCGGCCAATGGTACCCGGTGCGCATCACCTTCCACGGCCGCCAAGCCACCGCCCAAATCCAAAACGTCGTGATCAAAGGCACGCACCCCGTCTTCGAAGAACCCAAGACCGCTGCCAACTTTCTCGTCTTCGGCTCCAGCGCAGGCTTCCGCAACGTGCGTATCGCACACTAAACGCCGCCTCCGCTCCGCCCCGCGCTGCGACCACCGCGCTTCTGAAACACCGCCTCATTCTGTTCCTTCGTGAAGTTCGCGTACACCGGCACAACCTCCCGCTCGGCTGACAGCACGCCCCGGTAGTCCGCCTTCCACCCCACTCTCCCGAGACGCGTTGTCTTCGACCAGCAGGATTTCGATCCACCAGCGTCTGCCCGCCGGGAGACGGAGTTGAGCCTCTCCCCTTCACTCATTCCAACCTTGCAGCAGGGTTGATGGATGGTTCTCACCGCTGTTCTCATCCCAGCAGAGGAAGGTGGGTTTGTGGCGTTCAACCCGGAGACAGGCACCACCGCCCAAGGCACGTCAGTCGACGATGCCATCGCCAACCTGCGCGACGCGACGGCCCTCTATCTCGAGGAGTTCCCCCTTCCACGAACCGGCCACCCCCTGCTCACGACATTCGAAGTGAACGGGCATGCCTGAAATCCCCCGCGTCTCCGGCACACAAGCCATTCACGCCCTGCAACGCCTCGGTTCCGAGATTATCCGCCAGCGCGGCAGCCACATCGTCCTGCGTCGCGGCCTGTCAGGTTGCGTCGTCCCGAACCATCGAGAATTCAAAACAGGCACCCTCGCCGGCGTCCTGCGCCAAGCCCATGTGACAACAGAGGAGTTCATCTCCGCGCTTTGAATCTCACGCGCCCTCATCAGCCGCACAAAGCGGCCGCATCGGCCCCAGATTAAAACACCACGCCTTTTCACCCAGCGAGAACCCCGCCCGCAGCCGCCAATCGCCAATCGCCAATCGCCAATCGCCAATCGCCAATCGCCAATCGCCTTTGGCCGCGCACCCCAAGCCCATTCGCCACTCCACACGCCTCCGGCTGGCTCCGCTCCGCGGCATGTCCTCCGCTCCCTCCGCTCGTCCCTCGCTGCGGCTGCTCCGTCCACCCCGCTCCGCTCCGCTGTGCTGTGCTGTGCTCAGGCCGACCAGGGAACTGAACTCAGAGCCAGCCGGAACCCGATGAGGATGCTGCTGCGGGTCGGGTAGTGGCGGTTCAGGCCCCCCACCGCGCAGTACTCCGCGTTGCCGTCCCAGCTCCCGCCACGGAGCACCCGGTACGGGCCCCAAAAATCGTAATCGTCAAAGCACCACTCCCACACATTCCCGCTCATATCGTGGATCCCCAACTCATTCGCCGCCTTCGTGCCCACCACATGTATCTGATTATCGGCGTTACCGTCGTACCACGCCACCTCGTTGATGTCCTTGCTTCCGCTGTAAGCGTACCCATGCGTCTGCGTACCACCTCGCGCTGCCCACTCCCACTCGTTCTCGCTCGGCAACCGGTACCCGTTCGCTGACTCATTCACCACAGGATCCTCTTCTCCAGTCCGATACACATCCCCTTTGGCATTCTTGTACACCGGCGTCTTGTTTTCCATCTCGCTGCGCGCATTGCACCACTTCAACGCCTGAAACCAGTCCACATTCGTCACCGGATAGTTATCCCTCCCCCCAGAACCCGCTTGCCCAATATTGTACCCGTGCGCGGCGGCCCAGTTCCGCACCTCCACAAATTCACTCCATCTCACGGGATACTTCCCAATATAAAAAGTGCTCACGGCTACGGCTCCAAGCTCGGAAGAAGCAGGCAGATTGCCTCCCTCCACCCTGCAAAAATTGGCGCGCACGGCAGCCTCGCGCGCCGAATCGCTTTCAATAGCCCTGAGCAGCCTTTTCCGCTCCCCGAGTTTATCAACCCCCAACTCCCTCAGATCGGCCTCCGTCAATTCACCCAAGATCGAGTCCGTGACGCCTTGATCCGTAAACACGCCAAGCAGGTGTTCGAGTTCTTCCCTTGCCAAAATTGATCGGAGCTTTGTGTCCATAAAGCGAGGTGGTTGCAGCTTCTCTACTTGGATAAAACGGGGAAGCACTGCAAGTCCACAACACGCTCACAGGAAGCGTCAATTGCACATCACCCGCTGCATAGTACCCCGCCGCTGCCGTTTCGCCCAAAACCCACTGTGGGCATCCTGCGGAGTCCTACTGGGCACTGCGGAGTCGGATGACAGGGACCCGCATTCCCCAACTCCTCCCACCTTGGTGCCATTGTGCCTTGGTGTGAGAACCCGCACCTGAATCTCACACCAAGCCACCATGGCACCAAGCCGTACAAGAACTTCAAAGACGCGCATCCGGTCTTCGAGGAACCCAAGACCGCCGCCCAGTCGCCTCCCACCACCCCTCTCTGCGGCCACCCTCGAACCACAAGCTCCCCTGTCAACTACCCAAGCTGCTCAAGCTGCTCAGGAAACTAAACCCAGAACCACGCAGCGTATCGAACGCCCCTAAACCCACCGCAGCGCCCCCACCCCTCGCGGTGCGCAGCCGTGCTTCACCAGCAACTCGCGGAAAAGCTCCACCCCCGCCTTCTCCCGCTCCCCAAGCCCGTACCGAATGTGCTCCGTGAGATACCGCAACCGGAATTCCCGGGTGTGAAAATTCTCCCCGTCCACAATCTGCCCGATGCGCTCGAGCCCCCGGCGTCCCAGCTCCCGAAACGCCGCCGCCACCTCCTTCACCCGAGGCAGATCCGCGCGCAACATCCAAAGCGCGAACACAAAAGGCAACCCCGTGCACCGCAGCCATTCCTCGCCCAGATCCAGAAAGTGCCAGCCCTCCGGAGCACCCAGCCGGAAATCAATCGCCTGATTCCCAATCAACAAGCGCGCCGCCCCCGGCCCACCATCCACGCACTCCCCCCCGTCCATGTCGTCCATGTCGTCCATGTCGTCCATGTCGTCCATGTCGTCCATGGTGTCCACGGTGTCCACGGTGTCCCTCCTCCCCTGCCTCCACCGCGGCCGCATCCCATGAAACTCCGCCAGCAACACCCTCAGCAACTGCACCGATGTGCACGAGCCCGCATCCAGCACCACCTCGCGCACCTCCTCCAACGGCCCACGATGCGCCAGATACACGCTGTACACCGCCCCCTCGCACCCGATCCCCACCCCGTCCACCATCAGATACTCCCGGCCACCGAGCGCCTCGTACACCGGCACCAACCCCGCATCCAGCTGCCCCTTCGCAATCTGCGCCGCAAGCTCCGAAGGATGCGCCATCACCACCGGCCCCTCGTGCGCCACAATCAGCGGCCGCGCATTCAAATACCGCACACAACCGATGCGCAGATTCTCAAGCGGCCCGCTCACCACGCCGCCCCCGCTCATGGCACCGCCTCCACTCATGCCACCGACTCCGCACCCGCCGCGTGCCCATCCCCAGTCACGGCATCCGCTTCGTCCACCAACCGGTACCAAGTGTCGCGCTGACGCGGCTCGCGGCCCGCCTCCCGGATCGCCTTGCGCAGCGCCCGCACCGTCTGCTGCTGCGGCGTCTGCGAACCCGCCATGTGAAAGATCTTCTCCTCCTTGATCGTCCCGTGCAGATCGTCCACCCCGTAGCTCAGCGCCACCGAAGCCAGCGGCAGTCCGAGACTCACCCAGTAGCCCGTGAGATGCGGAAAGTTGTCCAGATAGATCCGGCTCACCGCAAGATTGCGCAAACTCTCCGCCGCGCTCGCATGACGCATCCCGCGCAACTGCGGCCGCGCCCCATCGGGCTCAAACGCAAAGGGAATAAACGCCGTGAACCCGCCCGTCTCATCCTGCAACTCGCGCAACCGCCGCAGATGATCCACCCGCTGCGCAGCCGTCTCGATATGACCAAAAAGCATCGTCGCCGTGCTACGCATCCCCATCTCATGCCATGTGCGATGCACCTCCAGCCACTCCTCCGCCGTCTCCTTGCCACGGCAGATCTGGTCGCGCACCGCAGGATCAAAAATCTCCGCGCCCCCCCCCGTGATGGCTCCAAGCCCGGCCGCCCGCAGCCGCTCGAGCGTCTCGCGCACCGACTCCTTGAACACTCGAAAGGCCAGGTGCCGAATCTCCACGGCCGTGAACGCCTTCAAAAAAAGCTCCGGTGAGAGCGCGCGCATCGCCCCGAGTAATTCCAAATACCACTCCCCCGGAAGACTCGGATGCAGCCCTCCCACCATGTGCACCTCCGTGATCCCCGTCGCCAAACCCCCACGCACCTTTTCCACGATCTCTGCGATGCTTAGCTCGAAGGCGTGTGCCTCCCTCTTCTTCGCCCCGAACGCGCAGAACTGGCAGGAGAGAAGACAGACGTTGGAGTAATTCACGTACTGATTGTGAATGTACGTCGCCACATTCCCATTGAGCCGCTCACGCACCGTATCCGCTATCACCCCAAGCCCGTTGAGGTCCGCTGAACCATAGAGTCCAAGCGCCTCCGCTTCCGTGATCCGCTCCCCCGCGCACGCCTTCTCGTACACCGACCGGAGTTCGCCTGATAAATACTTTGCAGCCTGCTTCATCGCTCCCGCGCACCCTAATCCCACACCCTCCAATTGCAAGAAACCAGCGGCTCCATCCCCTCCGCGCGCACTCGGGAAAACAATTGCCTCCCCCTTTCGAAACTCGCATCGTCCCGCCGCACCCGCCACCCCCACCACGCGCTCGCCCGATCTTGATGAGCCAGGATCCGACCACCCCAGCAGATACCTCCGCGGACTCCGCAGCACAGGACCTCGCATGGATGGAACGCGTGCGCCAAGGCGACACCGACGCCTTCGCCCAACTCGTCGAAGCCCACCAACACCGCGTCATCGGTGCCGTCGCCAAGATGCTCGGCGACGCCACCGACGCCGAGGACATCGCCCAACAGGTCTTCGTGCGGGTTTGGAGATCCGCCCCCCGCTACGAACCCACCGCCAAGTTCACCACCTGGCTTTTCACCATCATGCGCAACCTCGTCTGCAACGAGCTGCGCCGCAGAAAACGCCATCCCGCCCGCTCGCTGGACGCCCCGTTGGACGATTCCGAACAGCCCCTCCAAATCCGGGATCCCGGAGCCAAGACCCCCGAGGAAACGCTGCTCGATGCAGAACTCCAGGACGCCATCCTCAAAGCCATCGCCCAGCTCCCCGAAGTCCACCGCATGGCCATCATCCTCCGCCGCTACGAGGACGTCTCGTACGAGGAGATCGGTGAAATCCTTGGCATCTCGGTTCCCGCCGTCAAAAGCGTCCTCTTCCGCGCACGCACCCAACTGCGGGAAATGCTGCGCCGTTACCTCGAATCCTGACGCGCACTTCGCACTCTCCAAACGGCTCGCGAAGCCTCGGGCTCCGATTCCAAAGGCATGGACAATCACTTCGACTCCACCGAGCCGCATCCCAGCCAGCAGGACCATCGACAGGAAATCGGACGCGATAACGGCCAGGCCCGCGGGCAAAACCATCCAGCCCATCAAGACACTCAAGACCGCGGCGAGGACCGTCAGCAGCAGCACAACCGTCCATTCCCACAGTCGCGCCCACAACCGCCGTGCCCGCAGCAAACCGGCACGGGCGCCGCACCGGCAGCCGTGGCTAAGAACCCGCAGCAATGGGCCACCGGTGGCGCCCCCATGACAGCCGCCCAGCGTTCCTACCTCCAAAGCCTCGCCGAGCGCACGGGCGATCCCGTACCCGAAACACTCACCAAGGCGCAGGCCTCCCAACTCATCGAGCAACTCAAGGCCAAGGCATTCCGGCCATCACAAGGAAATCGCACGCCCCAAGCACCCCAAGCACCCCAAGCACCCCAAGCACCCCAAGCACCCCAACGCCAGATGCGCCAGACGAACCAGATGGCCGACATGTCACCCACCACACCAGGCCGGCAGGGAACGCAAACTCGTTCGACGCAGGCGGGCTATCACAGGCAAGCCGCACCACAGCGCGACGACTCATCGACTCCATACTGAAAAGAACATCCGCGTCCGACCATCCATGCAGGGCAAAGCCAACAGCTGCGTCGTGTCCCTCAACCATCGGCAAAAAAACTGGCCCAAAATCCGCCAAGTTTTTGACGGGGCTTTAGTCAGCCGCATCCGTGGCTTTGCCCCGGTTGAAATGGAGACCGGCACGGCACAAAGTCGGAGAGCGCGCGCTTCGCCCACACGGTCGTCAATTGGCTTCGCGGCACAGTCCTTCAGGCACGGCGCTCGGAATGGCGGTCCGCCAACACTGCCACTCCGCCTCAGCCTAAAAACGTGAATCGACGGCCCACGGAATCCGGACGGCACGGAAGGAATGGGGTGGATGAGGAGGCTGAGAGTCTGTTGCGTGGTCCGTGCATTCAGTGCGTTCCGTGGGCCAGTGGGCACTCTCCGGGTTCAGGCTTCTGCTGAGTCCTATGGGTGCCTGTGTACTTGAGGGTAACAGCCATGTCGTTACCGACTTTGAAGATCGCTCCAAGAGACTCTCCCAACGGGTAAGTCTGAAACGGGATGGATTTCAGCTGCAAATTCCGTTTCCACAGAATCTCACATCAGATCCGACGAGTTTTCATCGCCGCGTTTAGGTTCAGATGACAGCGAGGCGACGGCCCACTGCCGCCCACTGCCGCCCACTGCCGCCCACTGCCGCCCACTTTGGTCCACTTCGGTCCACTTCGGTCGGCTTCGGTCTACTTCGATTTACTTCGGTCCACTTCGGTCGGCTATTGACCCCGGGTAACGTACAGCGCCATCCGGCTGGGCCACAGCTCCGGACCGTGGCGTGTTGCCCTATCATCGATCTGGCCACTGATCACTCGCGGAAATCAGGCGGTGCACGCAGCCTCTCCATACTTGGCGAGCTTGGGATGAAGCGGATGCCTACTGCCCAAGCACCGTAAAATCGCCGGCGAGGCCGCTGGTGTTTTATGACCGCATCCGTAAGCGAACCTCCAATTCAGCCAAGATGTGCCCAAATGAACCGACACGATCGTCGCTGACACCCGGCCGTCCCCGTGGTCCGCCCCTCGGACTAAGCTCGCTCAAAATCCCCCGCATCATCCATGGCCTCCCGTCACAGGCCAATCCAGCGCCGGGGGCGGAGATTCGTCGCAACCGGATTCCACTCCATGCCCAAGGATGCCCCTCCTTTATCCATCCGCATCCCATCCACACCTCATCCGACCCCTATCGTCGCAGCTCCCACCCGCTCCCGTCCGTACCGCGACTGAGAATCGCTTGAGGTGGCTTCGTAGCTTATCTTATTCGGCGTCGCACATTACGGTGACACCCGGAAGGCCCAATCTCTGGGCGCGGCGCGGTCACCCTATTTCGCGATCCTCAATAAACGTCAGGCGCCTCTCACCGTCCCGCGTGACTGCAGCTCAAGCTCATCCACTCTGGCCATGCGCCCGATTCCGGGGCAAAGGTGGGAGCATGGAGGCGCTCCTCCAAAACCTCACCCTCCCAGACCTCTGGCAGCAACAGTGCGTCCATGCCCTGCGTGCCGGAAAAGACGTCGTCGTCCACGCACCCACCGGTGCCGGCAAGACCTTCGTCTTCGAACTCTTTCATCCCGAACTCCGCGCTCAGGCCGTATTCACCGTCCCCACCCGCGCCCTAGCCAATGACAAACTCGCCGAGTGGCGCAACCGCGGCTGGGACGTCGGCATCTCCACGGGCGACCTCGCCATCGCCACAAACGCCAAGATCGTCGTCGCCACCCTCGAGACCCAGAAGGACAGGTTCCTGCGCCGTGCAGGCCCGCGCCTTCTCGTCATCGATGAATACCAGATGATCGGCGACCCCGTGCGCGGGGTGAACTACGAACTCGCCATCGCCCTCGCACCGCCCAACACCCAACTCTTGCTCCTGAGCGGCTCCGTCGCCAACCCGGATTCCGTCGTCCAATGGCTGCGCCGCATCGGCCGCGATGCCGTGCTCGTGAGCCAGCACCAGCGCCCTGTCCCCCTCGAAGAGTTTGATATCGGCGGACTTCCCCAACGCGACTTCCTGCGCTCCCGCGACCCATGGACAGGCGCCATGGCGGGTGCGCTCCAGGCCGGCCTCGGCCCCGTTCTCATGTTCGCCCCGCGCCGCAACGCCGCGGAAGACATCGCACGTTCGCTGGCCGCCGCCCTCCCTCCCGCCGACCCACTCGCGCTCACCCCGGAACAGCAGGCCGTGGCTGGCCCCAAACTCACCCGCCTCCTTCAAGCCCGTGTGGCCTATCACCACAGTGGTCTGAGTTACGCCCAGCGCGCCGGCCTCATCGAACCCCTCGCAAAAAACGGCCAACTCCGCGTGGTGGTCGCCACCATGGGCCTCGCCGCAGGCATCAACTTCTCCATGCGCTCAGTCATCGTCACCGGCACCTCCTACAAAGCCGGTAACTTCGAACGCCAGGTCCAACCCGACGAACTCCTCCAAATGTTCGGCCGCGCCGGCCGCCGCGGCCTCGATAAAATCGGCTACGCTCTCGTCGGCCATTCCACCCCGCGCCTCGCAGATGCGCGCCCGCGCCAACTGCGTCGTGCACAACCCGTCGACTGGCCCACCTCCATCGCCCTCATGCGCCGCGCAGCAGAAGCCGGCTCAGACCCCTTCGCCGCCGCGCTCGACCTCCAACGCCGCCTCTTCACCCCAGTCGACATCCCTCTCGGTGTCGAACGCTCACGCCTCACCGGCCCCATGCCCTGTGCACTGCGCATCGACGCCGATCGCGCCCGCTTCCACAGACGCGGCACCACCCTCCTGCTCAACTCACAAGACCAGTGGGAGCCGCACCCGGGAGTATCCGAGAACGGATCCCTCTCCGAACTCTGGATTCGCGAGGACGAACGCTGGATCCCCGCTCTCGCCAGCTCACGCTTCATGCGGCCGCTTGGCCACGGCGCACTCTGCCGCCTCAACGCCCCACGAGGCAGACGTTACGGACGCGAACTCCCCATCGGCACCCGCCGCGACGGTGCACTCCAGCTCGCCCCGTGGCTGCGCACACTTCTTGGAAAAACGCGCGTCACCCTCGATGAGCTTCAGGAACTCGTCATCGCACCCCTTCCCGACCTCTATCTGCGCGCATGGAGAGCTCTGCCTTCATCCTCACACCCTCCGCAACCGCCATACCCTCTTCCAACGTCTCTCCTCCCCATCCCCAAAGAAGCCCCGCTGGTAGAGGAAGTCCGCCCGTTCGACGACCACCTCCGTGCACGATTCTCCTTCGACCACCTCCCCACCCGCGGCCTGCGGGACAGCCAAGGCCGCATCCTCCTCGAACCGCCCACGCGCAACGAAACACCCGCCGCCTGCGCCTCCTGCACCGAAGCCCCATGGTGCGCAGACACCCACACCCTTTCCTCCCCAGCCCACGACTGGCGCCGTCTCGGCCTCATCGATGCCGACGGCATCCCCACCAAGCGCGGCATCCTCTTCAGCTTCTTTCATCACGGCGAAGGACTCGCCATCGCCGCCGCCCTCGAAGACCAAGCCTACCCCATCGAGGAACTCCTCTTCGACCTCGCCAACTTGCGCGCTGGCGAACGATTCGCGGGCGATGACCAATCACCCATGGGCGGCCGCCTAGGCATCCTTTGCCAGCGCATCTACGATCGCGCCGACATCCCGGGCTACCTCGAAATGGGCGTGCCGCTCGGTTACGGTTCCGGCGCCTCCGAGACCATCCGCGAGATCGTCCAGCATCAGACCCCTCGCCGTGCACTGCTCACCGACGCGCTCCGCCAAGGCGACATCGAACGCGCGCTCATCGAATGGCGCAGCCTCCTGCGTCACATCACATGGGCCGCCGATTATCCCTGCGAACGCTGGCGGGCCCTGCGTTCCGCGGCTGCGGCCCACATGGACTCCGCTCCCTCCCCATCCCTCGCCCACCTCCCACCGCTCACCTCCTCCCAACGACGCAGGGCCTGACTGATCAACGGCCTTCCTCCGCCCCGAACGCCCCGAACGCCCAGCACAGGCAGCACAGGCAGCACTGCCACTGGCACTGACTGCGACTCGCTCACTGCAAGACTGGCACTTATTAATCCGGCCACAAAACACCAGCGAACGCGCGGGTCGATCTGGTTGCGCTTTGGCTGTGCACATTAGCTTCTTCCCTCGCTCGCCGGGCATCGGGACACTGCGTGCGGCGCATCATTACCGCGGGTATTCAATGGCCGGATTAATAGGTTAGTCGGTTCGCTTATGCGCCGCTGTCGGTGGCGCACGCCTGCCCCAATGCGGCTCCGCTCTCCAACACCGTCCGCATGCCGGAGGCATGAAAGCAATTAGCCCGCATAAATCACGGCATGCGAGTTTGGGGTCAGTAATTTCAGATTTGGGTGGGGTAGCGGCCTTGGCGTGACGCGATCAGGCGCCGCTGCGCGGTGATGACCGGGTTTTCTCGCTCGGTTGGCAGATTTGGAAGGCGCGGAGCAGCCTTTCTTCCACCTCGAGGGCAGGACGTTCCACGGTCATCGATGATGGCCGTTCTTTCGCTGACTTTTGACTGCGCCGGTCGGGCTCGGGTGTCAGGGGCCAGCTCGCGCGGCCAGTCGTGCATGGCATTGCGCGAAGAGGGCCTGGAGCGGAAAGGCGCTGCACAACCGCACATGCACCCGGCGCACGCTCACGGTGACCTGCGCCGCGATCTTCAACAACCGCAGCCGCAACGTGCCGGCAGTGG
>CAMAUX010000049.1 GCA_945861435.1 Chthoniobacter flavus | reverse complement strand
GGCGATGGGCGATGGGCGATGGGCGATGGGCGATGGGCGATGGGCGATGGGCGATGGGCGATGGGCGATGGGCGATGGGCGATGGGCGATGGGCGATGGGCGATGGGCGATGGGCGATGGGCGATGGGGTCTTCGGCTAAAAAGGAAGGGTGAGCGGTTTCCTCCACAAATAGATCGGCTGTGGTGTGGCCGGTGGGTGGCAGGGATTAATGCGTGCGGATTTCGGCGAGCACGGCTTCTGCAGCGCGGGCGCCTGCTCCTGGGTTGCCGAGTTTTTCGACGACCTCACGGAGTTGGCTGGAGGCGAGGTCCCATGCGGGTTGGTCGTGGACGAGGCGGAGCATGGCGTCTGCCATGGGTTGAGGCTGGGCGGCGTTCTGAAGGAACTCCGGAGCGATTTCTTTTTCAGCGAGCAGGTTGGGCATGCCGATGAAGGGGACGCGGATGAGACGTTTGCCGACGACCCATGTGAGCCACGCGACTTTGTAGACGATGATCATGGGAAGGCCGAGGCAGGCGGCTTCCTGAGTGGCGGTGCCGGAGGCGACCATGCCCGCGCGTGCGGTCTGCATGAGGTGGTGGGCGCCGGCGGACGAGATGGGGCAGGACGATTCGTCGAGGCCTTGCTCGGCGAGGATTTCGCGCATGCTGTGGGCGACTTTTTCGGAGGCGGCGGCTGTGGCGAAGCGGAGCTGAGGCGAGCGGCGGAGCATTTCGCGCGCGGTTTCGAGCATGGCGGGGAAGATGCGGCGCACTTCCTTTTCGCGGCTGCCGGGGAGGAGGGCGATGAGGGAGGGATCGCGTGGGGGTGCTTGGTCCCGTGATGGAAGGGAGTCGAGCATGGGGTGGCCTACGAAGAGGGCCTTGAGGCCGGAACTTTGGTAGAGCGGGGGTTCGAAGGGGAAGATGCAGAGCATGAGGTCGAGGAAGCGCGCCATTTTGGGGATGCGTCCGCGGTTCCATGCCCAGACCTGTGGGCTGACGTAGTAGAGAAGTTTGAGGTGGGGGTGGCGCGCGCGCAGGGCTTTGGCGAGGCGGAGGTTGAAGCCCGGGTAGTCGATGAAGAGGACGGCGTCGGGTTTGAGGGCGGCGATTTCGCGCAGCATGCGGCTGAGCTGGTGCTTGAAGTAGCCGTATTTTTTGAGGACGTCCCAGAGGCCGACGACGGCTTCGTGGGCCCAGTCCAGAAAGTTGCCACCTGCGATGGCGTGCATTTTGGGGCCACCGGCGCCGGAGAAGGAGCAGTCCGGATGGAGGGCGAGGAGTGCGCGCATGAGTTCTGCGCCGCGGGCATCGCCGCTGGCTTCTCCTGCAACGAGGTGGAGTTTCATCGCGGGGAGGCGGTCTCTTTGGAGCTCAGGGTTGGCGCTGTTCGATCTGGCGGGTAATTTCGAGAGCCAGTTCGAGAGCCACGGTGGCTTGGTGGCCGGAGACCTTGGGCTGGGAGCCCTCGCGTGCACACTGGAGAAAGGCGGCGATCTCGTTGCGCAGTGGTTCGCCTTTCACGACTTCGACGGGTTCGCGGACGATGCGTTTGCCGGCGAATTCGCTGACGATGGTTTCGTCCTTGGTGGCGAGGAGTTTTTTGAGGAAGGAGGTTTCCATCTGGCCCTCATCGGCGAGGCGGTACATGAAGCCTTCCTGCTTTTGGTAGTCGAGCGAGAGGTAGCCGCTGTCTTGGAAGACGCGGATTTTGCGCATGCGTTCGGGGCTGATGCGGCTGACGGTGATATTGGCGACGCAGCCGTTTTCGAAGCAGAGGCGGGCGTTGGCGATGTCTTCGCCGCGGCTGAGGACGGGGACGCCGACGGCGTGTACGGAGGCGAGCGGGGAGCGCACGAGATGGAGGATGATCTCGAGGTCGTGGATCATGAGATCGAGTACGACGCCGATCTCGGTGCTGCGGTTTGGGTAGGGGGAGAGGCGGTGGCTTTCGATGAAGCGGGGTTGTTTGAGGCGGGCCTCGAGGGCGCTGAGGGCGGGGTTGAAGCGTTCGATGTGGCCTACTTGGAGAACGAGGCCGCGTTCCTGCGCGAGTTTGGAAAGGGCGTGGGCGTCGGCGGTGTTCTCGGTGATGGGTTTTTCAACGAGGATGTGTTTGCCGGCCTCGAGCAGGAGTTTGCCCACCGGGTAATGGCTTGGGGTGGGTGTGGCGATCGTGGCTGCGTCCACCAAGGTGACGAATTCCTCGAGGCTTGGGGCTGCGACTGCGCCGTAGCGTGCGGCGAGTTCCTCAGCGGTGGCGCGGTTGGTGTCGTAGATGGCGGTGAACTTGCAATCGGGGATTTCAGCGAGGATGCGCGCGTGGTTTTTGCCGATGCTGCCGGTGCCGATGACGCCGGCGCGGATGGGGTTGATCATGGGCGGTGGGCTGTGGGCTATGGGCTGGAAGGGGCGCTGGCGTTGGGTTCCGGGCTCAGGCCGAAGAGGGAGATGCTGTGCTGGCGGGCGAGTGCGAGGAGGCGTTCGGGTTCAAGCAGGAGGGTGCACCCGGCTTCGACGCCGATGACGCGGATGCGGGCTTTGTGGGCGGCCTCGAGGGTGAGGGGGCCGACGACGGGGACGTCGAACCGGAAGTCCTGCCGGGGCTTGGAGACCTTGACCATGACGGCGTCTTTGCGGCCGAGTTCGCCTCCGCGCTGGATGGTGGCGTTGGTGCCCTCGAAGGCTTCGACGGCGAGGACGGTGCCGGCTTTGACGACGACGGTCTGGCCGATGTCGAGGCGGCTGGTTTCCTTGGCGATGTGGAAGCCGTAGGCGACGTCCTGTTCTTCGCGGCGGCTGAGCTTGGGGCCACCGATGAGGCCGGGTTGGGCGAGGAACTCCTCCATGTAGGTGGTGGCGGGGAGGAGGGTGACGCCGAGTTTGCCGACCTCTTCTGCGATGGCGCTGAAGATGGATTCTGCGTTGCGCGCGCGCAGTTTGCCGAGGAGCACGAGGGCCTTCAGATCGGGACGCAGGTCGAAGAGGTTCTTCGGGTGGATCTGGCCGGACATGACGGCGTGGGTGGCGCCGGAGTTCTTGAGAAACTTGAGCATGCGACCGAGTTGGCCGACGCGCATCCATTCGATCTGGTCGACGAGGGGGATGAGTTCGCGACTGGTCTCGTTTTCGAAAGCGGCGGCGACGATGGCGGGGACGCCGGCCGCGCGTGCGCAGCGGGCCATGGCGAGTGGGTAGGCACCGTTGCCGGCGATGATGGCGAGTGTCGACGGGGTGGTCAAAACGGGCGGAATCTAGGCCGGGTGCGGCGGCCTTGTCGAGGATGGCGCTCCTTGGGAGCTGGGGCTTCTGAGATCGTCGCGATCAGACGGGATCGGATGCTTCAGGGGCCGGAGGGGACTGGCGGGCCCGCGGCGCTTTGGCGATCTTTGAGGCGATGGCTGCGGTGGAAAGCTTGGGTGGGCCAGTTTTGCGCGCGGGCTTCTTTTCGCGGGGTTCGAATTCGAAGCCGACCTTGCCTTCCTTGCCGATGACGAGATGAGCGGAGAAGGCGCGTTTGGTGCGGTTGGAGATGAATTTGTTGAGGAGGTCGGTCTTGCCTTCGGCGAGGAGTTTGACGACTTGGGGGCGTGCGATCTCGCGCTGGAGGATGAGTTTGCCCATGCGGAAGGCGCACTGTTTTTTGTGGTGGCGATCGCAGACGAATGCGTTGGCGGTTTCGAAGACCTGTCCCTCATTGCAGACCTTGCAGGAGCCGAGGGGTTCGTTGTTGAGGGGGGTGAAGGTTTCGGTGGAATCGCCGTTGTCATCCTTCTCGAAGTCGAACTTCTGTTTGCCGTCCTCGCCGATGACGATGGCGGCGGCGAAGGCGCGTCCGAGTTTGCTGCGGAAGCCTTCAAGGGGGCCGACCTTTTTCTCAGTGAGGAGTTTGAGGACTTCCTCCCGTTCGAATTCGCGGCCCGCCATGGTCTTCCAGAGGGTGAGCTTGCACTGGGCGTTTGCGCACTCGTAGGTGCGGAAGGTTTCCTTGAAGGGTGTGCCGCCGCATTTGGGGCAGGTGGCGGGAAGGTCGTGAAACTGGGATTGGTCGACGTCGACACCGGCCTTTTCCTTCACCTTCTCGACGATGTCGGTGGTGAGGCGGCGGATTTGCTCCATGAAGGTGGCCCGGGAGATTTCGCCGCGCTCCATTTGCTTGAGCTTGAATTCCCATTCGCCGGTGAGTTCTGGCTTGGTGAGGGTCTCGGCGTGGACGTGGCGCAGGAGGGTGATGAGGGAGATGCCCTTGGCGGTGACGATGAGTTCGCGCTGTTCGCGGATGAGGTAGCCCTCGGTGAGAAGGCCTTCGATGGTTTGTGCGCGGGTGGCGGGTGTGCCGAGGCCGCGTTCGCTCATGGCATCGCGGAGATCTTCGTCGTCCACCATCTTGCCGGCGCCTTCCATGGCGCTGAGAAGGGTGGCTTCGTTGAAACGTGGCGGTGGCTTGGTTTCGCTCTCCTTGATCTCGATGGCCTCGGTGCGGGCCATTTCCGGAGGGACGAACGGGACGATCACCTTGTCGGAGTCGCCGTCGCCATCGGTCTGGCGTCCGTAGACTGCGAGCCAGCCGGGATCGACGACGATTTTGCCATCGGTCTTGAAGTGTTCGCTCTCGACGATGGTGATGCGGGTGGTGACTTCGAAGCGTGCCGGGGGATGGAATACGGCGATGAAGCGCCGCGACACCATGTCGTAGATCTTCTGCTCGGTTTCCGAGAGGTTGCGCGGCGGGGTGCCCGTGGGGACGATGGCAAAGTGATCGCTGACCTTGGCGTTATTGAAGATGCGCTTGTTGGGGACGACCCATCCGCGTTCCAGGGCCTTGCGGGCGTGCGAGAGGAGGGTGGGATCTTCGAAACTTGCGAGCACGTGCTTGGCGGTGGCCACGTGGTCCTCGGGCAGGTAACGCGAGTCCGTCCGGGGATAGGTGAGCGCCTTGTGCTTCTCGTAGAGGGACTGGGCGATCTGGAGTGTCATCCGCGCCGGGAAGCCGAAGCGCGAGTTGGCTTCGCGCTGCAGGGTGGTGAGGTCGTAGAGAAGCGGGGAGGCTTGGGATGTGGGCTTCTTTTCCTCCTCGATCCGGCCGGGCTTGCCTTCGCACTTGGCTTTGATGGCGTCGGCCTGAGGGCGGGTCCAGATACGTTCGGCGCGGGTGTCTTCCTCGGCGCCCTTCTTGAATGAAGGGTCGAACCAGCGGCCGCGGTAGGCGCCGGACTGGATGCCGAAGTCGGCGAAGACCTCGAAGTACGTGCGCGGCTTGAAGGCGCGGATTTTTTGTTCGCGATCGACGAGGATGGCGAGGGTGGGAGTCTGGACGCGACCGGAGGTGGTTTTGTTGAAGCCGCCTCCGATGGAGTTAAGGGCGGTGAGGGCGCGCGTGGCGTTGATGCCCACGAGCCAGTCGGCCTCGGAACGGCTGACGGCGGCGTCAGCGAGGGGGCGCATCTCCTCGTCGGAACGCAGGCGGGTGAAGGCGGTGCGGATGGCGTCCGGGGTCATGGACTGGAGCCACAGACGTTTGACGGGTTTGTGGACGCCGGTGCCTTTGAGGATGTTGCGGAAGATGAGTTCGCCCTCGCGGCCGGCGTCGCAGGCGTTGATGACGTCGGTGACGTCCTTGCGCTTGAGGAGGCGCTTGAGGAGGGTGAGGCGTGGGGCGTTGCGTTCGATGGGGTTGAGATCGAACTCGATGGGGAGGACGGGAAGGTTCTCGAGCTTCCACTTGCCACGGGCGACTTCGACGCCGGCCGGGGCGATGAGTTCCAGCAGATGCCCCACCGCGGAGGAGATCACGTACTGGTCGTTTTCAAAGACGTCGCCCTGCTTTTTGACGTTGAGGACCTTTGCGAGGTCGCCGGCGACGCTGGGTTTTTCGGCGATGACAAGGGTCTTGGACATGAGCGGAAGGGAGCTGTGCGGGCGTGAAAAACAGGGGCTGCGGGGGGCGTGCCCGGCTCTTGCGGGGGCGCAACCTATGGGAGCTTTTCGGAGTTGGTCAAACTGCTTTTTTTACGAGCCCTGTCCTGTGCGGGTTCTAAATCGTTGTCCGGGAAGTGCTTGGATCAAATGCATGAGCTCCATCTGAAGGAGGGTGGCGCTGGCTTGGGAGGCTCCGAGGCCCGTTTTTCCGACCAGTTCGTCGATGGTGAGCTCGCCAGTGGAGAGTGCTTCGAGGAGGAGTTTTTCGTCTCCGGATGCCTCGATGGGGGAAGGCGTGGATGGCGCTGGGGAGGGGGGAGCGGTGTGGCGTCTGTGGGGCGGATCGGGGGGGAGGAGCGTTTGGAGGTCGTCGAGCAGGTCAGCGGCGGAGGTGACCAGTTGGGCTCCTTGGCGGATGAGTTGGTTGGTGCCGGCGGAGGTGGCGCGATCGATGGGGCCGGGTACGGCGTACACGGTGCGGCCGTGTTCGATGGCTTGGTTGGCGGTGATGAGCGCGCCGCTTTTGAGGCCGGCTTCGATGACAAGAAGTCCCTGTCCCCATCCGGCCACGATGCGGTTGCGGTAGGGGAAGTTGACCGTGCTCGGAGGCATGGCCATGGGGTACTCGCTGACGACTGCGCCCTGTGCGGCGATTTTTTCTGCGAGGGCAAGGTTTTCCTGCGGGTAGAGGTCGTTGAGACCGGAACCGAGCACGGCGATGGTGCGTCCCTTGGCGGCGAGGGCGCCCTGATGAGCGGCGGTGTCGATGCCGCGTGCGAGGCCGCTGACGACGGTGAGCCCGGCGTAGGCGAGTTGGAAGGAGAGTTTGCGGGCGCATTCGAGGCCGTAGGGGCTGCACTTGCGCGAGCCGACGACGGCGGCCGCCCGGTTGTCGCGTTCCATCAGGTTGCCCCACACGTGGAGGACGATCGGGGGGTTGTAGATTTCGCGGAGGTGGCGCGGATAATCATCGGCCCATGGAGTGGTCACATGGGCGCCGAAGGCGTTGATGGCGCGCAGTTCGGCGGCGAGATCCACCCGGTCCTCCCACTTGGAGAGGGATTCGGCGAGTTCGGGGCCGATGCCTTCGACGGTCTTCAGCTGGGAGGCGCGTGCTCCGAGGATGCGTTCAGGTTCGGCGAACACCTCCAGAAGTTTGCGCAGCCGCACCGGTCCCAGCTGGGGGATAAGGTTGAGGGCGATGCAGGCTTCCGTGCGGTTCATCGTGGGCGGTGCGGGGTGGGGCGCACGCTAGGCTTGGGGGTGGGTGGAGTAAAGGGGTGAGCTTCCCGGTTGTGGCTGCGGGCTGTCTTCGGTGGGCGAGGGAAGGCGGGGTTGTGAAGGAAAGCGGTTGCGGCGTGGCGTGCCCTGAGCGTTGAATCCGGCCATGGCACGCCTCCCGTGGTATCGGATTCTTTATGTGCAGGTGATGATTGGGATGCTGCTTGGGGTGGCGGTGGGGTGGATGTGGCCGGGTTTGGGCAGGGATCTGAAGCCGTTGGGGGACGGGTTTGTGAGTCTTGTGAAGATGGGGATCGCGCCGATTATTTTTTGCACGGTGGTGCACGGGATCGCGTCGATGGGGGACTTGCGACGGTTGGGGCGCGTGGGGGGGAAGACGCTGCTGTACTTCGAAGTGGTGTCGACGCTGGCGCTCATCCTTGGGTTGGTGGTGGTCAATTTGCTCAAGCCGGGTGTGGGGTTCGAGACTGGGGGGCATGTGGATGGGGCGCGTGTGGCGGGCTATGTGAGCCAGGCGCAGGAGCAGGGGACGGTGAAGTTTTTGCTGAACATCATTCCGCATAGTTTTGTGGATGCCTTTGCGAAGGGGGACCTGTTGCAGGTGCTGCTGCTCGCGGGGTTGAGTGCGTTTGCGCTTGCGGGAATGGGGGAGAAGGGGCGGGTGCTTTTGAGCGGGATCGAGCGGCTGACAGAGTTCTTCTTTGGGATCATCGCGATCGTGGTGAAGGTGGCGCCGGTGGGGGCGTTTGGTGCGATGGCGTTCACGGTGGGCAGTTACGGCATCGGGTCCTTGAGCCGGCTTGCGTTGTTGATGGGGGGCTTTTACCTGACCGCAGCCGTGTTTGTGTTTGGGGTGCTGGGAGCGATCGCGCGTGTGGCCGGATTCTCCGTGGTGCGCTTCGTTTTGTATCTGCGCGAGGAATTGCTGTTGGTGCTGGGCACCAGTTCCAGCGAGACGGCTCTCCCGGGGATGATGCGCAAGCTGCAGGCGCTGGGGTGCAAGCCGGGGACGGTGGGGCTCGTGATCCCGACCGGTTACAGTTTCAACCTGGACGGGACGAACATCTACATGGCGATGGCGGCGGTGTTCCTTGCCCAAGCCACCGGGACGCCACTCGATCTCCGGGGGCAGGTGGCGCTGCTCCTGGTGGCGATGCTTTCTTCAAAGGGGGCGAGCGGGGTGACGGGGGCGGGGTTTATCGCGCTGGCGGCCACGTTGCAGGCGGTCGGGACGATTCCTGTGGAGAGCATGGCGCTCTTGGTCGGGATCGATCGGTTCATGAGTGAGTGCCGGGCGCTGACGAATCTGGTGGGCAACGGGGTGGCCACGGTGGTGATCAGTCGGTGGGAGGGTGAGGTGTCCCCGGCGCAATTGCGGGCTGCGATGAAGCCGGCGCTTCCGGTGCGGCCGTTGGTGGAGGAGCAGGCGGTGGAGCAGGTGGGGCGTTGATGGCACTGCCGGGCCTGCTGGGATGCAAGGGGTGGTGATCGCCGGGCTTTCAGGTGCGGAGCATACGCCGAAGCGTCGTGGTCGAATTCGCGGATGCGGAGAAATGGGGGGAAACAAAAAGGGACAGGGCCGGAGCCCTGTCCCTTTGGAGTGAACGATGGAGGCTGCGTTTTTAGACGCTCGCGTGTTCGCGGCGGGAGTCGGCAGGCTCGTCGATGCGGACGGCTTTATAGCCGCCGATGGACTTGAAGTAGAAGAGGAGCAGCAGGTAGATGCCAGCCATTGCGAGCGGGATGTACGAGTCTGCTTTCAGCGTCTGCCGATCGCCCTTCTGGTTGGCAGCGACGATGGCCTTCTGATCTTCGGTGCCCTGATCGCCCGCTTTCTTGGCCGCTTCGAGTTTTTCGCCAGCGACAGCGTTGACGGGGGCAAGGAAGAGGAATTGCGAAGGCTTCTCAGCTTTGGATGCCTCGTAGACTGCCGGGGAGCTCTGCTGGAGGGCTTCCGAGGTGAAGCGGTCCTTTGCGTAGCCGAGTCCGGGACCGCCGATCAGGCCTGCGGAGAGCATTCCGATGCCGCCCATGATGGACATGGCGACGGCGCCTGAGCGTGGGAAGCGGTCGCCGACGACGGCGAGCATGGTGGGCCAGAAGAACGTCTTGCCGAGAGCGTAAACGCCGAGGGCGGCGAGAGCGATGGTGAAGGAGTCCATGCCGGATGCGAGGCGCAGGCCGACGACGGCGAGAATGGCCGAGGTGACGAGGAGGGCGATCGGGGATCCGATCTTCTTCTCGATGAACTCAGCGCAGAAGCGGAGGCCGAACATGATGGCGGAGGTCCAGATGAAGAGCGCTTTCCCCTGTTCGGCGGTGAAGAGGTTGCCGGTGATGGCTTCGATCCAGCCATCGGTGCCGAGTTCGACCGCGCCCACGAGTGCGTGGGTGATGAAGAGCACGAAGAGGAGGAGGGAGCCGAACGAGAATCGGGTGATAATGCCGACGATGAGGAGAAGCACGCCGCCGATGGCGAAGCCGGTGGTGGCGCCGCCGAAGAAGAGCGCGACGAGGTAGCAGGCCACGGCACCGCCGAGGAGGCCGACGTCCTTGAACATTTCAGAGAAGTTGGCGCCCTTGAGTGCTGCTTCCGATTTGGGGAAGGACTGGCCCATGAACATCACCGCGTAGGCGACGGTGGGCACGAGGTAGAAGGCGAGCTGCATTTTCCAGCTGAGGTTCAGCACGGATCCCAGCAAGTAGCTGGCGCCGGCGCCCACGACCATGCCCAGAGGCCAGGAGGCGTGAAGGATGTTGAGGTAGTGGGTGCGGTTTTGAGGGAACGCGGTGGCGACCAGCGGATTGGCCACGGCCTCGAGGGTGCCGTTCGCGTAGGCGAAGATAAACATGCCCCATTTCAGGTAGCTGTAGGCGTTTTCCGGCGTGGATGCGCCGAAAGTGACGACGGCCGAAATGATGTGCCCAAGAAGTGCCAGGGCGATGAGCTTGCCGTAGCCGAACTTGTCCACCAAGACGCCGCCGATGATGATCCCGAAGCAGAAGCCGGAGAATCCAGCGCCTCCGACCTCGCCGAGCTGGGATGCGGTGAAGTGATACTCAGAAGCCCAGGCGCCGAAGATGCCGCCGCGCAGGGCGAAGCCGACGCCGGCTGCGAGGATGGCCATGAATCCGGCCCAGAGCAGGCGCATGGCGTTGGGTGCAGTCTCCCCGGAGGAGGAGGTTTGGTTGATGGAGTTACTCATGGTTTTTTAGGTGAACGGGGAAACGAGGTTTTGCAGGTGGTTCAGGGGGGATGGTCCGATCCTCAAGCCGCACCGCCTCGGACCCTTGGAGTCTGGCTCAGCCTCGGGAGCGAGGTCTGCCATGTGACGAGGCAGGAACCGCCCGGGGAGAGCCCGGCATCTGGTGGGGGACGTTGCAGGGAGGCCGCTGGATCGAAGCCGCGTGCATGACATTCGCCGGGTAACGGGCTGTCAACGCTGAATTGGGCTGGGGGCGTGGGGGCGGTGGCTGCATCAACCGTCGGCTTTAGCCGCTTGGAACAGTTTCGTTTGTGGGCTGTTTTGCGTCCGCGCGTGGGAGGGATGGTCTTTTCCGCCCCACCGGGTAGAGGGCGCTGCGTTAGTCCAGCTTGGAAAGCACCCACTCGTACTCGCGGGCGATGCTCCGGACCACGTCGCCCGGATTGAGTTCCGGCGGGAGGACGTCGAAGGTGTAGGTCTCGATTTCCAGATGGGAGCAGCCGCCTGCGCGCAGGGCGCGGAAGAATTCCGGGGTGAGTTCGGTGGCGGTGGATCCCAATGCGCCTGCGGCCGGGAGGAAGAGCGGGACATGGAAATGGACGCGGACCTCCTCGAGTTCGGGGAACTCCGCCATTTCGCCCAGTGCCTCGGGTAGGTCGTACCATGCCACGCGCTTGTTGGCGGTGGTGCGGCCCTTGACCTGGTGGAGGTAGACGGGTTCGGCGAAGGATTTGAGAGCCTCGCGCGTTGCCTGGTCGGCGGGGCCGCGGAGTGCGGCGCTGAGCTGGACCTTGGAAATGCGCACGCCCTCGGCTTGGTAACGGCTGTAGGAGTCGAGGACATCCTCGTACTGGAGGGCGGCGTGGCAGGTGTCGAGGCAGACGCCGAGGTGTCTGCGCACGACGTCTTCGGCGTGGGTCTCGTTGCACTGGAGGATGCGCTGGACCTCCCGGGCGCCATCGCGCAGGCAGGAGTCCTTGAAGAAGCTGATCATTTCCCCGGTGGTTTCCAGAAAGCAGTCCGGTTCGGGTTCGAGGCCGAGATGGATCTCCTGGCCGGTGTCCTCGCGGAGGGCGCTGAGGTAGGCGGCGACGGTGCCGAGGTTGCGTGCCATGGCGGCTTTCTCCTCGTCGGTGGTGATCCACGGTTTGAAGGAGCAGGGGACGGTGCTGATGGAGCCGTCAACTTCCGGGGGGAGGAAGTGGGTGAACACGTCGGCGAGTTGGAGGGTGTACTCGCGGCGCTCGTCGGTGCGCCAGTCGGGCGCGTAGACGGACTCCTTGACGGTGGTGCCGTGGAAGTTGCCGTAGGGAAATCCGTTGATGGTGAAGGGATAGAGCTGGTGCTCGGAGAAGAACGCGCGCGCTTCGTCGATGAGGGCCTCGCTTCCCAGCAGGGTCTGGGCTGCCGCTTGGGAAAGTCGCAGACCCAGTCCGAACCACTGGTTCGGGGCGATGGCGTTTTTGACGGCGAGCGCCTTTTCCCGGATGGCGTCGAAGTTCTCCGCCCAGCTTTCGCCCCGGTGGATATTGAGGCAGTAGGTGAGGTGCAGTGGGGGGTGATGCTGCAGGATCATGGCTGGTGGGTGAGGCGGCGCAGTTGCTCGACGGCCGCATCCATCATGGTGAGGTCGATCGTGTGCACCTCCTGACGGGCGCCGATGCCACTGGGGAAGGTGACGCAGAGCTCGCCTCCGAGGTGTTCTTGGAAATCGCGCAGGCCTCCGAAGACAAGCCGCTCGCCGGCGGGGTCGCGGGCGTCGAGTTCCTCGATCCAGAGCGGGAAGCCGCTGCGCTGGAGGCTGGAGTGGATGAGGGCGAGTTCCTTGTCGGTGATCCAGCCCTGCATCTGGGCGTAGATGGAGTCGAGCAGGATGCCGCAGGCGACGGCTTCTCCGTGCGAGATGCGGAAATGGGAAAGCAGCTCGAGCTTGTGGGCGGACCAATGGCCGAAGTCGAGCGGGCGTGCCGTGCCGTACTCGAAGGGATCGCCGTTGGTGCGGATATGCTCGAGGTGCATCTCGGCACAGCGCTGCACGAGGTGTTGCATGGCCGCGAAGTCGCGGGCCGGAAAGCGCGCGGCGTTTTCGAGAAGCCAGTCGAAGAATGGGCGGTCGCGGATGATGGAGACCTTGATGGCCTCGGCGACGCCGCACAGCCAGTCGCGCGGGCTGAGGCTGGGGAGGAACTGGAAGTCGTTGAGGACTGCAAAAGGCGGGGCGAAGGTGCCGATGGCGTTTTTTCCCCCGAGAAAGTTGACGCCGTTTTTCACGCCCACGCCTGCATCGTTCTGTCCGAGCACGGTGGTGGGGACGCGCACCTGGCGCAGGCCGCGGTGGACGAGGGCAGCGGCGAGGCCGACGGAGTCCATGACTGCGCCACCCCCGACGATGATCACATAGGACTGGCGGTCCATGCGGTTCTCGAGGAGGAGTTGCATGAAGCCTTCCACGACGCGGAAATCGTTCTTTGCGGCCTCGCCACCCGGGGTGAGTTGGGGGGCGCAGGCCAGCGCGATTTTGCCCGCGTGCGCATGGAAGTATTTGGTGACCTGCGCGGCGAGTTCGGGGCGTGCTTTGGCGACGAAGGAGTCGATGAACACCATGGCCCTGTGGCATCGCTTCTCCTGGAGGCGGTTGAGCGTGTCAGCGAGGAGCGGATTGGACGGGGCGAAGAGGTGGTGGGTGAAGGAGACCGGAAAGTCCCAGTGCACGGAGATCTGCTGTTGCACCGTCTGGGTGGGGCCCGCCGGGAAACCGCTGCGGTCCGCGCTGTGGTGGGGGGCGCTGTGGCTCATGCGCGGGCGTCCATCCATGCCTGTGTGGCAGCGGCGAGATCCATGGTGGTCTTTGGGGTGGAGGGGAGTTGGAGGGAGGTCGCCCACGCCACTTCGTAGCCCGGCGCCACGCTTCCATGGGAGCCGTGGATCTTCTGCGTGTCAAAGCTGACGCTGGGCGGCGGCCAGCCGAAGAAGAGTTCGCACGGGTCGTACCCGGGCTTGTTGTGGATGTCGACGTGGCTGGCGTAGTCGGGCGCGTGGTTTTTTTCGAACCATGGGTAGGCGAACCATGCACCGGGTTCGGCCACGATCAGGAGGTCGCCGCTGCGGGGATGTTCAAGGCTGCGGGCGGCTTGTGCTTTGCGGTCGAGAACCTCGCAGACGCCGGGTAACTGGCGCAGGACTTCTGCGGCCTCTTGGATGGCGGCGGCGTCCTTGCAATAGACGTGGGCGATCTGATGATCGACCACCGCAAAGGCGCGGCTGGTGAAGAAGTCGGTGTAGTCCATCGCGCGGATGTCGCGGGTCTCGAAGAGCCCGGCATCGCGCAAGGCGCGGTTGGGGAAGATGGCGCCGCGTTGGACGGGTTCGATGGCGTAGTCGCCGACGAAGATCCAGTCGTAGCCGTTTTCGCGGCAGGCGGCTTTGATCTGGGTGAGGTAGCCGAGGAGGAGGTCGAGGGATTTGCGGGCGGGTTCGCCGTGGGGGCCGTGGCGCTGGAGGTCGTAGTCCAGGTGGGGAATGTAGGTGAGCAGGAGATCCGGGGCGATGTCGCGCATGCCGAGGACGGCGCAGGTGGCTTCCACGATCCAGTCACTGGACTTGTGGTTGGCCAGCGGGCCCCAGTAGTTCATGAGATTGAAGGGCTGGCCGACGGCTTCATTGAGCCGTTCTTCGAGTTCGGCGGGCTGTGTGTAACAGGCTTGGATCATCCCGCCGCTGTGTTTGTGGATGGGGGCCGGGGTGACGACGAGATCCACCGCCTCGCCCATGCTCTGCTGCCAGAACATCATGCCGACCTTGCCGCCGCGGGCGCGGAACTTGTCCCAGATGCGGGGGCCTTCGACGAGGGTGGCGGCCTGCTCCCAGAAGAGGACCTTGCGCAGATCGCGGAAGAAAAGGCCGTTGGCGACGAGTCCGTGCGCGCCGGGTGTCGCGGCCGTGCGGAAGCAGGCTTGGAACACGCTGGTCACCGCGGGGAAGAACGTGGTGGCGGGCTGGAATTCCGGCAGATTTTTGACGAGGTTCCACCCAAAGGCGGCGATGTCGACGACGAGGAGTTTCTTCGGGGAGGGCACGGTCGGGGAAGGGGTGATTGGGGTTGCGAAAGACGACGGGTTTGAGAAAGGGAAACCCCTCCAAGCAAAGCACCTTTTGGTTAAATGGCGAGTGCGTGCGTAGATCCCGGTAATTTTCCCTAAGACTCCGATGGCGGAGGGTTTGGTGAAACGTGCGGCTGAGGATCCAGACAACATGCTTCCCGCCAGCACCCGTCGGTTTTTTTGAAAACACGCGGCAAATGGCGGGCACTTGCGGAGAGTGAAAGGGATGACTTCGGATGAACAGCAGCGGCATGACCGCTTCCTGCGGCTTTTCCTCGAGCATGAGGAGGCGCTCCGAAGCTTTGTGCGTGCCCTGGTTCGCGAGCGCGAAGAGGCCCGGGAGGTGATGCAGGAGGTGGCGGCCATCCTGTGGCGCAAGTTTGATACACTCGAGTCGCCCGAGGATTTCCGACGCTGGGCTTTCGGGATCGCACGCTTTGAGGCGCTGGCGGCTGCACGCGATCGTGCGCGGGATCGGCACGTGTTCAGTGATGCGCTTCTCACCCAACTCGCATTGGAGGCGGAGCAGGCAGCCGATGCGCTCGATGCCGAGCGGGAGGCGCTCCATCGCTGCATGGAGAAGCTGCCGGAATCGCAGCGCGCTCTGGTGGCCGCAGCCTATGAGCGGGGCACCCGCATTGACGCACTGGCTACCCGGTTGGGCCGCACGGCGATGTCGCTCTACAAAACCCTGCATCGGATCCGTCTTGCGCTGGCGGATTGCACGCGGCGCGAACTTTCCCGGGAGGGTCTGGTATGAAGGGGCGGGAGCGGATGGAGGAACTCTTTGGGCGGTATGCGGACGGCGCACTCACGGATGAGGAGTCGCGTGAACTGGAGGCGGCGCTGATGGGGGACAAGGCGCTGAGGCGCGAGTTCCTGAGCTATCTGAATGTGGACTCCGCACTGGGAGCCTCGGCAATGGGCGAGCGAGCGGAGGGTGCCCCGCGCCGGGCCTGGGCTTTCCTTTTGCGCCCTGCATGGATCGGGCTCGCCGGTGCGGCCGCGCTCGTGCTGGCATTCGGGTGGTGGTGGATGACGCCGAGCTCGCGCACCTCACCGCCTTTCGTGGCGCTGGCAGCGGCCAAGGAGGCCGTGTGGGCGGATCCCAACGTGGAGATGGCGCTGCGCAGTGGCGAGTTGCCGCCCGGCCCGTTGCGGCTGGAGTCGGGTTCGGCGGAGTTTCTCTGTGTGGACGGGGCAACGGTGTTGATGCAGGGGCCGGCAGTCGTGCGCTTTCCGGAGCGCAAACGGGTGTTCGTTGAGCAGGGCCGCATTTTCTGCCGATGCCCGTCGCCCGAGTCGCGGCTTTCCGTGGAGACGGCGGCGACGGTGGTGGTGGATCTGGGCACGGAGTTTGCCGTGGATGCGCGTGCGGACCGCAGCACGCTTGTGGCGGTGCTCAGCGGTGAGGTGCAGTTGGGAAGGGGGCAGCCGCGTCGTCTGCGCAAAGGAGAGGCGGTGGAGGTGCGCAGCGACGGCATCCTTGCGATCGAGCCGCTTGCCCGGGAGGAGTTTTCCGAACTGCTGCTGGCATCGCCCGCGGTGAACGCCGCCGTGCAGCGAGGCGGGAATCTGCTGCGCGATCCTGGCTTTGAACAGGGGCTCAGCGAGCAGACATGGAACGGAACGGACACCAACATTGAAGGGGTGGCGAGTGGCGGGCGCAGTGGAGGCGCGGTGCGTGTTTTTGCCGGAGGCTATGCAGCCTGGCCGCAGTGCCGGCAGAAGGTGATGACGGGCGAGATCGCCGGGAAGCTGGTGATCGCCTCGGTCTGGGGGGCGACGCCTGCGCGCGATTCGCTGCGCACGCGGCAGGTGGCGATGTTGAAGATCGTTTTCGTGAACGAGGAGGGGCGCGATATCGCCTTTGCCATGCGGCGCTTTGTGAATGCGAAATCCACGCCGGATCATTTCGAGCAGACGCAGTTCGCTGCGTTCGCGCCGCCGGGCACAAGGCAGGTGCAGATTCAGCTCATGCTTAACTCGAACCTGCTGGACTCGGGCTCGGTGATTTTTGACGACGCCTCGCTTGTGATCGCCGATGGGGCTGAGAAGGAATGATGCGCTGCGTTTTGTCATTGAACTCCCTCTGCACTGGCACAATGAAATCTCGCCCTGTTCTTGTTCGGCGGCCGCTCACCGAGTCGGAGCGCGCGCAATTGGAGTGCACCCTTCGTGGCTTGCGCGGTGTTCAACAGGCGCACGGCTCGCTTCCGTTTTGACAATCCCCCTCATGAAAACCCCGCTCTCCCGTTCCGACGAACTCACCCGCCGCAGGTTCATTTCACGCACCGCCAGTGCGCTTCTCGGTGTCGGGCTGCTGCCGGATTTTCTCTCCCGCGAAGCGCTGGCCGCCGCGGCGGCAAAGGGCGGCAGTGCGAAGAGTGTCATCTATCTCTACATGGACGGAGGGATGAGCCATCTGGACACATGGGATCCCAAGCAGGGCGATGTGATGGGGCCGACGAAGACCATCCAGACGAGCGCGGACGGCATCCTGCTCGGCGAGTATCTGCCGCGCACGGCCGCGCAGATGCACCATGGCACGGTATTCCGCTCGCTCACCTCCACGCAGGGTGCGCATGAGCAGGGGAACTACATGATGCACACGAGCTATCAGCTCCGGGGCACGATCAATCATCCCTCGATGGGCGCATGGCTCCAGCATTTCCGCGGTCCCGGTAATCCGACGCTGCCGGGCTCGGTGTACGTGGGCAATGCGAGCCGCCATCCTGGCGCGGGGTTCTTTTCGCCTGAACTTGCGCCGCTCTTTGTGAACAATCCCGAGAAGGGACTCAGCGACATCGTGCTGCAGAAGGGGCTGGCAAAGGAGGCGCACACAGCGCGCATGAAGCTCGCGGGGGATCTGGACGCGGACTTCGTGCGCGTGTTTGGCAAGCAGCGCAATGTGGCCGCGCATTCGGGCGCTTACGACGGCGCATATCGGATGATGGCGAGCCAGGACATCGTGGCCTTCGATCTGGAGCAGGAGAAGCCGGCGTTGCGCGACGAGTATGGGCGCGATCCCTTCGGACAGGGATGTCTGCTCGCGCGCCGGCTCGTGGAGCGCGGCGTGCGCTTCATTGAGGTGAGCCTTCACGGCTGGGACACGCACGCGGGCAACTTCATCGCGACGCCGGATCTCTGCGATAAACTGGATCGTGGTCTGGCGGCGCTCGTGAACGACCTGCACGGGCGTGGGATGTTGAAGGACACGCTGGTGGTGGTGGCGACCGAGTTTGGGCGCTCGCCCAAGATCAATCCGGCGCTGGGGCGCGACCATTATCCCAAGGCGTTTTCGGCCGCGATGTTCGGCGGGGGTGTGAAGGGAGGGTTCGTGTTTGGAAAGACCGACAAGACGGCGGCGGAGGTGGAGGATGACGAGATCACGATCCCGGATTTCAACGCCACCATCGGTTGTGCGCTGGGGCTGCCGCTGGAGGAGGTGGTGCAGGCTCCGAGCGGGCGGCCCTTCAAGCTCGCGGACAAGGGCGAGGCGATCGGAGCGGTATTCGCCTGAGTTTCATGCACTGCTGTCATTGACCTGAAGAGACCATGAAAATCACCCGTGTTTTTCTCGCGCTGCTCTGTCTCCCGGCCATGGGCTTGGATGCTTGGGCGGCGTTCACCGCCGAGCAGACGCAGAAGGCTGCAGGCGAGATCGACTCCATTCTCGCCGCGCATTGGAAGGCGGCGAAGGTGGCTGGCAACGCGCCTGCGAGTGACGAGACATTCTTGCGCAGGATCTATCTCGATCTCGCCGGCCGCATTCCGACTCCGACGGAGGCTCGGATTTTTCTCGAGTCCAAGCGTGCGGACAAGCGTGCGGCGCTGATTGGGGAACTGCTTGGGCGGGAGAGTTACGCCTCGAATTTCTCTAATTTCTGGGCGGACATCCTGCGCTTGAAGTCGCATTTCGTGAACACGGCGAACGTGGTGCCGGCGGCCTATGCGAAGTGGATCAAGGAGAGCCTTCGGGAGAACAAGCCCTATGATCAGTTCGTGCGCGAGATGCTCTCGGCACGCGGTGCCGGCTGGGAGAACGGGGCGATTGGTTACTACGGGCGCGATCCGGAGATGCCGTTGGATAACATGGCGATCACGACGCGGATCTTCCTTGGCACACGCATTGAATGCGCGCAGTGCCACGACCACCCCTTCGACAAGTGGAAGCAGACGGAGTTCTACCACCTTGCCGCTTACACCTACGGCAACAAGTCGGTGAGTGAGGCGCTGGGCGGCGTGCGCGATGAGTTCAAGGCGCGCGAGCAGGTGATCCATGAGGATTTCGTGCGCGAGAAGGCGGCGTCCAAGGACGGCGGCAAGGCTGCGGCGGCACGCGAAAAGGAGCGGCTCGATGCCATGGAGTTTCGGAAGGTTCTCAACATCATCCGCCATGGCATCGGCCAGCTCCTGAGCCCCGTGGCGCTGGATCGCAAGAAGGATGCAGTGCTGAAGCTCCCGTTCGACTTCCACCAGAGCGACGGCAAGCCGGGGGATGTGATGGTGCCGCGCGCCATTTATGGGACCGCGGTGGAGACCGGGGGCGATCGCGCGGAGACATTCGCGCGGTGGGTTGCCTCGGCTGAGAATCCTGCATTCACGCGGGTGGTGGTGAACCGGCTTTGGAAGAAGATGCTGGGTGTGGCGCTCATTGAGCCGCTGGACGAGTTGCGGGACGACACGGAGGCCATGGTGCCCGAGTTGGAGGGCCACCTCGAGAAGCTGATGGTGGCTCTGCATTACGACATGCGCGCCTTCCTCGCCGTGATCGCGAACACGCGTGCTTATCAGTCGGTGGCTTGCTCCGCAGAATTCGCGCGCGGCAGCGGCTGGCACTTTCAAGGACCTGCTCTGCGGCGCATGACGGCGGAGCAGGTGTGGGACTGCATTGTGGCGCTTGCCAGTCATGAGCCGGATGCGCGGGATCTGGTGCGCGAGGCGCGTGATGAGCGGCGGATTGCGGTGTCGCACATGGTCTACGACGCGTATTTGAACTACGATGGGAAGGCGACCGTGGACCTTGGCTACGCCAGCCTTGCGAGCGAGAAGTCACTTCAGGCAAAGGAGAAGGTGGCGAGGGACGCTGAAGTGGTGGCGAAGCGCAGCGGGGACAAGGTCCGCGAGATCGAGTTGCGCCGCGAGATTGGCGGGCTTGAGCGCGAGCGCCACGAGGCTTATGTGCTCAATTTTCTCACCCCGCTGGTCGCGAATCTTGTGGAGAAGAAGGCGGGATCGGGTGTCAGGGCGGTGGTCGACGAGACCTACAAGATGAACACGAACCCCGCTGTCCTCGCGGTCGAGACATGGCGAAAGACGTATGTTCCCGGGTATGGACCGGCGCCCAAGAGTGCTGCTCAGACGGAGGTGCTGGAGAAGGCGCAGAGGCAGCATCGCACGTTGCTAGCGGGGAAGCTCGGTTATCCCGAGAAGGACCACGCAGGATTTGTGGCCTACTGCGAGAAGGCGCGTGGTGAATGGATGCGCGCCAGTGAGTTGGAGAGTCCCGCACCGCGCGGTCACTTTCTGCGCACGATGGGGCAGAGCGATCGCGACTTCGTGGAGAACGCGAACCCGAACGCATCCATCCCGCAGGCGCTGGCGTTGATGAACAGCGATCTGATTTCCGCGAAAGGTTTGCTCTCGCCGTTCTCGCCGCTCATGCAGTCGGTGGCGCGGGCGGAGGACAAGGTGGAGGCGGTGTACGTTGCGCTGCTTGCGCGCAAGCCCACGGCGCAGGAAAGGGCGCGGGCGGTGGAAGCGGGCGGTGCGATCGAGGACCTTGTCTATGCGCTGCTGAATACGAAGCAGTTCATTTTCATCCAATGAAGGAGTGCCCTGAGTCCGCGATGCAACGCACCATCTCAATCCTGGCGAGGTGCTCGACCGAAGTGGTGAAGATGTTTCTGAGGTGCGTGCTTTTGATTCTGGCGATGATTGGCAACGCAGGGGCGCAGACGCCCACTGGTTCGGCCAAGTCGGGAGACGCCGCCACGGTGAATTTGGGCGGAACCGTGATGCTGGATTTGGTCTGGGTTCCGGCTGGAGGTTTCCTCATGGGCAGTCCGGAAACCGAGGTGGGGCGGGACAAAAACGAAGGTCCGCAGCACGAGGTGACTCACCGCAAAGGCTTCTGGATGGGACGCCATCTGGTGACGCAGAACCAGTGGGAATCGGTGATGGGAGCCAACCCCTCCCATTTCAAGGGGGCGATGCTTCCGGTGGAAACCGTGAGCTGGAACGACTGCCAGGAGTTCCTCCAAAAACTGAACACGAAGTACGCGGTAGCCAAATTCGAGTTCCGGCTGCCGACCGAGGCGCAGTGGGAATACGCGTGCCGCGCCGGGACAACGACGCCGTTTTATTTCGGCAACGATTTGGATTCGAGCATGGCGAACATCGACGGGGAGCGGCCTTACGGCAACGGAGCCAAGGGGGAGAATCGCAAGACGACCACGCCTGTGGGAACGTTCAAGGCGAACGCTTGGGGGCTCGACGACATGCACGGCAATCTTGGCCAATGGTGTCTGGATGGGATCAACGGTTATCGGAAGGAAGCGGTCATCGATCCCATCAACCCTCCGGGACATCCGGTCCTGCGCGGTGGTTCGTGGGCCGAGGATTCCGTGAAGTGCCGTTCGGCCAAACGGTGGCGGGATCCCGTGGCGACGAAGAAGGACAAGATTGGGTTCCGCGTGGTGCTCGTTGAGCAATGAGCCTCTGCGTTTCGGGAACGAATCATCATTGGAGCACGCTGATGAGATATCGCGCGTTCACTGTCGCCTTGGTGTTGGGCCCGCTGCTAGCGCTCACGCCCTCATTGGTTGGGGCTGAACCCAGCCTTGTTCCAAACACGCCGAGTACTGTGCCGGATTACTTCTGCACGTGGAACGCGCAGGGGTTCGCTTGCAGCTACTCCGGCGCAAACGCGCAGGCGGACATGATGGTCGAGGCCAGTCTGTTTGGCAGCGGCCCGAATCAAAACTGGCTGGCGTTTTATCCTGACGTCCGTGGCGACCTCACGTTCCTGCTCGATGACGCCTTCGACTTTCCGCTCGGCGGCGGGCACAACGACACGCGTCGTGGCAGCATCGAGGTCGATACCGGGCGGTTCCCTTCCTACAAGGGAACGCCTGCGGAGCGCTTGGCCAAACTGAGCAAGGATGTGAAGGCGCGGGGCTGGCGCGACCTCGGGCTGTGGATTTGCAACTCCCGGCCGAACGTGGACTCGCTGCCCATCGACAGCGCTGCCTACTGGATCGAGCGCCTGCAATGGTCGCAGGAAGCTGGCATCGGCAACTGGAAGGTGGACTGGGGGATCGGCATCCCCGGCAAGCCGCTGTGGAAGTTCCGCCTCACTCCGGAAACGCGCGCTGCCGCACCCGACATCTGGATCGAGCAAGGTGGAGCCGGGCCCGTGGGCGACCTCTACCGCACTTATGACGTGAACATCTCGGTCTCCATTCCCGAGACCATCCGGCGCATCGGGGCTTTCCTCTCGAAAGAGGATGCCAAGGACCATCGCATCATCAACTGCGAGGACGAGGTGTACATTGGCGCAGGTATGGGCTGCAGCTACGGGGTCATGCGCCATCCGCTAATGAATGAGAAAATGCCCAATGGCACGATCCGTCCCGACTTCCGCAATTGCGGGAGTCGCATGGACGAGGTGACGCGTGCGGTGCGCTGGCATCGCATCGCGCAGCCCTTTCCAAAGGGGGATGCTTTCTTCGTGGATGAGACCTCGCTGACGGACTTCAAAAGCAAGCCAGCGCCGGCGCGGATCGCGCGTGGTGGACTCGCTCTTCCTTCCGTGGTCATGCCCGATGGAAAAGAGCCGCCCTACGTTCTGTGTTCACGGCATCCGGATGGAGAGATCGCCATTTCGTCGATCCCGCGCAACCCTGGCGAAAACGGCAGGCTCAAGCTGGTCCTCCCGCTTGCGGACGTGACGGTTGCTGCGGGAAAGATCGATCGTCCCGTTGGCATCTTCGGCGAATACGCCAGTCTCACGATCACCGTGAGCAGCGATCTCACCGGCAAGCAGATCCTTGCGCAAGACCTCGCGGGCTCGGAGCCGGTGGACATCACAAAGGAAGTGAAGGCGGGCAACGGGAGTCTTTCGATTCCGGGTGCGGTGATTCATCGCGTCGGACTCATGGCGGCGAAACCCGGTGACATTTCCGATCCGGGGCTTGTGCTCGTGATTCCGGAATTGCTGAGGCCTGTGGTGAGGAAACCGATGAGGCCCGGCCGGAACTCGGAAGCTTCGGGGCGTTGAGGGAATATCCGAGGTGTGGCCCGGATCTATTGGATGGATGGGCCTTAGCGGGCGGCAGGGAGCCACTGGACGGCGTCGACGATCACGTGGCCGTTGGTGCCGGCGTTGGTGATCTCGACCCAGCTGTCCTTGCCCGCAGGGAACTCGAAGGTGCCGAGATCGTGGAAGGGAGCCTCGCCTTGGCCCTTGGGTTTGAGCCTTTGGTTGACGAGGACTTTGGTCTCGCCGCTGGCATGGTGGATGGTGACGGGGACGTTGGTGGCGCGGTTGGCGTTCGGCCCGTAGGAAATGGCGACGCGGTATTTGCCGGCCTTGGGGAGGGAGGGGGTGAAGCGGGCGGACATGGCGCCCTTGTTTTCGTTGCCATCGTGCCGGTAGGAATCGCCGACGAAGCCCGAGGTTGTCTGGCCGGTGGTCTCGAAGCCCTTGAGGGCAGCCTCGGTGTCATCGACGACGATACCGGGGAGTTTGTTTTTGGGGATTCCTTGGGCTGCGGGCGCGGCTTCGATGCCGGTGAGATCGAGCACCTGTCCTGCGTTCAGGAGGCGTGTCTTGAGCGTGGCGGTGTCGATGGCTTGGACGGACGTGCCGGCCTCGATGGCGAGACCAGCGGCGGTGGCGGCGGACTGGCCGAGGACCATGAAGACGGGTTCCATGCGGATGGAGCCGTAGGCGATGTGGCTGGCGCTGAGGCAGACGGGGACGAGGAGGTTGCTGCACTCGGAGGCCTTGGGGCGGATGCTGCGGTAGCTGACCGGGTAGGGTTTGCTGCCGACTTGGATGTCGCCTTCATTGCGCACGAAGCCTTCCTTGGTGACGAAGCGTTGGATGTGGTGGGAGTCCATGTTGTAAGCGCCCATGCCCACGGAATCCTCGACGACCTCGGTGCGGCGGCAGTTCTTCTCGCTCATCACGTAGTCGGAGATCATGCGGCGCGCTTCACGCACGTAGAGCTGGCGGGGCCAGTTGCCGTTGTCGGTGAATTCGTCCTTGGCCATACCGAGGCGCTGGAATGCGTCGCGCATTTTCTCGGGTACGCGGGGGTGATGGGCGTAGGTCCACATCAACCCTTTCTGCCAGTCTTCGTGTGCCTGCCAGATCTTGGCGCGCGTGGCGTAGTCGGCTTCGGCGTAGTTCCAGTTCTGGCCGATGAAGTCGGTGCTGATGGCGAAGTTGTTGTTCGTGTCCGTTTTGCGGTTGGGCATGGGTGTGGGGGCCCATGAGATGCGGTCTTCGCCGGCCTCGACGTTGCGAAGGGCGAGTTCGTACCAGCGTTCGTCGTAGTGAGCGGGCTTTTCCCAATCGCGCCGGTTCTCGGGCACGTCGGTGGTGCACATGCGGAAGTTGTAAGCCTGGACCTTGTGATCGCCGGAGCCGTCGGGGCCGGGGATTTCCTTTTCGATGCCGGGAAGCAGGCCGCTGGAGGGGTCGCCCTTGCGCACGTAAGGATCGACCTGAGTCTTGAACTGGTGGGAGTGACCGCGCTGGACCTGCACGCCATTGAGGGTCTCGCCATAGGTGGCGTTGGCTTCGCGGCCGACGTGGTAGCGGACGCCTGCGATGGCCATGAGATCGCCTTCGTAGGTGGAGTCGATGAAGACTTTGCCGGTGAATTCGCGGCCGCTTTCCATGCGGATTTTGACGATGCGCGTGCCGTCCTTTTCGACGCCCTTTTTCAAATCGAGTCGTTCGCCGAGGACGACCGTGACCTTGTCTCCGGCGGCCTTGAGCATCTTGGAGTAGACGTCGGATGCGGCGTGGGGTTCGAAGGTCCACATGGTGCCTTCGTCGGCGGCGTTTCCGTGCGGGCGTCTGGAGAAGTAGGCTTCGCGGGTCTGTTGGACCCACTTCGGATCCTCGGCGTAGTAGTGAAAGATGCCGGTGTAGAACTCCCGGGAGAGGCCTCCGATGGCGCGCTTGTTGCCGATGTCGGTGGCGCCGAGGCCGCCTGTGGTGAGGCCGCCGAGGAACTTGGTGGGTTCGATGAGGACGGCGGTGCGGCCCTCGCGGGCGGCTTGGATGGCGGCGGTGATGCCGGCGGAGGTGCCGCCGTAGATCACGATGTCCTCGGCGTGGAGAGACCCGGCGCAGAGGAGGAGAGGAAGCAGGCACTGGATTGCAGACCGGAGTGCGGTTCCGCGGGGAAGGGGGGTAAGCGACATGGGCGCTGGTTTAGCTGGGAGACTCCCCGTGGGCAATGGTGCTCGTACGCGAGGACGGTCTGCTTGGCGCCCTTGTGTTGCCGTGTGCATGGCATCCTTTGCAGGCGTGCACTGGAGCAACGCTCGGGTGGCGTTGTTTCCTGCCGTGTGCTGCGCGGAGGCGTTGCCGCTCCGAGGCGGCCCCTTTCTGCATGCGCGCCTAGCCTGTGGTGCGAAGGCCGCTGGCGATGGCGTTGATGGTGAGCTGGAGGCTCGGCAGGAGCTGGTCGGCCTCGGCGTCCTGGCCGGTGGCCCGGAGTGAGCGCCACTGGCGCAGGAGATGGATTTCCTGACGGTGCAGGATGTCGAGCGCCTGACTGCGCAGGCCGAGGGTGCGCAGCATGCGGGGGCGACGCTGGCCGATGGGGCCGCGGATTTTTTCGAGCATGCGCTGGGTGAGTTCCCACTCGGCGAGGATGATATTCCAGAAGCGTTCGCGCAGGGCGGGATCCTCGACGAGGTCGGTGTAAGCGCGCATGAGGGAGCGGTCGGTGCTTGCGATGGAGGACTCGATGTTGGTGAGCAGGTAGCGCAGGAAGGGCCAGGTGGAGGCGGCTTCCTGGAGTTGCTCGCACTCCTGATCGTTGAGTTGGCCGAGGGCGCTGCCGGCGCCGTACCAGCCCGGGAGGTAGAAGCGGGACTGGTTCCAGCTGAACACCCAGGGGATGGCGCGCAGGTCCGCGAGGCTGGGCTGGCCGGAGCGGCGCGACGGGCGCGAGCCGATGCGGCTGTGCTCAAGGGCGTCGATGGGCGTGGCCTGTCTGTAGAAGGAGAGGAAGCCTTCGGTCTCGAGCAGTGCGCGGTAAGCGGTGCGGCTGGAGTGCGCGAGCTTTTCGAGAAGGGGGGAGAGCGGGTGCGGTTCGGGTGCGTCGGAAGCGTTGTGCTGCAGGGTGGTGGCGGTGACGCCCGCGAGCAGGAGTTCGAGGTTGTAGGCGGCTGTGACGTTGTTGCCGAATTTTTGGGCGATGGTTTCGCCCTGTTCGGTGAGGCGGATCTGGCCGCTGAGCGTGCCTGTGGGCAGGGCCTCGAGGAAGCGGTGGGTGGGGCCCGCGCCGCGGCTCACGGTGCCGCCGCGTCCGTGGAAGAAGCGGATGTCGACGTGCATTTCGCGGCCGGCCTCGGCGAGTTGGTGCTGGGCTTTTTGAAGGGCCCATTGGCTGGCGAGGATGCCGGCGTCCTTGTTGCTGTCGCTGTAGCCGACCATGACCTGCTGGACGAGGCGGTCCGCGCGGCCTGCACGCTTGGCGTGGTGGGCGAGGCTGGCTTTGGTGAGCGGGGCTTGGAGGAAGCCACGGAGGATCTCAGG
Organism: Chthoniobacter flavus; assembly: GCA_945861435.1. GTDB lineage: Bacteria > Verrucomicrobiota > Verrucomicrobiia > Chthoniobacterales > Chthoniobacteraceae > CAIURC01. The sequence continues at coordinate 14,961 of CAMAUX010000049.1, read as the reverse complement.
ACCGCGCTCGAGGTCGTCGATGGTTTCAAAGAGGGGGACGACAGGGAGCAGGCAGACGAGGCCTTCGGCGCGGCGGCACACGAGGCCTGCTTCGCGTGCGAGGACGTAGACGACGAGGAGGTCGCTGAGGCGGCGCGTCATGCTGACGATGAGGGAGCCGATGCCCGCGGCGCCGTGGGTCTCGATCTCGTGCTCGAGGACCCGGTAACAGGCGAGGACGGCGTCTGCTTCCGGACCTGCGGAGGCTTTTGGGTGGAGGAAGGGACGTGCGTTCTGAAGTTCCTTTTCGAGAAGGCGGAGGCGTTCGGTTTCGCTCCATTCCTCCCACTGGCTGGCGTCGATGCCGACGGCGCCCATGAGTTGGATGAGGGCCTTGGAGTGGAAGGCGGAGTTCTGGCGGATGTCGAGGCGTGCGAGATGGAAGCCGAACACTTCGAGGGTGCGGGAGACCGGATCCACGTCGCTGTGGACGAGGCGGCGGGCGCCGACGTCGTGGAGGGATTGGGTGAGAGCAGCGAGGTCGGCGGCGAGTTCGTGCGGAAACTTGTAGAACCGATCTCCTTGGAGGATCTGGGCGAGCTGGCCCGGGACGACTTCGACAGGGAGGCGTGCGAGCATGAGGCGGACGACGCGGCGCCATGGTTCGTTGTGGTCCTTTTCGAGGAGGGGCTTGGATGCGGGGCCGAGAGCGGCGAGGAGGCCTGCCTGTGCGGCGAGAAGGGAGGGAGGGGGAGTCTGCACCCATTCGGAGAGGCTGAGGCGCTCGGCGAGGGTGTTGAGCTGGCGGTGGAGGACGACGAGTGCGTTTGCGCGCAGGCGCTCCAAGGTCTCTGCGGTGACCTCGGCGGTGACGCCGGGATGACCATCGCGGTCGCCGCCCACCCATGTGCCGAAGCGGATCTGCGGCCATGCGGAGGCGGAGTCGAGGAGGTGGGGGTCGAGGCCGGAGGAGTTCCATGCCATGCGGAGGCGCTCGTCGATTTCCGGGAGGACGGCTGGGAAGATTTCGCGCAGGTAGTGGAGGAGGTTGCGGCGCTCGTCGGTGAGGGTGGGCTTTTCCAGAAGAATCTCGCCGGTGCGCCAGAGGCGCTCGAGTCCTGCACGCATGCGGGTGCGAAGGTTCGCGGTCTGGGTGGGGGTGTGTTGGGAGTGGTTGCGGGAGATGAGCAGCGCGTAGAGGGCGCGGTGTTGGTCGAGGACGGCGAGGCGCTTGGCTTCGGTGGGATGGGCGGTGAGGACGGGCTCGACCTCGACGGCCGAGAGGGCTTCGAGGATGGATTTTGCGGAGAAGCCGGCGGAGCGAAGCTGGTCGAGTTTGTCGCCCCAGAGGCCGCGTTCTTCGGTGAGGCCCTCGTGTTCCTCGCGGAGTGCGCGCATGGTGGAGGCGGCGTTTTCCTCGACCATGTTGAGGAGTTGGAAAGCGATGGCGTAGACGAGGCCGAGGTGCTCGGGGAGCTGGTCAACGGGCGTGGCGCTTGGCTGACCGGACCACGGGAGATGGCTGGCGAGGTCGCTGCGGCCGAGTGCGTCGAGCACGTCGCCAAGGCACTCCATGAGGAAGGCCAGGTCCGCATCGATCTTGGTGAATCCGAGGCCGAGATAATCCGGCGTTTGGGAGTCAGCGGATAGAGTTTCCATGCCGGGTGTCTTATGTGGAGGGCTTGCGGGCGACGTGCAAGTCTGCGATCGGGTGGAGTCCTGATTTGAGGATTGCGGGTTGCCCCGAGCGCGTGGGTGCGGGAGGATGGAGGGCTCATTTCATGAACCCCACCTCCTCTAGTGCCGTCCGCGTGAAGGTTGAACTTGGTCCCCGCAGCTATCCCGTGTTGTTGGGGGATGGACTGCTGGAGGGGCTTGGGCCGTTGTTGCGCGAGCAGGGGATGACGCAGACGAATGCGTTCGTGCTCACCAATGCGCAGGTGGGTGCGCTGTACTTTGAGCGGTTGGAAGCGGTGCTGCGCGGTGCAGGCTTCACGCGTGTGGTGAGGCACGAGCTTCCCAATACTGAGGAGGCCAAGAATTGGGAGGAGTTCACCAAGGTTTGTTCGGCGATGCTCGAGGCGTTTCCCGATGCGGGCGCGGTGCCTCTCGTCTTCCTGCTCGGCGGTGGTGTGGTGGGCGATCTGGGCGGATTCGCGGCCGGTGTGTTCCGGCGCGGCGTGCCTTTTGTGCAGATTCCAACAACGCTTCTGGCAGCGGTCGACTCGAGCGTGGGAGGCAAGGTGGCGGTGAATTTCGGCGGGGTGAAGAACATCATGGGCATCTTCAATCAGCCGCGGCTTGTGGTGTGCGACCTCGGGCTGCTGCGGACGCTGAGCGATCGGGAGCTGCGCAGCGGGATCTCGGAGGTGATCAAGTACGGGGCGGTGTGCAGTCGCGCGCTTTTTGAACAACTGGAGGGCGACGGGGCGCGCAATCTGGATCGGTTGCTGGCGCGTGAGCCCGCGGCGCTCATCGACATTGCGGCACAGTGTGTGCGTTTGAAAGCGGCGGTGGTGGCGCAGGATGAATTCGACAAGAAGGGGATCCGCAACGTGCTCAACTTCGGGCACACGGTGGGCCATGCGCTGGAGCTTTCGGCCGATTACGCGCTCACGCACGGGGAGGCGATTGCGGTGGGAATGATGGCGGCGACACGGCTCGCGGCTGCGCTGGGGATGGTGCCGCGGGATTTTGCGCCGCGCCTGCAGAGCTTGCTGGAGCGAGCAGGGCTGCCGCTCAGTCACCGGGATGCGCCGGGGTTGTTTGAGCGGATCGAGCGGACCATGCAACTGGACAAGAAATTCCGCGAAGGGCGGAACGTGTTCGTGCTGCCGACGGGGATTGGTCAGTGGCAGCAGCGGGAGGACGTGCCGTGGGACACGGTCCACGCGGCGGTGCGCTCGGTGCTGGTGTAGCGGCGACCACGGAGGCTGGAGCGGACGATGCGGACGGTGCAGACGACATAGTGGGTTGGCAGGGTTGGCTGCATGGGGGACGGTGCGGTGCGCGTGGAGTGAGGCGCTTCAGTCGCGAAGCAATGGAGGCGCGCAATGGAGGCGCGCAATGGAGGCGCGCAATGGAGGCGCATGGCGCTGCGAAAACAAACCGGGCTCCACGCGCGAAGGCGATGGAGCCCGGTTTCAGAGACTGTGCCCCTCTTTGCAGAGGAGCATGGATTATGGGTGCCGTGGAGCGCCGTGAGGCGGATCAGGCGCTGCGGATCAGGCGTTGCGGTTCACGCAGTTGAGATCCTCGAAGGAGGTGAGGAGGCGCTTGGTGGCGGCGTCCTCTGCTGCGCCCAGCCAGACGCGCGGATCGTACTGCTTTTTGTTGGGTGCGTCGGGGCCCTTGGGGTTGCCGATCTGGCCCTGGAGATAGTCGTGGTTCTTGGCCTCGTAATTGCGGATGCCGTCCCAGAAGGCCCACTGGATGTCGGTGTCGATGTTCATCTTGATGGCGCCGTAGCTGATGGCCTCGCGGATCTCTTCGCGCGAGGAACCGGAGCCGCCATGGAAGACGAAGTTCACGGGGTTGGGGCCGGTGCCGAGTTTTGTGGCGATGTGATCCTGGGAGTTTTTGAGGATGGGGGGCTTGAGCTTCACGTTGCCGGGTTTGTAGACGCCGTGGACGTTGCCGAAGGCGGCAGCGATGGTGAAGTTGGGGCTGATGGCGCTCAGCGTGGTGTAGGCGAGGGCGACTTCCTCGGGCTGTGTGTAGAGCTTGGATTCTTCGACGCCGGAGTTGTCGACGCCGTCTTCCTCGCCGCCGGTGACACCGAGTTCGATTTCGAGGGTCATGCCCATCTTGGTCATGCGCTCGAAGTATTTGGCGCAGATCTCGAGGTTCTCGTGGAGGGGTTCCTCGGAGAGATCGAGCATGTGGGAGCTGTAGAGGGGCTTGCCGGTCTTGGCGAACTGCTCCTCGCTGGCGGCGAGCATGCCGTCGACCCATGGGAGGAGCTTCTTGGCACAGTGATCGGTGTTGAGGATGACGGAGACGCCGTAGGCCTTGGCGGCGATGTCGACGTAGTGGGCGCCGGCGATGCCCCCTTGGATGGGACCGAACTGCGCGTCCTTGCTGACGCCCTTGCCGATGAAGAACTGGGCGCCGCCGTTGGAGAACTGGATCATGGTGGGCGAGTTGACCTCGCGCGCGGCGGCCAGCGTGGCGTTGACGGAGGTGGTGCCGATGCAGTTGACGGCGGGGAGGGCAAACCCGCTGGACTTGGCGTAGTTGAGGAGTTCGGTCACTTCATCGCCAAAGAGGACACCGGCCCGGAATCGCTTGGTAGCAGTCATGGGCCGCTCTTTAGCAGAAGGAGGGGGTGAGTCAAACGTTCCAAAAGCTCACGAGCCGGACTGAGAGGTCGAGTGTGCCCGGTAGGGGTCGTGGTAGTTCGGCTCGATGCGGAGGGCGGTCTGGCCAGCGTTCTCGAGCCATGCCAACTGCGAGGGGGAGAACTGGATGCATCCCCTCCGGAGGAAGACGGGGGCGGGGCGCTCGCACAGGGCTTTGAGCTGGCGGTCGGTGAGCGAGTTCACGTCGGGGAGGTGAACGGGGTGCTCGTGGAAGCTGAGGGCGAGGGCCTCCCTGTCGCTGAGTTTATCAAACAGTCCGATATGGAGGGTGCCTTGGAAGTGGAGGAGGTTTTCGAGTGCAGAGTCTTCGAACATGTGGGTGTCGAGGTGGAGTTCACTGCCTTGAAACTCTGCGAGGTGGCCGGCGACGTTGGGGTCGAGCCAGCATTGGTTGTCGAGGCAGAGGGTGTGGGCACGAAGGGATCTGCAGACTTCGGTTTGGTCCGGGGTCAGTTGGCCGGAGTAGAAGTGCAGTGCTCCTTGGAAGTCCCGGAAGAGCTCCAGAGGGTTCGGGGGGGTGGGATCGTACACGGAGGATTTTGGGGCGATGATGACCGTGGATTTGCTCGCGTAGTCGCAGTGGGCGAGGGCGACGCAATCCGCCGGAGAGGGCAATTCTTCCAGTTCATAGGTGCGGGGGCTGACGTCGGTGAGAATTCCCGCGGTGCCTGGCGCAAGGGAGTGTGTGATCAGATGCTTTACACGAACGCCAATGGCGTGTGCGTGGGAGTGGGTGAGGGTGGGGAGTCCGAGCGTGAGCAGACGGGCATCGACGCTGATGAGCCTCAGAGCGTGGGGATGGAGGTCGCGGATATTTTCCAGATTTACGGAGAGGAGGCCTGGCCCCGCCAGTTCTGCGGTGTGGCAGGAGAGCTCGCGAATGTTGGGGAAATAAAACTGCGGCCATCCCCGCAGTTGCTTGAGAGCTGCGTCCTCGAGTTCGTGAATGAGTTCGGGGAGATGGCTGGCGACGGCGAGAAAGCGGGTGGTTAACTCGCCCCAAGGGAGCGCGAGTTCCTTCCGTGCGCGCGCTACGAGGGTGGGGCTGCTGATCACCTCGCGAACGGGATGCAGGTGCATGGTTTTGCTGCGCATGAGATACCTGCAGTTCTCGACGTAGCGGTGCAAGGGTGTGCGTTTCTCGTAGGGGATGCATGGGATCTGGCGGCACTTTTCCAGGTACTTCTGGAAGTGGTAGGCCTTCATTTGCTCGACGAAATGTTTCTCATCGAGGAAGGGGAATTCGAAAGGGTTGCGAATGGGGTCGGACATGAAAAGTGGGTGTGAAGGGTGGTTGTTGAACTGCGGTATTCGGTCCGGCTTGCGTGATTCACGGGGTGAATCCATGGGCCGGGCCTTGGTTGCGCACATACGCGCTGTGAATATACCTGCGGTTCCGGAGCACTGGCCCCGGAGCCGACCAACACATGGCGACCGATAAGTCGCTATAAAGAGACATTAGCAGCCATGCACTTTCTGGCCGTCTCAGGAATCCAGACGCCGACCGGCGCCAGACCCTTTGAAAATACGAGAGCGCTTATAGTGAGCGGGATCTGCCGCCGACGGCGAGCCGTTTTTCGGGCGCAGTGGCGGACTTGTAAATGGAATGCGATGGAGGGGCCATCGAGGGGCTGTGTCCTTTGGCGGGAATGTCAAAAAGGGAGGAAGAGTCTCTCGAAGAAGGCGCTCGAAGAAGGCGCGTGGCTGCGGCGGAAATGCATCCTTCGTCGCCGCGCGGGGACTATCTGCGGCGCTGGAGCATCCTCTCCGTGTGGGAAAATCCGATGGCGTCCTTTTCAGCCTGGATGCGTGCGGCGAGCGAGGCGCGCTCTTTGACTTGGGCAAATTCCGAAGGCCGGCCGGTGAGCGGGTTGATGCCGGGGCCTGAAGCGGATCGGAGGCCGGAGGAGGAACTGCGGGTGGAGCAGGAGCCGCCGCGGCAGCTGCCGAAGATGGGGCTCGCATGGGTTGAGGCGTGCGCAAGGCCCCATGCGAGGAGGGTGCTGAGGAGTCTTTTCATGGTCACAGTTCTGGTTGGGAATGGCAGGCGCGGAGTGGCGTGTGGGTCAGACGGTGGCGGTCTCGGGAATGGGAGCGGAGGGGGTGTCGTGGGGGGCCGGGGTTTGCGGCACTGCGCTGCTGCGGGCGTCGGACACGCGGCGCACGATGGTGGGCAGGAAGAGGAGGAAGAGCCCGCCGGAGATCAACCAACCCCATGGGGTGGCGGCGGCGGCTTGCGTTGCGATGGGTTTGATCATGGGCTCGACGACGAGCTTCTGCACGCCGTCGATGAAGACTTCCGGTTTGCTGAGAAAGAGGGCGAGCGTGGAGCCCACGGCGAGGGCTCCTTTGTTGCGCCAGATGAATTCCATGGCGCGATCGCCGAGGCGGGTGATCAGCGCGAAGACTTCCTCGGTGCGGCCCATGCGCTCAAGAGAGCCTTCGGCCGTCATGATGCCGAGTCGCTGCGCCTCGCGTTGGCTGAGGCGCATGAGAGCTTCCGCGGAGCGCGGTCCGAATTTGGTGATGACGTCTTCGGCGATGCCGGGGTGGCGCAGGAGTGCGCTGGCGGCTGAGTCGCCGTGCTTGAGGAAGAGTGCGAGTTTGTTGGGTTTCGAGAGGATGTGGAGGGTCTCTTCTCCGCAGCGCGCATAGAGGCGGATGACGTCCGGCGCTTGTTCGCCGGCCTGTTCGAGGGCGCGTTCACCAAGCGGTCCGGCCCGTTTGAGCAGGGGCCTGCATTCTTCTCCGTGACGGAGCACCATGCGCAGGGCGTTCTCGCTGAGTTGTTCTGCGGTTTCCTTGCCGACGATGCGCGCGCCGGTGCGGAGTGCTGTCTCCGTCGTTTCGCGGCCGAGGGTGGAGAGGACCCCCGCGTGGAGGGGAGCGGTGGAGAGGGCTGCCGCGCAGGTGAGTGAGAGGAGGAGGAGTTTGCGCATGGCCTTGTGGGGTGGAGGTGGGATGAACGGGATGAGGAGCGGGTTAGGGATTGCGAACGGAGGCGAGACTGGCGCTGCGGGTTGGCTGAGTGGCTTGGGCGATGAGGCGTTGGGCGGCCTGTTCCCACTGCTCGCAGCGCTGGGAGGCAAGGCGGCTGCATTCGGTTTCGAGTGCGTCGGTGCCGGTGCGCGCGAGTTCCCCAAGTGATTTTGACACGGCCTTCGCGATATCGGCAGCGGGGTTGTCGATGAGTCCCAAGACGTAATCGACAAAGATGGCCACGACGAATCCGACCCCCAGGCTCCACGTGGAAGAGATGCCGCCAATGGCAAGGATGCCCGAAGAGGCGGCCATGCGGGTGAGGATCTGCACGGTGATTTGCGCGGCGATCTCGGAGGTCACGACATTGCCGATGCCTTTGCATGCGTCCCATGAGGCGGCGTTGCAGATCTCTTTGAGCGCGGCTTCGAAGTCGGGGGGCTGTACAGCAGCGTCTCCCGAGTCGGGGGTGAGTGCCGCCAGTTCGCTGCGCATCTTGATGGCGAGCTCGTTTTCGAGGCTCTGGAGTTCCTTGATCTGGCGGGAGACGGCTTGGGAGACAGCTTCCTTGAGGGCGACCTCGGAGAAGATGTGTTTTGCGAATTTCTCGCGAATGAATTTCTCGTGTCCGTCGGCAGAAGTGCCGGGGAGTTTGCTTTTGATGTACGCCCATTTGCCTGAGGGGGACACGACGTCTTCAGCAAAGGTTTGGACACCAGCGGAGTGCCCTTGGATGAGGGCGTTGATCGCATGAGCGTTGCGAGCGGTGATGGCCTTCGTCTCGACGCGGGCTTCACTGAGGAGGGGGTCGATGCGGCGGCGGATCTCCTCGGCCGTGGGGCGCGCGGGGGTTTCCGGGCTGTGGATGGGTGTGGCTGCGGTGGTGTTGTTTGCGGTGTTGAAAAGCGATGCCTTGAAAGGCAGCACGCAGAGCACCACCGCAACGAGGAGGAGGATTCCCTGCGTGAGCGGGTGAGTGGTCTTGCTGGTGGTGGAGGGGGCGTTGTGGAGGTGGGTTTTCATGGCGAGGGTGGAGTGGCGGCGATTGAGGGTGTGCGGGCGTTTGATTTTCAGAAGCGCGGTGTTCTGTGAGGAAGAAGGGACGGACTGCCGGAAATTCCGGTTTTTTGTGGAGAAGATTGCGGGTGCCGCAGGTTTGGCGAGAGACGCAGGGGTGTTGCGACAAAGGGGGCGGGGATCATGGAGTGGGGCGGTGTGGGGAGCGGTGTGGGGCGCACGCGGGTGGGGTGGAGGAGCGGCTCTCGAAGCGCAAACGGATGAGGCGCGTGATTTCTTAGGCGCCACCCAAGATTGGAGTGAGTTGGGCGATGAGGCGTTGGGTGGCTTCTTCCCTCTGCTCGCAGCGCTGGGAGACAAGGCGGCTGCATTCGCTTTGGAGTGCCTCGGTGCCAGTGTTCCCGAGTTCTTCAATGCAAAAGCCGACCTCTCTCGCGATGTCGGCGGTGGGCTTCGTGATCCAGTCCCAGAGGTAATCAGCACCAAGGGCGATGGCAACCCCCACACCCAAGGTCCACGTGGATGCGGTTTCGCCGAGAACGAGGATCCCTGAGGAGGTGGCGATGCGGGTGAGGGTTTGTTCAGTGATTTGCTCGGGGATTTCGGAGGTCACAAAATCGGCTGCATCGGTGTGGGAGTCGTGGGAGGCAGTGGCGCCGATTTGGTTGAGTGTGGTCTCGAGGTTGGGGAGTGGGCAGGAGCTCCCGGATGGTTGAGGGAAGAGGTTCAAGAGTTCAGCGCGGATCTTGCGTGCGAGCTGGTTCTCGAGGTTTTGAAGGTCGTCGAGCTGGCAGGTGACCGCGTGGGGAACCAGGGTTCTGAAGGGGCTTTCACAGTGAGACGGCGGCGGAATTTGAGTGGAGGCAATCGCAGCTTTTGCGAACGGAATTTTCTTTCCCGGGTGGATGCTGTCCCATGAGCTCAGCGCTGTTGCTGCGGTGTTATGTGTTGCCGGAGGTGCCATCCCCCAGAGCCAGAGCTGTTTCCAGGCTTCATGAAGCGCGCCGACAAATCGTATTCGCCCCGATGCTGTCCCATAGCTTTTCAAGAGGCCAAGCAGGTCGAGCCGTTCCCAGATTGCGGATAGGACCACCGCAAAGAGCCGTGTAAAGCGGTGCGCCTAGGCGCCAAAACCTGATCCTCCCAGATCCACCGATTTGGCCCGTATCTGGGTCCTCGTAGGTTTGAGAGCATAGGCCCCGGATGGCTCCGGATGGGAAGATCAACTCGAGACGCGCCAACTCCGAGCTGACAGTCTTGCTATCTAATAGTATCGCAGAGTGGCCCTCTCGCAGGGCACCGTCTCTACCCTGTTTTATTTGCCAACATGATCCTCGTCGCGACCCTCGGCCTCACCTGGCAGATCATTCCTGAAATGTATGCGCTCGTGGCGCCCGGCCGCTGCCCGCTTTATGCGTTGGGGGTGGTCCCTGTCGATTGGCCCTGCCCCATTACTGAACCTGAGGAGCTGTGGATCGTGACCACGGGTGGGGCCGCCGGCGAACGGGAGGTGGAGGGTTGGTGGGCGCGGATCGGTCGTCCGGTTCCGCTGCGCTGGTTTCGTACCCGGGCCACGGACGGTCAGGTCCAGGAGGAGATCGAGCTCATACGGGAAACCATCCTTCGGGTCGTTCTCAAGGCTGGGCCCGATGCGGTGCTCTGCATTGCAGGGGGACGCAAGACCATGTCTGCCGACATGCAGAGGGCGGGCATGGCATTTGGATGCAGGGTCATGGTGCATATCCTGCCGCCGGGAGTGCGGTCTGAAGTCCTGAACGCGCATGATTTTGCGTCTCCGCTTCCACCGGAACTTCTGCCTCAGCCTGTCTTGGTGGGTAGCGCTCCCCGCGGGGAGTTGCTGGATCTTGAGCCCGCTTTCGTTTCGGAGCGCTATCCTATTGAGCCGGGCACCATCGGCCCACCGGGAGATCGTTGGCTTTGGCGCGATCTTGAAGAGCGGGAGAGAGATGGTGGCAGCCTTCTCGTCAATTTCCACGCGTCCGTGGCTCGGCAGGAACACCACGAGAACTGGCGCAGCCTCTACCGGATGGCCCCGGGTCTCATTGATAGATTACGCAACACGCCGGTTTCGGCCACTGCACGCGAATGGCTCACGAGGCTTCCCAAGGCAGAATTACACTGCCACCTCGGTGGTTTGCTCGATCTCGCGGAGCAGGTAGCGGTTGGGAATGCCATGTGGGAACAACTTCCCCACAAGGACCGCCCACGTGCCTCAGCTGATGCCGAGGCGTGGCTGGCCGCCTCGCAACTTCCGGGTGGGGATCGATGGCCGTTTCCCGATCGTTTACGGAGGGCTCATGCTGCGGCTTGTCTTCTCTCCCAGCATTCTCCCTCGGAAATCGCGAAAGTCCTCTGGCAGGATCCTGCGCCGCGGGTCGCACTGCGAGACCGACACCCATGGGGCTTCAAGGCCTATGAGCACCCGGGATCACTCGTGGGTTCGACGATCCTCCAGCACCCCGTGGCCACCCGCGCCTGCGCTCAAGCGATCCGGGCCCGTTGCCGCCGAGATGGCTTGGCGTATCTCGAGGTGCGTTGCAGTCCGGCAAAATACCACGCCCACTTTCTCACAGAGTTTCACGATGCCCTGATTGAGGGGCGCATGGATCAGGATCCCCTGATTCGGGTTATCGTCATCGCCGACCGTCGTTCGGAAGAGAGCATTACAGAGACGATCCGTATGGCCCTTGATGCTCGGGAGCGGTATGGCAGCTTCATCGCAGGGATCGACCTTGCGGGAGACGAAGGGCAGGGGGATCCGGAAGTGATCGCGCCGCTTTTTCACGAAGCGTTTTCGGTCTGCCTGCCCATCACCATCCACGCCGGCGAAGGCCAGCCGGCCGCGAATATTTGGAAATCTGCCTATCACTTGCACGCCGACCGAATCGGCCACGGCCTCTCGCTTGCTCAAGCGCCGGATCTGGCCCGCAGATTCCGGGATCGGCGGATCTGTCTTGAACTTTGCCCGACGAGCAACCGGGAGGTGGTTGGGTATCGCGATCCGGACTATCCGGGTTCGGACGCCAATTATCCTTTGCGCGCCCTGATGGAGCTTGGCGTCCCCCTCACGCTGTGCACGGATAATCCAGGCATCTCCCGCACCACACTTGCGGATGAATACCTCGCGGCAGCACGGATGAACCCGGGGCTCACCTGGTGGGAAACGCTCTGCCTCGTGAAGCAGGCTTTCAGCCACGCATTCCTGCCCGCCAACGAACGGGAAGATCTCATCAAGCGCACCGACCCAATGATTGCCGCGATCGCCGGGGAGATCGCCGCACTCTGACTCCTCGGTGCGAGATTATTGCAGCCACGCCAGGTCGAGGCGGGGCAGGGGATGAGCCTCATGGGAAAGGTCGAAGCCGAGAAATTCGGCGGCGGTGTGCTTCATTCGCTCAAAGCCCCTCTCATCCACAGGCTTTACGCCGTGGGCAAGGATGCCCTCGTTGCGCTCGCGTGTGGCGTTGCGCCAGCGGCTTGCGCCTCGTCCTTGGCCGGCAACGGCGAGATCGGCCATCACGGCCGTGACGCGCCCGTCGCCCAGCGCATGGACAGCGCGGAAACACTGTTCGAGGCTGAGCTTAACCTCCCCCTCAGCATCCGGCCGGCAGCATTCCAGCGCTGCGAGGGCGGGAGGGATCTCGGACGCACGCGCCGCTACACAGCGCCCGTTCACAAAAAGCCCGTCAGTGCCTTCGGTGAGCCACAACTGACCCTGCATTTCCATCGCTCGGTAGAGCCGCGCCGCCGCATCGTCGTAGCGGTGCTGCCCCGCCGTGCGCAGCGCATTGTCCAAGAGCTCCCTCAGTAGCTCGGGGCCGGCTTCCTTCTCGGGCGCGCACTTGTCGCAAAGCGAAACCATCGCGTTTACCACCTCTGGCAGCGGATGCTTTGGTGCGGCATCCAGCAGGAGAGCCAAGTCCCTACGCACGCTGCTCAGACACCGACTCGCATCCTTGAAGTCCAGCCGATGCCGTGCAGCCAGTCCCTGCGCCACGCCCGCAAGAGCAGCCGGGAGCTTCCGACCCGAGAGACGGGCGATCTTCCGCAGCATCTCCTCCGCGGCCCTGAAGTTGAGGGCATCCCAGAAATCCCGCGCTCTTTCGAGTTCTCGCACTGCGAGTTCGCTCCACGGATTGGCCTGATAAAGCATGTGCTCTTTGCCATCCACCGTCACTCCGAGCCCATCGCCTTCACGCTGGAGCGAGCCCACGTAGCTGAACCGGCTGAAGAGTTCTGTGGCCGCGAGAACCAGAGCCGCACTCATCGTCTTCGTCCCGCCGGTGTAATCCACGCGGACATCGGCTGCCGCCACCCGCGTTTCCCTGAGGATTTGTGGAATCCAGCTACGGAGCTCCGAATAACACGGGCCAAGCTCCTCGTAGCGTTCCACCTCGATGAACCGCGGCTTGGGGTGCCAGTCGAGCTGCGCATGGATTTCTTCAGCCACGCCCCGGGTGCCGGCCGAGCAGAAATACCACACATGGGCTGCGCGTTCGCTCCGCAGGCTCTTGAGGATAGGTGCCGGCGACCCCCCGACGGAGATGAGCACCGCACCGTTCGCGACTCCCGTGGGTGGATCGAAGTCGGTGGAGTTCATGCGTGCAACTCTGGGAACTCAACGGCGGGCGCGGGTTTCATTCTACCCATATTAAGCGCGGCGGTCGGAGTCATCAATCCCGCGGCCTGCCCTTTGCTTTGGGGCGGTCCTTAGTCGGTGTGGCTACTTCCACTGTATAGATATGCATAATGCTTGGCGCTAACGTGCCGTTGCGTACAGTTAAGAGGTCTTTTCGCTGTGAAAATGGTCCCTTCCGCAAGCCATCCGACCGCAGGCTGACATCCGAGGACATCCGCTCTCTTCCACCAACGCCCCACCATCACCTCACTCCCCCAGTTGGAAACTTAAACGCCACCGAATGGACGCTGCATCCCTCAACCACCCCGGTCCGGATTTCTGGAAACAAAAGCTCGCCGCCTTTCTCCACGACCCACCTAAGCCGGGGGCTCAAAGCCGCGCGTAGATTGGAGGAGGGAGAGGGTGCTCTGGGTATTTCGCGGGCGCGAGTGAGCATGGAGTTGCTGGTGAAGATTGGGGGCGCAGAAGGGCGCGGCTTGGGGATGCTGAGCCGGAGACCGCGGGGTGTGTGCGGATGAGGGGATTTTACCGGGGGTGAAGCGTGGGCTTTCCGGGAGGGCGCAGATCTGCGAGGAGGGAGGAAGTTTTACGAATCATGAAAACGATCGGAGTTCTCCTTCCTGTTCTTCTTGTCACTGGTGCGCTCGCTGGTGCTGAGGCGCCTTTTCATCTGTACGCGCCCAGTCCGACGAGCAAGCAGCTATGGGTCGTAGAGGCGAAGCCGTCGGAGGCGGGTTTGGAGCTGACGGTGGAGAGCAAGGTGGACTTTGGGTTTGAGCTGAGGGCGATTGCTTTGCATCCCACGAAGCCCCTTTTGTATGTGGCACCCAGTGGTGCGAAACCCGGTGAAGCACAGGCCGCTGCGGTGAGGGTGAACGAGCGAGGGGGTTACAGTGGTCACACGCCTTTTACGCTCAAGCACGGGAGCGCTTATCTGAGCACCGACCGGGCCAACCGTTTTCTTCTGAGCGCGGATTACTTCAGCGGCGCGGTGGATGTGTATGCGCTGGATGAGGCCGGGACTCCCTCGAAATGGGTGGCCGGCAGGGATGAGGGGCGGAAGAACGCGCATTGTGTGCTGCCTTCGCCGGACAATCGCTTTGTCTATATTCCTTATGTGAAGGAGACCAATGCGCTCCTGCAGTATCGGTTTGATGCGGGCACGGGGAGTCTCACGCCGATGGATCCGTGGGATGCGGTGCCGCCTGCCGGCACGGGTCCGCGGCACATGGCGTATCATCCGAAGCTGCCGGTGGTTTATTTCAGCAACGAGCAGCATCTGGGCGTGTCGGTGTATGACAGCGACAGGGAGGGGCGCCTGAAGTTCCGCAACGTGTGCGATGCGGTGACGGATTCCGAGCCGAAGGACGGGGTGTCCTCATCGGATCTGGTGATGGATGCGAGCGGTCGGTTTCTTTTTGCGGGGATCCGCGGGCATTCGCGCGAGTTTGATTGGATCACGCGGTATCGGATCGAGGCGAACGGGGATGTGCGGTTGCTGGGGCGCACGCCGGCCGACAAGATTCCTTGGGGGTTCACGCTGTCGCCCGGCGGTGAGTATCTGATTGTGACAGCGTACGAGGGGGGCACGATCACGGCATATCGGATTGGGAAGGGCGGTGAGCTTGGGAGGTGCGGAGTGCTTTCATGCGACAAGGGGATCGCGGATATTGTTGCGCGCTGATCGGTGATGCTGATTGGTGGTGGGGGTGCGGTGGTTGACTTTCAGGGACGACGGGTACGCCAATGCATCGGGCATCAAGCGGCGGGAGCCGATAGGGAGAGGCAAGGTTTCCTCGGATGGTCGGCCTTCTCGCGCCCCATGCCGGGGCGCGTCGCGTGGGGAACTGGGATCCGGTGGTTCCCTTCGTCCGCGTTGCGGACTGCGTCCACCACCGGCTATTGGCTTTCATGCCTCCGGCATGGCTGAAGTTGGGGGTGTCTGTTGGTTCTTGGTTCTTGGTT